>NZ_CP116221.1:0-600000 GCF_023556315.2 Psychroserpens ponticola | reverse complement strand
GGTGGATACATCTTTGTATTTGATTAAATCATTGTATAAAAGCAAGAACTATAAAAAGGCGCTATTGTATATTGACCAAACTGAACGACTTTCAAAGTTTTTGAATCACACCAAAGGTATTGCAGATGTTAATTATTACAAAGCATTAATCTACTCTCAAAAAGATGATTACTACAATGCAATTGATGGCTACAACAAATCAAGAAAATACTACAGACAACTTGGAGACACTTTAGGAATTGCTAAAGTGAATAATAGTATTGGTCTTATTGAAATTAAGCGTGGTAACTATCGTGTTGGACTTGAAAACTCATTATCAGCTATACAAACATTTGAAACCAAAAACCTTTTAGATGAACTTAGTTTAGCTTATAATAATTTAGCAGAAGCCTATTACAATACACATCAAGTCGATAAAGCCTTAGAATTTAATATCAAAGCTTTAAATGTAAGAAATCAACTTAATGATAGTTCTGGAATAAAAACCTCAACTAAGAACATAGCGGCCTTATATTCAGATAGAAAAGAACACAGAAAAGCAATTGAGTATTACGAAAAAGTTTTAAAGCTATTAAACCCAACAAAAGATCAAGCTATTAGAGGAGAAGTACTCCCAAGAATTGGTAGCGAATATTTACAGTTTAAAGACTATAATAAAGCTGCAGAATATTTAGTAGAAGGGTTGAAATTTAATAGAAGAACTAAAAATGACGATGGCATTTTAAGAACTTTGAATGCTATTGGAGAACTCAACATGCAACAAAAAAAGGTTAAGCTTGCTGAAATTCAACTTAATGAAGCCTACACAATTGCTTCAAGAATTAACAACAAACCTGAGCTTCTAAAAAACTACAGATTACGTAAGGAACTAGATTCTACAAATGGAAAGTTTCAAAATGCATTCTTTTGGCAAAGCAAATTCTATGATTTAAAAACAGAATTAGATATAGCAAAACAGCCAAAAATTCCAGTAAACACTGAAGTTATTAAAAATGTAGTAATTGACACACCTGATGATGAAGAATTTAATTCTATAGCAAAACATGAAGAAGATCAAAAAAACCAAGAAGAAGTAAAACGATTAAAAGCCATTTCATATGTTTTAATTGCAGCATTTTTAATTGTATCTACTATTTTGCTTCTTATTTATTTAAAGCGCAAAAACACCTTAAAGTTTAACAAAGAATTAAAAGATAAAAACGAACAAATACAATTACAAAACGAAGTGTTTTCTGAGCAAACTCAAAGCTTAGAAGAAATCAATAAAGTAAAAGATCGTTTGTTCTCAATTGTTTCTCATGACTTGAAAGACTCTATCTCATCAATTAAAGCATTTATTGATCTTTTAAAAGAAGACAGCATCTCTACAGAAGAGTTTTATAATTTGATTCCAGAGCTGAGTGAAAATGCAGATAATGCATCGTCATTATTATACAACCTATTAAACTGGTCTAAGTCTCAAATGCAAAACCTTAATCCGAAAGCGGAACTATTCAACATTCAGGAGGTTTTCCAAAACAAGATGGCTCTTGTAGAACAAAAAGTAGAACAAAAACGCATTGTACTTATTGATGAATCAAATAGAGACTTTGTCTATGCAGATAAAAGTATGATTGAAATCGTGGTTCAAAACTTAATCACTAATGCTGTAAAATTTACTCGCGTTGGAGATGTGATTACTGTGTCTAATAACGATCATAACGGAAAAACTCTAATCTGTATTGAAGATACTGGTGTTGGAATTTCACGCGAAAACGTTGATAAATTATTCCAAAGCGGAACGTTCACAACCAGAGGAACCAACAACGAAAAAGGAACTGGATTAGGACTTAGTATTTGTAAAGAATTAGTAGAATTAAATGATGGTCGCATTTGGGTTGAGAGCACACCAAATGTTGGAACTAAATTCTATGTTGAACTTCCAAAAAATAAGCCAACAGAGTAATTGCTTTTTTGTTTATATTCGTTAAAAGCAATTTCCAATGAAATATTTTATCCTATCACTTGCTATTCTCGCAACACTATTTAACTGTAAAAATGCTGAAACAAAAACGGAAGACACAAAACAAGTAGACAAAGCAAATCATCTGCAAGATTTATTTGGCATGATGCAAGGCTCTTTTAGTTCTGAAATTCAAGCAGAAAATGATTCCACATATTTCAATATATCACTCCATATGTACCCAATTTGGGAAGACAAAGGGAATTTTTTATATGTAGAGCAAGCATTAACTAAAAAACAGAACAAACCTTACAGACAACGTGTTTATGAAGTAACCCAATTAAATGACAGTATGTTCAGTTCTGCTATTTACACGATAGAGCATGATTCATTATGGATAGGAAAATGGAAAACTCCAGAAACATTTGATACTTTAACAATGGAGCAAGTTTCTAAAAAAGAAGGCTGTGAAGTAGTTCTTAAAAGAATTAAATCTGATTACTTTAAAGGTGAAACAGGGAACAAAACTTGTGAAAGCACTTTATATGGTGCTTCATATGCTACAAGTGAAGTTGAAATTTTATCAGACAAAATTATTTCTTGGGATCGTGGATTTGATGATAAAGATGAACATATTTGGGGAGCAGAAAAAGGAGGTTATATTTTTAATAAAATAGATTAAACTCTAGGCAAAAACACTTCAGCCATCATACAACGAGCACTTCCGCCTCCACAAGTTTCTATAGTTTCTAGAGAACTTGACAAAATAGGACAATGCTTTTCTATAGTTGCAATTTGATTTTGAGTTAAACTATCATGTGCAGTTTTACTCATTACTAAATAACGCTGACTATCGTGTCCTTGAACTTGCAACATATTACCTGCAAACTGATGCATTTGTTTTTCTGTAATTTCTATGATTTCTTTACCATCTTGTTTAAGATTTTTAATCACATTTTTACGTTCCTTTTTGTCATCAATACTGTTCAAACAAATCACAGCAAATTTTTCTGCCAAACACATCATTACATTGGTGTGATAAATAGGTAAACGATTACCTTCAACGGTTTGATTTGCAACAAAAATAACAGGTGTGCATTCAAAATCCTCACAAAACTCAATAACTAATTCTTCATTAGCACGTGCAGATAATGCACAATATACTTTAGAGTTAATACGATCTATGAGCAAACTCCCTGTACCTTCTAAGAATATACCTTCATCTTCTGCACTGGTATAATCTATAATGTTTTCAATTTTAAAGCCTTCTTTCTCAAGGCGAATAAACACCTCATCTCGACGTTCTTTCCTCCTATTTTCAGCAAACATAGGATACAAACCAACATCTCCATTTTTATGAAAACTCACCCAATTATTCGGAAAAATAGAATCTGGAGTATCCAGCAATTTATCATCCTGCTCTACAATAACATTCACACCAACAGCTCTTAATTTTTCAACAAAAGCATCAAACTCTACTTGCGCTTTTGCGTTAATTTGAGCATTTTTAATCTCTAAATCTTCTTGAAAATAATTATTAATTGCTGTTTGCTCATTCATCCTAAAATTTATTGGACGAATCATGAGTATGGTATTTGTAGTTTGTTGCATATTACTTAAAAAATATGCGTAAAATTAGCATTTTTTATAATTGAAAAGTATAAATATCAAAACAAAATTAATGTTGCCAAAAATCAAATTACGGCCTTCTTATTTTGTTGATCACTAAGCCAGGTTAAAGCTTCTTCTCTGGTAACAAAAATTTTAATATTTTCTCTATCTTTTAAGCTAATTATAGTCTTAGTTGCTAAAGTACTTCCTAGCGTACCTACCAAAACCGCCATATAATCAATCTCTTCAATATTAGCTATGATTTTTTGAGCCTCAAACGTATATGAATAGGAAAACTTTTTATTTATTAATAAGGAGAAAGGAGCTCTTAGATGTGATAATAAGAAATCATGATAAGTATCTACTAACTCCACGTTCATCTCAACTTCTTCATCTATAATGACTTCAGCAAGCTGATTATTTATAATAATGATTGTTCCAAAGGACAGTTTATAAACATTTTCACTTTGTTTCATTTGGTCTTATTTTAAAGGGATATCTAAAATTATAACAAAAAAAAGCATCTACTACACTTTCTTAATAAAACAATTCACAACATATTAACATTAATTCTTAACTATCTAAATAACAGACATTATTTTAATTAATTTTGATAAAAAATAATTTAAAACATGAAAAACATCGTTTTATTACTGATAATTCTAACTTCTTGTACATCAAAAAAGAATACAAGTCCTATCGATTTCACAACTGTATTTGAAACTTCAAATGGTAAAGAGACAGCAACTTATGCACAAACAATAAGTTTCTACACTAGTTTAGCTGAAACATATTCAGAAATTTCTATCCAAGCTATAGGTGAAACAGACTCTGGTAAGCCTCTTCATATGGTAACTCTTAATCCTGATTTAAATTTTGATTTTCCTGATATAAGAAAAAACAAACGTATTCTACTTATCAATAATGGAATTCATCCAGGAGAATCTGATGGAATCGATGCAACAATGTTATTATTTCGTGATATCGTGCAAGGAAAAATCGACATGCCTAAACAAACTGCTTTGGTTACTATTCCTATTTATAATGTAGGTGGAAGTTTGAATCGAAATTCTACAACAAGAACCAATCAAAATGGACCAAAAGCATATGGTTTTCGAGGCAATGCTCGAAACTATGATTTGAATAGAGATTTTATAAAAAGTGACACAAAAAACGCGAAGACTTTTGCAAAAATATTTCATTTAGTAAAACCCGATATTTTTATAGATAACCATGTCAGTAATGGAGCTGATTACCAATATACGTTAACACATTTATTTACACAACATGATAAATTAGGTGGAAGCTTAGGTGATTTTTTACACGCCAAAATGATGCCACAACTTGAGCAAAAATTAGAAGAGAAAAATTGGGACATCACACCATATGTGAATGTATTTAATAGAACTCCAGAAAAAGGCTTTAGCCAATTTATGGATTACCCGAGATATTCAACAGGTTACACAACACTTTGGAACACCTTAGGAATGATGGTCGAAACTCATATGTTAAAACCTTATAAGCAACGTGTTGAAGGCACTTACGAGCTCATGAAAAGTATGATTGAAATCATAGAAATCGAAGGTGATAATATTTCAAAATTAAGACAAAATGCCGTTGAAGAGTTTCAAAAAAGCAAGACCTATCCAATTCAGTGGACTACTGACACAACGCAATCAACAACACTTCAGTTTAAAGGCTTTGAAGGCCAAATGATGCCAAGTAAAATAACTGGAGCACAACGTTTAAAATACAATACAACAAAGCCGTTTACAAAAGATATCATGTATAGAAACCATATGAAACCTACTTTAGAAATTGACATACCAAAAGCATATGTGATTCCTCAAAATTGGTGGGCAGTTTTAGATTTACTAAAACTTAATGATATCGAAATGACCACCTTTCAAAACGACACAACATTACTCGTAAAGTCTTACAAGATAAAAAACTACGAAACTAGAACTCAGGCTTACGAAGGTCATTATCCGCATTACAATGTGGATCTAGAGAATTCAGAAGAACAAGTCACTTTTTCAAGAGGCGATTATTTGATAACCACAAACCAAAATGGCTTTAGATATATTATTGAAACACTAGAACCACAAGCTCCAGATTCATTTTTTAATTGGAACTTTTTTGACACCATTCTACAGCAAAAAGAAGGCTTTTCACCTTATGTATGGGAAGATCAAGCGAGTTTCATTTTAGAACAAAATCCAGAACTTGAAAAAGAATTCATCTTAAAAAAGACAAACGATCAAGATTTTGCTTCAAATTGGTATGCTCAATTAGATTGGCTACACAAACAAAGTGATCATTATGAAAAAGCACATTTACAGTACCCAGTGTATCGGGTTCAATAAAACTTGCTGTTCAGATAAAAATATTCGAACTTCGTAGCTGATTTTTAATTCAACGTATAAGCACAATTATTAAATGAAAAAATTCGGAAGTATTAAACTAATACTCAGAACCTACGCACTAGTAATAGGTGTGTTTTTTGTATTTCGATGTATTTTATTCTTTACTGAACTGGATAGAATAGATTTTCAAGAGGTAAGCATGTTTACTATTATAAATTCATTTATAATGGGAATTCGTTTCGACACTGTAATTTCAAGCTATATTTTAATTCTGCCAGCTTTAGTACTTTTCGTAATGGAAATCCTTAATAAGAAAAGTTCTCTCATAAAAACCATAATATTCTATTGGATAGCTCTATTATTCACTATAGCCTTCATTATTTCTACCATAGACATCCCATATTTTAATCAGTTTTTCTCAAGATTATCCGTTGGTGCTTTAGCTTGGGTTGATAGTTTTGGTTTCGTCTTTAAAATGATATCTCAAGAACCTAAACAATTGTTATTTGCTATTCCATTATTAACCTTGTTGTATTTATTTTATTCTAAACTGCGAAAAATTTTCAGAAAAGATCTATCAAAAAATGATGCTCATATTGTCATTAAAATTTCCACTTTCATTTTTTGTCTTGGGCTTATATTTCTTGGAATAAGAGGACGATTAGAAGAAAAATCTCCAATACGAATTGGCACTGCTTATATTTCAAACCATTCATTTCTGAATCAAATGGGATTGAATCCTGTATTTACGTTAATGAGAAGTTATATTGATAGCCAAAATAATGAAAACGACACCATTCAAATGATGGATGATCAAGTCGCTATTGCTAAAGTTCAAAACGCTTTAGGCCTTACAAATCTTAATCAATATGAATCACCAATTGCAAGAAAAATTATTCCTGATTCAACACAAACTAACCAACCCAATATCGTATTAGTGATGATGGAAAGCATGAGTGCTTCAAAAATGAAGCGTCATGGCAATACTAGAAATCTTACACCTTTTCTTGATAGCTTATCTCACAAGTCTATTTATTTTGAAAACATATATACTGCTGGAAAACACACTTTCAATGGAATTTTTGGCACTATGTTTTCGTTTCCAGCAATTTATAGACAACATAGTTTAAAGAGTATGAATAACTATCATGGATTAAGCACAGTGCTTCGAAAAAAAGGATATTCAACTACATATTTCACTACACATGACGGACAATTTGATAATGTTGAAGGCTTTCTAAAAGATAACGCCTTTGAAAATATTTATACGGAAAGTAAATATCCATCCTCTGAAATCAAAACGATATTAGGAGTTCCTGATGACTTTATGTTTAGGTTTTCAATTCCAATCATTAATGATTTACATAAAGAAAACAAACCATTTTTTGTAAGTTTTATGACTACTAGTGATCATATGCCGTTTTACATTCCTGAATATTTTGAAGCAGATAATGAAAAAAATAGACATAAAATTGTAGAATATGCCGATTGGTCTTTACGTCAATTAGTCCAAATGTCTTCAAAAGAAGAATGGTTTGATAATACAATCTTTATTTTTGTAGCAGATCATGGAGCACCAATTTCTGCTCCTTATGATATTTCGTTAGACTATCATCATGCGCCATTATTGTTTTACTCACCTAAACTTATTAAAACACCACAAACATATACTCAAATTGGTGGTCAGATTGATGTTTTCCCTACACTTATGGGCTTATTAAAACAACCTTATATAAATAATACTTTAGGAATAGATTTATTAAAAGAACAGCGACCTTATATTTTTATAAATGACGATGATAAAATTGGTGTTCTTAGTGATAGCTTATTTTTAATACTCAAGGAAAAAGAAGCGCCAAAATTGTATAAATACAAGAACAATAATACCACAGATTATTCTAAAGATTACCCTGAAATTATTAAATCTATGGAAACATATACTAAAGCGAATCTTCAAACTTTTCAGTATATGCTATTAAATAAAGAAACATTAAAATCTCCAGAATAAGATATTAAACCAAGATTTTAATATTAGCATAGCTATTTTCTAGCGCTTTTGTAGACGCATCAGAATTTAACCATTCAACCTTAGTTATACCTTCCTTTTCTTGAGGAAATAAGGGTCCAGAATAAGACGTTTTCATTTCAAACCAATACGTAATTTTAATTTTATGTTTTCCATTACGCTTGAAAATATGAAACGTGGTTTCAATTGGTTTTACTATTGATAAACCAGAAACGCCTGTTTCTTCTTCAACTTCGCGCAACGCAGTTTCATTAATCGTTTCGTTCTGTTCAGCTTTCCCCTTTGGTAAATCCCATTTATTATTTCTATAAATAAAAAGTATCTCACCATTATCATTAATTACTTTTCCACCACCTGCAATAACATTAGGAAGTTTTTTTAAGAATTGATTAATAAGACGATCCTCTTTTTTACCAATAAGTCTAACTTCTTTTAAAGTTGTTGTGTTTAACTCTTTTATAACCTTACCAATATTTACTGTTGACAAAAGGTAATTTTTAAAATTACGCTCAGGACTAACTTGAGTTGTTAGAATTATAGGCTTATCATTTACAAAAACGCGATACATTAGTTTAGTCATATAGTATTTGGAAAGTAAAAGTATCATTTTTTTAAACTACAAGACTCAATTTTAAAATTAATTTTATTTAAAGTTTAAAATTAAATTAGGCTAAAATTATGTAATTTTGCATCATGATTTTTGACAAAGAAACCGCCAAACAAACCGCTGAAGTTCTACTTCAGATTAATGCAATAAAATTGCAACCTAACAATCCCTTTACTTGGGCTTCAGGCTGGAAATCTCCAATATATTGTGACAATAGAATTGTACTCTCATTTCCTAAAATTAGAAATTACATTCGTACAACAATGGCTAAGCAAATTGAAGTAAAATATGGTAACATCGATGTTATTGCAGGTGTTGCTACTGGTGCTATTGGAATTGGTGCTTTAGTTGCTGAAGAATTAGGTTTACCTTTCGTTTATGTTAGACCAGAAGCTAAGTCCCATGGTCGTCAAAATAAAATTGAAGGCTTTGTTGAAAGCGGACAGAATGTAGTAGTCGTTGAAGATTTAATAAGCACAGGAAAAAGCAGTCTTAATGCTGTAAAAGCATTAGAAGAAGCTAAAGTAAATGTTAAAGGTATGGTTGCTATTTTTTCATACGGATTTGAAGTCGCTAACACTAATTTTGAAAATGCAGAAGTTGAGTTACACACCTTAAGTAACTATGAAAATTTGTTAGAACAAGCACTTGATACAAAATATATTACTTCAAAAGAACAGGACATTTTAGCACTTTGGAATGCCAATCCAAGTGAATGGAACGGATTTTGAATGCATACTTAATAATTAATATAAATAGTTAAAGAATGAATTTAGAATCACCAAAAACAATCACTCCAAAATCTGCAAAAGACACTTTTGATTTTTTATCAGATGTGAAAAATTTCGAAAAGTTAATGCCAGAAAATATCAGCAAATTTGAAGTTCTTGAAGATGACAAATTTTTATTTGCATTAAAAGGAATGCCAGAAATCGTGCTCAAAAAGAAAGAAGCCATGTCTCCAAACAAAATTGTATTAGGTGCTGCAGGTGGAAAATTAGATTTCTCTCTTACAGCAAATATAACTGCAATAGACGACAACACTAGTGAAACTCAACTAACCTTTGAAGGCGAATTTAATGCCATGATGGCCATGATGATTAAAGGACCGATTACAAAATTCATTGAGACCTTAGCTACTAATATTCCGGAAGTTATCTAAAACAGTAATTGCACCTCTTTGAGCTCATACAACTTCACAATACCATCTTCAATTAACACCTTGAGATGACCAGAATTACTTACGCCTTTAATGTATCCAGAAAACAAATTACCTTGTTTATCTTTAAAAGTTGAGGGCTTATCTTTTCTGAATAAATTATTTTCATAAGCTTGCTTTAATAAATCATATGATTTTGAATCTAAAAAAGAAATATAATGCTTCAATTGATTTAAAACCTCTTGAAGCACTTGATCTCGATTAAAATGAGTTCCAGAAATTAACTGCATAGAAGTAGCATTTGGCAAATCATTAAATATAGTTTGATTCACATTGATACCAATTCCTATAATTGAAGATTGTAATTGATTTTGTTTAATGACATTTTCTATCAAAATACCACATACTTTTTGTTGGTCTGACAAAATGTCGTTAGGCCATTTAATTTTAAGCGAAGTAATTTGAAACGACTTTAAAGCTTCAAAAACGGCTAATGACACAGCCATACTTAAATAAAAATGACATTCAACATCAAGAACACGCGTATCTTTAAACACACTAAACATAAGGTTTTTAGCGCTTTGAGATTCCCATTTCGTTCCCATTTGTCCACGACCACCTGTTTGGTGCTCAGCTGTAACTACAGTAAAATCTTCAACTGTTTCTTCAGCACTAAGCTGTCGTAAAAAAGAATTCGTAGAGTCAATGGCATTAAGTTTGATTGTACGCATAGTATTGTGTTGAAAAACTTTAAGATTTTCTTATCAAGAATTAAACATAATAAGAGTAAAAAAAATAATAACTTTGCACAAAATTAAATCAATTTAATGGCGAAAAAAAATACGAGCCCAGACGAACTTATAGCAACAGTAATTTCTGGTATTGAGGATGTAAAAGGAAAAGAGATTACAATTCTGGATTTAAGAGAAATTGAAAATACAGTCTGTGACTATTTTATAATATGTGAAGGTACTTCAAATACACAAGTAAACGCCATTGTAAATTCCATACAGAAAAAAGTAAGCAAAGAACTTAAAGACAATCCTTGGCATGTTGAAGGTGTTGATAATGCTGAATGGGTTTTAATGGATTATGTAAATGTAGTTGTTCATGTGTTCCAAAAACATATCAGATCTTACTACGACATTGAAAGTCTTTGGGGAGATGCGAAGACTACAGTTATTGAAACTAGTTACTAACAAAATTAGCCACTTTGTGGCATTTAAATAATGGCAAAAAACAATAAAAATACAAATAAGAAACCAAAAATAAATCCGTTCTGGATTTACGGAATTATCATTGCTGCTTTTTTGGGTATCCAATTATTTTCTGGAGGATTTGGTGATTCTACTACTAAAAAAATAAACCCTTCTGAGTTTTTTAAATATTTAGACAAAGGTGATGTCGCTAGTGTCGAGGTTATAAATGGTAGAGAAGCTAGAGTATATTTAACAAAAGAAGCTGCAAAACTAGAAATCCATAAAAAATCAAAACCAAATACCCTATTACCTTCCGTTGCACCACAACCTAATTACACTTTTGAGTTTGGTGAATTAGAATTATTTCAACGAGAAATTGACACTATAAAAGAAAACAACCCTAGCCTCAATGTTCCTGTATCCTTTAAAACCGAAGAAAATCATTGGGGAAATTTTTTATTTTCATTATTACCTTTCATTCTAATTATTGGCGTTTGGATCTTTATTATGAGACGTATGTCTGGAGGTTCTGGAGGTGGTGCTGGCGGACAGATTTTCAATATCGGAAAATCTAAAGCAAAGCTGTTTGATGAAAAGACTGACATAAAAACATCGTTTAAAGATGTAGCTGGCCTTGAAGGTGCTAAAGAAGAAGTACAAGAAATTGTTGACTTCCTTAAAAACCCAGAAAAATACACGTCTCTAGGAGGAAAAATACCAAAGGGAGCCTTATTAGTAGGACAACCAGGAACTGGTAAAACCTTATTAGCTAAAGCTGTAGCTGGAGAAGCAAAAGTACCTTTTTTCTCATTATCTGGTTCAGATTTTGTAGAAATGTTTGTTGGTGTTGGTGCATCTAGAGTTCGCGATTTATTCAAACAAGCTAAAGAAAAATCACCAGCTATTATATTTATTGATGAGATTGATGCTATTGGTAGAGCTCGTGGAAAAAACAACTTTTCAGGTTCTAATGATGAGCGTGAAAATACTTTAAACCAATTGCTTACAGAAATGGATGGTTTTGGAACTAATACTAACGTCATTGTATTAGCAGCAACCAACAGAGCAGATGTTCTTGATAAAGCTTTAATGCGTGCTGGACGTTTTGATAGGCAGATTTTTGTCGACTTACCAGATGTAAGAGAACGTAAAGAAATCTTTGAAGTTCACTTAAGACCAATTAAACAATCAGAAAAATTAGATATCGATTTCCTTGCAAAACAAACACCAGGTTTCTCTGGAGCTGATATTGCAAACGTTTGTAATGAAGCTGCACTTATAGCTGCTAGAGGTGGAAAAAAAGCTGTCGGTAAACAAGATTTCTTAGACGCTGTAGATAGGATTGTTGGAGGTCTTGAAAAGAAAAACAAAATTATAACTGTTGAAGAGAAAAAAGCAGTTGCATATCATGAAGCTGGTCACGCAACAGTAAGCTGGATGCTTGAACATGCTGCGCCTTTAGTAAAAGTAACAATTGTTCCTCGTGGTCAATCCCTTGGTGCTGCTTGGTATTTACCTGAAGAACGCCTTATTGTTCGTCCTGAGCAAATGCTAGATGAAATGTGTGCTGCTCTTGGTGGTAGAGCTGCTGAAAAAGTAATTTTTGATCAAATATCTACAGGAGCATTGAGTGATCTTGAAAAAGTTACGAAGCAAGCGAGAGCTATGGTCACAATTTATGGCTTGAGTGACAAAGTTGGAAACCTCACCTATTATGATTCTTCAGGGCAATCAGAATATGGCTTTTCAAAACCATATAGTGAAAAAACAGCAGAGTTAATAGATAAGGAGATTTCAGATATTATCGAAGAGCAATACCAACGTGCAATTACATTGTTGGAGCAACACAAAGACAAACTAACTCAATTAGCAGAAGTACTACTAGAAAAAGAAGTCATCTTTAAAGATAACCTTGAAAAAATATTTGGCAAACGTCCTTTTGAAACGCGTGAACTTGTTGAACCTAAAACGACTATCGTTACAGAAGATCTTCAAACAGCACAGTCGGAAGAAGAGTAATCTTATAAAAAACTTAAATTAACTAATCATTAATTTAAGTTTTTTTATATTTGATAAATACTATTATAAAAATAGGTTAATAGCAATTTCTTAAATGAGTCTATTTCGTAAAATTTTCGGTTTAAAAGACACTCCCGAAGATCACATACAAAGCGAAGAGAGAGGCAAGTATATGCCTGAAATAAAGCTGCCTATTGATGAGCAATTCACAATTAATTTTAAAGCTAATGGTGGTAAATTTTTGTATTGTGAAAACATACACGATGTCAATACTAATCTAAACAATATTTTAAAAGAAAATAATTGGGAAGATGATAATGTATTAATTTTCGATGAACGCCTTAATCAGATGTTCAAAGATTATAAATTTAAGACTTCCAAAAAGGTATCTGAAAGCACTTACTTTTTATCTACGTGTGAGTACTTAATTTCAGATGATGGATCACTTTTAATATCTTCAAATCAAATCGCAGAAAAGAAGCTAAAAGAACTCCCAGCTAATTTCATCATTTACGCAACAACCAGTCAATTCGTTCAAAATATTGGTGAAGGTTTAAGAGGTATTAAAGGAAAAAATAAAGATAAAATACCTACAAATATCACCACAATTAAACACTTTAAAGCTATTGAAGATAAAGATTTTCTCACCTATGGAAGTAGCTCAAAAAACTTGTATTTGCTGCTCCTAGAAGATTTATAAATGAAAGAAATCCTAACAAGAGCATTCTCCGGACTATTATATGTTTCACTTCTTATTGCTTCTCTATATTGGCAAAATGCGCTAATTGGACTCTTTTTTGTTTTCGGGCTCATTTCTATAGCAGAGTTTAAAAAACTCATTAACTTAAAAAATATTTTCCCTTACGTCGTATTTGTCATTTTATATTTAGGTTTTGCCTATTGGGAAACCCTATCAAACACTACCAAAGGTTTTGATGAAGCTAGTCAAATTTTTTTGGTAATTACAATCTTTGTCCTGCTTATTTTAATGAAAGATTTATTTTCTGAAAAAACCATTCCGCTATTTGAATCAAAACGATTTATCATAACCACCTTTTATTTATCAAGTGGTTTTGTGTTTTTAGTTGCTATTGCAAATTTTGAACAAACCTTTACACCTCTTCTATTACTAGGATCATTTATATTAGTTTGGGTTAACGATACGTTTGCTTTTCTAGTTGGTAAAAAATTCGGAAAACAAAAATTATTCCCTAGTGTCTCACCTAAAAAAACGGTTGAAGGTTTTCTAGGTGGTTTATTCTTTTCATGTATTTCAAGTTATTTTATTGCTGAATATACCGAAACTTTAAGTTTTACAATTTGGCTTATCTTAGCTATTATTATTAGTGTATTTGGCACCATTGGCGATTTGATAGAATCAAAATTTAAGCGTCAGGCCAATGTAAAGGATAGTGGCATGATTATGCCTGGACATGGAGGTTTACTAGATCGTTTAGATAGTATTATCTTTGCTGCACCATTTATATTTTTATTTTTAAGACTCGTATCATATGTTTCATAAAGAAGGTTATAAAATTATAGTCATCACACTAGTTGTGGTAATCGTTTCAATTCTGGCTATTGATTGGTTTATTGATATTGAATGGCTTAGACTATTGCTATCAATTACACTACTTGTTTTTCTATTTCTAATCTTGCAATTTTTTAGAAATCCGAAACGTCATACCAAACTAGAAGATCATACTGCTGTTTCTCCTGTTGATGGTAAAGTTGTTGTCATTGAAGAAGTATTTGAAAAGGAAGTCTTTAACGATAAACGCATTCAGGTATCTGTGTTTATGTCACCTATTAATGTGCATGTAACACGATATCCTATCAGTGGAAAAATTAGTTACAGTAAATATCATCCAGGAAAATACTTGGTAGCTTGGCATCCAAAAGCTAGTGAAGAAAACGAACGTACAACTGTAGTTGTTGATAATAAAAATTTTGGCCGAGTTTTATACCGACAAGTTGCAGGTGCTCTAGCTAAACGAATTGTCAATTATGCTAAAACTGAAGATCAAGCTGTTCAAGGAAGTGATTCTGGGTTTATTAAATTTGGAAGTCGTGTAGATTTATATTTACCTTTAGATGCTGATATAAAAGTAGAGCTTAACCAAAAAGTAAAAGGAGGCGAAAGTATTATCGCCGAAAAATCATGACTTCAGAGGAATTAGACATAACATTTCAAGAATCTGTTGCGCGTATCAATGCACATACAGAACCTTTTCCTGCAGATTTTCTTCTACGTTTATATGCTTACTACAAAAAAGCGACTAATAATTACGGTCGTCCAAGTAGTAGTAAAGCTATAATCAATGCATTTAAAACAAATGCACTGTTTCAAGTTCAAGATGTCACTGAAGATGAAGCCAAACAAGTGTACATAGATTTAGTCAATAATTACTTCTTATATAGAGAATAACATCAAATTATCTTAGTCATCGCCCAATGAAAAAGTTTGCTATATTCTGTTTAGTTTCGGTAGTTTCATTTTCTACATATGCACAAACATTTAATTCGTTTTACTCGACCATTCTTGAAAACACGTCCCAAACTAACATTTTAAACGACTTAACAACTTTTGAAAGCTTCGGAATAAAAAATGTTGGTTCTACTCGTCTTACAGATACTGAAACCTGGATTACTTCACGTTACCAAAACTTAGGTTATACTGATGTTGTTTTGCAACCCTTTAGCTATTCGGCTGGAACAAGTAATAATATCATTGTCACCAAAACAGGAACTGTCTATCCTAATACCTATCTAATTATTGATGGCCATTACGATACAATCAATGGTGCAGGAACTAACGATAATGGTTCTGGAACAGTGTTAATCCTAGAATTGGCACGTTTACTTAAAGACATTAATACTGAATACTCTATTAAATTTATTCACTTTTCTGGTGAAGAAGATGGTCTTATAGGAAGTAACTATTATGTTAACAATACAGTAATTCCTCAAGATTTAGACATTAAATTGGTGCTTAATATTGATGAAGTTGGCGGACTTGCAGGAACAAATAACAATACTATAGTTTGTGAACGTGACCTAAGCTCTCCTTCTTCTAACAATGCTGCATCAAATGCATTTACCAATGATTTAGCAACGCTTATTGAATTGTATACTAACCTGAATACCGAAATCTCAAATGCATATGCTTCAGATTATATTCCTTTTGAGAATAATGGTGAAATCATCACAGGTTTGTATGAAAAAAACGAAACTCCATATGCGCATACAGCTAACGATCTTTTAGTAAATATGGATGTGCCTTATTTATATGAAGTCACAAAAGGTACAATTGGAGCTGCTTTAGAATTTGCAGTAGCATACGAAACGTTAAGCCTTGAAGAAGCATCTAACTTAGATCATTTAATTAGGATTTCACCAAATCCTTCTGATAATTTTTTAACCATTTCATTTTCAAAACCGTTAGATCAAGTGGTCGATTTTAAAATCATTGATATGCTTGGTAAGCAAGTTTATAAAAGTACACTTAGAGAGCAAACACAGAATATTGCTATTGATAATTTGGTTGCAGCACACTATTTAGGAGTGTTTAAAATCAATAACAAACGCCTTATTAAAAAGCTCATTATAGAATAATAGTCCTTTTTCGGTTATTTACTTTGTTTCTGATTAAAGTTTTTGCATTTTTAGTTAGCTTAAATTTTAACTTATGAAACGCATCATTTTACTTCTTTTCTTTTTAAGTTATAATATTAATTATAGTCAGGATAACATAAATGCTTTGGTTGAAAGTGGCATTGGTTTTCATGATAAAGGCAACTTTGAAAAAGCTATTGAAACTTATCAAAAAGCACTTGATATAGACAGTAAATCTTCCTTAGTGAATTATGAAATTGCACTGAGTTATTTTTACAACAAAGATTTCAAAAATGCAATAAAGCATTGTGATATAGTCTTAAATAACAAAGACCAATACATTAAAGAGGCATATGTCACAAAAGGATCTTCCCTTGATAATTTAGGAAACACTAAAGCGTCAATTAAACTTTTCAAAAAAGCCATCAAAACGTTTGACAATGATGTGATGTTATATTACAACCTCGCCTTAAACTATTATAAACTTCAAGATTTTGAAAACGCAGAAAACTATGTAACAAAAGGCATTGCTTCTAACAGCAATCATTCAAGCAGTCATCTTATTTTAGCATACATTAATTATAACAATAATAAACGTACACAAAGCCTTTTAAACTTGCATTATTTTTTGTTTTTAGAACCGAATTCTAGACGTTCAGCAGAAGCTGGTAAATTGATTCAAGAAATAATGAGAAGCAATGTATCTCAAGATCCAAATAAACCAAACACTATAAATTTAACATGGTCTGTTCCTGATAAAGACAATGAATTTGGTTCTACAGAATTAATGCTGTCTATGTTAGAAGCTTCAAAAACCCTAAAAGAGAATATAGATAAAACAGAAGATGAATTATTCATCAAGAACACAACGTCATTTTTCAAAATTCTTGGAGAGCGCAAAAACAAAAACAAGGAAAGTATTTATTGGGATATCTATATTCCTTTTTTCAATAATCTTGCGCAAAGTGAACACATGAATGCCTATTGCTATTTCGTGATGCAAGCTATTAATCCATATTCTAAAGCTTGGATGGAAGTCAATACAGACCAAGTTGATGCATTTGATTTATGGTTGCAAAAAAATTAACAACCTATGTACAAATCTTCAAAAAATCTACTCAAATTTTCTTGTGGAGCAGAATTAAAAAATCGTTTCATGTTAGCGCCAATGACAAATACCCAAAGTCATGAAGACGGCAAATTATCTGACGATGAATACAATTGGCTAGTTATGCGAGCTAAAGGTGGATTTGGCTTAACAATGACTTGCGCATCACATGTACAAGCTGTTGGAAAAGGGTTTCCTGGACAGTTAGGTATTTTCTCAGACACACATATTGATGGTCATAAACGATTAGTGAAAGGTATTAAATCTCATGGTAGTTTGGCTGTAATACAATTACATCATGCTGGTATGCGATCACCAGAAGACATCATTGAAGGGCAACCAGTTTCTGCATCTGATATGAAAAAGTACAATGCTCGTGGCTTAACACTTGAAGAAGTACATCAACTCAAAGACGATTTTATTTCCGCAGCATTAAGAGCACAACAATGTGGGTATGATGGTGTTGAAGTACATGGTGCTCATGGTTATATTTTGACACAATTTTTAAGTTCAGATATTAATACGCGAACAGATAATTATGGTGGAAGCTTAAAGAATAGAGCTCGTCTTTTATTTGATGTTACTAATGGCATAAGAACTGCTTGTGGTCCAAAGTTTTTATTAGGTGTAAGGCTATCTCCTGAACGCTTTGGAATGAAATTACAAGAAGTAAAAACTGTTTGTCAACGTTTTATTTCTGAAGGTCAAATTGATTTTTTAGATATCTCACTTTGGGATTGCTTTAAAGATCCCGAAGAAAATAAATATAAAGACCAAAGTTTATTAGAACATTTTACTAGTTTAGATTATAAACATATAAAGCTTACTGTGGCTGGAAACATAAGAACTGGAAACGACGTTACTAAGATACTAAATGCAAAGGTAGATTTTGTTTCTATTGGTCGTGCAGCTATTTTACATCATGATTTCCCAGAGCAAGTTTTAGCAAATCCAAACTTTAAACCAACTCCAACTCCAGTTACTGAAGTCTACTTAAAGAAGGAAGGCTTAAGCGATAAATTTGTTACTTATATGAAACGTTGGCCAGACTTTGTAGTTGACTAATATAATTTCTATACGTAGAACTACGTATTGACTTTATTATTTTTATTCGCTATTTTAGATAAACATTTTTTTATAGTCATTTTTGAAAAACATTATGTAGAAAAATCAATCGTTCAAAAAAAAAACTATCTAAATAAAATAGCTAAAGTCACTCACTTAAAAAGAGATTGAACTTTGAAAAGCAAACAGAATGAAGAAGTTAATGACTATTTAGAAATCAAATACTAATCGCTCAGAAGCTTAATAGAGCTTAATAAATTAAACATTATGAAAAAATTTATTCGATTATCAACCATGCTCTTAGTAGTAACTGTTTTTGTTGTTAGTTGTCAATCTGACACAAATGATATAGACAATAATACAAACTTGAAACTGATATCTCCTAAAGGAAATATTTTAGCTAAAAATTTAAATGATTTAGAAAACATCGTTAAATCAACATCTAAAAATCAGATAAATAATATTGTTTTTCAAAATATCAAATATATTGAAAAACAAAAGTATACGCTAGGTGTTATAAATTACTATGAAGATGATAAATTTGTATCATTATTAAAAGTTATTGAAATTGACAAGGATTATATTTTACTGAAAGACAAACACAGTGTTCAAATTGTAAAGGGTAATTCAAATATCGATGATAAATCAACCATTACCTACATTGTAAATAGAGGTTCTGCTAGCTGTAGTGGAGGTAACTGTTGTCAATGGAAAGAAACAGGATCAGATAGATATAACTGTGGATGTCCACCTACAGATCCTTCAACATCTGTAATAATTACAACAAGTGACGGTTGCGAAGTTGAACTATAATAGTGACATTTAAAATCGTTTAAAAATAATTGCGATTTAATATTATATTAAATAATAGATGTAGGTTTGTTGAAGTTGATTTTCTACAGACAATCTTCTAATATTAGCCTACAACTATTTTTACATGATTTCTAAATAAAATTTCTTACTAGCAACAACAGCTAAGGAAGGCTTAAGCGATAAATTTGTTACTTATATGAAACGTTGGCCAGACTTTGTAGTTGACTAATATAATTTCTATACGTAGAACTACCTATTGACATTACTACAATTATTTTCTAAATTAGATTAACTATTGTTCTTAGTCATATTTGATAAACATTACGCATTAATATTATAACATCTTTCCCTAATCCCTTATCAAAGGCATCGTACTACAACGCAATAAACCTTCTTGTTTTGCTATTTCAGCATAAGGAACTTCTTCAACTGTAAATCCGTTGTCACGAAGCCACGAATTTAATCGCGTAAAATTGCGTTCAGAAATAATCACCTCTTCAGATATTGAAAAGATATTACTATTCATATTGTACATTTCATCTTTGGTGATTTCAAAAACATTTTCTTTTCCGAAGAAATCAACTAACCATTGGTATTCACTTTCAACTAAAAATCCATTTTTATGAATAATGGCTTTATCTTTTCCGATAGGTTGAAAACAGCAATCTAAATGCAAAGCATTGTCTTTCGGTTCTGTATTTGATTTACGCAACTCAAAGGATTTCACTGTTTTATGAGGAAACAACTCTTGTAAGGCAATCACAGCGTCCATATTAGTACGAGCAGTAATATAATCGGCATAATCGTCACCAGAATACGTACCAATAAAAACATAATCATTCCATGGCATTACATCACCACCTTCAACATGACATTCTTCAGGCAACACAATACGGTTTTCTTTTGGTACATCTTGCCAAATATATTTGGTTGCTTCTACTTCTCGCTCACGATCTGGTAAAATATTAGCGATAATAATTTTATCTTCTATTACAAACGAAATGTCTCTAGCAAAAATTTGATTGTAATCTTTGATGATTTCTGGTCGATATACTTTTACATCATACTTTTTTAAAACATCAGCAACTGCTTCCATTTCTTTAATCATATCAGCTTCTTTTGGATATGTTCCAGCTTTGATATGTTGCACTGATTTTGGGTCGTAAGCATCTTCAATTTTAGGTGTTGGACCATTACTTTCGGCTGTACCTAATATAACGGCTCTAAGACGAGACGTTTCGTTTTGTATGTGTAGTTTCATATATTACAAATATAAAAAAAGCTCCATAATTACTTATGAAGCTTATTAATCTTTATATTAAAAGACTTATCTATTTGAAATGTCTTTAAATGGTCTGTACGTTTCACCTGTATATAACTGACGTGGACGACCAATTGGTTCTTTACGCATACGCATTTCTCTCCATTGTGAAATCCAACCAGGCAAGCGTCCTAAAGCGAACATTACTGTAAACATTTCCGTAGGTATTCCCATGCCTCTATAAATGATTCCTGAGTAGAAATCTACGTTTGGATATAACTTTCTATCCACGAAATATTGATCTTCTAAAGCTTCTTTTTCTAAACCTTTAGCAATATCAAGAATAGGGTCTTCTACTCCTAAGTCTGATAATACTTCATCAGCAGCAACTTTAATTATCTTAGCTCTTGGATCAAAGTTTTTATAGACTCTATGTCCGAAGCCCATTAAACGGAAAGGATCCTCTTTATCTTTAGCTTTCGCCATATATTTCTTCGTATCACCTCCATCTTCTTTAATAGCTTCAAGCATTTCTAAAACTGCTTGATTTGCTCCACCATGCAATGGTCCCCAAAGTGCAGAGATTCCAGCAGATAATGAAACAAATAATCCAGCATGTGATGACCCTGTAATTCTTACAGTAGATGTTGAACAGTTTTGCTCGTGATCTGCATGAAGAATTAATAATTTATCTAAAGCATTTACTAAAATTGGGTTTTGCTCATAATCTTGATCTGGACGTTTAAACATCATTTGTAAAATATTCTCTACATATCCTAAAGATGAACTTCCATAGTCTAATGGCATTCCATGTTTTTTACGCATTGTCCATGCTACAAGAATTGGAAATTTTCCTAGAATTCTAACGATAGCATTGTACATTTCTTCTTCAGAATTCACATCTACTGACGTTGGATTAAATGCCGTTAGCGCACTAGTGAGTGATGCTAAAACACCCATTGGATGTGCCGATTTAGGAAATGCATCTAATATTTTCTTGATATCATCATCAACAACAGCGTGTTTTTTGATATCTGAATGAAATTGATCCAATTCATCTTGAGTTGGCAACTCACCAAAGATTAACAAATAGGCTACTTCTAGAAAATCTGCTTTTTCAGCTAATTCCTCGATAGAGTATCCTCTATATCTTAAGATTCCTTTTTCTCCATCTAAAAAAGTAATAGCACTTTCACAACTTCCTGTATTTTTATATCCAGGATCAATAGTAATAACTCCTCCAGTAGCACCTCTTAAAGTTTTTACATCTATCGCAACTTCATTTTCTGTACCTACAACTATAGGAAATTCATATTTTTTACCATTAATTTCTAATGTAGCTTTATCTGACATTTGTTGATGTTTTATATATTAATTTAAGTCTTGTAAAATTACAAAATATCTAAGGATTTATAAAGTCTATTTATAATGGTTTTAACAATTATGATATTCATAAAACAGATAGCAAAATAAAAGTATACTAGCGATGGTCAAAATTATGTTTTACAAATTGACTTCTTGATTTTTAGGAGTTAAATGGTATTTTTGTTTCTAAATACGATTCATATGTTACGCTTTTTATTTGTATTATTTTTTATAACGTCTATTGCTAATGCTCAAGTTATAAATGTAGAAACCCTTCGAAAACCTACAGATTCGACAAAATGGACTGGAGCTACAAGTTTAAATTTATCCTTGATTAAGAATACCAATGATATTTTCAAAATTGAGAATAAAGCACACATTCAGTATAAAGATTCAAGTAATTTATGGTTGTTTGTTAATGATATCAATCTCCAAAAAATTGAAGGCAATTCTTTAGTTAATAGAGGCACACAACATTTAAGATACAACAGAAAACTCACAAAGAGCATAAAATGGGAAGTCTTTACCCAAGCTCAGTACGATGCGGTTTCTAATATAGATCTACGGTTTTTATTAGGAACTGGTCCACGTTTTAAACTAAGCGAAAACGACAAGTATAAGTTTTACTTGGGCACATTAATAATGTATGAACATGAAAAAGCTTCAGATGAAATAACAGATCGACTTCAAGAAGATATTAGAGGAAGTATCTATCTATCGTTTAGTTTATATCCTACGGAAACATTAAGCATCATTAGCACGAGCTACTTTCAGCCTAAAATTGATGCTTTAAAAGATCATAGATTATCAAGTAATACCTCTGTACTACTTAAAATCTTTGATGACTTAGCTTTTAAAACTACATTTAATTATTTCTTTGATGCATTTCCTGTGAGTTCTTCGATTCCGAAGACTCAATATGAATTGACTAATGGCTTGCTATACACGTTCTAAACTATCAGTCTTTAATTATTTTTTTAGTGGACTTTCCTTTAACCGAAGTAATTTCTAGGAAGTAGACTCCTTTAGAAACGCTTGATATATTGAGCATATTTGTTTCAGAGACATTAAAACCTTCAACCTTTCGTCCCTGAATATCATATAGAATTATATCATCAATTTTATAAGTTGAATTGATAAAAAGTTGTCCATTTGTTGGATTTGGATACACAGAAACAGAATTCTTTAGTCCAAATTCATCAACTGATAAGGCATCAAAAGTTGTGGTTGCAATGTTGGTTTCAATAGGATAGTTATAATCGAAATAAATATCTGCTTTATTTGAAACTGAATCACCAATAGATAACGAATTCAAAGTTTTAATTTTAAATACGACATTTCCTCTTCCTTCAGGTTCTAGGTTAATATTATCAAAAACAAACTCAATACGATTATCAGTTATTCTTGTCATCATTTCATGAGAAGCGTGCATAACTCGCAACGTATTCATATCAAACTTAGTCTCATCAATATCATCTTTAACAACTACAAAGGTTGCAGCAGCTGTACCTGTATTTTCAAAATTGATAGTGTAATGCAGGTAGTCTCCTATTTTATCTGGCGAAACAATATCACCTTCTAAACAAGTAATATCGTTAGGATCATAAGAACCAATAACTTCTTGTTCGAAGCTAAACTCATTATCATCTGGTGTTTCATCACTACCAATAGGATTTATGGTTGCCAAAAAGTCTAATTGATCATCAATATTAACAGCTGGTTTTTCAATAAGATGTATTAATATACAAAAGGTTGCGTCTAAAAACAAAAAAACCTACACGAATCAACGGATAGGTTTTATAATCTCTATTTGAAAAATTCTTACTTCACTTTAAACGCATTCATTTTAGGAAAGTAAGCCACGTCTTGTAGTTCTTCTTCAATACGTAATAACTGATTGTATTTTGCCATACGATCACTACGAGAAGCAGAACCTGTTTTAATTTGTCCAGTATTTAAAGCAACTGCTAAATCTGCAATGGTATTATCTTCCGTTTCACCAGAACGATGTGACATTACTGATGTATAACCAGCATTATGTGCCATGTTTACTGCTGAAATTGTTTCAGTCAACGTTCCAATTTGATTCACTTTAATTAAAATAGAATTTGCGATGCCATTTTCAATGCCACGTGATAAACGCTCTACATTAGTAACGAATAAATCATCACCTACTAATTGTACTTTATCTCCAATTTTTTCAGTTAAATATTTCCAACCATCCCAATCGTTTTCATCCATACCATCTTCAATAGATAGAATAGGATACTTTTCAGAAAGTTCAGCTAAATAATCGGCTTGTTCTTTGCTAGTTCTTACAACTCCAGAATCACCTTCAAAAAGTGTGTAATCATATTTACCATCTTTATAGAACTCTGCAGCAGCACAATCTAAAGCAATCATCACATCATCACCTAATTTGTAACCAGCATTTGCAACCGCTTTAGCAATCGTTTCTAAAGCATCTTCAGTTCCTCCTTCTAGGTTTGGTGCAAAACCACCTTCATCACCAACAGCTGTACTTAAACCTCTATCGTGTAATACTTTTTTAAGGTTATGGAAAATTTCAGTTCCCATTTGCATAGCGTGTGTGAAATTTTTCGCTTTTACAGGCATTACCATGAATTCTTGAAATGCAATTGGTGCATCACTATGAGAACCACCATTAATGATATTCATCATTGGTACTGGCAATGTATTTGCGGAAACGCCTCCAACATATCTATATAATGGCATTCCTAATTCGCTAGCAGCAGCTTTTGCAGCAGCCAAAGACACACCTAAAATAGCGTTAGCTCCCAATTTTGACTTGTTAGCTGTTCCGTCTAAATCAATCATTAACTGATCGATTCTATTTTGATCAAATACTGACTCTCCTAATAATTCTTGAGAGATGATTGAATTTACATTATGTACAGCTTTAGTAACACCTTTTCCCATATATGCATCTCCACCATCTCGAAGCTCAACTGCTTCATGTTCTCCAGTAGAAGCTCCAGAAGGCACAGCTGCTCTTCCCATAACTCCATTTTCAGTAATTACATCAACTTCAACGGTTGGATTTCCTCTTGAATCTAAAATTTGTCTTGCATGAATATTAATTATAATGCTCATTTTCTTTTGATTTTTATGTTTAGAATGTATTACAAATTTACGAAATAGTTGACCTAAAACTGATTTGACTCTTCAGAATTACATTATATCTCAACTATAATGTTTTCGTAAAATAAAAAAAGCAACAAATTTATAGTTTCGTTGCCTTTTTAATATTAATTATTTTTAATATTCTGAATAAACTCATCAAACAAATAGGTCGAATCGTTTGGTCCAGGACTTGCTTCTGGGTGATATTGTACTGAAAAGCAATTTTTATGTTTCAATTTAATTCCTGCCACAGTATGATCATTTAAATGTACATGAGTGATTTCAATATTTGGATTTGCCTCAGTTTCTTCTCTATTGATTGCGAAACCATGATTTTGAGAAGTAATTTCACCTTTTGTCGTTACTAAATTCTTCACAGGATGATTGATTCCTCTATGACCATTGTGCATTTTATAGGTTGAAATTCCGTTAGCCAAAGCTATTACTTGATGTCCTAAGCAAATTCCAAATAACGGTAAATCTCGTTTAATAATTTCTTTAGCTACTGTTTGAGCTTCTACTAAAGGTTCTGGATCTCCAGGCCCATTAGATAAGAAATAACCATCTGGTTTAAACGCTTCTAAATCTTCAAACTTTGAATTATAAGGAAACACTTTAATATACGCATCTCGCTTAGCAAGGTTACGAAGGATGTTCTTTTTAATTCCGATATCTAGTGCAGCAATTTTATGCGTTGCATTTTCATCTCCAAAATAATAAGGTTCTTTAGTTGAAACTTGCGACGCTAATTCTAGGCCTTCCATACTTGGCACTTCGGCTAATTGCTTTTTCAAATCTTCAATATTTTCAACATCTGTAGAAATTACTGCATTCATTGCGCCATGATCTCTAATATGACTTACTAGAGCACGCGTATCTACATCTGAAATTGTTAACAAATTATTGTCATTTAGAAATTCTTCTAAAGACTTATCTCCTGAAGGACGTGAATAGTTGAAGCTAAAGTTTTTACAAATCAATCCTGCGATTTTGATAGAATCAGATTCTACTTCATCAGCTTTGGTTCCGTAGTTACCAATATGTGCATTGGTGGTTACCATTAGCTGACCATAATAGGAAGGATCTGTAAAAATTTCTTGATAGCCTGTAGTTCCAGTATTGAAACAAACTTCACCAAAGGCAGTACCTTCTTTGCCGATTGATTTTCCGTGAAAAATTGTTCCGTCTGCAAGTAAGATTAGTGCTTTTTTACGTTTTAAGTATGCCATTGTTGTTGTGTGTCGTAAACGTTGTTTGTTGTTTTGTCTAATTTTCCTATTATGTTTCTCCTACGTTAAGGATTGAACGGCCTGTTTGAGCTCCTCGCAGAGAGCGAGTAGTGAAAGCCTGACTTTTTGCGATCCTGCAAGGTTTTAAAAACCTTGTAGGTATGAGTAAAAAGTAACGCCAAAAATAGTTTCACAAAAATCTATAAAAAAAAGGATAATCTAAAACAGATTATCCTTTATATATTAAATGCTTATTAACATTTATTCTTCTTCGTTAGTTGCTACTGGTGGAACTGGAGTAGTTTCAGTTTTTGAACCTCCTCTTCTACTTCTTCGAGTCGTTTTCTTCTCTTTCTTACCAGCGTTGTAGATTTCGTTGTAATCTACTAACTCAATCATTGCCATATCAGCGTTATCACCAAGTCTGTTTCCTAATTTAATGATTCTAGTATAACCACCTGGACGATCGCCAATTTTAGGCGCTACATCTCTGAACAATTCAGCAACTACATCTTTTTGTCTTAGCTTAGCCATAACAATACGTCTGTTGTGAGTTGTATCTGATTTAGACTTTGTAATCATTGGTTCAACAAATTGTTTTAAAGCTTTTGCTTTAGCTACAGTTGTGTTGATACGTTTGTGTTCGATTAACGAACATGCCATGTTAGCTAACATTGCTTTTCTATGAGCAGTTTGTCTTCCTAAATGGTTAAATTTCTTTCCGTGTCTCATGACTTTCTATTTATCATCTTGCTTCCAAACTCAATTTCTGAGGAGCAAAATATGATTATTATAATTTAATCTTTATCTAATTTGTATTTTGCTAAATCCATTCCGAAGTTAAGACCTTTAACATTTACAAGCTCTTCAAGCTCAGTTAAAGATTTCTTACCAAAATTACGGAACTTCATTAAGTCATTCTTATTGAACGATACTAAGTCTCCTAAAGTATCTACTTCTGCTGCTTTTAAACAATTTAATGCACGGACTGAAAGATCCATATCAACTAATTTAGTTTTCAATAGTTGTCTCATATGAAGTGATTCTTCATCATAAGTTTCAGTTTGTGCAATTTCATCAGCTTCAAGAGTGATACGCTCATCAGAGAATAACATGAAGTGATGAATTAATATTTTAGCGGCTTCAGTTAATGCATCTTTAGGTGCAATTGAACCATCAGTAATAATTTCAAAAACTAATTTTTCAAAATCTGTTTTTTGTTCAACACGCCAGTTTTCAATGCTATATTTTACATTCTTAATTGGTGTATATATTGAATCTGTAAAGATAGTTCCAATTGGTGCAGAAGCTTTTTTGTTTTCTTCAGCAGGAACATATCCTCTACCTTTTTCAATAGTGATTTCCATATTGATGCTCACTTTTGGATCTAAGTTACAAATGACTAAGTCTTTGTTTAATACTTGGAATCCTGAGATAAACTTTTGGAAGTCACCTGCAGTAATTTGATCTTGACCAGAAATAGAAATTGAAACAGATTCGTTATCAACTTCATCAATTTGTCGCTTAAAGTTTACTTGCTTTAAGTTCAAAATCATCTCAGTTACATCTTCAACTACACCTGCAATTGTAGAAAATTCATGATCTACACCTTCAATTCTAATTGAAGTAATTGCAAATCCTTCTAAAGAAGATAATAAGACACGTCTAAGTGCATTACCCACTGTTAAACCGTAACCTGGTTCTAAAGGTCTGAATTCGAATTTACCTTCAAACTCAGTTGAATCGATCATTATAACCTTGTCAGGTTTCTGAAAATTTAATATTGCCATATTTCTTCGTTTTGATTGTTATTTAGTTGCGCGATTTATAGTATGAAGAAGACTAATAAATCCTTTGGCTAAATTCCAATATGATTAATTAATTATTTAGAGTATAATTCGACAATGAATTGCTCATTGATATTTTCTGGAATTTGGATACGTTCTGGAACAGAAACGTAAGTTCCATTCTTAGTATCGTTATTCCATGTAATCCACTCATATACTTTGCTAGAATTAGCCAATGAGTTTTGAATAGATTCTAAAGATTTAGATTTTTCTCTAACAGCAACAACATCTCCTGCTTTTAATTGGTAAGAAGGAATATTTACAATTCCACCATTTACAGTAATGTGCCTGTGAGACACTAATTGTCTTGCACCACTACGAGAAGGAGATAATCCCATTCTGTAAGCGACGTTATCTAAACGAGACTCACATAATTGCAATAATACTTCACCAGTAATACCTTGTGCAGCAGTTGCTTTTTTGAACATGTTTCTGAATTGCTTTTCTAATATACCATACGTATATTTTGCTTTTTGCTTCTCCATTAATTGGATTGCATATTCAGATTTTTTTCCACGACGTCTTGCGTTTCCGTGTTGACCTGGAGGATAGTTTCTTTTTTCGAAAGCTTTATCATCTCCAAAAATAGCTTCACCGAATTTTCGGGCTATTTTAGTTTTAGGACCAGTATATCTTGCCATTTTAAAATTTGTTTTGAGAGTGTTTATGAATTAAGGTCTTAATCTTATCCTTCGACAAACGTTGATCTCTCGTTGATACTTGTTTATAATTTTTCAGTTTGCAAATTTATGCAAAATAAACTAATATCATACATAAATGTATTAATATTAGTTTATCTTAAATTTTATGAGATTACATAATTAAAATCATGTAGTATCTGAAGGTGGTTCAGATTAAACTCTTCTACGTTTAGGAGGACGACATCCATTGTGTGGCAATGGAGTAACATCAATAATTTCTGTTACTTCTATACCAGCATTATGGATAGATCTGATAGCAGATTCTCTTCCGTTACCTGGACCTTTAACGTATACCTTTACTTTTTTGAGTCCAGCTTCTTTTGCAACTCCTGCAGCATCTTCTGCAGCTAATTGAGCAGCGTAAGGTGTGTTCTTTTTAGAACCTCTGAATCCCATTTTACCTGCAGATGACCATGAAATAACGTCACCTTTTTTGTTTGTTAAAGAGATGATGATATTATTGAATGAAGCAGCAACATGCGCTTCTCCAACAGCATCAACTATAACTTTACGTTTTTTAGTACTTGACTTTGCCATACTTTTTAGTTTCTAGTTGTTAGTTTTGAGTTGTTAGAATCCTAAACATTACTATTTCAAACAGATTCGTCTAACGCTTTAAACTAATGACTAATGTCTTAATTATTATTTAGTTGCTTTTTTCTTGTTAGCAACAGTTTTTCTTCTACCTTTTCTAGTTCTAGAATTATTTTTAGTACGTTGCCCTCTTAAAGGTAAACCAGCTCTATGACGAATTCCTCTGTAACAACCAATATCCATCAAACGTTTGATGTTTATTTGTGTTTCTGAACGTAATTCACCTTCAATAGTAAAAGTTCCAACAGCCTCACGGATTGCTCCAATTTGCTCATCTGTCCAATCTTCTACTTTGATGCTTTCGTCTACTTTAGCTGTAGCTAAAATTTCTTGTGATCTACTTCTACCTACTCCGTAGATATAAGTTAATGAGATCACTCCTCTTTTTTGTTTTGGTATGTCTACACCTGCAATTCTTGCCATAATTACCCTTGTCTTTGTTTGAATCTAGGATTCTTTTTGTTAATGACGTAAAGTCTACCTTTTCTGCGCACTAATTTACAGTCGGCGCTTCTTTTTTTAACTGATGCTCTTACTTTCATCTGTTTTCTTTATTAGTTATTTAACTGTTAGATATGGAATCTTGCGATTTTATCTAATTAGTATCTATAAGTTATACGAGCCTTAGTTAAATCGTAAGGACTCATTTCTAATTTCACTTTATCACCTGGTAATAATTTTATATAATGCATACGCATTTTACCAGAGATATGTGCTGTCACAATGTGACCATTTTCAAGTTCAACACGAAACATTGCATTTGACAATGCCTCTATAATTGATCCGTCTTGTTCTATTGCTGCTTGCTTTGCCATAGTATTATATTATTACGAAACCGCTTTTCTATTTTTACCAGTTTTCATCAAGCCATCATAATGCTTATTTAACAAGTATGAATTAACTTGTTGCATCGTGTCTATTGCAACTCCAACCATAATTAATAGCGATGTACCACCAAAGAATAAAGCCCATCCAGCTTGTACATCCATAAGCTTTACAATAATTGCTGGGAACACAGCTATTAATGCCAAGAATATAGAACCTGGTAAAGTAATTTGAGACATGATTTTGTCTAAATATTCTGAAGTTTCTGTTCCTGGTCTAATACCAGGAATAAAACCGCCACTACGTTTTAAATCATCTGCCATTTTGTTCGTTGGAACAGTAATAGCAGTATAGAAATAGGTAAATATGATAATCAATAAAGCAAATACGATGTTGTACCATAATCCAAAAATATCAGAAAATTGAGCAATCATCCATTGACCAGCGTCACTACCATCAATTGATTTACCTATTAAACTAGGCACAAACATAATCGCTTGAGCAAAGATAATCGGCATTACACCAGATGCATTCAACTTTAATGGTAAAAACTGTCTAGAACCAAAAACATTTTTCTCATATCCACCAGAAGCAGTTCTTCTTGCATATTGAACAGCGATCTTACGAACAGCCATAACTAACATTACAGATGCCATAATAATGACGAACCATATTACTAATTCAATTAAGATCATCATTAATCCTCCATTACCACCACCACTTAATCGTGAAAGCGCATTTTGAATGAATGAAGCAGGCAAAGTTGCTATAATACCAACCATAATCAATAATGAAATACCATTACCAATACCTTTATCTGTTATCTTTTCACCTAACCACATTGCGAATACACATCCAGTAACTAAGATAATCACTGAAGATATATAGAATGTAGGTCCTGTACCTAATAAGAATGCAGATTGAGGAATACCAAACGCAGTTGGTAAACTAGCTAAATATCCTGGTGCTTGAAATAAACAGATAACGATAGTTAACCAACGTGTAATCTGAGTGATTTTCTTTTGTCCGCTTGCACCTTCTTTTTGTAGTTTTTGAAGATACGGAATTGCTATTCCCATCAACTGAACTACAATAGAAGCCGAAATATAAGGCATAATACCCAATGCAAAAACAGAAGCGTTAGCAAAAGCACCACCAGTAAACATATTTAATAATCCAAGTAGACCTTGTCCAGTTTCAGATTGTAAATTACTTAGTTGACTTGCATCAATACCTGGAAGTACAACCTGAGCACCAAAACGGTATACTAAAAGCAAACCAAGCGTTAGAATGATTCTATCTTTTAGTTCGGTTATTTTCCAAACATTCTTTAATGTTTCTATTAATTTCATACTCTAAAGTTGTCTTATAAAGTTACAGCTTCTCCACCTGCAGCTTCAATTGCAGCTTTTGCTGAAGCAGTAAATTTATGAGCAGTTACTGTTAATTTTGATTTTAATTCACCACGTCCAAGAATTTTTACTAATTCGTTCTTTCCCGCCAAACCTAGATCAACTAAAGTTTGAAAATCAACTGCATCTTTTATTTTCTTATTGTCTACTAACTCTTGTAGTTTATCTAAGTTAACACCTTGATATTCCACTCGGTTAATATTTGTAAATCCAAATTTTGGCACACGTCTTTGAAGCGGCATTTGACCACCTTCAAAACCTAATTTCTTAGAATAACCAGAACGAGATTTAGCTCCTTTGTGACCACGAGTTGCAGTACCACCTTTTCCAGAACCTTGTCCTCGACCTATTCTTTTACCTTGATTCTTTACAGAACCTTCTGCTGGTTTTAAATTACTTAAGTCCATTCTATATTATTATTTTGTTTCTTCAACAGAAACTAAATGTGAAACTTTATTTACCATACCAAGAACACTTGGTGAAGCATCATGCTCAATTGTTTGACCAATTCTTTTTAGTCCAAGAGCTTCTAATATTCTTTTTTGGTTTTGAGTACGATTGATTGCACTTTTCACCTTTGTTACTTTAATCTTTCCCATCGTCCTAATTGATTAACCGTTAAATACTTTTTCAAGAGAAATTCCTCTATCCTTTGCAATTGCTTTTGCATCTCTCAATTGTAATAAGGCATCAAAAGTTGCTTTTACAACGTTGTGAGGATTAGAAGATCCTTGAGATTTAGATAACACATCATGGATACCAACGGCTTCTAATACTGTTCTTACAGCACCACCAGCAATTACACCTGTACCAGGAGCAGCAGGAATAATGTTAACTCTAGCGCCTCCAAATTTACCTTTTTGTTCATGAGGTAAGGTACCTTTAATGATAGGAATTCTTACTAAGTTTTTCTTAGCATCTTCAACTGCTTTTGCAATTGCTGTAGCTACATCTTTAGATTTTCCTAAACCGTGACCTACAACTCCAGCTTCATCACCAACCACTACGATCGCTGAAAAACCAAAAGCTCTACCACCTTTTGTTACTTTAGTAACTCTTTGAACACCAACTAAACGATCTTTAAGATCAATTCCACTTGGTTTTACTAATTCTGCGTTTTTATATTTTTGATACATAGTGTCTTAGAATTTAAGTCCGCCTTCTCTTGCGCCTTCAGCTAATGATTTTACTCTTCCGTGATATTGGTATCCACCTCTATCAAAAGAAATAGTATTTATACCAGCTTTTATTGATCTTTCAGCAACAGCTTTACCAACTAAGGCTGCCATTTCTGATTTAGTTCCTTTTGCAGAAGCTACATCTTTGTCTCTAGAAGATGCTGCAGCTAAAGTTTTACCTGTTACATCATCTACAACTTGAGCGTAGATTTCTTTATTGCTTCTAAAAACAGCTAATCTAGGTCTTGCTTCTGTACCAGAAACAACCTTGCGGATTCTGCTTTTTATTCTTAGTCTTTTTTCGTTCTTTGTTAATGCCATAACTAATTTTTTAAGCTGATTTACCTGCTTTTCTTCTTAATTCTTCACCAACAAACTTGATTCCTTTTCCTTTGTAAGGTTCTGGTTTTCTGAAGCTACGTATTTTTGCAGCAACTTGACCAACCAATTGTTTGTCAAATGATGTTAATTTTATTACTGGATTTTTTCCTTTTTCAGAAATTGTTTCAATTTTCACTTCTGGAGCAATATTTAAAACAATATTATGAGAAAACCCTAAAGCCAAATCTAATTTTTGACCTTGATTTGAAGCTCTATAACCTACACCAACTAATTCCAATTCTTTAGTCCATCCTTTAGAAACACCATCTATCATGTTGTTCATTAAAGATCTGTATAAGCCATGTTTAGCTTTTTGCTCTTTATTATCTGCTGATCTAGTTACAAGTACGTTTCCGTCTTCAACTTTAATCTCTACAGTATCATAGTTTTGTGTTAATTCTCCTAATTTACCTTTAACAGTAACTACGCTGTCTTTAATATCTACTGTAACTCCTTCTGGAATTGCTACTGGATTATTTCCTATTCTTGACATGTTCTTTCTGCTTTAAATTAGTATACGTAACACAATAATTCTCCACCAACATTATCTCTTTCAGCTTGCTTACCTGTAATTACACCTTTAGATGTAGAAACAATCGCAATACCTAAACCGTTAAGGATTCTGGGCATTTCTTTAGCATTAGCATACTTACGTAAACCTGGTGTACTGATTCTTTGTATTTTCTTAATTACTGACTCTTTAGTTTCTTTATTGTACTTCAAAGCAATTTTAATTGTTCCTTGTACAGTTGAGTCGTCGAATTTATAACTTAAAACATATCCTTGATCGAATAATATTTTAGTCATTTCCTTCTTTAAATTTGACGCAGGAATCTCGACCACTCTGTGGTTAGCCATAACTGCATTTCTGATTCTTGTTAAATAATCAGCAATTGGATCTGTATTCATTTATATTAATTTGCGGTAGTGGTTTTCGACACTATTGTCGAACCTAAAACCAATTTATAATTCATTGTTTATCGCAGAGCGATAGATTTTACCAAGATGCTTTTCTAACACCTGGAATCAAACCTTGGTTAGCCATTTCACGGAATGTTACACGTGAAATACCAAAAGTTCTCATATACCCTTTAGGTCTTCCTGTAAGTTTACATCTGTTGTGCATACGAACTGGAGAAGCATTTTTAGGTAACTTTTGTAATGCTTCGTAATCTCCTGCTTCTTTCAAAGCTTTACGTTTCTCAGCATATTTAGCTACTGTTTTTGCTCTTTTAACCTCACGGGCTTTCATTGATTCTTTAGCCATATCTTAGTTCTTTTGAAAAGGTAATCCCATTTCAGTTAATAACGATTTTGCTTCTTTATCTGTATCAGCTGTTGTTACAAATGTAATATCCATACCAGATATTTTATTGATTTTATCAATATCAATTTCTGGAAAGATGATTTGCTCTACAACACCTAAGTTATAATTTCCACGACCATCAAAACCTGTAGCTTTGATACCGTTAAAATCTCTTACTCTTGGTAATGCTGAAGTTACTAAACGATCTAAAAACTCATACATTTGCTCACCTCTTAACGTAACACGAGTACCAATTGGCATTCCTTTACGTAATTTGAATGATGCAACATCCTTTTTAGATAATGTAGCTACAGCTTTCTGACCAGAAATTTTTGTTAATTCATCAATAGCATGATCAATTAATTTCTTGTCTGCAACTGCTGCACCAACACCTTTAGATATTACTATCTTAATAAGCTTAGGAACTTGCATTACATTTTTATATCCGAATTCTTCTGTAAGAGCAGAAACTACTTTGTCCTTGTACTCTTGTTTTAATCTTGGAATATAAGCCATAACTATATTACTTCATTTGATTTCTTAGAAAATCTAACTTTCTTATCACCTTCCATTTTAAAACCAACTCTAGTTGTTTCTCCTTTTGAAGTTAACAACGACAAGTTAGATAAATGCATAGGTGCTTCTTTTTCTACAATTCCACCTTGAGGGTTTTGTGCACTTGGTTTGGTATGTTTCTTTACCATGTTCACGCCTTCTATGATGGCTTTGTTCTTATCTTTAAATACTTTAAGCACTTTACCTTCTGTACCTTTATGGTCTCCAGCAATTACTTGAACTGTATCTCCTGATTTAATTTTAAGCTTTGTCATTTTTTTAGTCATTAAAGCACTTCTGGTGCCAATGATACAATTTTCATGAACTGTTTGTCACGAAGTTCTCTAGCTACTGGTCCAAACACACGTGTACCTCTCATTTCTCCTGTTGGATTTAAAAGCACACAAGCATTATCATCAAAACGAATATAAGATCCATCTGGACGTCTTACTTCTTTTTTAGTACGAACCACTACTGCAGTTGAAACTGCACCTTTTTTAATACTTCCGTTAGGTGTAGCGTCTTTTACAGATACTACAATTTTATCTCCAATTGAAGCATATCTTCTTTTTGTACCACCAAGAACACGTATTGTCAATACTTCTTTTGCTCCTGTGTTATCAGCTACTTTTAATCTAGATTCTTGTTGTACCATAATTATTTAGCTCTTTCTAATATTTCTACTAATCTCCAACATTTAGATTTACTTAAAGGTCGTGTTTCCATGATCTTTACCGTATCACCAATGTTACAGTCGTTTGTTTCGTCGTGAGCAACATATTTCTTTGTTTTCAAAACGAATTTTCCATACATAGGATGCTTTACTTTTTTTACTTCAGCAACAACGATTGATTTCATCATTTTGTTACTAGTAACAACTCCTATACGTTCTTTTCTTAAGTTTCTTTTTTCCATCTTTCAGCCAGAATACAATTACTGTATTTCTCTTTTAGTTAATTCTGTTGCAATTCTTGCTACTGAACGTCTAACGTTACGTAACTGAATTGGATTTTCTAATGGAGAGATTGCATGAGCCATTTTTAGGTCTGCATAACTCTTTTTTGTTTCGCTAAATTTTTCTTGTAACTCGGTTACTGATAGCTGTGTAATTTCTGCTTGCTTCATAATTTTTTATATTAAGCTTCGTAATCTCGAGCTATTAAAAACTTAGTTTTTACTGGTAGTTTTTGAGCTGCTAGACGTAATGCTTCTTTAGCAACGTCCATTGGCACACCACCAACTTCAAAAAGGATTCTTCCTGGTTTAACTACAGCTACCCAGTATTCAACAGCACCTTTTCCTTTACCCATACGAACCTCTAAAGGTTTTTTAGTAATTGGTTTGTCTGGAAATATTTTAATCCATAATTGACCTTCTCTTTTCATATAACGTGTTGCTGCAATACGAGCTGCCTCGATTTGACGCGACGTTAAAAAGTTTGTGTCTAGAGATTTTATACCAAACATACCATAAGAAAGCTGATGTCCTCTTCCAGTATTTCCTTTCATACGTCCTTTTTGGACTTTACGAAATTTTGTTCTTTTCGGTTGTAACATTGTTCTTTGTCTTTAAAAATTACTTTCTGCGACGAGATTTGTTGTTCCCACCACGTCCTCCTGACTTGCCACCTTGTTTCTTAGACAAGCCAACTAATGGAGAAAGTTCTCTTTTACCATATACTTCACCTTTCATAATCCATACTTTTACGCCTAATCTACCATAAGTAGTATGCGCCTCAACTAAAGCATAATCAATGTCGGCTCTAAATGTTGATAAAGGAATACGTCCTTCTTTGTAGTGTTCACTACGTGCCATTTCAGCACCATTTAAACGACCACTAATTTGGATTTTAATTCCTTCAGCATTCATACGCATAGCAGCAGCAATTGCCATTTTTATTGCTCGTCTATAAGAGATACGATTCTCAATTTGACGTGCAACACTTGATCCTACTAAAAACGCATCGAGTTCAGGTCTTTTAATTTCAAAGATGTTTAACTGAACTTCTTTACCAGTAATTTTCTTAAGCTCTTCTTTTAACTTGTCTACCTCTTGACCGCCTTTTCCGATAATGATACCAGGTCTTGCAGTAGTGATAGTAACGGTTACAAGTTTAAGCGTACGCTCAATAATTACTCGTGACACACTTGCTTTTGATAAACGAGCGTGAACGTATTTTCTAATCTTATCGTCTTCTGCTAGCTTGTCGCCATAGTCATTTCCTCCATACCAGTTAGATTCCCATCCTCTGATAATTCCTAAACGATTTCCGATTGGATTTGTTTTTTGTCCCATATCTCTATTTAAGCTTGTGTGTTATTTTTTGCTCCAATCACAACTGTAACGTGATTAGATCTTTTTCTAATTCTGTGTGCACGACCTTGAGGTGCTGGACGCAATCTTTTTAACATAGATCCTCCATCAACTCTAATCTCTTGCACAAATAAATCTGCATCTTCAATACTTGCATCTTCGTTTTTAGCTTGCCAATTAGCGATAGCTGACAATAACAATTTCTCTAAACGACGTGATGCTTCTTTAGAACTAAATCTTAAGATTTGAAGTGCTTTTTCAGCTTCTTTCCCTCTTACCAAATCTGCTACTAAGCGCATTTTTCTTGGTGAGGTAGGACAGTTATTTAATTTTGCAAAAGCAACTTTCTTTCTGTCTTCCTTAATAGCGTCTGCCATTTGTTTTTTACGACTTCCCATAGCTTACTATTTTTTTCCTTTATTTTTTGCACCTGCATGACCTCTAAACGATCGTGTTGGTGAAAATTCTCCTAATTTATGACCTACCATATTTTCAGTTACATAAACTGGTACAAATTGACGACCATTGTGAACAGCAATTGTTTGTCCAACAAAATCTGGAGAAATCATAGAGGCTCTAGACCATGTTTTGATTACCGTCTTTTTATTTGAAGCAACATTAGCTTCAACTTTTTTACTCAATTTATAATGGATGTAAGGTCCTTTTTTTAATGAACGTGCCATATTATCTCAATTATTTCTTTCTACGTTCTACAATATATTTATTACTCGCTTTAGTCTTAGAACGAGTTCTATAACCTTTAGCTGGAATACCATTTTTAGATCTTGGATGTCCTCCTGAAGACTTACCTTCACCACCACCCATTGGGTGATCAACTGGATTCATTACCACAGGTCTTACTCTTGGTCTTCTACCCAACCATCTTGAACGCCCTGCTTTACCAGAAACCGTTAATTGATGATCTGAATTAGAAACAACTCCAATAGTTGCCATACATTCTGTAAGCACTAATCTTGTTTCACCTGAAGGTAATTTAACAGTAGCAAACTTTCCGTCTCTTGCCATTAGTTGAGCAAAAGCTCCAGCACTTCTTGCCATTACTGCTCCTTGTCCAGGACGCAATTCAATACAAGAAATAATAGTACCCAAAGGTATTTGACTTAATGGCATTGCGTTACCAATTTCTGGTGCAATTCCTTCTCTACCAGAAACTACATTTTGCCCAACTTGCAATCCATTTTGCGCAATGATGTAACACTTTTCTCCATCTTGATAGTTCAATAATGCGATAAAAGCTGTTCTGTTTGGATCATACTCGATAGACTTAACTTCAGCAGGAACTCCTGTTTTGTTACGTTTAAAATCGATAATACGATACTTTCTTTTATGACCTCCACCAATATGGCGCATAGTCATTTTTCCTCGACTGTTTCTACCACCAGATCTCTTGTTCGGAACGAGTAAACTCTTTTCCGGCTTATCAGTAGTTATGGCATCGAATCCATTTACTACTCTAAAACGCTGAGCTGATGTGATTGGTTTTAATTTTCTTACTGACATTATTGTCTAATTACATGTTAGTGTATAAATCAATTACTTCACCTTCCGCCAGTTGTACAATTGCTTTTTTAACAGCATTTGTTTTACCATGTTGAATACCAGTTTTTGTAAACTTAGTACTACGATCTGGACGGACATTTATAGTACGAACTTTTTCAACAGAAACGCCATAGGTTGCTTCCACAGCCTTTTTGATTTCTACCTTGTTCGCCTTAGTGTTCACTTGAAATGCATAAGCATTTAACAACTCACTTTGCATGGTTGCTTTTTCGGTGATTATAGGTTTAATTAAGATACTCATGACTTTCTATTTACTTAAATTCGATTCAATTCCTTCTAAAGAACTCTCTAGAAGAATTAATTTATTTGCGTTTAAAATTTTATAAGTACTTAATTCTGAGTTTATTACAACTTCAGACCCTTTAAAATTTCGTGATGACAAATATACATTATTATTTGAAGCACCCAACACAAACAACGATTTTTTGTCTTGTACATCTAATGCTTTCAATACTGCTGTAAAGTTTTTCGTTTTTGGAGCATCAAAATTGAAGTCTTCCAAAACGACGATATCTTTAGCATTTGCCTTCATTGTCAAAGCCGACTTACGAGCTAGACGCTTAAGGTTTTTATTCAGTTTAATACTGTAATTTCTCGGTCTTGGCCCAAACATACGTCCACCACCTCTAAATACACCAGATTTGATACTACCAGCTCTTGCTGTACCAGTACCTTTTTGTTTTTTAATCTTACGTGTACTACCTGAAATTTCAGCTCTTTCTTTAGACTTATGTGTACCTTGACGTTGATTAGCTAAATATTGCTTAACATCTAAGTAAACTGCATGATTATTTGGTTCAATAGCGAACACATCCTTAGAAAGCTCTGCTTTTCTACCTGTGTCTTTTCCGTTTATATCTAAAACTGCTACTTTCATTACTTCTGAATAATTACATAAGAGTTTTTGTGTCCTGGAACACATCCTTTAACCACAAGTAAGTTCTTTTCAGCAACCACTTTATAGACTCTTAAATTTTCAACATTCACTCTTTCGCCACCCATTCGACCAGCCATTTTCATACCTTTGAATACTCTCGCAGGATATGAAGCTGCACCAATAGAACCTGGAGCTCTTAAACGGTTGTGTTGACCATGCGTTGCTTGACCTACACCTGCGAATCCATGACGTTTTACAACACCTTGGAAACCTTTTCCTTTTGAAGTTCCAACTACATCAACAAACTCACCTTCAATGAAGTGTTCTACTGTTATAGCATCTCCTAATTTGTAATCTCCTTCAAATCCTTGAAATTCCGCGACTTTTCTCTTAACAGAAGTACCAGCTTTTTTGGCATGACCAATTTCAGCTTTAGTGGCACTTTTCTCTGTCTTGTCATCGAAACCAAGTTGAAGGGCACTGTACCCGTCGACCTCTTCGGTTCTGACTTGGGTAACGATACATGGTCCAGCTTCGATAACTGTACAAGGAATATTCTTCCCGTTTTCATCGAAAATGCTGGTCATACCGATCTTTTTTCCTATTAACCCAGACATAATTATTAATTTATTTATTATTACTATTTATTAAAATTCAAGGTCGAAAATACATTCGACCTTGAATTGTATTTTTACCGTTTTTCCTTTGCTCGCAGCTCAGGACATGTTTCGCTTTAAATCTTAAGCGATAAAATTCACTTACACCTTAATTTCCACTTCAACTCCGCTTGGCAATTCAAGTTTCATTAATGCGTCAATAGTTTTAGAAGATGAAGAGTAAATATCTAATAAACGCTTATAAGAGCTTAATTGAAATTGTTCTCTAGACTTCTTGTTTACGTGTGGTGAACGTAATACAGTGAAAATCTTTTTGTGTGTTGGTAATGGAATTGGCCCAGTTACAACAGCACCTGTACTTTTTACTGTTTTTACAATCTTATCAGCAGATTTATCAACTAAATTGTGATCGTAAGATTTTAATTTTATTCTGATTTTTTGACTCATTTTATTAAGATTTACGATTCAACGCCTTTAGCTACTGCTATAACTTCCTCTGAAATATTCTTAGGAGTTTCTGCATAGTGTGAAAATTCCATTGTTGATGTTGCACGACCTGATGACAATGTTCTTAATGTTGTTACATAACCGAACATTTCAGATAATGGCACAGTAGCCTTAACAGTTTTTGCACCAGCTCTATCACCCATATCACTTACTTGACCACGTCGACGGTTTAAGTCACCTACAATATCACCCATATTTTCTTCTGGAGTGATAACTTCAAGTTTCATAATAGGCTCCATTATAACAGCTTTAGCTGCTTTTGCAACGTTTTTAAAACCTAATTTAGCTGCTAACTCAAAAGATAATTGATCAGAATCAACATCATGGTAAGAACCATCTCTTAAGGTAATTTTCATAGCATCAACTTCGAAACCTGCCAATGGCCCATTTACCATTGCCATTTTGAATCCTTTCTCAATTGAAGGAATAAATTCCTTAGGAACATTACCACCTTTAATTACAGATTCAAACTGAAGTCCTACTTGTCCTTCATCTGCAGGCTCAATAGTAAATACGATATCTGCGAATTTACCACGACCACCAGATTGTTTCTTATAAACTTCTCTATGATCTGCAGAAGCCGTAATAGCTTCTTTATATTCTACTTGAGGTTGACCTTGGTTAACCTCAACTTTGAATTCACGTTTTAAACGATCAACAATAACATCTAAGTGAAGCTCACCCATTCCAGAAATAATTGTCTGTCCTGAAGCTTCGTCTGAACGTACAGTAAATGTAGGATCTTCTTCAGCTAACTTAGCTAATCCCATTCCTAATTTATCAACATCAGCTTTAGTCTTAGGCTCAACCGCAATACCAATTACTGGATCTGGGAAGTCCATAGATTCTAAAACGATAGGATGTTTTTCATCTGTAAGTGTATCTCCTGTTTTGATAGATTTAAACCCAACAGCAGCTCCAATATCTCCAGCTTCGATAAAATCAATAGCATTTTGCTTGTTAGCATGCATTTGATAGATACGAGAAATACGCTCTTTTTTACCAGAACGATTATTTAAAACATAAGAACCTGCATCTAAGCGACCAGAATATGCTCTAAAGAATGCTAAACGTCCTACAAACGGATCCGTTGCAATCTTAAATGCCAAAGCAGCGAATGGCTCCTTTACATCTGGCTTACGCAATTCTTCTTGATCTGTATCAGGATTCATTCCTTTAATACCTTCCTTATCTGTTGGAGAAGGCAAGTAACGACATACAGCATCTAATAAGAACTGTACCCCTTTATTTTTGAAAGCAGAACCACAAATCATAGGAATGATTGCCATATCCATAACAGCAGCTCTAAGCGCAGCATGCACTTCCTCTTCTGTAATAGAATCTTCATCTTCCATGAACTTCTCTAATAAGTTCTCATCGTAGCTAGCTACTTCTTCAATCAATAAAGCTCTGTATTTTCTTGCTTCAGCTTTTAAATCTTCAGGAATTTCAATAACATCAAAAGTTGCTCCTTGAGTTTCATCATGCCATACAATTGCACGATTTTTTACTAAATCAATAATTCCTTTAAAGTTATCTTCGTCACCAATATTTAATACGATTGGCACAGCATTAGACTTTAACATGTCTTTTACTTGTTGACAAACACCTAAAAAGTCAGATCCTTGACGATCCATTTTATTAACGAAACCAATTCTAGGAACTTTATAGTTATCAGCAAGTCTCCAGTTAGTTTCAGATTGTGGCTCAACACCATCAACTGCACTAAATAAGAAAACCAAACCATCTAGTACACGTAATGAACGGTTTACTTCAACCGTAAAATCTACGTGACCAGGAGTATCAATAATATTAAAGTGGTATCCTTTAGTATCTGGAGTTTTTTCGCCATTTTCAATCGGAAAATCCCATGTACAAGTTGTAGCAGCAGAAGTAATTGTAATACCCCTTTCTTGCTCTTGTTCCATCCAGTCCATTGTTGCAGCACCATCATGTACTTCACCAATTTTGTGAGAAACACCTGTATAATAAAGAATACGTTCTGTTGTAGTAGTTTTTCCTGCATCAATATGAGCAGCAATACCTATATTTCTTGTGAATTTTAAATCTCTTGCCATCTTAAATTAAAATCTAAAGTGTGAGAATGCCTTATTCGCTTCTGCCATTTTGTGAGTATCAACTCTCTTTTTAACAGCTGCTCCTTCTTCTTTAGCTGCAGCTAAAATTTCAGCAGCTAACTTTTGAGGCATAGATTTTTCATTTCTTTTTCTTGAGTAAGATATCAACCACTTCATAGCTGTTGATACTTTACGATCTGGACGAATTTGCATTGGAATTTGAAATGTCGCACCACCAACACGACGACTACGTACTTCTACGTGAGGCATTACGTTTGATAAAGCGTCTTTCCAAGTTTCTAAAGCTGTTTTTTCTTCGTCAGTTTTCTTTGATTCTACGATATCAATTGCATCATAGAATACTTTAAAAGCGACAGACTTCTTTCCATCCCACATCATCATGTTAACGAAACGAGTTACTAACTGGTCGTTAAAACGTGGATCTGGTAAAAGCGGTCTCTTTTTTGCTGCTCTTTTTCTCATGTCTTCTTCTTAAAGTTTTAAATTACTTCTTAGGGCGTTTTGCACCATACTTAGATCTACGTTGTGTTCTACCTGCAACACCTGCTGTGTCTAAGGCACCACGAACAATGTGATATCTAACTCCTGGCAAATCTTTTACCCTTCCACCTCTAACCAATACTATCGAGTGCTCTTGTAAATTATGTCCTTCACCACCGATGTATGCATTAACCTCGTTTCCGTTTGTTAAACGAACCCTTGCTACCTTACGCATTGCTGAGTTTGGTTTTTTAGGAGTCGTCGTGTAAACACGAGTACACACACCACGTCTTTGTGGACACGAATCTAAAGCAGCCGATTTACTCTTCTTGGTTATTTTGGCTCTTCCTTTTCGTACTAATTGTGAAATTGTTGGCATATATTTCTATATAATTATTATTTAACCCTCTACTTTGAGGGCTGCAAAGGTAGAAATAAATATCAATTTTTCAAATGCTAAGCCATTAATTTTTAAAAGTTTCCTAAATTATTTTATTACTTGCATATTTTTACTTGTTAATTTGCGTTAGTTTTGAAAAACAATCCAGTACATGCCTAATAAATTTCATACTTACATTGCTATTCTGTTTTTTCTTTTTTTTGTGAAAATTTATTCTCAAAATCTAGAACTTAAAGTTATTGGAAGTGATGAATTAGAAACCAAAGTTATTGATTCAATAGGATATGAAAATTTTTTTAAGGATTATATTACTCTAAAAATCGAAATCGATTCAATAGCCAAACGATTTTTATCTATTGGCCATATAAATAGTCAGTTATTAAAAATTAAACGGCAGAATGATTCTTTATATGAAGCAAAATTCAGTTTAAAGGCACGCTATAATTCTATTACCATAATTCATAATGGTTTAATTGATAAAGACATTTTAAAAGTAGCTGATATAAAATCAGAAGGAACGTCATTTACGCTTCCTATTTCTAAATTAGAAAACACTTTAAAGTTTATAAATACTGAAATTGCTAATCGTGGCAAACCCTTTTCAACTCTTCAACTAAAAGATATTAAGAAAGAGAGTGATAGTAGCCTTTCAGCAAACTTAGAATTATCACTGCCTATTGAGCGTTCAATAGATAAAATAATTATTAAGGGCTATGAAAAGTTTCCGAAGACATATATAAAACATTATATGAAGATTAAAATTGGGCAACGCTTTAACTTATCTCGTATTAAAGAAAAAACGTCTGAGCTTAATGATTTACGTTTTGCTAATCAGATTAAAGATCCTGAAGTGCTATTTACAAAAGATTCTACAATACTATATATGTATATAGAAAAAACCAAGAGTAATTCTTTTGATGGCTTTTTAGGTTTCGGAACCAATGAAGACACTAACAAAATAGAATTTGATGGATATCTAAACTTAAGTCTCACCAACAATCTTAATTATGGCGAGACATTAAAGCTACTTTATAAAAGCGATGAGAATGATCAACAAACCTTTGATGGCAACGTTACAATGCCATATATGTTTGGTTCTCCTTTAGGCGTTGAAGTCAACTTAAATATTTTCAGGAAAGATTCTACTTTTGTAACTGCAAGACAATCTGCAAAACTCAATTACCAAATAAATTCTAATCATCTTGTAAGTGTTGGTTTGAGTAGTGTCAATTCTTCAGACTTACTAGACACTCAAGTATCTTCAATTAATGATTTTAATTCAAGTTATTATTTTACGAATTATATTTACACCAAACGCCAAAATTATGACTTCCTATTTTCCGTAAATTTCTTGTTTGATATTACTGGTGGATTTGGAAATAGAACATTTGACGATGTCCATGAAAACCAAACGAAGTTTACACTAAATACATATAAAATATTTAACCTTAATGATCGGAATAGTATTTATATTAGAGGAAGTGGTCAAATTATAGATTCTGAAACGTTTCTTGAAAATGAACTTCCTAGATTTGGAGGTATTAATTCTATTCGTGGTTTTGAAGAAAATAGTTTGATTGCTAACATGTATGGCGTGATTAATACCGAATATCGTTATCGATTAAATCGCGACATTTATGTACATTCAGTTATTGATGCTGCTTACTTTGAAAACAAGATAAGCAACCAAAAAGGAAAGCTATTTGGATTTGGATTTGGGTTTGGGCTACTTAGTAAAGCTGGTTTATTTCGTTTTAACTATTCTAGCGGAAAATCAGAAAATCAACAATTTAAATTATCTGATTCTAAAGTGCACTTAAGTTTAACGGCCACTTTTTAGTAATATTCACTTAATCTTATTCACAAAACAAACCCTGAAAAAGCCTTTTTTCATACCTTTATCCCATTGAAAAAGAAAAATTAGTTTTGAATAAAAATGATTTCAGTGAAATTAAAGCTAGTATAGTTTAAGGTTTCTAACATTATTCATTGTATTCAACAATATTATAATTATGACATTAAAAAAAATTGCAACGCTCTTAGTCTTTATCGCATTTAGTTCAGGATTAGTATCTCAGAATACCGTTGGAGTAATTTCCTATAATCAAAACGACACGTATAACGGATTAACATTATTTACATCTCTAACTGAAACCTATCTCATAAATAGTTGTGGAGAAGTCGTGAACCAATGGACTAGTGCCTTTCCTCCAGGAAATGCAGTTTATCTTTTAGAAGATGGCTCATTATTAAGAGCAGGAAAAGTAACAAATACGACTATAATGTTTGGTGGCACAGGTGGAATAGTTGAAAAATTTGATTGGGAAGGCAACCTAACGTGGAGCTTTACAATGTCTGATGACACCACAATACAACATCATGATATTTTCCCGATGCCAAACGGAAATATATTAATACTAGCGGTTACAATAATGTCTAATGCTGAAGCAATTCAGGCAGGTCGTGATCCAAACCTACTTACAGATGGTGTGCTATTTAATGAACAGATTTTAGAGATCGAACCTTTGGGTATTAATCAAGCTAATGTAGTTTGGGAATGGAATATCAAAGACCATTTAATTCAAGATTTTGATGTTACTAAAGATAATTTTGGTGTTGTTGAAAACAATCCACAATTACTTGACATTAATTTTTTAGGTGGTTTAAGTGGAAGTGAAAATTGGCTACACATGAACTCCATACAATACAATAACAATCTTGATCAAATTGTAATGAGCGCGAGACATATGAGTGAAATTTATATTATTGATCATTCAACATCAACAGCTGAAGCTTCTGGTGATACTGGTGGAATTTACAATAAAGGTGGCGACTTTTTGTATCGATGGGGAAACCCACAATCCTATAGACAAGGCACTCAAAACGATCAAAAGCTTTTCGGACAACATTATCCACATTGGATTCCTGATGGTTTGCCAAATGCTGGTCAGTTGATTTTATATAACAATGGCTTCTCAAGAACACCTAGTTTTTCAGAAGTCTTTATTTTAACACCTCCAACTACAGCTCCTGGTGTATATGATTACACGTCAAACACAGCTTATGGACCAACAGCTACGGATTATACGTACACCAATCCTGTTGATCCTATTAATTTCTTTTCAAGAATACTATCTGGTGCTCAAGTACTTCCCAATGGAAACATCTTGATTTGTGATGGTGATTCTGGATACTTCTTTGAGATTGATTCTAATGAAAATATCGTTTGGGAATATATTAATCCTTCTGGAGCAACTGGAATATTATCACAAGGAGATGATCCTGAAGGTATTCCAAATTTAGTGTTTCGAGCACATAAATATGGTTATGATAACCCAGCTTTTACTGGACGTGATTTAACTCCTGGAAATCCAATAGAATTAAACTCAGGTATAAATGAACCTTGTGATGTTTTAAGCACTGAAGAATTTGCATTTGAAGATGTAACAGTGTATCCAAATCCTGCCACTGATGTTATCAAAGTAAATTCAACACATCAAATCAATAAAATTGAAATTTACAATAGTCTTGGAGCTATAATAAGTCAAGTAAGTAATTCTAATGAAATAAATGTTTCAAGTTATAATTCTGGAATTTACTTTGTACGAATTTCGTCAGACACGAGATCTATCACTAAAAAAATAATTAAACACTAATTTAACAATACATAATTATCAGACCACCTTTTATAAGGTGGTTTTTTTTATACCTTTGACCCATGGAAAAAGAGACTACAATTTTTGGTATTCGTGCAATTATGGAAGCCATTAAATCTGAAGAAAATATTGATAAAGTATTTTTACAAAAGGGATTACGAGGTGATTTATTTTCAGAATTAGAAGACTTACTAAGAAAAGAACGTCTCAATATATCTTATGTTCCAGTAGAAAAACTAAACAGACTTTCTAAACAAAATCATCAAGGCGCAATAGCTCAAATAGCTCCTATAAGTTTCTATACGATTGAAAACTTAGTCGAATCGGTTTTAGAATCTGGTAAAACACCTCTCTTTCTTCTCCTCGATCAATTAAGTGATGTCAGAAATTTTGGTGCAATTATAAGAACTGCAGAATGCACAGGAGTTTCAGGAATTATCATTCAGAAAAAAGGAGGAGCTCCTGTAAATGGTGATACTATAAAAACAAGTGCAGGCGCAATTTTTAAAATCCCGATTTGTAAAGTTGATCATATTAAAGATGCTGTATTTTACATGCAAGCTTCTGGAATAAAAGTAATTGCAGCAACCGAAAAAGCTGAAGACACCATTTATGATGTGTCATTTAAAGAACCATGTGCAATCGTAATGGGTTCCGAAGGTAAAGGCATTAATCCTTCCGTATTAAAAGTTTCAGATGATAAGGCAAAATTGCCAATCTTAGGGGAAATTGAATCTTTAAATGTTTCTGTAGCTTGTGGTGCGTTTCTTTATGAGGCTGTAAGGCAAAGACGTTAATCCTTTTTTTCTTTAAATGTATAGGTAATATTCAATGTGTTTTCTTCGGAAGGCATCTCATCTTCGATTTCAGGTTCTGAAATTTCAATAAAGTTTCCGTTTTCATCAAAGTGCTTTAGAAACGGATCATCATCTTCGTTATAATCTGGCTGCTGCCAAACATAACGTTCTGGCTTTGCGACCGATTTCCTAAAAACAATTGCAAAAAACAATCCAGATATTAATCCGCCCAAATGTCCTTCCCAAGACATACCTTCCTTAACAGGAAACACGTACCAAATCATGCTTCCGTATAAAAAAATAATAATTAGAGATAAAGCAACTAATCTGTAATGCTTAGCAAAAATGCCCTTAAAGAAAATAAAACTTACGAGCACATAGACTAAACCACTTGCTCCAATATGATTTGAAGGTCGACCAATTATCCATGTAATTAATCCTGAAAGTAAAATACCATAGAAAATGACTTTCCAAGAAATTTTTCGATAGAAATAAAATAAGGCTACCGAAAGGATAAACAGCGGAATACTATTGTGATATAAATGCTGAATATCTGCATGAATAAAAGGGCTAAATAAAATACCACTTAGTCCTTCAAGCTTTTGAGGATACACGCCAAACGTTTTAATTACTGGAAAAAAACGCACTTGTAACCAAAACACAACCCAAATAAAAAGCACAAAAAACACAGGATACGCAACGACTCCTGTAGAATATTTAAACTGTTGTTGGTTTTGACTCATCTTCAAATTTAGAATTTAATTAGCAAAATGCTCTCCATTTATTAAAACTATGAAATATTGTCACATTCATTTTTGTAATTTTACAATATGAACGAACCATTAGCAGAACGATTACGTCCGCAAACACTTGATGATTATTTAAGTCAGTCGCATTTAGTTGGCAAAACTGGCGTTTTAACTCAACAATTACAAAATGGAGCCATAGCTTCCATGATATTTTGGGGACCACCTGGAACTGGGAAGACGACACTAGCGAACATTATAGCCAATGAGTCTAACAGACCTTTTTATACGCTAAGTGCTATCAATTCTGGAGTTAAAAACATTAGAGACGTTATAGACAAAGCCAAGCAAAGAGGTGGATTGTTCACCACTAAAAATCCTATTTTGTTTATTGATGAGATTCATCGGTTTAGCAAATCTCAACAGGATTCACTTTTGCAAGCTGTTGAAAAAGGTTGGGTGACATTAATAGGTGCCACAACAGAAAACCCAAGTTTTGAAGTGATTCCAGCATTACTTTCAAGATGTCAAGTATATGTTTTAAATGCATTTGACAAATCCGATTTAGAAGCGCTTTTAAAGCGTGCCATAAAAGAAGACGATTCACTATCAAAGCGCAACATAAAACTAAAAGAAACAGAAGCACTTATTAGACTTTCTGGAGGTGATGCTCGTAAATTACTTAATGCTTTTGAACTTATTGTTACTTCATTTACAAGTGATGAAAAGATTGTAATTACAAATGAAATTGTTTCAGAGAAAGTACAAAACAACACGGTTAGATATGATAAAACTGGAGAACAGCATTACGATATCATTTCGGCATTTATAAAATCGATTAGAGGTAGTGATCCTAATGCAGCTGTATATTGGTTGGCGAGAATGATTGAAGGAGGTGAAGATGTAAAATTCATCGCCAGACGTTTACTTATTTTAGCTAGTGAAGATATTGGTAATGCAAATCCTACTGCCTTAGTGATAGCGAATAACACTTTTCAAGCAGTCTCTATAATTGGCTATCCTGAATCACGAATTATTTTAAGTCAGTGTGCTACCTATTTAGCTACGTCTCCAAAGAGCAATGCTGCATACGAAGCAATTGGTAAAGCACAACAATTAGTTAAAGACACTGGAGATTTGTCTGTACCTCTTTCCGTACGAAATGCACCTACAAAATTAATGAAAGAATTGGGCTATGGCGATAATTATAAATATGCACATAGTTATGACAACAATTTTGCAAATCACGAATTCTTACCAGAAGAGATTATAAACACAACCCTTTATAATCCTGGAAACAACACAAGAGAAAATGCGCAACGTGAATTTTTAAAGCAACGCTGGAAAGACAAATACGGTTACTAGAACTTAATATTTAAACGCTCTAAAGACGTTACATTACCATCATTTTTTGACAAGTACCAAAATCCGTCCTCTTTATAAACAATCGCGTTTTGGTCTTTTACAATGAACGTGTTTTCTTTTGGTGTTACTAAAAGTATCATGATTACTTTTGGTGTTTTATCAACGACTTGAAAACCGTTATCAATAGGCTGTGCGTAGAGTATGCTGACATTCGTTTTTAACGCTGTTGATTTTATAATCTTCTTATTGTTTATAGAAGTTTCAGCTACTGGTACAATTACGGTTTTGTTGACTTCCTTTTCTTCTTTTAGAGAAGCAACTTCTTGTTTTAAACGTTCTATTTCTTCTTGAGCAACTTTAGTGTCTTCTACATTTGGCTTTACTAAACTTGTAGTACTAGAAGTTACAATTGCTGCATTTGGATTTGGTTTGTATTTGTAATTATGAAACTGAAAACTTTGAAATGCATTTCGTACTGCTAAATTATATGCCGTTTTGAATTCTTTCTCTCTCGTTTTCCCAACTTTTGAAGACACAACCAACTGCCCATTACAATCCATAAGGTTAATTTTAAGTCGTGTACTTAAAAAACCCCCTTTAACTTTAATAACATCTGCTTTAAGAGCCAAGCATCCATTTTGACGTAAATCTTCTGGAAACGAATCATTCTCTAGAAACGCTGCATAGCCATATTTATTAAATAAAAATTTTGTTAATGAATTGATTTGATACTGATCTACTTCGCTCAACACTTCAAACTTTAAGGGAATTATGACATATTTATAATTATTAATAGCTTCAATATTGATCTGCTCATCTTGTGAAGAAGCATTAAAAGAAATCAGTAATGATAGTGAAAGAAATAAGATTATATTTTTCATGTAAATTGACTATTTTAAATGTTCAAAAAAGAGTGATTAAAGATACATTTTTATATCTAATAAAGACGTTACTTGCTTTATTTGAACATCTGCTTTATGATTATGATAATTGAACAAAATGGCATCAAAACCCATCTCAAGTGCTCCTAAAATATCGGCTTCAATATTGTCTCCAATCATTATACTTTCATGTGGCTTTGCTTTAGCACTATTTAAGGCATATTCAAAAATAATAGGATTTGGCTTTTTTACACCTGCAATTTCTGAATTTGTAACCGTTTCAAAATATTGAGAGATATTAGCATTATCCATCTTTTTTTGCTGAGCTTCATCAAATCCATTCGTAATAATATGCAATTGATAATGTTTAGTTAAGTGTTCTAATAACTCAAAAGTGCCTTCAAATAAGTGATTAAAGCTTGTTAAATATGTTATATAGTCTTCAGATAATTGATTTATGGTATCGTCTGAAACTTCAAACTCAATAGCATCAAAAGTATCTTTCAAACGTTTATAACGCAAATTAGACTTGTCTATTTTCTCTTCACGATAGAGTTTCCAATAGTTCAAATTAATAGGTTCATACCTTGATAAAAATTGATTCTTATCAATATTCAATTGATGCAACTCAAATATTTTATCGAAGGTAAGCGCTGAGTTTTTATCAAAATCCCAAAGTGTATGATCGAGATCGAAAAACACATGTTTAATATCCTTAATCTTCATTTGCTGAATCTAATATTATGGTGAATAATTCTCTATACCCTTTCCAAAGTACATCGTCACTAAAACTATAATTATGGAACACAGGTGTAAACGTCCCATTGACTTGTTTGACTTGTTTTATTATACGCTGTAGGGCTTCTTTTTTATCTAATTGAGACTGGTGTTTCAACAATGCTGCGTCTAAGCAATGAAAAGAATGAATTTGCAATGGAGTTTGGACTTCATAATCCAAATCATAAAACAAAAATGGCGTGCAAGTTCCTGCTCTAAATCCTAATTCTTTAATATAACCCATTGTATAATCCTGGTTAATTTCAAGTTCTACCAGATGACGATATGACTTGGGCAAGTTTAGTTTAGAAAATGAATGTCTTGACGCTTGAAGTTCATAATTAACAATTGCTTCCATTTTTTTCTTTTCCTTTTTCAAAATAGAAATATCATCTAAGGCAAAATATGAGGCTTTGATACCTACTTTACAATAATCTGCAACGGATTTAATTAGAGATACGAATTCCTTTTTATTGACATTGATATTTTTGTCATATGTAGAATAATCACCTATTAAAAATAAAACTACAAACTTAAAATCACAGGTTTTTTGTTTATTAATTATCCATTTAAATGTATCGTGTGGATCACGCTTAAACCCAGATAAAACTAAAGTTCTTAGATACAAACGCTTCAATCGTAGTCGAAACAAGTCATTAAAGATTCCACCAAAGGTTCGTATCAATCCTTTTTTTCGATAATAGTATGCTCTTGGCACATCAATAACGGGTTGCACAGTATATTTTTTCTGCGGAAAATTAAAGTTTTCAAATTTATATTCTAAAATCGTTTTAAACTTATACGCCCAAATATCTACAACTGGTTGATGTAAAAAATTGTTATTGAAGGCAATACTTTCAGAAGCTGTAAATCGACCAAAATCATCCTTTACATGAGGCAAGTATTCTTCATATCGACTCAGCAAATAAAAAGAAGCCGCAAAAATATCAAAAGGCAAAACACTCTTTTCTCCTGTAGAAAAAAAACATTTTGTTTCTTCCCATTTCTGAACATTTATATCAATATCTGAAAGGCCTTGTTCAAAAAGCAGCTCATGACATCTCACAAAAATTTCATTACTCAAAGGTTGTTTTGTATATGATATTTTTATACTCTCATGAGCAATAAAATCTTCAATTGTAGTTGTAAACGATACTGGAATCCCTAATATTCGTGTACACAAATGCTTAAATGTGTAACGTAACCTTGGTGTTATTTTATGTGTATAAACGAGGAGCATATTTGATATCAGATTCCAATTCCTAAAAATACCAAATTACGAATTGAAAATCATCATTTTACAATAGAGATTCATCAGCAAAACTAAAGTAACTATTTTCAGTAATGATGAGATGATCTAAAACCTTTATATCTAAACTTTGAGCAGCCAATTTTAGTTTTTGAGTCAAATTTTTATCGGCTTCACTGGGTTTTAAAGTACCAGACGGATGGTTATGAGCTAATATCAACCCAACAGCTCCAACTTCTAAAGCTATTTTAAGTGCCAAACGAACATCGACTAAAGTTCCAGTAATTCCGCCTTTACTTAATTGGTTTTTCTGAATGACTTTATTAGAATTATTTAAATAAACAATCCAAAACTCTTCATGAGGCAACTCACCAATTATGGGTTGTAGGAGTTCAAAAACAGAAACACTAGAGCTAATTTTATTTTTTTCTAGTGCTTCGTTACCTCGTCTGCGTCTACCAATTTCTAAGGCAGCAACAATAGCTATGGCTTTGGCTTCCCCAATTCCTTTAAAGGTCATGAGTTGTTTTAAAGACAACTTTCCTAATGCATTAAGATTATTATCAACACTTGCTAAAATTCGCTTACTTAATGACACAGCGCTTTCATCTCTATTCCCAGAACCAATTAGAATAGCGACTAATTCTGCATCGCTTAGGACTGCTTTGCCTTTATCGCGAAGCTTCTCTCTAGGTTGATCGTCTTGTGACCAATTTTTTATGGAAAAGGCTGTATGTTTTTTAGTCATTTTATAAAGATAAATTGTAACTTTCTGAGGTATAAATATATGAATTGTATAGAAAAAATACTATGTTGTTATGAAATCCTTATTCACGACTGAAGCTCATAATGAAATTATGAGCAGAATTGAAAAACTTAATACACAAGCACAACCAAAATGGGGAAAAATGAATGCTAACCAGATGTTAGCCCACTGTAGTTTTCCTTTACAAGTTGCTTTACAAGAGCTTAAATTAGCAAAACCCAATGTAGTTAAACGCTTATTATTCTCTATGTTTAAAGCGTCTTTATATGATGACAAGCCTTGGAAAAAAAGCCTTCCAACTACGAAACAGTTTATAGTGCATGATAGCAAAGATTTTACTACTGAAAAAAGTAACTTATTAGAGAAAATTACTCAATTTCATAATGAAAAATCAAAAATAGAATGGCCTCCACATCCAATGTTTGGTAAATTCACAAACGAACAATGGGGAAAAATGCAATACAAACATTTAGATCATCATTTAAAACAATTTGGTGTCTAATGAAGTATCCTCCTAAATATCATTTGGACAATGATCAAAATCATATGATAGAAGTTATAAAAACCTATCCTTTAGCGACTCTAATATCAATACAAGATAATATTCCATTGATTACACATTTGCCATTAATATTTGATAATGGAAAACTGATTGGTCATATAGATATTTATAATCCGCAAGCCAAACTATTGAAAAGCAACAACGATGTTACGCTTATTTTTTCTGGGCCAGAATGTTACATTTCTCCTAGTGTTTATGGCACCACACAATTACCTACATGGAATTACATTAAAGTACACTTAAAAGGAAAGGTAAACGCTATTGAAAGTAAAGCAGCTTTAAAACAATCTTTGATTGCCATGACAGAATTTTTAGAAGCTCCAGACCACAAATACGCTTTAGAACCAGATAACCCAAGATTAGATAAAAACCTGAATTATATCAACATGTTTGAAATTACAATTACCAATTGGGAAGGTAAATTTAAATTATCTCAGGACAAAAAACCAAGTGACACAAAGTTAGCTAGAGCTCAATTAGTGAAGGCAAATCAAGACAGTACTAAGGAGTTTCTGGATAAAGTATTTGCATAAATATATCTGATTAATTTATTATTTTTGGCATAAGTTTTGAATAAAGCTTGTTTTTAAAAATCAATACTTATGAAAAAAATAACCTTTTTAACTTTAGTACTTGTGAGTTTGTTTTCAACAGCTCAAGAATCTCGTTTAACTATTTTCTCTGAAGATGGAAATCCATTTTATGTGATCCTTAATGGCATTAGACAAAATGAAGAACCAGTCGTAAATATAGCTGTAGATTATTTAGTACATGAATATTATGATACTAAAATTATTTTTGCTGATGAATCTATTCCAGTGCTTGAAAAAAGGCACCTTATGGTTGTAGATGCAGATAATAAACATGGTGAGTTTGTTTATAAAATAAAAACGACTAAGCGTGGTAAAAAATTACGTTTTTACTCATTTACACCGTTTCAAAATATTCAAGCTCCTCCGAGCAATGTTTCTGTAATTCGTTATAATACTGTAGCACTTCCTCCTATTCAAACCATTACACAAATGACTACCACTACGTCTTCAGGTAACGGAGAACAAATTAATATTGGTGTTGGTGTAAATACTAGTGACACTAATGTAGGTATTGGCATTAATGTGAATACAGGTTCATCTTCAACGACAACACAAACCACGACGACAACAATTGGAGCACCAGATGAAATTGTGATTATTGAAGACACTGATTGTTATGAAATGTCTCGTTCAGATTTTAATCAGGCATTGGAATCCATTAGAAGTAAAACATTTTCAGATTCAAAATTAACACTAGCGAAACAAGTCACTAAAGGCAATTGCCTAACTTCTGGTCAGATTGCTCAAGTTACAAGTTTATTTGATTTTGAAGCTACCAAAATAGAGTATGCAAAGTTTGCGTATTCGTATTGTTTTAATCCAGAAAATTTTTGGAAGGTGAATAACTCATTTGAATTTGAATCTACAATTGAGGAGCTAAACGAGTATATTGAGTCTTTTGGGCACTAAATTAAGTTTTAAATAAAACTATTATTGAATACTATAAGAAAAACATACTTCGTGATAAAATGGTGTTTTGGTTAAAACTTATTGAATGTCATAAGACTCTAATCGTCTTATAACCACTGGTATTTCTTGAGTTACAAAAGAGGATGAGTCATAAATTAATCCGATACCATCTGAATAATAAAATTTATCTAAAGCAGGCGCTTGTTCTCCATCTGGAAAAATAACAAAACGCTCAGAATTTATACATTCGAAAGTTCCGGCTTCAACACTGAGTGTTGTTGTATTTTCTGTTAATTTTTCTACGATATTTCCCCAATCATTTTCGTCAAGAGTTCTAACAGAATAATCATTATTTGTGAATTTCACTTCACCAGTATCCCAAATAAGATTGCCTTCAAACTCTCTTAAATACTCAAAATATTCTCCATTGGCATTACAATAAGTGATTTGATCTTCATTACCTGTCGTGAGTCTTCTAAACTTAAAATAAGTGTTTCCATCGATATCTTCAGTACCTAAGATACTAACTGCATCAATAACTCCTGTATCTTCGTAAGTTTCTGTATTTATATTATACTGATAATTTTTATACACCCAAGAGTTCCCAACGGTTAAAGCATAAAAATTTCCGACTTGAGCTTCTGGTGCATTAGAATCGTCATTAGAACATGAAAAAAATAAAGACAGCATGCATACTGTGATAAGAATACGCCTCATAATAATTTATTGATTTTAAAAATTGATTAATAAACGTAATTGTGTAGTATAGATTATATGGGTTTGGTTGGTTTGAAATGATAACGAGATAAGATTAAAATTATTATAAACTTAAATAATAATCTTTACTGTGTTCAGAATGACAGAACATCTAAAATAGTTTCTTCACTTCATCAAAATCCAATCCACCATAATTACCAGAACTCATTAATAATAACGCTTTATTATCAAAATTTTGAGCGAACAAAAAGTCTTTAAAGTCTTCTGGATTGGTGTAGATAACTAAATCGTCACGCTCAAAAGCATTGGCAATTTGTTCATGAGTTACTTTATCCAATTTTTTAATTTCTACAGCATGTGGTGAATAAAAAACGACAGCAACATCTACAGCATTCAATGCGCCTTTATATTCTTTTAAAAATTCAGCATTTAAACTACTGTAGGTATGCAGCTCTAAACAAGCAACAAGTGTTCTGTTAGAATATTGTTCTTTAACAGCATTGGTTGTTGCTTCAACTTTACTTGGTGAATGTGCAAAATCTTTATAAGCGACACTTTTAGGAGATTCAGCAATTTTTTCTAAACGCTTACTTGCTCCTTTAAAGGTTGCAATGGCTTCATAAAAATCATCCTCATCAATTCCCATGTGCTGACAAATCCATTTGGCACCAGCAAGATTATTAAGGTTATGTGCTCCAAAAATCTCAATAGGTAATTCACCTTCAGGTGTTTCTAATAATGTTTGTCCGTTGTCAACACGATATTCTGGAGTTTGATACGCCAATTTTCTAATAGTGTTTTCAGAAGCTTCTACGACTCGTTTTACTTCTAAATCTTCTTCATTATAATTAATGCTTCCACCATTAACAATACTATCGACAAATATTGAAAATTGCTCTACATAATTTTCATAGGTAGGAAACACATTAATATGATCCCAAGCAATTCCACTTAACAAAGCAATATTAGGTTTATACAAATGAAATTTTGGTCGTCTATCGATTGGAGAACTCAAGTATTCATCACCTTCTAAAACGATAAAATCATTGTTATCAGTAAGTTTCACCATGACATCAAAACCTTCCAACTGAGCGCCAACCATATAATCGACATCGCGATCATGATAATGCATCACGTGTAAAATCATGGAGGTTATTGTTGTTTTTCCATGACTTCCACCAATAACAACACGTGTTTTATGCTTGGACTGCTCGTATAAAAACTCAGGATAACTATAAATTTTTAAACCTAATTCTTGTGCTTTTAATAATTCAGGATTGTCCTTTTTAGCATGCATTCCCAGTACGATTGCATCTAACGAATTTGTAATTTTTTCTGGAAACCAACCAAACGTATCAGGTAACAACCCTTTAACTTCTAAACGCGATTTTGAAGGATCAAAAATTGTGTCATCACTTCCAGTAACTTTATAACCTTTATTATGTAAGGCAATAGCAAGATTATGCATTGCTGCTCCACCAATAGCTATAAAATGTACGTTCATGAGATGATATTTTTAAAAATTAACTTATTCAATATATGACTTTGCAGCATTAACAGCCTTGTCTATTCCATCTGGATTTTTACCACCTGCAGTTGCGAAAAAAGGTTGTCCTCCTCCACCTCCTTGGATGTGTTTTCCTAATTCTCTTACAATTGTTCCTGCATTTAAATCTTTACTTGCTACAAGTTCTTTAGAAATGTAACAGGATAAAATCGCTTTACCGTTATTTTCAGATCCAAAGAGTAAGAATAAATTATCAAACTGACTACCGAGTTCAAAACATAAATCTTTAATACCAGAAGCGTCTAAATCAACTTTTCTTGCTAAAAACTGTACACCATTAATTTCAGTTATCTCACTTTTTAAATCACCTTTAATATTCTTAGCTTTATCTTTAAGGAGGTTTTCAATCTGTTTCTTTAAATCTGAATTTTCCTCTTGTAGATTTTGAAGTGCTTTAACAGGTTTCTTCGCATTATTTAATAAATCTTTCATTTCGAAATACGCTCTATTATTTTCAAAATAGAAATCTTTCACTGCATCATTAGTTATGGCTTCAATACGGCGAATACCAGCAGCAACTGCACCTTCTGAAACAATTTTAAAATGCCAAATATCACCTGTATTCTTCACGTGTGTTCCACCACAAAGTTCAATAGACTGACCAAAGCGAATGGTACGTACTGAATCACCATATTTTTCACCAAATAATGACATTGCGCCATCTGCAATAGCTTGCTCTTTTGGCACACTTCTATGTTCCACTAAAGGCAATTTACCTTCAATTCTTGAATTCACAAAGTTCTCAACATCACGCAACTCGTCAATACTAAGTTTAGAAAAATGTGAGAAATCGAAACGCAAATGCTTTGAATGCACTGCAGACCCTTTCTGCTCAACATGAGTTCCTAAGACTTCGCGTAATGCTTGGTGCAATAAATGTGTAGCAGTATGATTACACTCTGTTCTATAACGTTGTTTAGCATCAACAACCGCTTTTAAAACCTCATCCGTATGCTTCGGTAAATTTTTAGCAAAATGAATAATTAAATTATTTTCTTTTTTAGTGTTTAATATATAAACTACATCTCCATGTTGACCTTCCAAATAGCCTTTATCTCCTACCTGTCCACCACCTTCAGCATAAAATGGTGTTATATTGAACACTAGCTGATACATTTCACCATCTTTTTTAGAAACAACTTTACGATAGCGTGTAATTTTCACATGTGCTTCTAAAGTATCATAACCGATAAATTCTTCAACTTCGTCTTGATGTAATATTGTCCAATCATCAGATTTTAGTTGTGACGCCTGCTTACCTCTTTCTTGTTGTTCTTTAAGCCTTAACAGAAATTCTTCGTTGTTATATGTATATCCTTTTTCTCTTAGGATTAAATCTGTCAAATCTTCTGGAAACCCATAAGTATCTTTAAGTTCGAAAACTTTCTCTCCAGAAATTTCTTTTGAATCTGAATCAGAAATAATTCGATCTAATAGTAACAAACCTTGATCCAATGTTCTTAAAAAAGAGACTTCTTCTTCTTTGATTACATTTTCAATCAAATGCTTTTGCTCTTTTAACTCAGGGAATGCAGTTCCCATTTTTTTAACAAGAACATCTACCAATCTGTAAATGAAAGGTTCTTTTTTATCTAAAAAAGTAAATCCGTAACGAACTGCACGACGTAAAATTCTTCGAATCACATAACCTGCTCCAGTATTACTTGGCAATTGACCATCAGCAATAGAAAAAGCTACAGCTCTTACATGATCAGAAATCACACGAATGGCAATATCTACTTTATCATCGTTTCCGTAGTTTTTATTAGTAATCGCTTCAATCTCTCTAATTATTGGTGTAAACACATCAGTATCATAGTTAGATTGCACACCTTGTAACACCATACATAAACGTTCGAAGCCCATTCCTGTATCAATATGCTTATCAGGTAAATTTTCTAGACTTCCGTTAGCTTTACGATTGTATTGCATAAATACGAGATTCCAGATTTCAACAACCTGTGGATGATCCATATTTACTAATGACTTTCCGTCAACTTTTGCTTTTTCTTCTTCAGAACGAATATCAACATGAATCTCACTACAAGGTCCACAAGGTCCTTGCTCTCCCATTTCCCAAAAATTATCTTTCTTATTTCCCATAAGAATACGATCTTCAGGAATTAAAGCTTTCCAGAAATCATAAGCCTCTTGATCCATAGGCAATTGATCTGCATCTTCACTACCTTCAAAAACAGTCACATAAAGGATGTTCTTATCAATGCCATACACTTCAGTCAATAATTCCCAAGCCCAAGCAACAGCTTCTTTTTTGAAATAATCTCCAAAGCTCCAATTTCCAAGCATTTCAAACAATGTGTGATGATAGGTATCGTATCCTACTTCCTCTAAATCGTTGTGCTTACCAGAAACACGTAAGCATTTTTGAGAATCTGAAATTCTATTGTTTTTGGGTTCAGCATTTCCTAAAAAGTACTCTTTAAAAGGAGCCATCCCTGAATTAACAAACATCAAGGTTGGATCGTTTTTTAAAACCATTGGTGCAGAAGGCACGATACTATGCTTCTTTTCTTGAAAGAAGTTTAAAAATGTGTTTCGAATGTCTTGAGACTTCATAATAAGAAATTAAATCCTTGTAAATTAACAAATTGAAACACCCAAATTAATGAAAACCACTAAAACTAAAGTTCAAATGACTTCAAAGTGTGAAACAATTTATATATTTGTGTTACGTTCTATTATTCCTGCAAAAATAGAACTTTTTAAGATATGGCTAAAGTAAAATATTATTACGATTCTGAAACGCTTTCTTACCGAAAAATAGAGCGCAAAAAAAGAACTACAATAAAGTTTGCTTTGTTGTTTGTTCTTGCATCAGCTTTATTTGGATTTCTTTTCGTTTTTATTGCTAGCCAATATATTGAATCACCTAAAGAACGTGCTCTAAAAAGAGAACTCGCTAATTTAGAATTACAATACAAACTTATTAATAAGCGTGTTGACAATGCTTTTACTGTTTTAGAAAGTGTTGAAGAACGCGATAATGCGATTTACAGATTGTATTTTGAAGCCAATCCAATACCTTCAGAACAACGAAGAGCAGGTTTTGGTGGTATTAACAGGTACAAAAAATATGAAGGTTACGACAATTCAAAACTAATTATTGAAAGTAACAAACGTTTAGATTTACTTCAAAAGGCGATTGTTGTTCAATCAAAATCTTTAGATGAGATTGCTGTTTTAGCCGAAGACAAAGAGAAATTTTTATCAGCAATTCCAGCTATTCAACCTGTGAAAAATGAAGATTTAAAACATATGGCTTCTGGTTATGGTTACAGAACAGATCCTTTTACAAAGGTTAGAAAATTTCACTTTGGAATGGACTTTACTGCACCAAGAGGTACACCTGTATATGCTTCTGGTGATGGCAAAATAACTCGTGCAGATAATAATGCATCTGGTTATGGAAAACATATTAGAATAGATCATGGTTATGGCTACATGTCGCTTTATGCACATTTATATAAATACAATGTACGTTCAAATCAAAAAGTAAAACGTGGTGATTTAATTGGTTTTGTAGGAAGTACAGGACGATCAGAAGCACCTCATCTTCATTATGAAGTATTCAAAGACGGAGAACGTATCAATCCAATAAACTTTTACTACGGAAACCTTTCTGCGGACGAATATGCAAGACTGTTAGAGAAAGCATCTTTAGAAAATCAATCCTTAGACTAATGCATATAGATTTACCTGAAAAACGATATTACAATATTGGCGAAGTCGCTAAAGCTTTTGGTGTAAACACCTCCTTAATTCGATTTTGGGAAAAAGAATTTGATGCTATTAAACCTAAGAAAAACGCCAAAGGAAATCGAAAGTTTACTCCTGAAGATATTAAAAATCTTCAGTTTATTTATCACTTAGTCAAAGAACGTGGTTTCACATTGGAAGGTGCAAAAACACATCTCAAAGAGGAAAAGCAAAAATCATTAAACAACTTTGAAATTATCAATAAGTTAGAAGGCATAAAAGCGCAGCTTATTAAAATCAAAACACAACTTTAAAACTATATCATTATGAAAAAATGGCTTATTCCTGTTATTATAATTGCAGTAATTGTACTCGGATCCTATTCTTGGGTTAAAGGATTTAATAACACAGCAGTTCAACTTAACGAAGGTGTAAGTGAAGCTTGGGGAAATGTTCAAACCTCTTACCAACGACGTAATGACCTTATTGGCAATCTAGTAAACACGGTAAAAGGGGCTGCAGATTTTGAACGTAACACATTAAAGGATGTGATTGAAGCTCGAGCAAAAGCAACTTCAATAAATATTGACCCTTCAAACGTAACTCCAGAACAATTGGCACAATATAACCAAGTTCAAGGAGGTTTAAGTGGTGCTTTAAAAAGTTTATTAGTGACTGTTGAGCGTTATCCTGATTTAAAATCAAATCAAAATTTCTTAAAACTTCAAGACGAGTTAACTAGTACTGAAAACACAATTCAAACTGCAAGAACACGTTATAATGAAGCTATCAAGCCTTATAACATTCATGTAAAAGAGTTTCCAAACTCTTTATTAGCTGGAGTTTTAAACTTTGATGACAAGCCTTATTTTGATGCTGAAGTTGGAGCTGAAAAACCAGTTGATGTAGAATTTGATTTTGACAATTAAGATGTCTAAAATTGAAGCCTTTCTTACTGCTCAAGAAGAGCAAGACATTATTAAAGCAATTCGAACTGCTGAACAAAACACTTCTGGAGAGATTAGAGTTCATCTTGAAAAAACTTCAAATAAGGATGCTTTTGATCGTGCAATGGAAGTCTTTCATTATCTTAAAATGGACAATACCAAACAACAAAATGGCGTATTAATTTATGTTGCTGTTGAAGACAAAACATTTGTAATTTATGGTGATAAAGGTATCAACGATGTTGTACCTTCAGATTTCTGGGACTGTACAAAAGATGTTATGCAATCTCATTTTAAAAATGGTGATTTTAAGCAAGGGCTTATTGATGGAGTTCTGAAAGCTGGCAAACAGTTAGAAACTCATTTCCCTTGGATTCATGGTGATGTAAATGAATTAACCGATGATATTTCAAAAGGATAAATAACATGTTAATATCAATTCATAAAAACATCAGAAATTCAAATGTTTACAAAAGGAGACTAAAACATTTACTAACAGTATTACTTTTAGTATGCTCTTTCTCTTTATTTGCGCAGTACAATATTCCGGAAAAACCAAATTTCATTCCACCTGTAATTGATAGTACAAACACTTTATCCCAAAGCGAATACAAACAACTATATGATAAACTAAAAAATTATAACGACTCGACTTCAACAGAGGTTATAGTTGTCATAATTCCTACAACCAAGGGAGAAAATATTGGTTTATTAACTCCAAAATGGGGTCAGAAATGGGGAATTGGACAAGCCAAAGAAGACAATGGTGTTTTCATTTTATTGGCTAGTAATGATCGTAAGATATGGATTTCTCCAGGTTATGGTGTTGAAGACAGACTTACAGCAGGAATTACAGGAGAACTTATAAGAAATGTAATTATTCCTGAGTTCAAAAAAGAAGATTATTACCAAGGACTCAATAAAGGTACAGATGCAATCTTTGAAGTATTATCAGGTAAATATCAAAGTAATACAGAAGCTAACTCTAATGAATTTCCATTTATAATCTTCATTTTCTTATTTATAATTTTTATTATTTTCCTAATTGCCATTTCTAAAAATAGACGTGATGGAAACAATGGAAAGGGTGGCAATCACACTAATGGAACTAGCATACTTGATGCCATTATCCTAAGCAACATGGGACGTGGCAGCTATGGAAGAAGCTCTAGCGGAAGCTTTGGTGGCGGATTTAGTGGAGGGAGTTCTAGTGGTGGTTTTGGAGGCTTCGGAGGTGGAGGAGGATTCTCTGGAGGAGGAGCTGGTGGAAGCTGGTAGTTGTTAGTTGTTAGTTGTTAGTTGTTAGTTGTTAGTTGTTAGTTGTTAGTTGTTAGTAAACAAAAAAAAGCACTATTCCAAAAATGAAAAAGTGCCCTGATTATCAAATCATTAAATCCATCTTTATTTCTTACGCATATAAATACTAATAGGAACACCTTTGAAATCAAAATGATCTCTTAATTGATTTTCTAAATAACGCTTATATGCATCTCTTACATACTGAGGTAAATTACAGAAAAATGCGAATTGTGGCTGAGGTGTTGGCAATTGCATGATATACTTAATCTTTACAAATTTACCTTTATACGCTGGAGGTGGATAATTTTCTATTATTGGTAGTAATACTTCATTAAGCTTACTTGTCTTAATTTTTTTAGTTCGGTTATTATAAACTTCTACAGCAGTTTCTATGGCTTTAAAAATACGTTGTTTATTTAGTACAGAAATAAAAACAATAGGTACATCAGTAAATGGTTCTATTTCTTTTCTAATTTTTCGTTCAAAATCACGCATAGTCATCGTGTCTTTAACTACTAAATCCCATTTATTAACGAGTATTACTATTCCTTTTCGGTTACGTTGTGCCAACCAAAAGATATTTTGTACTTGACCATCAAAACCTCTAGTAGCATCTAAAACGACAAGACACACATCACAATGCTCAATCGCTCTAACGCTTCGCATTACAGAATAAAACTCTAAATCTTCTCTAACTTTTGATTTTCTTCTAATACCAGCTGTATCCACTAAGTTAAATTCAAATCCGAAGCGATTATATTTAGTATCTATAGAATCTCGTGTGGTTCCTGCAATATCAGTTACGATATATCTATCTTCTCCAATTAATGCATTTATAAAAGAAGATTTTCCTGCATTTGGGCGACCAACAACAGCAAAACGCGGCAATTCGTCTTTCTCTTCCTCTTCTTCTTGCTCTGGCAAAGCTTCAACTAAAGCATCAAGAAGATCACCTGTTCCACTTCCATTAATACTTGCAATGGTATAATACTCTCCTAATCCTAATGAGTAAAATTCAACAGCATCTTCTGAACGTTTTCCATTATCAACCTTATTAACAGCTAAAAATACGGGCTTGTCAACTTTACGAAGCAATCTCGCTACATCTTCATCCATTCCTGTGACACCAGTTTCGACATCTACCATAAAGATGATAGCATCGGCTTCATCTATGGCTAATTCAACCTGTTTATCAATTTCGGCTTCAAAAGCATCATCACTTCCTTTAACATATCCACCTGTATCAATTAATGAAAATTCTTTTCCATTCCAATCACTCTTCCCATAATGCCTATCTCTAGTCACTCCACTAACAGCATCAACAATGGCTTCACGACGTTGAATTAATCGATTAAAAAATGTTGACTTTCCAACATTTGGTCTTCCTACAATAGCAACTATATTACTCATAACTTATATTTTATCTGCATTACATATCCTGTAAGCGGCTGCAAATGTACTAAATAAGTACTGATGTAGCATCAATTTTACGTTAAACATGAAATGAATTCTTTTTATGAATAAAAAACAGTAATTTGAAATACTATAAAACATCTAATGGCTACAGCTAACGAAATTGTATTAAGACCTCGATTTAAGTTTAAAGTCGCACATGAAAACGAGATACTTTTACAATTATTTGAAGACACAAAAGTTACTCAATCAGATTTTATAGTATCACGTATTGATGACCATGTTTTTATTAGAATCCCTAAAGCTAAACAGCATTTTTGGTCGCCTCAATTGCATTTAGAAATTAATAACGAATACGACAAAGAAGGCAGTACCATTCATGGCTTATTTGGACCAAATCCAACAGTTTGGACCATGTTTATGTTTTTTCACTTTTTAATAGCTGGACTTTTTATAGCCTTTGGAACTTGGGCTTACGTTAATTGGTCTTTAGGTCATAGCTACGCCTTTCAATTATTTTTTGCCTTGTTTACAATTGTTATTTGGTTTGCCCTTTATTTTGGTGGACGTATTGGAAAAAAAACGGGAATGAATGAAATGCAACAATTACATCACTTTATGCGTGACACACTAAGAAGCAAAGGGATACATACAGAACTGTAATCTACTTTTGGTTATATCCAAAACGTCTCAATTGTCGTTGATCGCTTCTCCAATTCTTATTGACTTTTACATAGAGTTCTAAATGTACTTGTTTGCCAAAGAATTTTTCTAAATCCTTTCTAGCTTCTACACCAACACGTTTAAGAGCCGAACCTTTATGTCCTATAATAATTCCTTTTTGAGTCTCACGTTCAACCATAATTACCGAACGCATTCTGATAATATTTTCTTCTTCAAAAAACTCTTCGGTATCTACTTCAACAGCATAAGGAATTTCCTTTTTATAATGCATTAGAATTTTCTCACGAATGGCTTCGTTTACAAAAAATCGCTCAGGTTTATCTGTTAATTGATCTTTAGGATAGAAGGCTGGCGATTCTGGTAATAATTCTATAATTCTATCAAATACATTCTGAACATTAAACCCTTGCAACGCAGAAATTGGAAAGAATTCTGCATTAGGCACCTTACTTTGCCATAGTTCTGCTTGTTCTTCTAATTGTTCTTGATTAGAGTTATCTATTTTATTAAGTAATAATAAAACTGGAATTTTTGAATTTTGAATTTTATTAAAAAAGGCTTCATCTTTTAATTCTTTTTCACCGATTTCAACCATATAAACCAATACATCTGCATCATCAAAAGCTGACTTTACAAAATCCATCATAGACGCTTGTAACTCATAAGCTGGTTTGATGATTCCTGGTGTATCACTTAGAATAACTTGAAAATCCTCGCCATTAACTATTCCTAAAATACGATGTCTTGTGGTTTGCGCCTTTGATGTAATGATTGATAATTTCTCACCAATAAATGCATTCATAAGCGTAGACTTACCTACATTAGGATTTCCAATAATATTAACAAAACCTGCTTTATGACTCATAATATGCTTTTAAACTAGACTACAAAGTTACGACCTTGGTTTGTTTATTCCTCTATCATACATCACAATACTTCCAGCAACTGAAACATTTAGACTTAATTGCGATTTAAACTTTACTAAAAAATGACTTTTTTTAATGGCTTGATTAGACAAACCATGATCTTCTGCGCCTAGCAGATACACACATCGTCTTGGATGATGAAAGGTTTCTAAATTTTCTGCTGCATCAGTCAACTCTACACCAACCAGTCTAGTCCCTTTAGGCATATTAATTAAAAAATCATCAAAGGTTTTATAATGAAAATAAGGCATTGCATTTACAGCATTATGTGTATCACAAGCTTGTTTAGCATAGCGATTTCCAATTGTAAAAATAAAACTAGCACCTAAATTTTGAGCAGATCTCCAAAGCACACCTAAGTTTTCTGGAGTTTTACCGTTTTGGATTCCTATTCCGAAGAATTCATTTTTGAAATTGTCATTCATATTACAAAAATAAAAAACAAATAATTTAGAGAGCTAAAGGAATTTAATTCAACACTCAATAATTGTCTTTTTTTGCAATATTTAAGTTTTAGTTTCTTTTGCATTATGGTTTAATTTTTAAATTAATAATTACGCAACAACTAATTGACAAAAAAACTCAAATACTTGAATTATTCCTAAATTTTACATTAAATTTACTGTATACCAATAAGTTACACGAAAAAGAATGTCAAAAAAAAAGATAACTAATGCACATACACACGTATTCACAAGTCATTTTGTACCACCATTTCTTGCAAAGACTATTGTTCCTTGGCCATTATACTATCTCGTTCATACGCAATGGATTGTAACCTTAGCTAAAAACTATTATCGACATAAAAACAGTTCAAAATTTCCTATAAAAAGTGATGACGAAAGTTGGGAAAAAATTTATCATGAACGAAGAAAAAAGAAACGTCAAACAGATTTTCATTATAGCTTAAAATCTAAACCATATTTATACATTCCATATAAGTTAATCATTTTTATAGTTTCTTTAATTGCATTTTTTTACACCGTTGAATTCCTAGCTTATATTCTTGGTTTAGATAATGATATTAATCGTTTTTTAAGTAAAACCAAAATATGGCTATCAACATACTATTTGTATTTTGAACTGCCTGTTTTCTGGAAGATTATTTGGGTTACTTATGTTATTATTTTCATTAACTGGAGTCGTAGATTTCTATGGTTTGCTTTGAAGAGTCTCTTTCCCATTTTTAATAAAATTATTAGTCCAAAAGGTGTAGAATTACTTGAACGCTACCTTTTAATGGGACGTTTTTCTCTTTATAACTCACAACAACAAGTCGCACAACGCGCTCTTTTCCAACTACCTCATAATTCTAAAATGGTAATACTACCGATGGATATGGAAGAAATGGGAGCTGGAAAAACTAAGATGACTAAGAACATGCTAAACTCAAAGGCTGAAAACCTTAAGGAAACAAAATTAAAAAAAGATATTGATGGATGGACTGAATATGATTATAGTGACACCTACAAGTACCAAATGCGAGAATTGTGGGAATTTGTGAAAACAAATAGAATATCAAAGGCAAAAAAAAATGAATCAGCATCATATTATCCATTTCTTTTCTTAGATCCTAGACGTATGGCAAAAGAAAAAACAGCCTTTTTTGATTACGAAATTGTTAATGATCGCATGAAACTTAAAGACTGTTTTGTAAAAACTTACATGGAAGATCGCAATTTTAGTGGATTTAAGATATATCCAGCATTAGGATATTATGTTTTTGATGAACTTTTACTTCCTGTATGGAGGTATGCTTCAGAAAATAATATTCCAATAATGACTCATTGTGTTATTGGTGTTATTTATTATCGTGGCAAAAAGAAAAAGACATGGAATTACCATCCCGTTTTTAAACAATACTATGCTGACAGAACAAAGCCTGAAAATGAGTCACAACCTATGTTATTACCACAAACAAAAAATGTAGACATACAATTTAACTTCACTCACCCTTTAAACTATCTGTGTCTGCTTGAAGAGCAACTCTTCAAAGAAGTCTTAAAAACAATTAAAGATGATGAGATTAAAAATTTATTCGGTTATAAGGATGATAATACTCCGTTAAGTTATAATTTAAGTAACCTCAAAATATGCTTAGCACATTATGGTGGAGAAGAAGAATGGATTAAGTTCTTAGAAACTGATCGTGATGTTTACAGCAGGCGTATTATTAAAAATCCAGATGAAGGCATTCTATTCATGAAAAACAATAACAATCAATTTTCGCATGATAAAATTAATAGCTTATGGCATGATACTGATTGGTATTCAATCATAACGAGTATGTTGATGCAGTACACAAATTTTTATGCTGATTTAAGTTATATCATAAGTAAACCTTCTATTTATCCTTTATTAAAACAAACACTACAAAAAGGTAAAAACTATAAAAAACAACATCTAAATTATTTGGCTGAAAGTTCTCCAAACAAAAAAGCATCACACTTAAAAGGAAGAAATCGACTGAGAAGTCACATTCTTTACGGAACAGATTTTTATGTTGTTCGAAATCACAATTCAGACAAAGACCTATATACTGAAGCAAAAGCGGTATTAGATGAAGAAACTTTTGACCTCATCGCTAGAGAAAACACGCATAATTATTTATCAAGACATTAACACAAACATCATGAGGTTTATAGATAGAAATTTAGTTCCAGCTCCACATAGTTTATTAAGTGAGATTGTTCCTAACGAAAAGAAGCGAATGCAACGTTATTTTTAGTGATGCAGGTACAAAAAAACAGTAATGGATCTTCTTGTTGAACATGAAAAACCGTTGAAACTTTTGATTGAAGACTTAAATCGTATTTTCCAACTGAAACATATTACCTCTGTAATATTCTAACACTTTAACACGTAATATATATTCATATTTTGCATTAGTAAAATTAACTTTAGCGTTATCTAAATTATTCTTACTAGTCACATAATTTAAGAAATTTGAAATCCCATTATTAAATCTTATTTCGTTTACGCGATACGATTCTTCAAAAGCTTCAACTTGTTTTGCTAAACTTTGATATCTTAAGTAAGCTGCATTCATTTCAAAATGCACTTGAGCAATCGCATTTTTAATATCTAAATGTGTGCGTTCTAATTCTAGAATTGACTCTTCAACTCGAACTTTTTCTAAAGCCACATTGTTTTTTGCTCTCAACCCGTTAAACAATGGCACATTTACTGCGACTCCAACTACAGTGCTTAAATTATTATCTAATTGCTCTTTATAAGGAATCCCTTCAGAACTAAATGAACTTTGATGAGTAAGGACTGGAAAATCTTGACCATTTACAGTAACAAAATCTCCTGTTGGTGTAATGCTTGAACCTATCTCAGAAAATATTTGAGCTGCACTTGAATAATTTGAATTAACGCCTGCAAAAACAGAAAACTCTGGTGTAAATTGAGCTTTTGCTATACTAACTCCTTTTTTTGCTGCATCAACTCTAAGTTCATTGGCTTTAAATGTCGCCATATTTTTAAGAGCATCTGCATATACTTGGTCTGCAGAAAAAGCATAATGATCAATATCTAAAAGCAAATCTTCTGTATCTAAAGTGAGTTCATTATTTATATTTAGTAATCTAGTAAGAGATAATTTAGCATTATTGAGTCCGATTTCTGCAACTACAATACTCGTTTCGTCTATCGCTTTTTGAGCAACGATATCTGTGAAATCAGCAGGATTACCAACCTCGTTATTATAAAAATCCTCTTGAATTTTCATTTGTTTTTCGGTCGTTTCAAGACGCTGTTTCGCCAATCTTAAATTATCCTTACTATTTGAAACTTGAAGATATGCTAAGGTCACTCGCAATACTAAATCTTGCTTTACAGCTTCATTTTCCATTTCGGAAGCAAGTCTATTTAATTGATTCTGCTTAACCGTATTTATTAATCGGAACCCATTAAAAATGGTAGCATCTAAGTTTAAACCTACATTTGAAAACGTAAACTCTTGATTAATAAAATCATTAGTAAAAGGATCAATACTTCGTCCTCTATTAACTCCCAAATTAAAATCTCCATTAATAGATGGTAATAAATTTGCTTTTGAACGTTGGTGATTAACTTTTTCTCTATCAGCATTTAAATGGGTAGATTTTAAGTCTAAATTATTTTTCAAAGCCATACTAAGGCATTCTTCTAACGAATAACTAATTTCTAGTTCACTTTGAGCAAATCCTCCCCAAACCATCATCATCATGAAGGCGTAAATTATTGTTTTCTGTTTCATACTATTTAGCTTATTCTGTGACTATTTTTCCATCGAGAAGATTAACAATTCGCGAACCGTAAGATGCATTCTTTTCTGAATGTGTCGCTTGAATAATAGTGACACCTTCATTATTAAGTTGAGAAAATAACGCCATAATCTCTTCACTTTGTTTTGAGTTTAGATTCCCAGTAGGTTCATCTGCTAATATCAACTTTGGTTTACTTATTAAAGCTCTTGCTATGCCAACTAATTGTTGTTGACCTCCACTTAATTGAATAGGAAATAAATCTTTTTTACCAACAATGTTAAATCGGTCTAACATATCAGCTACTAAAGCTTTTCGTTCTGAAGATTTTACATTTTTATAAAGTAAAGGTGTTTCGATATTTTCTTGCACTGTTAATTCATCAATTAGATGATATGCTTGAAAGACAAAACCGATATATTCTTTATAGAGTTTAGATCTGTTTTTTTCTTTCATGCGATGTACAGGTTCACCTAAAAACGTATAACCACCATCTGTAAAATCATCTAACATTCCTATACAATTGAGTAAGGTCGATTTTCCAGAACCAGAAGGTCCCATTAATGAAATAAACTCACCTTCTTTAACTTGTAGATTGATAGTATTTAATACTGTAACTTTATTATGTCCTGAATTAACAGTTCTTGATGCTTCGTTTAGACTTAATAGTGTATTTTTCATTTTGATTTTAGCTTTAATTACTACTCTGTTTTTAAACTATCCACTGGATTTGCCACAGCTGCTTTAACAGCTTGAAAACTTACTGTAATCATAGCAATTCCAATAGCGCATAATCCAGTAAAAACAAAAGGTTGCCAACTCATATTGATTCTATATGTGAAATCTTGCAACCAATTATTCATTACATAATAAGCCAATGGAAATGAAATTAATAAAGCAATAGCGACCAATTTGATAAAATCTGCAGACAATAGTTTCACGATACTAGTAACGGAAGCTCCTAGTACTTTACGAATTCCTATTTCTTTACCACGTTGTTCTGCAGTAAAAGCTGCAAGACCGAAAAGACCTAAACAAGCTACAAATATGGCGAGTAAAGAGAATACCATTCCAATAGAAGCGGTTTGTTTTTCTTCAAGATATAATTGTTCAATATTTTGATCTAAAAAACTATAGTCGAATGGAATATTTGGCGCTACCTTTTTAAACTTTTTTTCTATGCTTGATATACTTTTCTGCAAATCAGCTACTTTCATTTTAACCAAGAGATATTCTTTATATTCACTAGGAAAATTATGAAATGCATATGCACCTATTGGCTCACGTAATGAAGCATAATTGAAATCATCTACAACACCAACAATAAACGCATTCTGACTCGGTAACATTTGAATGTTTTTACCAATAGCTTCTTCTGGTGTATAACCCAAGTAGTCTGCTATCTTTTTATTAACCACAACATCAACTAATGAATCGCCTTCGCTTTTAATAACTGGTATATTTTTTCCAGCAATAAACCGCAATCCCATAACATTAAGCGCTTCAGCATCAACACGATTTGTCTGTACAGATATTCCTCCATCGTCTTCAAGTGGGTTTTGCACCATTCTTCCGCTTACTGTTTTTCCAGGAAAACCTTGTGCAGCTCCAACATTTGTAATCATAGATAATTCACCTAACTCTTGTTCTAAAACCTTTACATTATTAACGTCATTTATGCCATTAATAGAAATTGCCATGACTTGTTCTGTATCGAATCCTAAATCTTTTTCTTGAATGAATTTCAATTGATTATAAATTACAACGACACCAATTATAAGCACAGTAGATGCTCCAAACTGTATAACAACGAGACCTTTTCTTACATTAGTAGCCCAAAACGATCCTATTTTTCCTCCTTTTAATATATTTTTAGCAGAAAGATGGGACATATATATTGCAGGATAAGAACCTGCAAGCAAAGTTGTAATTACCCAAATAGTCACAAGTGATAAAAGAAACATTACAGACCACAACATTGAATCAGGAATCTCTTTGCCTGCAATCTGATTAAATAATGGCAAACACAGCAATGCCAAACCTATACCAAGAAGCATTGAAATTGCTGTTATGAGCCCAGTTTCCGCATAAAACCGCATCATTAAATTACTAATAGACGCGCCCAATGTTTTACTTACACCTATTTCACGAGAGCGTATTTGAGAACGAGCCGTAGTAAGATTCATATAATTGATACATGCGATTACAAGAATTAATAACGCAAGCCAAGACAAACTCTTTACTTGATCTATTGAGCCTTTTCGAGAACTATAAGCATTTTGGATATGACTAGAATACAAATGAACTCTTTCTAGTTGTTGGGTGTTTAAAGCATACCATTGTGATTCTTTCTCAATATGCTTATCTAGCATTATTTTAAACTTCGATTTTAAAGACTTTTGGGTTGCACCTTTTGCTGTTAAAATATAAGTTTCCAAACTTGCATTAGACCAGGTTGGTCTTTTAGAAAAAAAGCTCGTAGCAAAAGAAACATAAACATTACCATCTAAAGTTGTATTTGATGGTAAATCTTGAAAGACTCCTGTGATTTCAATGTTCAGCCTGTCGTCTATTTTAAAAAGCTTACCTATTACTTGGTCAGTTCCAAAATATAGCAAAGCAGTATTTTTAGAAATTATTGCTGTATTTGGCTTCACTAATGCTTCATTTTCAAAGCCTTGAATTAATTTAAAATCAAAAATTTTAAATAGACTAGAATCTGCATAGTATAATGACGATTCAATAAATTCTGAATCACCAGTACTTATATAAGCAGGCTCACCAAAACCATGTTTTAAAAAACGAACAGCATCTAACACTTCTGGTATTTCGACCATGCTGGTTGGTGCAACCATTGCTGGAACTGTTGCATATATTTCATTGCTATGACTTTCAGATGTTTCCATTAAAACTCTATAAATCTGATTCTTTTGTGAGAACATAGTATTAAAACTATTCTCGTGATTAATAAACATAAACAACAAGGTTGAAATAGCAAGACTTAATGTTAACCCTAAAACATTTATAGATGAAAAAAGAGGATTCCCTTTAATGTTTCTCCATGCTATTTTTATATACGTTTTTATCATGACTAATAGGTTTTAAACGATTAATTTACTCTGATCGTAAAGCGTTGACAGGATTAGCATTTGCAGCTTGTAACGTTTTGATACTAATCACTAATAAAGCAAAGAAAATCATAGCACAACCACTTATTAAAAACACCCAGAAATTAATACTCGTTTTATACACAAAATCCTGCAACCAATTATTAATACCATACCATGCAATAGGAGATGCAACAATAAAAGCAATGGTAACTAACACTAAAAACTCTTTACAAAGCAATGTATTTATTTGCATCAATGAAGCTCCTAAAACTTTACGAACACCAATTTCTTTAACACGTCGGTTTGTGGTATAAATCACAAGTCCGAGTAATCCCAAACAGCTAATTAAAATAGATAAGCCTGTAGCCCAATTTAGAAGTTTCGATATTTTTTGTTCACGTTGGTAAAAATTTTGAATGGTTTCATCAACGAACTCTAACCTAAAATTACTATCTGGATAAACGTCTTTGAATACATTTTCAATCTTTGAAAGGCTCGTTTTTAAACTTTCAGGTGAATCATTCTTAAACGCTATATGTACGGCTTGAAAGTATGTCCAACTTTCTCTATACCAATCACCTCGTAATGCCATTGGTCTAATTTCTGCTTTTAATGATCGTTGATGAAAATCACTCATAACTCCTACAATAGGCAAGTTTTCTTTATCGTAAAGAAGTGTTTTACCAATAGCATCTTCTGGAGATTCGAAGCCGTAGAATTTTCTGGCAGCCTCATTGATTACTAATTCTTTAATAGTATCATTACGATATCCACGACCAGCAAGCAACTTTATTTCAAAGAGTTCTAAGAAGTTTCTATCACCAGCTAGCAATTGTATATCTCCATAGATTTCCTCATCACCAATCATTCGTCTCATATCTGTAACATTGCTGCTTTCTGAAGCTGGAGGCGCACCACCTAGGCTAATTTTCTTTAGTTCTGGAATAGCTTGAAGTTTTTCAGCAAACAACTCTATTTTATCCAGGCTACTAACTTCTATTGGCTTATAAACAGAAACAACAGCATCTGTTTTAAATCCCATATCCTTATTTAGAAGGTAATTAATTTGTTTTCCAACCAAAAGCGTTGCTATAATAAAAACTTGAGCTATTGTAAATTGAAAAACGGTTAGAAATTTTCTGAGTCCTACTTTTTTATCTCCAACTCCTATATTCTGTTTTAAAACAGAAACTGTATTAAATCTTGATAATACAAGTGCTGGATAAAATCCTGAAAGAAGAGTCACTAAAATTAAAAGCAAAACAACTCCACTTATAATTATTGGTGATTGAAATAATTCAAAATCTAAGCCTTTTGGAACAAAATCTGAAAAGACAGTAATTAACCATTTAGAAAGCAATAATGATAGGATTGAAGAAAAAAGCACCAGTAAAAAAGTTTCTCCCAAAAATTGAGTAACCAATTGCTTTTTTGAACTACCAAGTGTTTTCCTAATCCCAATTTCCTTAGCTCTTTGAGAAGCCTGAGCTGTATTTAAATTAATAAAATTAATACACCCAAGCAATAGCAAAAACAGCGCTACTAAGGCTAGGTTTTTTAATAACGATTTACTTGCTTGACCATTAGACCAATCGTAAATCCCATAGTTTTCATTAAAGTGAATATCTTGAATTGGTTGCAACGTAAAACGACGTTTATCACCATACTTTTTAGACTCTTCATCTTCATGTTCAGTTGCTAAATTATCTAATCGTTTTTGAAGCGTTTCGAGGTCTGCATTAGAAGTTACTTTTACAAAGAGTTGTGAGTTTGAATTTGTATTATTCCAATTTTTATTTAATATATTTTCTCGAAGTCTAGTTTGTAATAGAGTTGGACGCGAAATTACTTCTTGAAAAACAAGATCAGTTCGTTCCTTAAAATTTTCAACAATACCTGTAACGGTTGCATTTAAGGAGTCGTTATAAACTAGTGTTTTGCCAACTATTTCATTAGGAGATAATTTTGGAAAATATTGAGATGCGCGTTTTTCAGTAAGAACAACTTGATTAGGACCTGTAAACACATTCTGTTCTTCGCCAGCTAAAAAATTATAATCGAATATATCAAAATAACCTTGGTCAGCATAGATGACAAATTTTGGTAATTTAAATTCAACATCTGTACTTTGATTTTTTACTTTCATAGGACGTTCAACATAAAAACCACCTACAGCTTCAAAATTACTATTATCAGCTATTTCATCTTCAAGAGCCAATGTTACACCTGAATTATGGAAACTCCCATCAGGCGTAATAAAATCGGATACAACTCTATAAATACGATCTCCATCTTTATGAAATGTATCAAAAGTTACATCGTAATAAATCATTAGACTAATAACAAATGAAGCGCTAAGACCTATAGTTAGACCAATAATATTAATTAGAGAAAACACTTTGTGTTTCATAATATTTCTCCATGCTATTTTGAAATAATTTCTAATCATGATTATACTGTTTTGATTGGTTATTCAGTTCTCAAGGATTCAACAGGGTTTTGCAATGCTGCTTTAATCGTTTTATATCCAATTGTTAATAGTGCAATTACTAAGGTGATTAATCCTGCTACAACAAAAAATCCAAAATTAAGTGAGATTTTATATGAATATTCTTCTAACCATTTATAACTCAACCACCAAGCTACAGGAGTTGCTATTACAAAGGCAAGTATTACAAGTTTTATAAAATCACCTAATAATAATTTCATCAAACCAGTAATACTGGCACCAACAATTTTCCTTACTCCAATTTCTTTAGTTCTTTGATTTACCATAATCATGGATATTGCAAACAAACCAATACAGCTTAATATAATAGCCACAATAGAACCACTAGTTATAATGGTTGTAAGGACTTTTTCTTTTTTTAAAGTCCTGTCAATATTTTCATCTAAAAAAGACCCTAAAAACGGTGCATTTGGCTCTATATCTTTCCATGCTTTTTCAATTTTATCATATGCTGAAATTGCATTTTTAGGATCTACTTGAACAAACGCATAATAATATCCTAAACTATTATCCATAAACATAGTAATAGGCTCTACCTGTCGTTTTAAACCTCTAAAATTATAATCTTTCACCACTCCAATTACATTATAACGCGAACTATCTCCTATAGCAACAGTTACATCTAAAGGGTTTTCTTTGCCATATTCTTTTGCCATGGTTTCATTTATAACCATTGATAAACTATCTGTTGAAAACGCTCGATTAAAACCTCTACCAGCAACTAGTTCCAAACCTAATGTCTTTATGTAATCATAATCTACAACTAGGCTATGTGTCTTTAGTCCTCTACCTTCATAATCAAAACCAGAAACACTTGTATATCCACTACCATCTCTTCCATAGCCAAGATTGTTGTCGGCTGCGGTTATACTTAATACTTCAGGTTCGTTTTGCAAACTATTACGCAATCTGTTTAGTGCAGTATAACTATCTAAACTCCCATTAAAAGGAAATGAAACAACATTATTTTTATCAAACCCTAAATCTTTATGTCTTAAGTAATTGATTTGACTGCTCAATACAAGTGTTCCGCTTATTAGTAAAATTGCAATACTAAATTGGATGATTATTAACGTGTTTCGTAGTTGAGTGCCTGCCTTAGCTTCCAATTTACCTTTAAGTGCTTTTAGTGTACCAAGTTTACTTAACAACAGTGCAGGATAACCACCAGCTATGATTGTAATTAAAAGAATGGTTACAAAAAGCATCATTAGAATTTGTGGTCTTAATAAAGTTTCGAATGAACCTTCAGTTCTAAATAGGGTTTGAAAATCTCCCAACAAACCATATCCTAACAATGACCCTAAAACTAAGGATAGAGTAAAAATGAAGATACTTTCAACCCATAATTGAATAAAAAGTTGTGATTGTGAAGCACCTAATGTTTTTCGCATTCCTATTTCGCGAAGTCGTTGTCCGCTTTTTGCAACGCTCATATTAATAAAATTAACACTAGCAATGAATAGGATAAGAATAGCAATACCTAGCACTATGTAAGGCATGGTGTGCGAAACATTAGCGATACCACCTTTGAATGATGTAAACTCACTCTCTGCAAAGGGAAACAAACGGAATTGGTAGTATTGTCCATTTACATCTACAGACACACCATCTCTCTTAGCATCATCGATAGTTTCTTTATAATGTTTAGCTACAAATGCTCTTGTACGTTCTTCAAATTGCTGAGTGGTTACACCTTTAGACAGTTTAAGATAAACACTATGATTTCGACTATTCCATGCATTTAAATTCTCTTTATAATTTGGACTCTCATCAAATGCCAATAACAGATGAAAACCCATTGAGCTTTCATGTGGAATATCTTTTAGAATTGCAGTAATTGTAAAGGGTTCTTTTACATTTTCCTTTTGAATCATTATTGTTTTTCCAACAACCTCATCTGTACCAAATAGCATATTTGCTGACTTTTGCGTTAAAACGACCGATGATTTTTTAGCGAGAGGAGAATCAGTTTCTCCTTTTAAAACAGGAAACGTAAATAATTGCAGAAAATCTTGATCCACATAAGACAAATCTAAGATTAGCTCTTTATCTCCATCAGACACCAATGTATTCATTTCTAAATGTCTAGAAATCTTCTCTATTCCAGGCACCTCGTTTTGCAATGTTGGAGCAAACGGTATTGGTCGTGAAATAGCTTCTTTTGGGCCCTTAACTGTTTGCTCAGTAGCATATACTTTGTAAAGGTTATCTTTTTCTTCATGAAACTGATCTGTGGCTAATTCATCTAATGATGAGATTATTAAAAGCGTGGCTACGCAAAATGCTACAGATAAGCCTAAAATATTAAGACATGTAAATACTCTATCCTTCCAAAGGTTACGACATGCAAGTTTAATATAGTTGAAGACCATGATTGTTTGTTTTTTGATTGGTGATGATTATTCTGTTTTTAAACTTTTAACTGGATTAGCAGTTGCGGCTTTAATAGACTGAACACTTACTGTAATTAGAGCAATAACAATTGCTATAATAGCCGATAAAGCAAAAATCCACCAACTTAAATCTGTTCTATATGCAAATTCCTGAAGCCATATTTTCATGATATACCAACCAACTGGTATGGCTATTATAAAAGCAATTATCACCAACTTTATAAAATCCTTATTAAGTAATTTTAGAATTTGAAATATGCTAGCTCCAGTTACTTTTCTAATTCCTATTTCTTTTCTACGTTGTAAGCACATATATGATGTCAAGCCAAATAATCCTAAAGCCGCTATTAAAATCGCTAATACTGTGAAAATTTGAAAAGCAATACCAAACTTTTGGTCTTCGATATATTGCGCCTCAAATTTTTTATCTAAAAACGTATAGTCTAAAGTACTATTAGGAAAAATGGACTTGAATACCATTTCAACCTTATCTAAACTGGTTTGCATTCCTGCAACAGAATTTGCAGAAGAATTAAACTTCACTAGAACGTTATTGTTATTATTTTGATGACTATAAACTATCAAAGGTTCAATTTCTGTCTTTAAACCAAAATGATGGTAATCTTCCATAACGCCAGAAATATTCCATTTCTCACCCCAAAACTCAACATGTTTATTCACAATAGCGCTTGGGTTTGTAAATCCCATTTGGCGAGCAAATGTTTCGTTAATAACTATATTTTTAGAAATTTTATCGGAACTTTCTTTGAAAGCCTCTCCTGCTGAGAATTTAATATCTACAACATTAAAATAATCTGGCTTAGCTGAATGAATATAGAATACTTTTTGTTCATTAGTCTCTCCATTTGGATATTGTATACCTATAGTTGATGATAAATTATCATAGCCGTCGCCTGGATAAGTTTGAGTTCTAGCGACGTTTTTAATAAATGATAGATTTTTTAATTCATTTTCAAAGATTCCTACTTTAGTAATCATTAAAGAGTCTGATAATGTTTCTAAAATTTCACCTTTAAAAGCGCAGACCTGAGACAACTCTACACCAATAGGTTGTTCTTTTAAAAAATTGATTTGCTTTACTACAACCAAAGTCCCTATAATCAATATTATTGTTGCAAAAAACTGAAAAGCAATAAGGCCTTTTCGAATATTAAGTTTATTTGAGGATGTCTTAATTTTTCCTTTTAAAGCTTTTATAGGTGAAAAATTACTTAAAATAAGCGCTGGATAAAATCCTGCAAGTAAACTTCCTAACAACATTAAACCAACAAATGGAAGTAGTGCTTTTATATTTCCTATTCCAAGTACTAAAGACTTTTCAACAAAGCCATTGAAAACTGGTAATAACACTACAACAAATAATATTGCCACAATAAAAGCAAGAATAAACAAGCACATAGACTCAACTAACGATTGTATTATTAATTGCGAACGCTGAGCACCAGCAACTTTTCTTATACCAATTTCACGAGAACGCTCTAAAGATTTTACAGTAGAAAGATTGATGTAGTTTAACCACGACAAAATGAGAATAATTATGGCTATAATTGATAAAAATCTTATGCGACTTATACTTCCATTTGCTTCTGCTTCATAAGGTTTATCTGAATGTAAATGAATGTCACCTATGCGTTCAATATTATGCCTTTCATCAGGATCATTTTCTATGTCTGTGTTAATTATTTTGTTTTGAAGTTCGTCAAAATTAGAATTTTTATTAACTTTTATGTACGTAAAGAAGTTATTCCTGCTCCAGTTTAATTCTGCCTGACCATTTATCGCTTCCCAGGTTTTCATAGTTTCAAAAGACACCAAAAAATTCAGTTTCATGTGCGTAGTTTCGGCAACATCTGGCATTACAGCTATTACTTCTAGCAATGCTTCAGAACCATAAAAAACAGAAACTGTTTTGGATATCGGATTTTCGTCACCAAATAGTTTTTTCGCTAAAGTTTCTGATAGAATGATTGTATTGGGTTTGCTATAATCTTGAGCACTGCCTTTTAATAGTGATATATTGAAAATATCTAAGTAAGGAACATCTGTTAACGCTCCACTAGGTTGCTCGATTGCTCTATCGTCTTTAACAAACGTTACTTTTTCTAATCTATAAATTCTAACATTATCAATAACCTCAGGAAATTCTTTTTCTAATGTAGGTCCAGATAAATTATAGGTTTGTGCATCACCAGCCTCAAATGTTTCTCCTTTTAAGTAATCCATATAAACCCTATAAACTTGGTCTGAGTCTTCAAATGTATCGTAGCTCTTTTCATAACTTACATAAAGTGAAATAATTATAAACGCAGCAATACCCAGAGAAAGACCAATAATATTAATAAAGGAATACAGTTTGTTTTTAAACAAGTATCTAAAGGCTATTTTAATATAGAGTAGATTCATAATCTCTAATATTTATTATTCATTTTTTGATTGATTTATTCCGTTCGCAATGATTTTACTGGATTTGATGTTGCGGCTTTAATGGCTTGAAAACTCACAGTAAAAAGTGTGATAATTAAAGCACCGAAACAAGCAACTGCAACGACATCCCAACCTACTGACGTTCTATAACTAAACTTTTGCAACCATTGTCCCATGATATAATAGGCTAAAGGAGATGCAATCAATAAAGCAATAACCACTAGTTTGATAAAGTCTTTTGATAACAATAACCATAACTGGCTGATAGATGCTCCTAGGACTTTTCTAACACCAATTTCTTTGGTGCGTTGTTCTGCTACAAAAGATGCCAATCCAAATAAACCTAGACAACTAATAAAAATTGCTAAACCTGTAAATACTCTAGCCAAACTGGCAACCCGTTCTTCTGATTTAAACTTTTTTCCGTATTCTTCATCCACAAACTGATAATCGAAAGGTGTATTTGGAAAGTTTTTTTTAAAGACGCTTTTAATAATCTTTAAACTTTCTGCAGTACTTTTCTTAGGATTTAACCTTATATTATAAAAATTCCCATTTCCACGATTATCAAATGCATATATTGATTGTTTTACAGGATTATAAGGCGATTGCATAATAATATCATCAATAACTCCAATGATTTTCAAAGGATCATTTTGATTTTCAATATCAAGATCAGAATCTCTCAAATACTTTCCTATTGGGTCTTTAATTCCCATATATTCTACTGCAGTTTTATTCAGAATAACTCCTAAAGAATCTGTAGGAAAATCTCTTGAAAAACCTCGACCTTCAATTACTTTAGCTCCCAAAGTTTCAACAAACTCATAAGACACTGAAGTATGAGCCAAATCTTCCTGAAACCCAACCTGCTTGCCATCCCAAGTATAACCAGATCTATTAGACCAAACACTAGTTGTAGGGCTACTAGTTGTTGCCATTTCTAGAGCACCTTCAGAAGCTATAAATTGAGTTCTCATGACTTCTGACTTTCCTACAAATTCATTGCTCATTACAGGTATTTGAATCAATCCTTCTTTATTATAACCTACAGGTCTATCCTTGCTAAATTGAATTTGATTCATAACCACTAACGTTCCAATAATTAAAGCGATGGATACCGTAAATTGAACTACGACCAAAACTTTTCGAGGTAATGATGCATATCGACCAGATTTAAAAGTTCCTTTTAAAACCGCAACAGGATTGAATGATGATAAATACAAAGCTGGATAACTACCCGCTAAAAAGGCTGTCACTATAATGAATATTAATGAAGCTAACCAAAATTGAATATTCAACCATGGAAACACAATCGCTTTACTAGCCAAATTATTGAATCCATTCAAGAAGAGCAAAACAATGCCAAGAGCAAATACAAATGACAAAACGACGATTAAAAAAGACTCACTTAAAAATTGAAATATAAGTTGACCACGTTGCGAACCGATGGATTTTCTAATCCCAACTTCGGTTGCTCGTTTTTCAGAACGTGCAGTACTTAAATTCACAAAATTGATACAAGCTAATAACAGGATGAAGATTCCTATAATTCCGAATAACCATACATTTTCAATGCGTCCACCAGACTGAATCCCATTTTCAAAGTCACTTCTTAAATACCAATCTTCCATTGGAAATAAAAATAGCTGAGGGTTAAACTCAACATGAACTGGGCTCTCATTTTTCTTAACATCAATAATCTTTGATGTTACGTTTTTCATAGTCGTATTATCATTGATTTGAACAAACATTTGAAAGGAATTGTTTCCCCAAGATGTTTTGGCACTTTCGAACCAATCTTGTGTTGTAACATAATATTTCCATGGGATTAAATAATCCATTTCACTGAACGAGTTATTCTCTGGTATATCATTATAAACAGCTGTTACCATTAAATCATCTTCATTATTCACTTTTACTATTTTACCAATAGCAGTATGAGAACCAAATATTTTTTTTGCAGAAGTTTCTGAAAGCATTATGGAGTTCTTTTCCTTTAAACCATCTCTTACACCTTCAATAATTTGAAGATCTAATAATTCTGGTGCACCTTCTTGCATCGCATTTCCAAGTGTATAAATATTAGTTTCTCCAAACTTCAAATATCTTGGTTGCTCCCATGAAGACATGATAATATGTTTAAAATTATCATTATGCTTTTCGCGTAATGCAAATTCTAGAGGTCTCGGAATTGCTGAACCAGTTTCAACTTCACCATTACTTGATTGGTTTTGAAAAATTTGGGCTATAGTCGCCTTATTTTTAAAGTGATCGTCATAACTCAATTCATCTGCTATCCATAAACCTATCATCATAGTAGCTGCCATACCAACTGCTAAACCCGAAATATTTATAAATGAATACACCTTGTTTTTGAGAAGATTTCTAAACGCTATTTTGAAATAATTTTTAAGCATGATATCTAAAATTTACTGTTCGTTTTTGATTGATTTGGCTTTAACACTTCAGTACAAGTTGGTTAATTGAATGATTTTATACTGAAGTGCTTTCCACCTGATTGATTGATGAAAGTCGATTTAGGTTAAAATATTCTCGGTAACTTTTTGTCCGTCTAACATTCTAATAATTCTGTGACTGTATTTAGCATCGTGCTCACTGTGTGTAACCATTATAATTGTAGTACCAGCTTCATTAAGATCAATTAGCAAATCCATAACTTCATTTCCATTTGTACTATCTAGATTTCCTGTTGGCTCATCTGCAAGAATCAATTTTGGTTTGTTTACTACTGCACGTGCAACAGCAACACGTTGTTGTTGACCACCAGATAGCTGTTGTGGAAAGTGATTTCGACGATGCATGATTTGCATTTTTTCTAATACAGCTTCCACTTGTTTTTTACGTTCAGCTGGTTTCACTCCTGTATAGATTAATGGCAATTCTACATTTTCAAAAACGGTAAGTTCATCGATAAGATTAAAACTTTGAAAGACAAAACCAATATTGTGTTTACGTAATTCTGAACGCTTACGTTCATTGTAACCAGCAACTTCAATTCCGTTGAACATAAAACTTCCTCCATCAGGATCGTCTAATAAACCTAAGATGTTTAACAATGTAGATTTACCACATCCTGAAGGTCCCATTATGGCAACAAACTCACCTTCTTTTACTCCAAATGATAGTTTATTGAGAGCAATAGTCTGTACTTCTTCAGTCTTATAAAACTTCTCTAAATCATTAATTTGTATCATTATATTCGTTTTTTATTTGATTGTTTTTATTTTAAAATAAGTTCTTCAGTATCTCCAAATGAATCATAACTAGATGTTATCACTTTGTCACCAGAATTTAAACCTTCAATAACTTCATAGTATTCTGTATTTTGACTTCCTAATCTTATATTTACTTTGTAGGCTGTGCTTCCGTCTTCGCTCACTTTAAAAATCCAATTCCCTCCAGTTTTTTGAAAAAACCCACCTTTAGACACCAATAATGCCTCCTTTTCTGCACTTAAAGCAACTCTAATTTGAAGGTTTTGACCTCTTCTTATTCCTTCTGGCAAATCTCCAACAAACTTCATGTCTACTTGAAAACGACCATTTGTTACTTGTGTAAATACTTTCTTTATTTCTAAAACATAAGTCTTATCATTTAACTTAAACGTTCCTCTTTGCCCATTATAAATTCTTGATATATAATGTTCATCAATATCTACTCTAACTTTAAATCCGCTTAACACATCTACTTGACCTAATCGAGTTCCTTTAGTAATTGACTGACCAATTTCTGCATCTAAAGATGTAAGCTGACCATCAATTGGAGCTCGCACAACTAAATCTCCAACTTTTTTACGCATAAGTTCCAAAGCACTCTGCGTTCTTGCGTAAGAATTCTTAGCTTGATTGACTTCTAATTTAGAAGATGTAGAATCTTCAGACAAAACCTGTTCTGCTAATCTCATGCGTTCTTTTTGATACTCATAATTATTTTTAGAAGATTCAAAATCTTGTCTCCCAATAGCACCTTTATCATATAAACGATTATTCAAATCAAACACACGTTTGGCTTCTATTAAATTATTCTCTACATCTGTATATTGATTTTGTCTATTAATAGTGTTTTGACGCGCAGCATTTTGAGATATCTGCATTTGCGTCAGTAAATTATACACTGACGTTTCTTGATTGACAAGGCTTAATTCTAAATCGGTGTTAGACAATCTTAAAATAGGCTCACCTTGCTTTAAAATAGCACCATCTTCAACAAATTTTTCTTCAACACGACCACCTTCAAGAGCATCTAAATAAATGGTTGTTATTGGTAATACGATTCCATTAACTGGAATATTTTCTTGAAATACATTTTGAGTAATTTCTGTAATCGAAATACGTTCTTTTTGAACATTTAATTTAGAACCTCCTGAAGTTTGAACAACCACATAAATTATTAATGATACAATAGCAAGAATCCCTAATACAAGCCCTATTTTTTGTTTTGAGAATTTTTTCTTTTGAATTGGAACGTCCATTTTTAATTTTTTGATTACACAATACATATAGTGAAGATGATGCCAAAATAGTAAAGATCTAACTATCATATGTTTACAAATAATCAATACGATATAACTGTTCGATTTTGATACACTTTATGTTCGAAAATGCACACTTTTACCACTATTCCTATTTTTGTTTTTCTAATCTTTTTAAGCTGAAGATAATATCGTAATATTGTATAGATGGTATTAAAAAACGCTACAATATTAGTTATAGACGACGATGCAGATGTGCTTACAGCATTGCGATTACTTCTTAAACCACTTGTAAAAAATGTGGTTACTGAAAAAAATCCAAGCAATATTTCGTCACAAATAGAAGCTTCAGATTATGATATCATCATATTAGACATGAACTTTAATGGTTTAGTAAATACTGGTAATGAAGGCATTTTTTGGTTAAATAAAATTCGACAACAGAAACCTGAAACGTCTGTTATTCTAATGACTGCTTACGCAGATATTGATTTAGCAATACGAGGTCTAAAAGAAGGTGCTTCAGACTTTTTAATGAAACCATGGAAGAATGAAAAAATCATTGAAACAATTACAACGATTCTAAGTAATAAAAAGTCTAAAAAAGCTCAGAAAAACAAACTCAATTCTAACCGTTTAGAAATTATTGGCGACAGTGATGTAATGAATGATGTCTTCGTCAAATTAAAAAAGGTTGCTCCTACAGATGCTAATGTTTTGGTGCTTGGAGAAAACGGAACTGGAAAAGATTTAATTGCTAGAGCACTTCATGATAATTCTAACAGACGAAACCAACCTTTTATAAAAGTAGATGTTGGTTCATTAACGGCTTCGCTTTTTGAAAGTGAATTATTCGGTTATAAAAAAGGTGCTTTTACAGATGCAAGAGAAGACAGAAAAGGACGCTTTGAAGTTGCAAGTGGAGGCACATTATTCTTGGATGAAATTGGCAATATTAGTTTAGGTCAACAAGTACGTTTATTAACAGTTTTACAAAACAGGCAAGTCACACCTTTAGGTTCTAATGAATCTATTCCGATAGATATACGATTAATTTGTGCAACTAATATTGACCCAAGCGTATTAGCAGATGAAAAGAAATTCAGAAAGGATTTAATTTATAGAATTAATACAGTTGATATCATTGTACCTCCTTTAAGAGATCGTGGTACAGATATTACCGAATTGGCACACCATTTTGTAGCATTGTTTGCTGAAAAATACAATAAGAATCCGTTTAGTTTTGATTCTGGGTTTATTTCAAAATTAAAAGATCACGATTTCCCTGGCAATGTAAGAGAACTTCAATATGTTTTAGAACGTGCTGTAATTATGACTGATGGTTCCGTTTTAAAACCTGAAGATTTAGTGTTTTCATCAATAGAGCGTTCAACAACAACTACGAGCAACACAACAACGAGCTTAAATTTAGATGATATTGAAAAGAATGCGATTCTTACAGTACTAGAAAAAAACAAAGGCAATGTTTCAAAATCAGCCAAAGAATTAGGAATCACAAGAGCTGCTTTATATAGACGACTAGACAAGTATGAACTATAGAGCATACATCTTTAAGTTGTTTTTTAGAATTCTACTTTTAGTTAGTATAATACTAGCTTTAACCTATGCGATCTATAAGGACAAAACAGCTTATACTGTGATTATAGGTATCGCATTATTTTACTTACTCATCAATACATACACATTTATAAAACGCCGTTTTGTTGCAATGGACGATTTTTTTGAAGCTGTTAAGTATCGTGATTTTTCAAGGTGGTTCCCTGAAGATAGAGGTCCGAAAGACATAAGGTTTTTGTACACAGGTTTTAATGAAATCAATAGAACTATTAAAGAAATTAACTCCCAGAATCAAGCCCAATATGTGTACTTGCAAAAGATTTTAGAAATGGTAGACATAGGCATTATAGCTTATAATCTGGAATCTGGAGACGTACTTTGGAGCAACGATTCTTTTGGTGACATTTTGGATGTACCTTCGTTTAAAAACATCAGATTTGTAGAACGCAGAAAGCCAGAATTATTCAATACTGTTTTTGAAACTTACCATAGAGAACCGAATTCTATTTCTATAGCATTACAGAATGAAAGCATTAAAATCTTAATTTCTGACACGGTTTTTCAAGTTGATGAAGATGCTTTTAAATTAATTGTCATTCAAAATATTGATGATACTTTAAATAAAAATGAATCTGAATCTTGGAAAAAGTTATTAAGTGTAATGACACATGAAATCATGAATTCTATTGCACCTATTTCGTCCTTAGCAGATACCCTTCAAAAAAACTTAGAAGTAGCAATTAATAAACCTGAAGAGTCGCATTTAGAATTAGAAGATCTCAATTCTGGAATAAAAACCATTAAAAACCGAAGTGAAGGCCTTTTAAAATTCGCAAAAACCTATCGCAGTTTAAGTAAAGTCACTCATCTTAATTTACATCGCGCTAAAGTTTCTGAATTACTCAACAATATTCAGTTGCTTATGGAACCGTCAATAAAAGCTAAAAATATTAATATACAGTTCAACGTTTCTGATCCAAAATTGGAATTAGATATAGATACACACCTAATTGAACAGGTATTAATTAATCTTATATTAAATGCTGTAGACGCTTGTAAAAGTGACGATAATGCAGAAATCAAAGTACTTGCCTCGCAAAATTCAAATAGAAACATTGTTATTAAGGTCTATGACAATGGTTCTGGTATTCCTCAAGACATTCTAGAAAACATCTTTGTTCCATTCTTTACAAGTAAAGCTACTGGAAGCGGAATTGGTTTGAGTTTATGTAAGCAAATAATGCTTCTTCATAAAGGGAGAATACTTGTAAAAAGTATTGAAGGAGAAGGCTCGGTATTTAGCTTGGTGTTTTAGAATTGAAAAACCTCCAGCCAAAATGACTGAAGGTTTTATTAGTAGCGGGAACTGGACTCGAACCAGTGACCTTCGGGTTATGAGCCCGAACCCGACCCCTTTTTCAACACAAACACTGGGTGTTTGAGCTGCTACTTATATGAAACCGTGTTCAAAACCGTGTTCTTAGTTTTGTCTACGTGATTAAACTATATATTAACCCAAAGGTAGATTTTTTCGCATGTAATCCTGCCATTTTATGAGAATATATTTACCAATACTATGCTCTTCTCTTTTTAAAAATCCATATTCATATACAAATAAATAAACATCGCCTTTATTGTTTTTCCAATAATGTGTGAAAAAATTAGGATCAAAACCTTCTTTTCTAATCAATGATACTCTAACAATTGCTTTACCAGCTTTATTATACTGCTTAAGTATTCTTCTATTAGCTTTAAGTTGATTGTCTACCTCATTAAAAAATCTAGGTGCCTCTTCTATTGATTTTATTATAATGGTATGAGCTTTTACAATAAGCATCACAGAACTTTTTATCTGATCTTCCCTTTAATTCTTTCCCACATGAAACGCAAGTTTTCTCTCTTTTACTCTTAATCATATATAACCGTTGGCACACATTATGACCCGTCCTGAAATATGTATACACTAAACCAAATGTATATGTATAAAAATGATGGATATGTAAGACGTTATAGCGAAAGCTTTAAGCTCAAAGTTCTTGATGAACTTGCTAAGGGAAACCACTCTAAAAGACAAGTAGGACTGCTCTATGGCGTACAATCCAGTACCATTAACGAATGGATAAAAAAGTACAATCGCAAAGATTTAATGAACACCCGTGTAATTGTTCAAACAGATGATGAACTTACCCGAATAAAAGCCCTACAAAAAGAGCTTAAACAGCTAAAGGAACTTCTCATAAAGAAAGACCTCGATAAACTTATTGATAATAGTTATCTCACTGTGGCTGCTAAGAAACTAGGCTACAAAGATGCTTTAGAACTCAAAAAAACTAAACATCTAGCACTAATGGAGACTTTAGACAATAATCCAAAAGAAAGACCTTACAGTATAGCAACAATCTGTAAGGGATATTTCCTAACTCGTGATGCGTTTTATAAATACAAAAAGCGATATGTCAAGCGAATAAAGATTGAAAACCAGGTGTTGGAAATCGTTCATAAAAGAAGAAGGACTTTACCAAGAGAAGGAGCTCGAAAGTTGATGCGGTCCCTAAAAACGGACTTTAAAAAACACAACATCAAAATTGGTAGAGATCAATTGTTACGTATCCTTAGAGATAATAATCTTTTGATACGGCGAAAGAAATATTCGTCCAGAACAACCAACTCACATAATAGATTTTACAAATACAATAATAGTATTAAAGATGTAGAAATAGTTAGTTGCAACCAAGTGTGGGCTGCAGATATAACTTACATCAGAACTATTAAAGGATTTTGTTATCTAGCACTCTTAACAGATATGTATTCACGTAAAATCGTAGGATATGACCTAAGTGACAGCTTAGAGCTAACCGGTTGTGTTAGGGCGCTTAAAAAGGCAATCTATCATAACAAAGAACTCAAGAATCTAACCCACCACTCAGACAGAGGAATACAATATTGCAGCAATGTATACATCAACGAGCTAAACCGAAAAAAGATAGTAATAAGCATGACAGAAGAAAATCATTGCTATGAAAATGCCCTAGCAGAGCGGGTAAATGGAATTTTAAAAGATGAATTTTACCTCGACCAGACCTTTGCCAGCGTAGAAGATGCAAAAAGAGCAACTAAAAATGCAATCAAATTATATAACTCTAAAAGATTACATTTATCTTTAGACTATAAAACACCTAATAACGTGCACCAAAATGCAGCTTAATTTTAATCAATAACTTGTAGACGTATTTAGGACGAGACATTAAAAATAAAGCATCCAGTTTAAAGTTTTTTTGAGAAAAAAATTTCTTTACCAAAAAACTTATCTATATTTGCATTCTATATATCAAGTATATCAAGTATGAGTTACTCTTTATCTTTTACAAAATCAATATTAGTTGTCATTTTTATCTCTGACAAGATCAGACAAAAACAACTTGGATTTTTATCGACTGCGGATATTTCAAAATATTTAAGCATACCTAAACCAACTTTAGTTAAAATCCTTCAAAATTTAAATGCAGCAAACATCATTGAAACAAAAGAAGGAAAATTAGGAGGCATACGATTAATGAGAAAACCTTCTGACATAACAATATTGGAAATTTTTGAAGCTAGTGAAAAAGGAAAACCATTATTTCAAACTTCATTCAATATTTTGGCAGAAGGAAAAAGACCAAATAACGCTCAAAAATCAATTAAAAATATTTTTAGCAATGCTGAAAATCAAATGAAAAGTGAATTATCAAAAAAAACCATTGCTGAAATATTATTAGAAATGAACTATTAATTTTTTTTGCAATAACTAAATATACATAATATATCGTATAGTTATTAATAATTTATATAAATCACAAATCTTAAAAACAAAAAAATGAAAACAAAATTAAAACTATCAATGGTAGTATTAGGTTTAACTTTTACTACCCTATCCGTTTCAGCTCAAGGAAATAAAAAAGCAGAAACAAAAACAAAATTCTCAATAGAAATCGACCCTGCAACTTTTGCTTTTAAAGGTTATTCGGCACATTTCCGAATTCAACCAAAAAATTGCGAACATTTACTATTTGGAGTTGGTATCTATGCTATGGATATGCCAAGTCTTCTAGTCGATTTCAATAAAAATAATAAAGATAAGGGATGGGATGTTCGACTAAACAATGGTGTTGGGCTTTTTGGCGAGCATCATTTTACAGAAGTAAATCGCAAATGGTTTGTAGGAGCGCAAATGAGTATTCAAGAATATAAAATTGAAAATGAAACAGCTACTGGCAGTGAAAAATTTACAAACTTCCTTGCTATGGGCTATTTTGGTTATACTATAAAACCGTTTAAAAACAATTTATATATCAAACCTTGGGCAGGAATTGGATACACATCAAAAATAGCTGGTAATAACACTTTAGAGACTTTGGAATATGACATATCTCCTATTACAATGTTTGCAACGTTACATATTGGATACACATTTTAATATAAAAAAACAAAATGAGTACTAAAACAAAAAACAACTTAGGAATAGCTATAAATTATCTAATAGCTATCTCATTAATTATAAGTGGAGTTTTGTTTCAATAAAAGCGCTCACAAATCCTAATCAGAAACATCTAATTGAATTAAAAGAACTTGCTGAAAAGGGAAACGTTAGACCATATATAGACAAAAGTTTCCCACTTTCTGAAATTATGGCTGCACACGAATATGCTGATAAGGGAAGGGAAAAAGGGAATGTAGTCATTGAAATAATAAATTAAAACGAACACACAACGCTCCCTGTTGATCGCACCTCGACAATTTAACGTATATTTATACTGTTCCTTGTGAACTCCTCACGAAACTACACACAACATAGTGTATAGCTAATGAGGCGCGAACATGTCTCTCCGTCAGGCGCGCCTTACTACGCCATACACAGGGAGCGTTGGCAAATATTTGAGGAGAGTCAAGTTACATTTTTCTTTAAATAAGGAAAAAAGACATTTAATCTTTAGAAATTATTTTCTGAAATATTTCTAATACTACTATGAATTATAAAAATTGTGAATTTTCGGAATCTTAGCTAAGCCCAAATTTTCATCGTAAAAAAATATGGGAAGTTTAGATATTATTTTAATTACAATTAGTGGCGCAGGTTTAATGCATGGTATTTTAGTTTCAATACACCTACTTACTAATAAAAAAAATCAAACACTTTCAAAATCATTAATGGCAATAATACTGCTATTAATGGCTTTTAGAGTTGGTAAATCAGTGTTGTTCAATTTTGCCGAGGATTTGGAATTCTCTATTATAATGATTGGATTGTCTGTATTATTACTTTTAGGTCCTCTACTCTATTTTTACATTCAATCTATTACAACACCTAATTTCCAGCTGAAGAAATCTTATGTCAATTATTTTTCACCATTCGTTGCAATGTTCGTTATAAGCTTTTTTGCTACTGAACAATGGTTTATTGAAAATGGAAAATTCTGGTCTTTCTTGCTACTTGCATTTGTATATCTTCATTTTGCCTACTATATAATTAGATCCTCGAAAATTGTAATGAAGGCATCAAAAGAAGGAAACCAAGTATTAACTAAATCTCAAAATACGGTAATTCTCTGGTCAAAATATGTCATTGTAGGAGTTATAATCATTTGGTTGTCCTATGTGTTAAATATTTTTGAAGATAAGATTCCTTATATATTAGGACCAGTAATATATAGTATTACTATATACGCACTTACATTTATTGCTTTTAATTTAAGAGTTATTAATTATGATGGAATGGTCTTTAAAGAAGACTTAAATAAAAATACCTTGTTTAAAAATATTGATGCTATCATTAGAAAAGATAAACTCTATCTAAATTCAAATTTAGATTTAACTCAAATTGCTAAAGTTTTATCTGTTAGTATTCATGAAGTCTCACACATGATAAATGAAAAAACCGATACTAATTTTAATGGTTATATTAATAAATTCAGAATTGAGGAAGCAAAAAAAATTATCTCTAAGGATAAAGCAAAGCAATATACAATTGAATCAATAGCCTACGATGTTGGTTTCAACAGTATGTCTACCTTTAATTCTGCCTTTAAAAAGCTTGAATCTACTACGCCTTCTCAGTACAGAAATTCTCTTTCTTAAAACTGACGAATTTATAATCTCGTCATTGCAATTTATAATTCTTCGTTTAATTCATAATGTTAAATGGTTCTTTTGTTTGTAGAAATCAAAAAAAAAACAAATCACGTGCAAAGAGTCTTAATTATATTTACAATTTTATTTTGTTTCAGTTTAACTTCAAAAGCTCAAAATCCAGAATTCGAAAATTTAAAAAATATTGACAGCTGGTTAGAATCAAATATAAAGGATCGTAACTTATCTGGAGCGACAGTCTTAATCGCAGATAAAAGTAAGCTTATATATTCTATAACAGTAGGCAAATCTAATTTAGAATCGCAAAGAGAGCTACAACCCAATGACTATTTTAAGATTGCATCATTATCTAAAGTAATCACAACTGTTGCTGTAATGAAGTTATATGAAGATGGCTATTTTGATCTAGACGATCCTATTGAAAAGTATATGCCCATTTTTAAAAACACCAAGGTGATTAACCGTCAAGATGATTCTGATAGCTTTACCTTTGAAAACGCTAACACTAAAATAACCATAAGACATTTATTAAATCAAACTGCGGGTTTTGCTTATGATGGTCCAATAATTTCAAAACTTTACAAAGAGAAAGGTTTATCTTTTTTTAATCCTTCACATGAAAGCTTATCAAGTTTTATGAATGACTTGAGTTCTATGCCAATTATTCATCAACCTGGAAAAAAATTCACTTATGGCCCATCTACAGATATTCTTGGGTATCTAATTGAAACTGTAACTAATCAAAATTTAGAAGCCTACTTAAACAACAGTATCTTTATTCCTTTAAATATGACAGGCACAGGATTTGATGCACACCGGAAAGACATGAATCGATTAGTAAGATCTTATTCTAAACAAGAAAATAACCTGAAAGCAATTAATAATGAACTCGATTTAACAAAAGGTTTCAAAACAAAAGTATTTATGGGAGGAAGTGGTTTAATTTCAACTTCTTCAGATTATATGAAGTTTTGTCAAATGCTTCTCAATTATGGAGTCTACAAAAATACGCGAATAATTTCAAGAAAATCCATTGAGATGATGACATCCAATCAAATTGGAGACATTGACTATCCTCAAGGATTTCATCCAATATTGGGTAAAGGCAACAAATTTGGTTTTGGCCTAAATGTGATTACCAAAAAAGGTAAGGTTAATGAATTCTATAGTCAAGGTAGTTACTACTGGGAAGGTGCTTATTCTACTACATTCATCATTGATCCTAAAGAAGGTTTTGCTGCTTTAATGATGACACAACTGGGTGGAAGACAATCCTTGAAGGTAAGAAAAGACTTTAGAAAAACAGTTTATAAAACCTTAAAATAGTACCTCCAATTTTATGAAACGTAAATTCATTAAATTTTTGCTCCCAATTGTTGGTCTAGCAGTATTATTCTTTGCTGGTTTATATTGGCCTCTTCAAGACTTAAAAGTCCCCATAAAACATGGGACTATCTTAATTAAATCTGTAACCGTTATAGATGTCGTCTCTGGGGCTTTAATTGAAAATCAAGACATCATAATAAAAGGGAACAGAATTACTGAAATAGGAATGTCTGATTCTATTAATAGCTCTAATGATGCATTTGTAATTGATGGTCTAGGAAAATTTGTAATCCCTGGACTTTGGGACATGCACACACATTCAAATCAACATTCAGAATGGCTTCATCATCCTCTTTACATTGCCAATGGCGTTACAGGTATTCGCGATATGTCTGGTCAACTTAATGAAAAAGACAGTTATTGGGTTGGCAGTAAAGAACGCTTGCATTGGAATACCGAATTGAATAATAATGAAAGAATAACACCAAGATATGTTTTGCAAAGCAGTTACCAAATTGACGGCTCTTCTTCTGTTCCTGAAAACTTTCCAGATTTTTTTAAGCTTGAGAAAGACGAACATGTTGACTCTCTTTTAAGTTTTTACAAAAATGAAAAAGTAGATTTTATTAAAGTATACCAACAAATACAACCTAATATCTATAAAAAATTGGCTTTGGCTGCACCAAAATACAAATTACATCTTGCAGGCCATAAACCAATGTTTGTGAGTCTTAAAGATGCCATTTTATTAGGACAGAGAAGTTTTGAACACGGACGTATTTTTATGTTTGAGTCTTTTCCTAAAGCAGATAGTTTGCGAAATCCAAAAAATTGGAAAGCGTTATTTTCAAAATTCAAAAAATCAATGATTGAAGATTTTAATCCAGAAATAGCAATTAAATTAATGACGTTAATGAAAGAAAATAACGCCTATTGGACACCAACACTTCAAACCCTCAAATTCGAGGCATTTGCTCATAAATCTACATTTATTGATAATCCCAACTTAAAATATATTACTTCAATACGAAAAAACATATGGTGGGGAATTGATGTAAAAAATAACAAGAAAAAGAATTTATCTGAAGAAGGAAATGGATTAAGTACAGATTTTTATAATGCGGCAAAAAAACAAATTAAAATGGCTAAAGATATCGGCGTTCCAATTATGACGGGAACAGATGTGACAGATTCATATACTTTTGCTGGGTTTAGTATACATAATGAATTAGAAGATTTGACTAAAAGTGGTTTATCGAACCTTGAAACTTTGCAAAGTGCTACTATTATTCCAGCAAAGTTTGTTGGAAAAGAAAAAGAGTATGGAACAATCGAAAATGGAAAAATTGCAGATTTAATTATTTTAAATAAAAATCCTTTAGAAAATATTGTCCATTCCAAAACAATCAATGGTGTTGTTATGAATGGAACTTATTATGATTCGGATAAATTAAATGAACTAAAAAACTTTACACAATCAATTTCTTCAAGTTTTCATATGAACATCAAAGTTTTTTATAGTCTTATAAGTAGTCCTCTGGTTAGAGTCCAATTTGCAGATTAAAACGTTTGCTAACTTAAGTGTATAAACAACGTAACTAACCTTATACAAATACGTTACCAAACATATTGACAAAAATAGAGAATTATTAAATGCTACTTTCAAATGAGGTTATCCGTAAAAAAAACTGTTTTTAGTGTTTTCTTAACAAGAATATACTATGAATGATTGTAAATATGCATTTATTATTATGTTGACAAAAATTAAAAACTTAAACAATGAGAAATAACAACTTTATATTTTTAATACTTGTATTCGCACTATTTTTAAATGCCTGCAATACTAAAAAACAGAAATCAAAAGACAGTGATGCTCCAATTACAGAAGAAGCCTATCTCGGGCAAAAGCCACCTGGCTCAATTCCTGAAATTTTTGCTCCCTTCAACTTTAACGTAAATTGAAAACAAATACTCCGTAACGGCTACTATTCTAAACAAACCATTGTAAGACATAAAAAAACTAAATGAAAAACACATTAATACTCGTTTCTGCATTAATTATAAGCCTTAATGCAATTGGACAAAAAAAAGAACCTAATAATTGCTTAAATAACATTCACCTTGAACCAAGCTTTATCGCTTTTACCACACATAAAAATAGTGAGCTAGGAAATTGGTATAAAAATACTTTTGGACTAAAAATTGTTAAAGAATTTGCATTCCCTGACGGAAGTACAACAGGTGTTTTGATGAAAAAAGGAGAATTTGTTGTTGAAATATTTTTCAGAAATGATGCACTTAAAAAAAGTGAACTTAAGCCAGGTTCTAACTCTGAACAATGGAGTGGTTTCATGAAATTTGGATTCTATACAGATGCAAACCTGGTAACATTAAAAGCTTGCTTAAAGAGAAAAAATATAAATGCAGGCAGAATATTTAAAGATGATAATCTTGGAGTTGATTTATTACAAGTTATAGATCCCGAAGGAAATATTCTTGAAATTATTAGTAGGCATAAGAAATAAACTCTCGATTCCAATGAATAACTCAGAACAACAACGTGTATGTTTAATTGCTAGGTCTCGGCTACTTACGAATATTCCTGCGGAATATTCTATCTGTGATTTATTTGCTAAATTAGTTGCTTAACCTCGCAACTAACCATACACAAAACCGTTAGCAACAATTAAGACTATGAATTTTCCTGAAATAGTTGGAATGAAAGAAGTTTACATTGACAATAATTTAGTCTATAAAAGTTCAAATAGCGAACTCTTTACAGGAGTTGCTCAAAGTAAACGAAAAAACGGACATTTCGTTTATGACGAGGAATACAAAAACGGAATTATTCTGTCGAGCAATTTATATTACAATGGAAAAGAAATAAGAGTTTCCAATAAAACGATATATAATCCGAATAAACCATTAGTAGTTTCAAAAGAAAATAAATACCATTTGGATGGCAAAATTCATGAAACTACAACTTATAACTACGATGGAATAAAAATCCTTGTAGAACAATTTGAAAACGGAAAATTGATGTATAGTTTCAATATTTAGGAAAAAAGAAACACGGAACTAAATATTGCCTGAATGGTGACGGCACTGAAACAAAAAAAGAATATAGAAACAGAAAGAAAATAACTATTGCCAACAACGTTTATAACTAATTGCTTGGTCAATGTGTACTCGGAAAATCCTATCGGATTTCCCTACTGGTTAGTTTTCTTTTTGCTAACTTAGTTCTTGCCAACGCAACTAGCCATGCACGTACACGTAAGGCATAAAAAAATCACGATTGACAAAAGAAAAATACATTTCAGAATTAAAGTTAAAGTTTGAAAGTTATGCCCAAATCTCAAATAGATCTTGGACGTTAATTGAATCTATAATAACATTTCAAAAATTAGAAAAAGACGAAACTTTACTAAGAAATGGACAGATTGCAAAAAAAACACATTTTGTTTGTAAAGGTGCTTTAAGAGCATATGTAACTGATTATGATGGAAACATCTATAATAAAAATATTTTCCTTGAAACAGATTTTGCTGGTTCAACAGTTTCATATCTATTAGGTGTTCCTTCAAATTTCACTTTAGAAGCTCTAGAAGAAACTATTTTAATCAATCTTGATTATAAAAAATATAGACAGTTTATTGAACAAAACATCGACTTAAAAAATTTCTATATCGCCTATATGGAAAATAATTGGATTGTTGAAAAAGAACAAAGAGAAGTTTCTTTAGTAATGGAAAACGCTACGGAAAGGTATCTGAAATTACTTCAAAAACACCCAAACATTGACCAAAGAATACAAAAACTACATATAGCTTCTCATTTAGGGATTACACCTACTCAATTAAGTAGAATAAGAAAAAATATAAAGAAAGATTCCTAAATCAACATATGTAAAGGCACAACTTTACTCTTCATTATATCTTTGTACTGTTAATCAATATAAAAAAGTCATTATGAATTTAATTAATAATTTAGAGTGGAGATATGCCACTAAAAAATTCGATACTTCCAAAAAGGTTTCTACAGAAAACTTAGAACAAATCAAGAAAGCTATTCAATTATCAGCATCTTCTTATGGTCTTCAATTGTATAAAGTGCTTATTATAGATAGTAAAGAAATAAGAGAAAAACTAAAATCAGCTTCTTACGGACAAACTCAAATAACAGAAGCGTCTCATTTGGTCATTTTTTGTAACTACTCCATAGTAACAGAAGAACATATAGATGAGTACTTCGCCTTAAAATCTCAAATAGAACAAGTTAATGTTTCTGATTTAAAAGATTATTCAGACTTTATTAAAGAAGATATTAACAATAAATCTAAAATTGAGAAAGATAAATGGACATCTAATCAAACTTATCTTGCCTTAGGAAATTTATTGAATGCTTGTGCAGAGCTTAAAATAGATGCTTGTCCAATGGAAGGCTTTGAAAGAGGAAAATACAACGAGATATTATCTCTTGAAGAACAAGGGCTAAATACTTCTGTTATTGCAACTATTGGTTATCGTTCTGATAATGATACTTCCCAACACACAGCAAAAGTTAGAAAACCAACCAAAACCTTATTTGCATAATGGAATCATTAAAACAAGCATTAACAATGGGAATAACGGGGGCAATAGCCGTTTTTACAGCCTCTTATTTTGGACTACCTACTTGGGTACTATTTATGGCTTGGGTCAGCTATTATTTATTTGGCACGAAAACTAAAACTACTTTCTTAGTCCTTGTTCAGCAAATATTTGGAATTCTAATAGCTATGATTATTCAATATTTAGGTACTTTGCTTTCAGAAACTTTAGCAATATTCGGATTTCCCATCATCGTATTTATTGTTATGATTGGAGTATTTTATATATCTAAATTAAAATATTTAAATAATATACTTGCTTATTTTTTAGGAATGATTATTGGGTTTGGTTCAAATTCAGAAATAGATATAAACATTCTTCTATTATTAGGAATAACCTTACTCTCTGGTTATACTTTTGCTTGGTTAAACGTAACTATAAGTAAACGAATTGAATCCAAATAATAAGCATATGAATAATTCTGGATTAATAATTTTTGCTTTTATTGGAGGAGTATTTTTAGCGATGCAAGGTGGATTGAATGCACAATTGGGTGTTTTATTAAGAAACCCTTTATTGGCAAGTTTAGTTGCATTTTTTTGCAGCACAGTGTTTGCTTTAGTATTTGTCCTACTTAATTTCAAATCGCTACCAACAATTTCACAAATAAAAGAGATACCTTTTTATCTATGGTTTACTGGTGGTTTTTTCAGTGTATTCGGAATAAGTTTATACTATTACACCATTCCTAAACTAGGAATTTCTACAATGATTTCAATTGGGCTTTGTGGTCAATTAATCTTTGCTGTAATTGCAGGGAATTACGGTTGGTTAAATTCACCTTTAGAACCTATAACGTTAAAAAAGACAATAGGCATCTCATCAATGATTCTAGGAATCATATTAATCAATATAAAATGAACAATATAAAATCAAATATTCAAAATTTGACATCTCTTTGGCAAACAGTAAGTAAACCATTCAATTCGTATTTTATTGAAACAAATTTTAAGTATAGTTTAATTGAAAACTCAGAATGGCCAAATAGATTGTGGTTAAATCAAGAAATTAACAAAGATGTAATCACATTAGTCAAGGAAAAATTATTATCTATCTCTACAAATCTAACTATACCATATTGGGATATTTACAATAGTGATTCTTTTAAAATATTAGAGCAAAATGGATTCATTCTTAAGTTTGAACAAACAGGAATGTCTTTAAAATCATCTCAAATATTTACTGAATTAAAAGGATTAAGCTTACACAAAGTATCTACAAAAAAAGAAGCAAAATTATGGTCTATCCTTTTTTCTAAATCTTTTGGGTATTTTACAAATCCCGAATTATTGATCAAATCTCAAAAAAACACGAACTACTATATTGCTTATGACCAAAATATAGCTGTTGGAACAGGTATTTTACACACGACAGGTAATGTGTCTGGCATTCACTCTGTTGGTATTATACCTCAACAAAGGCAAAAAGGTTATGCAGAGCAAATAATGAAGCTTTTAATTAATCAGTCAATTAAAATAGATAGTGATTTTATAACTTTACAATCATCTGATATGGGAAAAGGATTATATTTAAAATTGGGGTTTGAAGAACAATTCACGATAAAAAATTACGCCTTACAACACCGTGTATAATTAATTCCTTGGTTTTAGGCAATTTAGTCGCTTAACCACGCAACTAAGCATACACAACACGTTGTAAGACATAAAAAAACTAAATGAAAAACACATTAATACTCGTTTCTGCATTAATTATAAGCCTTAATGCAATTGGACAAAAAAAAGAACTTAATAGTATATCCTCACAAGATGGCACAGACCCTCATTTACATAAAAAAACCGAGTCTTTCATTAAAGCTTATAGTGCAAAGCAACAACCACATAGTGACTTAAAAGATATAGATTACTTCTTATCCTTTTTTGCAGATGATTTTATTGATGAGCATATTAAGTATAATGTAATCATAACCGATAAAGAAATATTTAGAAAGGGAATGATCGACAAACTTCAAAATAAGGTATATTATCATATAGTATCTATTGATGACATTATGCTAGGAAAAAATGTAGCTTTTATAAAAATCACCATTAAAGCCAAGGTTAAACCGTTTCACATGGATAAAGTTATTGAAAATACTGCAAGTCAAATAATGTCAATTGAGTACGACCAAAATGGATTAATAAAACATTTAAGAAGGCACCATAATTAGCAGAGTTTAATCTAGAAACATGATATATGGAATTTAGAAAAACAAAAAAACCGATGCTCCTGCAATTGTAGAAATGATTACTGATGATAAGCTAGGGTAAACAAGAGAATATTTTCAAATCCCCTTAACTAAAGAATACCATAGTGCATTTAATAATATAAACAATGATGATAACCAAGAACTCATCGCTTACTTTCAGCGCAACTTACTTCACTATACATAGTGTGCGTCATCGGAAAAAATAGGATCATATAGTTTACATTAAGACGTGGTTAGATTTTCGAATTTTAAAAAAGAATCCCTTGTGTATTTTTATTTGGTGGTGGTGTTCCTTTGAAAAAGGATTATCGAGCCATTTGTATAGATCTACTTTAACAAAAAGATTAAGTCTAATAAAGGTGACTAAATTTGATAAAAAACAAGGATGTTTAGCTTGTATTTTTAATGCTTTTATATTTTAAAACTTTCGTTTTCCGAATTAAAAAAACAAAAACCAGTTGCCAACACCGTGTATAATTAATTGCTTGATGGTGTTTAAAGACTTCTTGGGAAATTCTGGCGAATTTCCTAAACGCTGTTCCTTTTTGTTATCTTAGTGCCAATCGCAACAAACCATACACGAACACGTTCACCAGTCAATCGGCAAATGAATTTTCCTGAAATAGGTTGACTAAAAATTAAGCAATTAATTACAGTCACTTATGAAAACACATAATGAACACTGGCGAAAAAAAAGCTATCAAAAAGCAACTTTAGAGACTAAACTTTTAGTCGTTGACCAAATCCTTAGCGGACAATTATCCAATAACCAAGCTTCTAAAAAATATGACGTTCCCAGAACAACTATCTCCTATTGGTTAAGAAAATACAGTACCTTAGTACAGCAAAATACTATTCTGAAAAAAAATGTTTGTATTGCTCATTAAAGGAATAAACTCAAATGTAATTGTGAGTGTTAAACTCCACATTAGATTTGATAAAGGGTATTGTTTAAGGATTAGAAAAAATGATCAGATAGGTAGATAGATATAACTTCGTTCTTCGGAGTAATATAAAAACTCATTTACTTAACAATTTAACCATAATCATAAATGAGTTTGTAAATTAAAGGTGTTTTAATAATATTTTGTATCACACTCAAACTAAAGTATTGCAATAAGTCAATTGAGAGAAAAAGCACTAAAATAGGCGTTATTGATAACTATCGTACTCATAATCAACAGTTAAAAACAGTTGTTATATTTTGTGATATTATTGTATCACAAAAATATCACACTATTTATCACAAAATATTTTGGATTAATTTTTAAAATATGATGCCTTCTTATTAAAAAATATTAGTTATATTAACCTCTCCTCTTTCAATAAAGGCTTCCAATATGTTTTCATCCAATAGAAACTTTTCTACTTTTTCGTAATTGAATTTTTTGTCATCACTGTAGTTCTTAGGAAAATCAAAACGATCTCCATCATATCCTTTACTAACTCTAACTACAAGCAAATTATTTAGCACCTTATCAAGCTCAAATACTAAATTTTTAGGAAGAAAATTCTCAGTTCTTTTTAATGTCTTAACATAACTATCTAAATCATTTTTATCAACTTCACGACTATTATTTTCACGTTTTCTATAAATCCAAACTATCAGTTGTAAAAACTCTTTTGAAAACAAAAAGTCTTCACGTTCAGATTTCAACTTATCCAGGTGACAATAACTTCCATTATGTACTGACTCTAATAAATTACGCAGATATTTAGAACTAGTTATTTTTTCTATTTCGGCCTTAGCAACAATTGTCGCTTTTAATGATTTCGGCACTCTAAAATTTAGCGTTGCATCTTCATCCGTAATTGATTTTTTATTAGTCATATATTTCAGTTTAGATTACTCTAATCGTACGTTAAATATAGTTTTTAAAAGGAGTTTTTCTGCCTCATCTTCTGTAATAAGCACTTTCTTTTTGTTTTTTATAGGTTTAGCCAACTTCTCAAATATACGTTCTGTCTGTGACTGATCACCAGTTATGAAATCAGGTATTTTTACTATATCTTGAGTATTCAATTGAGCACTATCAAAATAGTTTTCTATATGTTTTGGAATCAAAAAATGTTTTTCAATATAGTCCCAATGTTCAGTAAATGCTACTTTCTGAATCCCAAATGAATTTATAGTTTCTTCACTACAGTCAGGAATATCGTGTTTAACATGCTCTACCATCCAATTTGATACATGTTTATAAAATGCTACGCTTAAAGAATATCTTTCACATAAAAAACTGAAAGCTTCAGGGCTTAACTTGGCTTTCAAATCTAAAAGTTCATAAATATTGTCAGCCAACGCGGAAGCTTTACTCAATAAATACAAACTGGAGGCATCATTATCAAGGATATAATTATCTCCATTCTCACGCATTAGAATAACAGTATTGAACACGGTATCGAACTTTTTATCCATCCACATGCCATCCAGATCAGCCCAGATCTTTCGAGGAAAGTAAAATATGAGTGGTTTATACAATCTATGTATTAATTCACTGTGTTTATCTTTTAAAGGCTTTTCCAAAATACAAACTTAAGATTTTATTAATTCAGAATAATCATCAGGAAACTCGGCATCAATATCACGTAAATATTTTTCAAGTGCTGTCATTGAAGAGTGTCCTGTAATCTGCATCAATTTACTTTTAGCTTCGAATGGTGACGACCCCTTGACTAACTCGCGATATAATTTTGTAATATATGTATGTCTAAAGCTATACAACCCATAATCTGCCCCCAAATTAAATGGGTCCTTGATAATACGCTTGAACCGTTTTGAAAAGTAATCCCGCTTGTTACTTAACTCGGACTCCCAAACACCTCCTATACCATCAGGAGTAAACAAATTATGTTCTTTATTTAGTTTCGAGAGATCAGGCAAATCATTCAGCAATAAATCAGGTATGATTTTAGTCTTTAAAGGACTATTCTTGGCTCTAAATTGAATGCGCTTATGATGTATATCTAAATCACCAACTCGTAATCTACAGACTTCTATAGGTCTCAAAAAATTATAAGAAATAAATTTTATAAAGAGCAATAAGGTTTTATCTGTTTTCTCCAAATGTTCAAATATATCCTTCTGTTGCTCCTTTGAGTAAGTTTTATTTCGTTGTGGTGTAGATTTTAAAACAGGTATCTTTTTAATAAAGTTGGACGAGATAATATCATTATCCTCTAACGCCTGCATAATACTACTTAAATCAGTTCGATAATTATTACGGTTTCTAGGACTAGTTAGGTCTAAAATATGATTTAAAAAATCCATGACCACTTTCTTGTCAATATCGGTAATCGCCTTTAGTTCTGGATGATGCTTTTCAACCCAAAGAAGAAAGTTTTTTAAGCGATTTTCATAACTACGTCTTGTAGTATCACTTATTAGCTTTTCCTTGTACTTCAACCCTTTTGTAAAGGCTACTTTATAAGATAAAACGGAAACTTTTGGCTTAATCATTAATTCAACTTCAGGCACTTTATTAGTGTTCTTCATTGGATTTAGTGTCTTATCCTCACGATTTAAATAACGTGCAGTATTATCTTCAAAGGGATTAAAACCCTCATTTAATAAACTTAAAAGCTTAACTCTATAAATACTTAAAATAGTAAGTCGATCTTCTTTTGTATTATATCTATTTGCACCACCGTAGACATTTTTCATACGTTGGAGTATACCAGATTCAGGATTTCGATAGGAGTAATAGACGTACCAACGCTTGTTCAAATTTCCGTTAGAGGAATAAATTTTGGGGACAGTAAATTTCTTCTTGTTTGACAAACTGTGTTCTAAAATGTGTTCGTTTCCGTGTTCATTCGTAAGATAAGAATTTAAATTAAACATAAAAAAAATGGTTTTGCGTAAACAAAACCATTGATTTTAAACAGATAACATTTAGTAGCGGGAACTGGACTCGAACCAGTGACCTTCGGGTTATGAGCCCGACGAGCTACCTACTGCTCTATCCCGCGATTTAAACTTAAAATGATTTTCTTAGCTTTCAACTTTCGGTTCATAATGCCGACTCAATCATTTTAGGAATGCAAATATACAACGCTTTTTGTTTATTACAATAATAAACGCAAAAAAATAACTCTCAATGTAAAACACAGTGAGAGTTATTTAAAAATTAAAACAATAAATTATATATTAATCGTCGTCGTCTTCTATATCTAAAGTTGCTAACACTCCAGAATCACCACTGTTTACAGCATCAAACTGCTGAATATTTGGAAACTGTGTTTCTAACTGTGCAAATTCTCCTTTGAAATCATTGTTACCAATCATCAACACTTTTAAGTTTGATAAGTTTGCTAAGTCTCTAGGAAGGTTGCCATAAAAAGCATTATTTGCTAAAACTAATTCTTCTAAATGCACTAGACTTGAAATAACATTAGGAACAGTACCAATAAAACTATTATCGAAAACACTTAGTATTTTTAAATTTGACAAGTTACCTAGACTATGAGGCAATTTACCTGTTAGGCTATTACTACTTACTAATAATCCTTTAAGCTTAGACAAATTACCTAAAGAATTTGGTAAAACTCCAGAAAGATTGTTACTATACAATTCTAAAGTTTGTAGTTGAGTTAGTTGACCAATAGACTCAGGAATTGATCCCTTTATATTGTTCATAAATAATTGTAATGCCTCTAAAGACGATAAGTCTCCAATTGTACTTGGCAATTCTCCATCTAGCTGGTTGATTGCAACATTGATTATTTTCAGAGCTTTTAGATTTCCAATTGAATTTGGAATCGCTCCTGTTATATTATTTCTAAATAAATTTAACTCTCTAAGGAAAACCAAATCTCCAATTGCTTCGGGAAGTTGACCTTCAAGGTTATTAAATTCTAAATTAAGGGCTATAACTTTATCTTCTTCAAGAGTTACTCCATACCAATCCGAAACTGGACTATTTAAATCCCAAGGATTATTCCATGATGTTCCATTTGTTGAATTATGTAAAGCAACAAGTGCTTCCTTTTCTTTTGTAGTTATATTAGCAAACGAAAATATCGTTACCAAACATAATAGCATTGTAATTTTAGCGGTTTTCATAATAGTAGATTTTTGTGAGGGAGCACATTTACTATAACGAAAATAAGAGAATATCGACTATCTACCAATTTTTTTCGATGAAATGCATGGTCAATCATCGAATAAATTTCAAACAATTGATTATCAATAGTTTAAAAAACAGCTATTGTTCAATATTTTTAGCTTCAAAACTTAAAATAGCATTATTTTCAGTACTGATATTCAATTGAATAGGATTACAACACACTTCACAATCTTCAATATAAGTCTGTTTTACTTGTGAAAAATCAATGAGCATTGATATATTTTCCCAACAATATGGACATTGAAAAAAATGCTCTTTCATAGATTTATATTAGAATTTAGAATTCTACATTTAATAATTCTCCACCTAACTGAAGAACGGTCAACTCTGCCAATTTTGCATCGTACTTTGCTTGATTTCTACTTAATTCAGAATTAAGTAAATTAAGCTGAGCTTGTCTAAACTCAATTGATGTCGCTTGTCCGATTTTAAATTTTTCTTGTGTACGATCAAAATTATTTTGAGAGGTAATTATATTGTCTTCTTGTATTCTATAAATCAATAACTTATTTTGAAAATCATCCCATGCGTTATTAAAATTACGTTCAATTTCAATGATTAATTGATCTTTTAAAAACTGCTGGCTCTCTAAATTGATTTGAGCATTTTTAACACGTGTAATTGTGCTTCCTCCATCAAATAAATTCCAAGACAAATTTAAGCCACCAGACAATCCAGTGTTTGTTGATACTGAAACAAAAGAAGCTGCATTATTATTACTTTTATTCCATCCATAAGTACCTACTAAATCTACTGTTGGTAAAAATTGTGCCTTGTTTGTTTTTATATCAAACTCACTTATGCTGATATTTTTTTCTGCTTGAAGTAAAGACACGTTATTAGATTTTGTTTTTTCTAGCAAGTCTGCTTTATTAAGCTGAAGCATAAAATCAATATTTGTATCAACCTTAAATTCTTTAGAAAGCTTATTACCTAAAACCACGTTTAAATCTCGCTTAGTGTTTTTTAATTGTTGCTTAATATTTATCAAGCTAATACTATCATTATTAATATCAACTTGAGCATTTAAAACACCAAGTTTTGTGCTCTGACCATAATCAAACTGATATTGAGCACGTACTAATCTATCCTTAGAAACAGTTATCGTTTGTTCTAGAGCATTCGTGTTTTCAGAAAATTGAGCTATAGTATAATAAATTGAGAATATCTGAAGTACTGTGGTTTCAATAGTTTCTCTTGCTTCTAATTCAGAAAGTTGATGTTCTTCTTTTAAGCGTTTATAGTTATATAAGCGACCTAATCCATCAAACAGTGTGTAATTTAAATTTACAGAAGCATTATAACGAGAACTTTCAGCACCTTTCAAAACAGTATCAGGAATACTACTATCTGAAAATTCAGATTCATTATTATCTAAACTATGTGTTGCTCCTGCACTACCTGTAAGCGTAGGCAAATATCCCGAATTTAAAATACTAGTGTTATTCTCTGCAACGTCTGTATTATTGTTCGCTATTTTTATTCCGTAGTTATAGTCTAAAGCTAATTCTACAGCTTCTTTAGGACCTAACATTTGTTGTGCGTTAAGATTTAATCCTATAAAAAACACAATACATGTCATATAAATTCTAGTGTTCATCTGCCTCATTTTGTTCTTTTATAGCACGTTCTACTTCTTCTTTTGTAACACTTTTATTCGTCCACAACCATTTTACATTTTGCTTAATACTATTACTAAATGATAAAAATAACGGCAATACTAATAAAGTTAATATAGTTGCATAAGCAATTCCGAAGGAAATAGAAATCGCCATAGGTTTTAAAAATTGGGCTTGTCTACTTTTTTCTAAAAGCAAAGGCGCTAAACCTGCAATGGTTGTTAAAGACGTTAAGAAAATAGCTCTAAAACGAGATTTTCCAGCATTTAAAAGTGCTTCATCAAATTTTAACCCTTCCCGTAAATTAGAATTAAATTTACCGATAAGCACTAAGCCATCATTTACCATAATACCTATTAAAGCAATGATTCCTAAAAGTGATAATATATTTACCGAAAACCCTAAAAGCCAATGTCCCCAAGCTACAGCAGTTAAACTAAAAGGCACTAATAGAATTAATAAAATTGGCTGACTGTAACTTCTAAACGTAAAAGCTATCACAATATAAATTAGTAATAAAATTGGGATTCCTGCTTTACCTAAAGAACTCATTAATTTATCTTTCTCTCTGTTTTGTCCTTCAAAAGATGCAGATATAGTTGGATATTTAGATTTTAAATCTACTATAGTTATATTTTTTAAATCATCAATAATATCAGTTGTACTAGTACTTGGGTCTTTTAAGTCTGCAGATACCTGTATTTCTCTTTGACCTTCTAAATGATTAATTGCAACATCACCTCTTTCTATGGTGTAAAAAGCTATATCTTTAAGTGTTACTCGCTCTTCCGTTGGAGTAACAATTCTCATCTCATCAAGATCATTAATAGATGCTCTATTATTTCTATCATAACGAACCCAAACGCGAATTTCATCTTGACCTCTTTGAAAACGTTGCGCTTGTGTCCCGAAGAAACCAGAGCGCACTTGACTCATCACTGTACTTAAATTTAAACCTAATAAATAAGCACTTTCTTTAAGTTCTATACGAATTTCTTTAATTCCTGCAGGATCATTATCTTCTATATCCTTTAATAAAGGATTAGATGCTAATACTTGCTTTAATTCTATTTTAGCAGCTTTAAGTTCTGCGATATTATTGCCTAATAAAGACACTGAAACTGGACTACCACCAAAGTTTCCACCTGAACCAAAAATCAATCGTTCTGTACCAATTACAGGACCTACCAACTCACGTAATCTATTTGCAACTACATCAGATTTTATAGCATCTGGTCGTTCTTCTCCTGGCAGTAAATTAATTTGTAAACTTGCGCTAGAACTACTGCTAATTGTTAAAATTGTATTTTCAAAAAGTTGCTTATTGGTTCCTTTTAAATATTTTTCGGTTAACTCTTGATTTACTATAAACGATTTTTCTTCTATCATTGAAATAATAGAATCGGTTATTTTTTCATTCGTCCCATTAGGCATATCTAATTCTATAGAAACACGGTCACTTGCGATAGATGGAAACATAGTCACACCTATAATTCCGCCTCCAATTGAACCAAAGGTTAGAATTAATAGTGCCACAAAAACACCTAAGGATAGTAATTTAAAATTTAAAATAAAAGTGATTGCTGGTGTGTATAATTTATCTCTTAAGAAGTTCATAAAATTATCTCCCGCTTTATTTATGACTCGCATTATAGAGAAGAATTGCTTCATTTTCGAAGGGTTTTCTTCGACAACTTGCTTTCTTAGTGCTTTAGAATGTGCCAAATGAGCAGGAAGAATTATTAGCGCTTCTACTAATGAAACTGTCAGTGTAAGTATTACAATTACAGCAACCTCACTAAAAAACTCACCTATTCTACTATCTAAAAACAGGAATAATGAAAATGCTAAAAGTGTCGTAATAATTGCAGAAACCACTGGAGGAATTACTTCCATAATACCATCTACGGCTGCTTCAATTGGCGATTTTCCCTTTTCATAATGTTGATAGATGTTTTCGGCAATAACAATTCCATCATCAACTAAGATTCCGATGACGATAATCATTCCGAAGAGAGATAACACATTTATGGTTACATCAAACTGTCCTGCAAAAATAAACATGCCTAAAAATGAAATTGGCAATCCAAAAGCCACCCAAAATGCTAATCTTGTATTTAAGAAAATAGATAAAAACAGTAATACTAACAACATCCCAATGATGGCATTTTCTGTTAATAAATCGGTTCGTTGGTTTAGTGTTTTAGACAAATCTCTAACCACATCTAATTGAACGTTATTGTGTTTTTGATTGTAGGTTTCTATGTAGTTTTTTACATTATCGGCAGAAGTTATTAAATCTTCAGTATTGGTACTTGTTATGGAAATATTTATAGATAACTTTTGGTTAAAATAAGTGGCATTTGGTGTCTCAGAAAAACGATCTCGAATAATAGCGACGTCTTTTAATCGTACTACTTTACCATCATTAGAGGCACTAACTACAACATTTGAAAGCTCATCACCATAATAGGAACGATTGTTTGCACGAATAAGATATTCTTCAGCATCTGTTTTAATTGTACCTCCAGTTGTTAAAATATTTGACCTGCTAACGGCTTGTGACACCTCTGCAAAGGTTAAGTCATAAGCCAATAAACTTGTTTCGTTTACAGCGATTTCAATTTCTTCATCTGGATATCCAGAAATGGCTATTTGCGAAATACCATCAATAGCTCTTAAATCATTTTCTACCTGTCTTCCAATTTGTTTTAAAGTTGCTAATGGAATATGTTCACCACTTAAAGCAAAAGAAATCGTTTCCCTTACAGCTTCTTGCTTTGCAACAATTAAAGGTTCCATTCCTGATGGAAAAGAAGGCACGCGATCTACGGCATTTTTAACTTCTAATAACATGAAGTCTATGTTCTCATCTTTTTCTATTTCAACAGTAATACTTCCACTGTTTTCTCTAGACACAGACGTAACTCTATCTATCCCTTTTAAACCTTTTAGATTATCTTCAATTTGAAGCACAATACCTTCTTCAATCTCCTGAGGTGAAGCACCAGGATACGTAACACTTACCGTTATAATTTTAGAATCTGTTAAAGGAAAGAAAGACGATTTTAAGGATAAAGCACCTATTATACCGAAAACAACAAAAGCAAAAATGAAAATATTAACTGCTACGTGGTATCTAATAAAATATTCAATGAGTTTTCTCATGCTTATTGCTTGTCTTTACGATCCTGATTATCCTGAAAAGGTTTTACTAACATTCCTGCGTAAGCGCCTGGAACCGCTTTTTTAAGTATAATTGTTCCATTTGGTATATTTTTCAAAACCACTTTTGTTTCTGAAAAATATACAGGTTTTACATCTATAACATCTAACAAACTATCTTTAACCACATAAATTTGTTGACTTTCTAATAAAAGATTTCTATCTATTTCAATGGCTTCAGACTCTTCTTTAGCATTTAAATTAGCCTCTAGATACATACCTTCTTTAAGGTTATCATTTTTTACTTCAATAAAAGCAGTAATGGTTTGCGTTGTTGCATCAATACTTCCATTAACACGTGACACAATTCCCGTATAGCTTTCTGTATTCTCTAAATTATTTAGCACTACAGTTTCTCCAACTTTTAAAAGGCTAGCGTAAGTTTTACTCAAAGCCACTTCCATTTCATAAATTGAAGGATCAATAAACTCACCTAATTTTTGTCCGCTACGAATTAAAGAGCCTTCAGTAGCTAAAGCTTGTGTAAGTATTCCTGAAAAAGGTGCTCTAATATTGTACTTTGCTAATCGTTGTTCTAAATTTTTAACCGAATAATAACTAGAAACAATTCCGCGTCCAGTAATGAAATAATTTTCTTTTTCAGAAGTCATTTCAGGAAGTTTAGGTGTCGTATTACTTAAATCAAATCCATTAAGATAGGATTGCCATTTTTGAAAAACCTCAGGAAAATCTAACTTTAAATCTGGCATAATAGCCGCAATTGAATTATAGAGATTACTTTTTGAAGATTGCACACTTGCATAATATTCTGAAGCATCAATACGAATAAGCGCTTCACCTTTACGATATTCCTGGCCTGGTTTAAATAATGGGCTTCCAGATTTAAAAACACCTTGCACTTCTGAGTATAATTCTACTCTGCGTTTTGCGATTAAACTCCCATTAGCTGGAATTACAATTGGAATCGTTTTATTTAAAACCGTATCTATAAAAACCGTTTTTACAACCTTAGCTGGAACTGGTTTCGGTTTTGTTTTAGTATTAATAAGATGTTTGGCAAAAAAATAAGAACCAACAATAAGTAAGATTCCTAAAATTGAAAGTATAATATTTCGCATTGGTCTGGTTATTTTAATATGACCACAAAAGTATCAGTTAGTTTAGTCTGTAATTGTTAATTATTCCATAAAAAATGAACTGAACTCTTTTAACTCAATTCATCTAATTCTAAAGTTATGGTTTCCCAATCAGACATTAATTGTTGAAGCTTTGTTTTCTTTGCTTGGTAACGGTCAAAAAAAGTTTCATCTGATACTGTGGCATCGTAGTTTGTTGCCAGCTCAACATCATCAGTTTTAATATCCTTTTCTAACTGATTTATTTTAGATTCAATATTACTGAGTTTATTGTTAAGAGATTTAAGTTTCTTTTGATCTTCATAAGATTGCTTATTCGTTGTTTTTGGGGTTTCTTTTACAATGGTACGTTTTTCAACTTCACGTAAATTTTCAACATTACGTTGTTCAAGATAAAAGTCGATATCACCTAAGTATTCTTTAATTTTTTGATCTTTAAATTCATACACTTTATTAGTAAGTCCTTGAAGAAAATCCCTATCATGAGAAACCAAAACTAAAGTTCCTTCATACTTTTTTAATGCTTCTTTTAATACATTTTTAGATTTGATATCAAGGTGATTTGTTGGTTCATCCATGATCAAAACATTAATGGGTTGTAGCATAAGTTTAGCTAAAGCCAATCGATTTCTTTCACCACCAGAAAGCACTCTAACATATTTCTCGGCTTCTTCGCCTCTAAACAAAAAAGAGCCTAAAATATCACGTACTTTACTTCGATTCGTTTCATTTGCGGCATCAATCATTGTGTCTAAAACGGTTTTACTACCATCTAAATATTCAGCTTGATTTTGAGCAAAATATCCTATTTGAACATTATGACCTAGTTTTAGGTGTCCATCATATTTAATCTCACCAACAATAATCTTTGCTAATGTTGATTTACCTTGACCATTTTGTCCAACAAAAGCTGTTTTACTATTTCGCTCAATCATTAAATTAACATCAGTTAATACCTGATTATCATCATAACGTTTAGATATGTGCTCTGCTTCGACAACAACTTTACCAGGAATAACGGATACTGGAAAATTTAAGGTCATTACACTATTATCATCTTCATCAACTTCAATACGATCAATTTTATCTAACTTCTTAATAAGTGATTGAGCCATTGTCGCTTTACTCGCTTTCGCTCTAAATTTTTCAATGAGTTTTTCAGTTTGTTCAATTTGTTTTTGTTGATTTTTCTGTGATGCCAACTGCTGTGTTTTAATTTCATGGCGAAGCACCAAAAACTTAGAGTAAGGTTTCGGATAGTCGTAAATTCTACCTAATGAAATCTCAATCGTACGATTAGTGACATTATCTAAAAACATTTTATCGTGAGATACAATTACTACAGCTCCAGAATAGTTTTTCAAAAAACTCTCTAACCAAATAATAGACTCGATATCTAAGTGATTTGTTGGCTCATCTAGCAGCAACACATCATTATTTTGTAACAGTAATTTTGCTAATTCAATACGCATTCTCCAACCTCCTGAAAACGTATCTGTGAGCTTATTGAAATCTTCACGTTTAAATCCGAGTCCTTGCAGTATTTTTTCAGTTTCTCCTTGATAATTATAACCGCCTATAATTTCATATGAATGTTGAACTTCATTAAGATCAATCATTAATTGATTATAACTTTCGCTTTCATAATCTGTTCGTTCTACTAATTGCGTATTAACGTCTTCCATTTTAGCTTCAAGTTCTTTTATCTCTTTGAAAGCTTCATAAGATTCTTCTAGAACTGTTCTTCCCAAAACAAAATCTATATCCTGTTTTAAAAAACCGATGCTTAAATTTTTATCAGCTGCAATTTGACCTGAATCTGGTTCTAATTCTTTTGACAAAATTTTGAGCATTGTCGATTTTCCAGCGCCATTTTTTCCGATTAAACCAATGCGATCTCCAGGACTGAGTTTAAATGTAATATCCTCAAAGAGAAATTCGCCTTGAAATGAAATAGAAAGATTATGGATATTGAGCATTTGTTACTTTTGTTACAATTAAATTATTAATAAAACGTAAATTTGTATTGAAATACAAAACGCAAAAGTAAACAAATTTAAATCATGTTAAAAGGCACGAAAGTATACAGTATTTTCACTGGAGTTTGTCCTAAATGTCATCAGGAATCTATGTACGAAACTAAGAACCCTTATGTATTAAGTGATGTTTTAAAAATTAATGAAAAGTGTTCCAAATGTAATACACGTTATCGTATTGAACCTTCATTTTTTTATGGTTCAATGTATGTAAGTTATGGCGTTGGAATTGCATTTGCTGTTGCAGCTTTTATTATTAGCTACTTATTTTTTAATTCTACGCTTTTTACAGCTTTCATTGCAATTATTGTAACGACTATAGCATTTGGACCTATTATAATGCGACTTTCAAGAAATATATGGATTAATCTATTTATGAGTTATGACAAAAATTTGGTGAAAAAATAATTATTATCATTTAAGTATTAACGACCTACTTTGAATCTTTTTATGTTTATTTCTTTATCTAATTCAATTTCATGTTCAATATGATTGAATAACTGTTCTGCTACAAATGGAGATATCATGACACCTCTTGTTCCAAGACCATTAAGTACAAACAGATTTTTATGCTCTGGATGAACACCAACTAAAGGCCTACGATCTTTTGTAGTTGGTCTAATACCTGCGACTTGGTGAATGATTTCAAAATCACAATTAATAATTTTTTTTAACTTTTCAATTAATTCATCTTTAGCTTTAGTTGTTATTGAATGTGATTTATCTTCTCTTTCATAAGTTGCACCAATCCAATATAAATCATCTCCAAGAGGTACTATAAAAACTGAAGATTTTAAAATAAAATTCATCTTCAAATCAGGAGATTTAATTGTAAGCATTTCGCCTTTTGTTCCATTTAATGGAAGTGTCTTAAAAAACGGGTTTTTATATAATCCGAAGCCTTCAGCAAATACAATATATTTTGAAACAATATTTTTATACTGCACTCCATATGCTTTAATCTCTAATTGATTATAATAAAACTCTTCTTGAAACAACTTGTTTTCATTATCAAGATAATTTCGATAGGATGGAATTAATTGTGATGTCTTAATTCTACCAGAATGCAAGACTTCACCAAAACCAAATTCAGCATGTATAGATGGGTTTACATTTTTGATTAGTGCTGTAGACAAGAAATCTGATAAAACAGGTTGATCTGAAGCTGTAAACCAATCGTTTTGTTCTTCAACTGAGGTAAACTTTCTGTATACAGGCATTGTATAATCAAGTTTAAGGTGAAGTAACTCTTCAAGCTCCTTATACTTTGGAATTGCTAATTCTAGTTGAAGTTTAGCGTTCCAAACTTTTGTAAACCGTTTTAGAATTACAGGATTGTATAAACCTGCTGCAACCATTGAAGATTGTTGAGATTGGTTGTCAAATACAACAAAGTCTTTATTATGTTTTCTAAGTTGCTCACAAAAAGCAATACCTGCTAATCCATTACCAACTATTATATAATCTACCTGCTTCATTATAACAAAAGTAATATAAAAGAGTATTGTAATACATATTCTTAAAATAAAAAACGCTCACTAAAATAGTGAGCGTTTTTATATATACTATGTGATACTTAATAGGACCACATGTCTTGCTCGAAATTACGAATCTTATTTTTAATACGATCAGATTCTAACATTTGCATTAAAGCATTATCTGCAACATATTCTTTTACTTCACGATCTCCATATACATTTTCTTCTTTGTACATGTAAGCGTTAAAGCGTCTAGAATTTAACAAATGATCAAAAGATATTGGCATTGCACTATTCTTGTTATTAAAAGCTTTAGAATTGTGTAAAACTTCTCTAGCTTCAGGGAAAAACACCCAAAACAATGCATTTGGAACTCTATTCGTTTCGTCATTAGAATCAATAAAGTTAATATCTGGTGCTGCTGGCGCAATACCTAAAATTCTATACTTTAATTCTCCATGACGCTTATCAAAATACCAAAGCCCTTTAATTAAATAAGCGCTAATATCAAAAGCTTCAATATTTCTTGTTGTGATATATTCAGGATCTACATAACCATCAGCGTTTAATTGGTCGTAACCAATATCTAAAGTATCTACTTTAGTGGTGATGTCTTTAAGTTCCTTAACCGATCTTTTTTCAGTAAAATAAGAATCATTATAAACATTTTCAATCTCTCCATCTTTAACAGCTTTTATCAATGTATGATATAAAGAACGTCTGTCTTTACCAATATTATTTGTATCTGTTGGAAAGTACATAGGAAAGTTTACACGTTCATCTAAAACCACTTTTTCCCAAGTCATTTTAGAGAACAATATATCTCTATCATCAAGATAACCGTATTCTAATGGTTTGTCATTATCTAGTGCTAACTGAGCTTCAGTTTTAACACCAACTTCTTGAGGTGTTTTAGCATTTAAAATATTTGCCTGAGAAAATACACTAGAGGTGATTCCTACAGTAACAAAAATTGATAATACGAATTTATAATTCATCTCTTTTAATTTTAAATTTGGGTTATTCTATAACGTTGATTAGTTAGATAACTCTATAACAACTGGTGTTGCAGGCTTGATAACTGGCCCAGTACTTCTAGACTTGATATCAAAAATTTGAACTGCTGCACCTCTTTTGGCTTTACGTAAAGCCCCTTTTGCTGTTCCATTTAATCTGTTTCCAGAACATGTTACAGATGGTTGACCAGGTACTTTAATTTTAAAGCTTGTTACAGTTAATGGTAAATCAAAATCGAAATCTTCTAATACAGATTCAACTTTACCAATCTCTACGTTATTTCTAGGTAATTTACCTTCACTCTGACCGTTAATTTTTCCGGTAGGTTTAGGAATATCTTTAATTCTAAATACAGCTTTATCACTTACTTTAGAACCATCATCTAATGTTGCAGTAACATTAATTGTCACTTCTCTACCAGAACTAGGAACCATTGAGTATTTACCTGTACCAGATCCTTTTTTCAATCCAGCACCTGAAGCAGATACTTTATTATCTGGAACACCAGCAAAAGAAATTGTCATTGGATTTACAACACCACGATACACAACGTTCATCTTATCTGCAGAAATTGTAGCAGAATTTGGTCTTGGTACAACAACATAATTAGATTCAATTTTAATAGGTAACTCTTTACCGTTTTCGATAAATGTAAATTCACCATTAATTGTGTGTTCACCTACAGCTCCAACATTAAAATCTAATCGAGCAGCACCTGAAGAATCAATAGCTTTTGATAGATCAACTTCTTGACCTTCGACAACTAATTTAGTTGGTGGTACATTAGCATATTTACCTATTACAACACGTCCTTGAAACTTCTCACCAGCAAAAAATGCAGATTTATCAGCTAATACGATTGCTTTATAGTTATTTAAGGTAGTTGCTTCTGTTAACGTTTTTCCTAAAAACAAATTATACATACTTGCTTCTGCAACTTTAACATCATTTTGCATTGCTGTTAACTTCGTATAAGATGCAATAGCAGGAAAACCTTGGAAATTATAATTTAAAAAATCAATTTTCTTTCCATCTTTGTTCACCTCTTGAGCTGTACTAAAAGTCTTTTCAAAAGATTCACTAGAACCTCTGTAAGCTTCATCAGTTGCTAAAACTGTTTTAATAGCGTCTTTATACCCATTAAGTTCAGCCATTACTTCATCACCTTTTTTAGTTAGGCGATCTCCTGTAAACCATGCTTCATCAAGAATATCAGTTTTATCCATTGCTTCAAAAGGCAACTTACCAGTTTCAGGATCGATTTTATACTCTCCTTTCCTAAGTAAATCTACTTTTAAAGATTCAAGATAATTATAAAATTTATCAGATGCTATTTGTACTTGTTCAGCACGTGCAGCCGGTATTTTAAACTCTTCTGGTTTTTCAACACCCTTTTCTTTTAAATCTGTCAATAATGCTTCATTTCTATTTGAAGTCGCTTCGTTAGCATCAGCAAATTTTGCTTCCATTAATCCGAAAGCGGATAGTACTTCTTTAGACATATTCATCGCCATCATAGCAATAAATACTAAGTACATTAAGTTAATCATTTTCTGCCTTGCAGATAATTTTCCTCCTGCCATTTTAAATTAGTTTTTTAGTTTGTTAATAGTTATTATTAATTCTAGTTTAAAAACTAATTAGCTTTTATTCATTGCAGTAAGCATTCCACCATAAACACCATTTAAAGATGACAAGTTAGATGCTAATGATTGCATTTGTTCTTTTAATTTAGTTGCGTTTTCAACAGCTTCTTCATTAATAGTAGCTTGACGATTAGCGCTTTCCATTTGTACTTTATAAAGGCTATTTAATGATTCCATTTGAGCAGCAGCTAAAGACATTTCTTCGCTATATTTCTTTTGAGCATTCATAGAATCAACAGTTGGACTGATTCCTTTTGCAGCGCCTTCGAAATTTTTGATACTTGACCCTAAGCTTGCCATTAATTCACCATCAATTTTAGCTTCTTTTAAAAGGTTATCTAATTTTTTAGACAGTAATCCTTCAGCATCTTTAGGCTCTTCTTTTTTCTTTTTACCACCTAATGATTGACCACCAGCTAATTCTGGATACACTAAAGACCAATCTAATTCACCACCTTGCTTTTCGAAAGCAGATAAAGTAAATACTAATGCTTCAACAATCATACCTATAGTTAAGATTAAAGATCCATAAGGCCAGTGTTGTATTTTGAATAAAGCTCCTACAATTACAATTGCTGCTCCAAGTCCGTAGACCATATTCATTGTTGATAATTTCTTTTGTGCCATAATTTGTTTTTAGTTTTAAGCCTAAGTTAATTACTTAAGGTAGATTAATATATTTAGTTTAGTTAATTATTAGTTAGTTGCTGCATTTAATGTTACTTCAGTTCCCATATAATCCTGAACTGTTCTAAATCCAATGTAGCTTCTTGCAGAATCTGCATATTCGTAATCTCTAGAACTTACTTGTAAGAAGTATGCAACATCTTTCCAAGATCCTCCACGAACAACTTTACGTTCGTTATCTGGATCATTTACATTTGGATTAAATGATGCAGAATACTCGTATGAAGCAGGATCATAAGATCCTTGAACCCATTCTGAAACATTTCCTGCCATATTATAAAGGTCGAAGTCATTTGGCTCATACGCATCAGCTTCAACAGTATAAAGTGCTTGATCTGCTGCATAATCACCTCTTAATGGTTTAAAGTTCGCCATAAAGCAACCTCTATCATTTTTAGCATAAGGTCCACCCCAAGGATAAGTCGCTCCTTGAAGACCACCTCTCGCAGCGTATTCCCACTCTGCTTCTGAAGGTAATCTAAACGTATTTACAAATGGCTTCCCTTTACTTTTTTGATATGTATTTTTCTTTAATGTTCTCCATTGACAGAAAGCTGTAGCTTGTTTCCAAGACACTCCTACTACAGGATAATCACCATAAGCGTCATGCCAGAAATAATCATTATGCATTGGCTCATTATAAGAATATGAAAAATCTCGAATCCAAGCAGTTGTGTCTGGATACACTTCAACTTCTTCAGTAATTATAACATCTTTACGTGATAAGTTACGATCTTTGGCAGCTTTTTGGATATCCATATATTTATACTGGAACTTAAATTTCTTCACATCCCAAGTACGTTGCCCATTATATGATTCCTCAATAGGTATATACATCGTATCCATAACTTCAGCATAATACTCATCTGGATAGTCGTTGGTATCGAAAATCAATTCAGCATCGCGATTAAGTTTACGGCCTTCATAACCAGTTGGTCCTAATCCACTATAGTTATCATACATGTATTTCTCGTACACAGACATGTTTTCTGGATCGGCATCATTAAATGCAAACTCTCCAATTCCTCCAGTACCTGGAGTTTCGCCAATTTCATCAGCTAAAATTGCTAGTTTAGTCTTTAATATTGAATCTCTAACCCAATATACAAATTCACGATATTCGCTGTTAGTAATTTCAGTTTCGTCCATATAGAACGCTCTAACTGTAACAGTTCGTGTTGGTGCATCTTGAACACCAGCAAGGTCATCATCTGATTTTCCCATAATAAATGCTCCACCAGGAACAAGTGCCATACCATAAGGTTTTTCAGGATGCCATTTCTTTCCTTTAACTCCTATCAGTTCTCCTCTGTCACCAGAGCCACAACTGACTAATAAAGCTAAAACAGCAGTCAATAAAACAAACTTCTTAATATTCATAGAAACTCGAGGTTAAATTATTTAGTTGTAATTATATGTCTTAAAAATGTGTTTATTTTTTTTAAGGCAGTAAACATATTTATATATTTTGTAAAAAACAATTTTTTTTACAGTTTTTTTGCATTTCATCCTACAAAATTAACATTTCATCGATTAAAAAAGCGTTGAAATTTTAAAAGCTAAATATACTAAAAACTGTTCTTTTTATACGCTTTATACCATCTTTCTGGTATTTTACCTTGACTCGCTTCTAGATAATCTTCGTGCGTGCAAGGTAATAACGTATGCTTTTTTAATTTATTATTAACATTTGGCAAAAAAGGTATTTCTATCCACCATCGTCCAGTTTTTATACTTTTATAGAATATAAGCTCTTCATCTTCAATAAGTACATTGTATTTTTGATAGTTATTTTCATCCTCAAAACCATCATCATTTATTCTACAGTTAACACCTTCGATGAAATACCATATCATTTGAGATATTAGCATTGGAGTCGCATCTAGTTCTGTAGTAGATTTGAATTCATAAATACCAAAAGAGGACACCTTATTACTAATACCAGCATAACGTGAAATAGCACAAATCTCTTTTCCATTAAAACCATTCGGTGAATACTTTTGTTTTGCTCCTACTTCTGCAGCACGAACAGATTTCAAATCCATTGTTACAATATGAGCATCACGCATTACAGGTTCTACCACATTAATATTATGAGTTACTTCTCCTAATCTGTAAGCTTCAAAATAGAGTTTATCCATTAAATCTATCTCTTCCTGAGAATTGAAATAGGTTTGATAACCTACAACTGAGTAATTGAATAAATTATAAGGTTGTTCTAAAATGATTTTACCAAAGAAACTATTGTTCTTCATTTCGACAGAGGCATCTCCTAAATCAAAATTACTATCTACATTCACAATATTAACCATAGGAGCCATAGTATCATATGCACGATAATTAGCATAAGTTAAATCTTGACTTCCGCCTATTATTATTGGAATGATCTTTTTTTCAATTAAAACAGAAATAATTGTACGTACAGCATAGTAAGTATCTTCAATCGTTGATCCTGCAGGAATATCACCTAAATCGGCAATATTTGTATGCCAGTTTCCAGGAAATAGAGAATATAACGATGTACGAATGGTATCAAAGTTTAGCTCTTCTCCCATATAATTAACATCGTTACGGTTTTCTTTTACACCAATGATTACTAACCGAACTCCTTCTAGATTCGGGATTCCGTTTTGGGTAGAATGTATTTTAATTTTTTTACCTAGCGCTTGCTCAGATAAAAGTTCATTATGAGCTAATACTGAATCTGTTACAGGAGACAAAAAATTAAAATTCATTTATATTACTTTTTAGTAGCTGTTTTCTTTTTAGTAGTCTTCTTTTTTGTTGCAGTTTTTTTCTTAGGCGCTTTTTTCTTAGGAGCCTTCTTTTCTATTTCAGCTTTAGCTTGCTCTAAAGTCATTTCTGAAACATCAACTGTTTTTGGAAGCTCTACTTTTATTTTTCCTTTAATAATATTATGTCTTCCCCATCGTGCCTTTTCAACTCGAATCCCTTCTTCTTCCCAATTGTGAATGACTTTATCAATTTCTTTCTGAATTTTTTCTTCAATCAAAGTTACAATATCAGTATCAGATAAATTATCCCAATCGTATTTTTTGTTGACATTGATAAACATACTGTTCCATTTTATAAATGGCCCAAAACGTCCTTTTCCTTTTTGAACAGGTAAATCTTGATACATATATATAGGAGCATCAGCTTTTTGCTTTTCTTTAATCAATTCAATAGCCATATCCATCTCTACATCCATTGGATTTGTACCTTTTGGAAGTGAAACGAATTGCTTTCCAAATTTCACATAAGGACCAAAACGACCATTATTAACCTCAACAGGTTCATCTTCATAAGTTCCTAATTGCTTTGGCAACTTAAATAGCTCCATTGCTTCTTCATAAGTAATCGTAGTTAATTGTTGATCTGGAGATAAGCTTGCAAATTGAGGTTTCTCTTCATCATCAACTGTACCTATTTGAACCATTGGCCCGAATTTACCTAAACGCACACTAACTTGCTTACCTGTTTTAGGATCTTTTCCAAGAACACGTTCACCAGATTCGCGATCTGCATTTGCAGCAACATCTTCTACTTTTGGATGAAAGTCTTTATAGAAATCTTTCATCATTTTTTTCCAATCTTCTTTTCCTTCAGCAATTTCATCAAAATCCGCCTCTACTTTTGCTGTAAAATTATAATCTAAGATACCTCCAAAATGATTGACAAGAAAATCGGTAACTATCATTCCAATATCTGTTGGCACCAATTTTCCTTTATCACTATTTACTTTTTCTGTAAGTGAATTATCTTTTACACTTCCGCTTTGAAGTAGGAGTTGTGTATAATCTCTTTCTACACCTTCATTAGATCCTTTTTCTACATAATTTCTATTCTGTATCGTAGAAATTGTTGGTGCATATGTTGACGGACGACCAATACCTAATTCTTCTAATTTTTTAACTAGAGATGCTTCAGTGTAACGATATGGTGGACGAGAAAAACGCTCAGTTGCAGTGATATAACTATTTAATAGTGTTTCATTGACTTTCATTGCAGGCAACATTCCTTCTTGCTCAGTATCTTCATCATCTGTACCTTCAAGATATACTTTTAAAAACCCTTCAAAAGTAATCACCTCACCATTAGCAGTAAATGTTTCTTTATGAGTTGACGCATTAATTTTCACATTGGTACGTTCTAACTCTGCATCACTCATTTGAGAGGCAATAGCACGTTTCCAAATTAAATCATATAATCGTGCTTGATCACGCTCAATATCTACGGAATGTTTTTTAAAATCTGTTGGTCTAATCGCTTCGTGAGCTTCTTGAGCTCCTTTTGATTTTCCTTTATATTGTCTTGATTTACTAAACTTAGAACCATAAGCATCTTCAATTTCTGCTTTTGCTCCTTTTTGAGCTTCATTAGATAAATTAACACTATCAGTTCTCATATAAGTAATCAAACCAGCTTCATATAAACGTTGTGCATTTTGCATTGTTCTACTAACTGAAAATCCTAACTTTCTGGATGCTTCTTGTTGTAAGGTAGACGTTGTAAATGGTGCTGCTGGTGATTTCTTTGCTGGTTTTTTTTGTAAATCTGCTACTTTAAAATCTGCATTTGCATTAGATTCTAAAAAGGCATAGGCTTCTTTTTTTGAAGAAAAATTCTTTGGAAGTTTTGCTTTAAATGTTTGTCCATCTTCATTTGAAAACTCAGCATCAATACGATAAGACGCTTCAGCAGTAAAATCAATAATTTCACGTTCACGTTCTACAATTAAACGTACTGAAACCGATTGCACACGTCCTGCAGATAATCCGCCTTTTACTTTTCTCCATAATACTGGAGATAATTCGTAACCAACTATACGATCTAAAACACGTCTTGCTTGTTGCGCATCTACCAAATCATAATCTATACCTCTTGGGTTTTCGATTGCATTTTGAATGGCAGATTTTGTAATCTCATGAAAAACAATACGTTTCGTCTTTGATTTATCTAATTTTAAAGTTTCAGCTAAGTGCCACGCAATAGCCTCTCCTTCACGATCCTCATCACTTGCTAACCAAACCATTTCAGCTTTTTTAGCGAGCTCCTTTAATTTTTTAACGACATCTTTCTTGTCTTTTGAAACTTGATATTTAGGATCAAAATCTCCATCTACATCTACTCCTAATTCTTTTGAAGGTAAGTCTGCAATATGTCCAAAACTAGATTCTACTTTAAAATCTTTTCCAAGAAATTTTTCTATGGTTTTGGCTTTTGCTGGTGACTCTACAATGACTAAATTCTTCGGCATATTTGATTTTTTCAGGCTACAAATGTATGTCAAAAAAAATTTATCATCCTAATTTTTAAAAATTTCGATGGTATTTAATCTTAAAAAAGTGTGTGTTTATCTATGAAAATTCACTTAAAAAAAGTGTAAAATTTAATACATATATAATGTATGACCTCATTTTAATTTATGGATATAAATAATTAATAGGATCTGGAACACCTTCAATATTCAAAACTATTTCATTTGAGCCATCAACTCTTAATCCTGAAAGATCAAATACACGACTCTGACTAAACACTGCCAAACATGCTTCCTCATTTGTAAATACAAACTTTAAATAACGCTGTTCTGGTGATGATTCAGCAACAGCTCCTGAGTCAACTAAAACCATACTCCATGACTCGCCATCACATCCACTTGCTGAAACTTCAATGGTTAAGCAATCTTCAATAATTTCAAAACCAACTAATGCATAATCTCCTGAAATTGCAGATTCATAAAACGCATTATCAATAATGACTGTTTGACCACAATTACGAACTTGAAAGTCATCATCTTCATCACATTGCGTATTCATCAATAATAACGGGAAACAGATTAAAGCCATACTAATTTTAGATAATTTCATAACATCAATTTTTATTTAGATGTACAAACAAACAAATGGTTGCGTTAAATTCCTTATTCACTGCCAATGTATTTGATTTCATCATGATCTTCAAAACCTACAACTTCACGATATATAAAATAGACTGGTAGGTAAACTATTGAAATAGTGAATATAACGCCTATTCCACAAGCGATAATACCAAGCATGCCTAAAATCCCAGTAATAAACATTAATCCGAAGGTTAAAAACCATTTCTTATTCCCTAAACTAAAGCTTAGTTTAACAATTTCTGTTTCACTCAATTCTGGATTATGAGCAAAAACAACCGCAAAAAATGATAAAGGAATGAAGACATATATATAAGGTAATAAAAATAACGCTTGTGCAACAGTAGCAATTATTGAGTATATGAGACCAAGCATTAATACCTTTCTAACATTATCACCTTTAAAAAAATAAAATATATCATCGTCTTGAGACTCCTTTAAATCAACTTGCTTACAAATTCTATAAAAACCAGCTAACATTCCAAAAACCACAGGACTAACGACAATTGTTTGAGGTAAATTATTAAATGCACTTTTAGCATAATAGGTTGTTAAATTTAACGCTTCACTTCCTGCAACATCATAAGGGTTTGGAATTAGACCAATAGACACAAATAAAATAGCGATAACACCTCCAAAAACCATCGTAATTAAAATCATTAAAACTCCTTTTAACCAAACCTCTTTAAATAGTTTAATAGAAAGGTCAAGTATATTCCCAAAATCTAATTTTTGAGAACTTTTAATTTTATTTTGAATATTTTGAAATGCCATTTGTAATAGATTGATTCGTTCCTCAAATGTAATTATTCTTATTTAGAAAATTATAGCACTGCCACTTTGTCATATTTTTCAAAAATATCGTATCTTTGCATGCTTATTGAATCAGCATCATTATTATAATTGGAAGTTTGCTGGAGCTAAAATCACCTATGAAAAAAACAATTGACGAAAACAAGCAAGGAGAATCCCTTTTTCTCGAAGCTAAACAAGAAAATAGTCGTAAACTTTTTATTGAAAGTTATGGCTGTGCCATGAATTTTAGCGATAGTGAAATAGTAGCTTCAATATTGTCTGAACAGGGATTTAACACCACACAAAACCTAGAAGACGCTGATTTGGTACTTGTAAACACCTGCTCTATACGTGACAAGGCTGAACAAACAGTAAGAAAACGATTAGAAAAATACAATGCAGTAAAACGTATAAACCCAAAAATGAAAGTTGGTGTTTTAGGTTGTATGGCTGAACGTTTAAAAACTAAATTTTTAGAAGAAGAAAAAATTGTTGATTTAGTCGTTGGTCCAGATGCCTATAAAGATTTACCTAACCTTTTAGCCGAAGTTGATGATGGTCGAGATGCTATAAATGTTGTGCTTTCAAAAGAAGAAACCTATGGCGACATTTCGCCAGTTCGATTAAACAGCAACGGTGTTTCAGCTTTAGTTTCTATAACTCGTGGCTGTGATAACATGTGTACATTTTGCGTAGTACCTTTTACCAGAGGTCGCGAACGTAGTCGTGATCCTCACAGCATTATTGAAGAAGTTAATGATTTATGGAATAAAGGCTTTAAAGAAATTACACTTTTAGGTCAAAATGTAGACAGCTATTTATGGTATGGTGGCGGACTCAAAAAAGATTTTTCAAAAGCGAGTGATTTACAAAAAGCAACAGCTATAAATTTTTCACAGCTATTAGAATTATGTGCTAAAGCTCAACCAAAAATGCGTATTCGTTTTTCTACCAGTAATCCGCAAGATTTGACATTGGATGTGATAAAAACCATGACGAAATTTGATAATATATGTAAACACATTCACTTACCCGTTCAAAGCGGAAGTAATCGTATTTTAAAAGAAATGAACCGCTTACACACAAGAGAAGACTATTTTAATCTCATTGACAACATAAGACGTATCCTTCCAGAATGTTCTATTAGTCAGGACTTAATTGCAGGTTTTCCGACTGAAACAGAACAAGATCATCAAGATACTTTAAGTTTAATGGAGTATGTGAAATACAACTTTGGTTTTATGTATATGTATTCTGAACGTCCAGGAACTATGGCAGAACGCAAATTGGAAGACGATGTAACTGAAGACACAAAGAAACGACGCCTTGCTGAAATTGTACAATTACAACGTGAGCATGGTGCCATTCAAATTAAAAAATATCTCAACACAGAAGTTGAAGTCCTTATTGAGCGAGAATCAAAAAAATCAAACGACCAATGGTCTGGAAAAACATCCCAAAACATTGTAGCTGTATTTCCTAAGGAAAATTTCAAGGTTGGAGAATTAGTTAAAGTTAAAGTTTTAGATTGCACAAGTGCCACTTTAATTGGTGAGGCTGTTGGATATTAAAAAGAAAATTAAGAAAAACAAATGGAATCAATACAAGCCATAAAACAACGTTTCGGAATCATTGGCAACAACGCTAAACTTAATCGCGCAATTGAAAAATCGATTCAAGTCTCTCCTACTGATATTTCGGTATTAGTGACAGGTGAAAGTGGTGTTGGTAAAGAAAGTATTCCAAAAATCATACACCAATTATCACATCGCAAACATGGCAAATATATTGCTGTAAACTGTGGTGCAATTCCAGAAGGAACTATTGACAGTGAACTATTTGGCCATGAAAAAGGAGCCTTTACAGGAGCGACTTCAACACGATCTGGCTATTTTGAAGTTGCAGATGGAGGAACCATCTTTTTAGATGAAGTTGGTGAATTACCTCTAACAACCCAAGTACGTTTATTACGTGTTTTAGAAAATGGAGAATTCATAAAAGTAGGTTCAAGTAAAGTACAAAAAACTGATGTTCGAATTGTAGCTGCCACAAACGTAAATATGTTTGAAGCTATAAAAAAAGAAAAATTTCGTGAAGACCTTTACTACAGGTTAAGTACTGTAGAAATCAATATACCTCCTTTGAGAGAGCGTCAGGAAGACATTCATTTATTATTTAGAAAATTCGCTAGTGACTTTGCATTAAAATATAAAATGCCAACCATTAAGCTAAATGATGATGCCGTAGACATGCTATTAAAGTTTCGTTGGAATGGTAACATTAGACAACTGCGTAATGTTGCTGAACAAATTTCGGTGCTAGAGCAAAATCGTATTATAAATGCAACGTCGCTTAGAGCTTACTTACCTAATACATCCACAAATTTACCAGCTGTTATAAATAATTCTAAATCTGAAAGCGATTTCAGCAATGAACGTGAAATTCTTTACAAAGTACTTTTTGACATGAAAAGTGATCTTACAGATCTCAAAAAGCTTACGATGGAATTGATGAAAAGTGGCAATGGAAATGAGGTTCAAAAAGACAACGAGCATTTAATTCAGAAAATATATGGTGGCAATAAAGAAAAAGCATCTTTTGAAGATGAATTTCAAGATTTAGAAGTATTACCTATTGCTGATAAAAATGATACGTTTACTGAAACTGTTGATGACGCTTCTCAAGATAAATATCATTTTGCTGAAGAGATTCAAGAGGAAGAAACCTTATCTTTACATGATAAAGAGTTAGAGCTTATAAAAAAATCACTAGAACGTCACAGTGGAAAGCGTAAACTTGCAGCTGCAGAATTAGGCATCAGTGAACGCACTTTATATAGAAAAATAAAGCAATTCGATTTATAGATTTTTTAGTAACTTTAAGGAAATCATAAATTGCATAAAATGAGATTCCTTTTTACGTTTCTAATTACCATACTTCTATTAACCTCTTGTAGTTCTTCTGAAGATCCTGATTCGCAAGAGGTTGACAACTCTGCTATAGAAGTTACAGTTACAGCTTCAGTAATTGACGAAGGTAATGGTATTAATGGTGTTGATGACATTATAGAATACACCATTTCAATACAAAATACTGGAGATGTCTCTTTATCAAGCTTATCTCTTGTAAGTTCATTAAAAGATTTTTTAAATAATTCATTAGAACTTGATACAGCTCCCAATTTTATAAATGCTTCTTTAGGAAGCACAATGGGTTCTATTCAAGCTAGCGAAATTGCTACTTACACTGCACGTTTTACAATTACACAAAGTGAAGTCGACGCAGACGGATTGAGTTATTCGGTAACAGTAAATGCGATGACACCTCAAAATGAAAGTGTTTCTGACCTTAGCGATAATGGTGACGATTCTGATGGTAATTCAGAAAATGATGACACAGAAATCAATATTGAATTTGACCCATTAATTATTGCTGAATATCATTTATTAAATTCAGAAGGAAACCCATCTAACAAGTATTTTTTTAATGCTGATGGTCGTATTAAAGAATTGCACACTACAGATACTAAATTTTATTTTGAGTTTGACAATTCACAACAACTAATCAACATTACCATAACAGATATTAATAATGTTCCTATTGAATCTCAAGATATAGTTTATGGCACTGGAAACCGAATCTTAAGCATTGGAAACCGAAATTTTGAATTCTTTGAAACTGAGAATTATTATATAGATTCTGAAAGTTATTATAGTGATGGGCCATTAACCTATGAAGACAATGGTGTCACTTATGAAGAATATGAATTATGGTATGATAAATATGAAGTATTTACAGGAAATCCTATAGTAAAACGCTGTCTTTATTCAGGTGGCGAGATAACTAATTTAACAACTAACGAGCTACAAGTTTATGGTGACTGTTCTGAATTTGAATCTAATGGATATTCAAATAACGTCACTAATAGTTGTGGAGATACAGACTGTGTTGATTATGGATATGACACAAATCCAAATCCACTTTTTGGTGACACAAATCTTATTGATGTTTATGGTTTTATTAGGAACTTAACCTTTGGAATTCAGCCATCAAAATTAAACATTTTAATAAACGCAAATAACCTAACGCTTATAAATTATTCAGATCCAAGTTATATACTCTATGATTATGAGTTTAATGAAAACAATTTACCCATTACAGGTAGCAAACAATATATGGATGAACTTGGGGCTTATGATATTAATCCATATTCTAGATATTACTACCAAGGTGATGTTATTACAGATTAAATAATTTTTGAAAATTTTATGACAATCAGATTTTTAAAAAAGTTATTTTTGAACTTATAAAATCATCTAAACAATACATGAAAGCAGTTGAAATATTTAGATTAAGACGATCGTTTGGACCAAACAGTTCGGAAGCTATTAGAAAAGAGGCTGAAGATTTAATCAACGAAAAACACTACAAAGGCTATCGATTAATAACCACATCTTTTACAATTGAAGGTGGTAAAATTTATGCTTTCATAACAATGAAACGTCCAAACACGTATTAAATGAACGTATTAAAAAAAATAATTCTCCTTTGTGTACCTGTGCTATTTTTTGGATGCTGGAAGTATTCTTTCACAGGAACTTCAATTGCTGACAATATTGAAACCTTTCAAGTTAATTATTTTCAAAACGCATCAGATTTAGTAGAACCTGGTTTAGATCGTGACTTCACGTTAGCGCTTCAAGATTTGATTTTAAATCAAACCAATTTAAGCATTGTGAATTCTGGTGGTGATTTAATTTATGAAGGTGAAATTACTGAATACCGAATTTCACCAACAACTGCTCAAGCAAATAGTACAGCTGCACAAAACAGACTAACGATTGGTGTTAATGTTCGCTTTTATGATAAAAATGAACCTGAAGAAGAATTTGAAAAACGCTTCTCTTTCTTTTTTGATTATGATGGTGGCGAACAATTAATAGGCTCACAAAAAGATACAGCAATAGAAGAAATTTTTGAGCGTATCACACAAGACATATTTAATGCTACCTTAGCTAAATGGTAATACTATTTTGAATACAACAGATTTCACACACATACTCCAAAACCCTCAGAATATTACACCTGAGCAAACCCAACAATTACAAGAGTTAATCACAGAGTTCCCGTATGCACAATCTGCAAGAGCATTATACCTTAAAGGACTTAAAAACAAAGAAAGCTTTAAATACAACCAAGAGTTAAAAACGACTGCAGCCTACACTACAGATCGTAGTATTTTGTTTGATTATGTCACTTCTGAAGCTTTTAATCAAAATGAAATATCTCAAATTATTAAGCAAAACTCAGAACACCTCAAAGGCATTATTGTCAATGAAGCAGATGATATTTCGATTGACAGAAGTGTTACCATTGACGATGCACTAAAAGAGCATGTAAAAAATACTGAAGGTGTTCTTGACCCACACCTATTTGAAGAAAAGTTAAAAAAAGAAGATGTTGCAAATTTTTTAGCTCTTCGGAATTCTACACCAGAACAAGTAATTCTTGATATTGACGCCAAATCAATAGAAGAAGCTCCAGAAGAAGCTTTACAGATTGGAAAACCCTTAGATTTTAATAAATCTGAAACACACTCATTCACAGAATGGCTAAAAATAACAAGTTTCAAACCTATCAATCGCGAGGAATCAACTACGGTTTCAAAAGACAAATCAGACAATAATTCTGAAAAAACGAACCCTTCAATTCACAAAAAATTTGAGCTTATTGACAAGTTTTTAGAAAGCAATCCAAAAATAGTGCCTTCAAAAGAGAGTCCAAAAATAGAGCTAAAATCAGAGGACACAGCTAAGCATGATGGCTTAATGACAGAGACATTAGCAAGAATCTACCTAGAACAGAATAATTATGAAAAGGCAATTCAATCTTATAAAATTTTAAGTTTGAAATATCCAGAAAAAAGTGGTTTCTTTGCAGACCAAATTAAAGCAGTCAAACAATTACAAGAAAATAATACATAGAACTAATGAATACGTTTACTATATTTTTAATCCTTATCGTACTAGTTGCATTTTTACTAGTCGTAGTAGTAATGGTACAAAACCCAAAAGGTGGCGGATTATCATCTTCTTTTGGAGGTGGTGGCACACAACAAATGGGTGGTGTTAAAAAGACAACAGATTTCTTAGATAAAAGTACTTGGGCTTTAGCTACTTTATTGTTAGCGCTAATTTTAGCATCTAACTTTGCTATTCCTGGAGCTGGTGGTGCTCAAGATTCTAAAGTAATTAATGGAGACGACACAGAAATATCAGTTCCTGTAACAACTCCAAATACTTCAGCTGAAGACACTGCAACTCCTGATGGAGCTACAGAATAACAAATACAAAACATACCATATAAAAAATGCCAACAGTACTGTTGGCATTTTTTATATCTGAAACTTTGTCAGTATTATCCCATTGGCACATTTTTAGCATAATGCATAAGCATTAACATTAATCATTTAATTAAAATCTTATATAACAATGAGCTTAAATATTAAACCATTAGCAGATCGAGTTCTTATTGAACCTGTTCAAGCTGAAACTAAAACAGCTTCAGGAATTATTATTCCAGACAATGCTAAAGAAAAACCACAAAAAGGAAAAGTTGTCGCTGTTGGTAAAGGCACTAAAGATGAACCTATGACTGTTAAAACGGGTAATACTGTTCTATACGGAAAATATGCAGGAACTGAACTAAAGCTAGAAGGTAAAGATTACCTCATCATGCGTGAAAGTGACATATTAGCAATTGTTTAAACAATTCTGTCATTCCGTACTTGATACGGAATCCAATTAAAAATCAGTTAAAAACATAATACTCCTGCATTCGTAGGAATGACAAAAACATAAAAAAATGGCAAAAGATATAAAATTTGATATTGAAGCACGTGACGGATTAAAACGTGGTGTTGATGCATTAGCAAATGCAGTAAAAGTAACCTTGGGACCAAAAGGGCGTAATGTAATTATTAGCAGATCATTTGGAGCACCTCAAGTCACTAAAGATGGTGTTACTGTAGCAAAAGAAGTAGAACTTGAAAATGAGCTTGAAAATATGGGAGCTCAAATGGTTAAAGAAGTCGCTTCTAAAACTAATGATTTAGCTGGAGACGGAACAACAACTGCTACAGTTTTAGCTCAAGCCATCGTTAAAGAAGGGTTGAAAAATGTTGCTGCTGGTGCAAATCCAATGGATTTAAAACGTGGTATCGACAAAGCTGTAATTGCAATTACTGAAAACTTAGATAAGCAATCTAAAAAGGTTGGTAATTCTTCTGAAATGATTAAGCAAGTCGCTTCAATTTCTGCAAATAATGATGATACTATTGGTGATTTAATTGCAACTGCTTTTGGTAAAGTTGGAAAAGAAGGTGTAATCACTGTAGAAGAAGCTAAAGGAACCGATACCTATGTTGATGTTGTTGAAGGCATGCAGTTTGATAGAGGTTACCTTTCTCCTTACTTTGTTACAGATTCGGATAAAATGATTGCAGATTTAGAAAATCCATATATTTTATTATTCGATAAAAAGATTTCTAACTTACAGGAAATTCTTCCAATTCTAGAACCTGTTGCACAATCTAGCAGACCATTATTAATTATCGCTGAAGATGTTGAAGGTCAGGCCTTAGCAACTTTAGTAGTTAATAAATTACGTGGTGGACTTAAAATTGCTGCTGTAAAAGCTCCAGGATTTGGAGACAGAAGAAAAGCAATGTTAGAAGACATAGCCATCTTAACTGGTGGAACTGTAATTTCTGAAGAAAGAGGCTTTTCTCTTGAAAATGCAGATTTAAGCATGTTAGGTACTGCTGAATCTATCATGATTGATAAAGACAACACAACAATTGTAAATGGTTCTGGAAAGTCTTCAGATATTAAAGCAAGAGTTAATCAAATAAAAGCTCAAATTGAAACGACTACGAGTGATTATGACAAAGAAAAACTTCAAGAACGTCTGGCTAAATTAGCTGGTGGTGTTGCTGTTTTATATGTTGGTGCTGCTTCTGAAGTGGAGATGAAAGAAAAGAAAGATCGTGTTGATGATGCTTTACATGCTACAAGAGCTGCAGTTGAAGAAGGTATCGTCGCTGGAGGTGGTGTTGCATTGGTTAGAGCAAAATCAGTTTTAGAAAAAATCACTACTGAAAACCTTGATGAAGTTACAGGAATTCAAATTGTAGCTAGAGCAATTGAAGCGCCTTTAAGAACCATTGTTTCTAATGCAGGTGGTGAAGGTTCTGTAGTCATCTCTAAAGTTATGGAAGGTAAAAAAGACTTCGGTTTTGATGCCAAAACAGAAACTTATGTTGATATGCTAAAAGCAGGAATTATCGATCCTAAAAAAGTAACTCGTGTTGCTTTAGAAAATGCAGCATCTGTTGCTGGAATGATTCTAACTACTGAATGTGCATTAGTTGACATTAAAGAAGATACTCCTGCTGGCGGAATGCCACCAATGGGAGGCGGAATGCCAGGAATGATGTAAAATCATTTTGATAAAATTTTTTAAATTATAAAAGAGCTTTCAAATATTTGGAAGCTCTTTTTTTTATTATAAGGCACAAAATTTGTGATTTTATCTTTATCTTAATCAATAAATTCATATCATGAAAAATCTCTACTCAGTTTTATCTTCCGTAAGTATTCATCATTTACCTAAATTAGTTTTTGCTTTTTCATTCCTCTTTTTGTTGACTCCAAGCATCACCTATTCCCAAAACAAAGAAAATATTTTAGAAGACAGTTACACGTCATACTTTAATGCAGAACGTGAAACTATTTATTTACATTTCAATAAACATAAATTCCTACTAAATGAATCTATTTGGTTTAAAGGCTATATTTACGATAAAAAAGGAGACATTCCTTTTATAACATCTTCAAATATTTATGTTAGTCTTTATGATAAAGATGGAAACACACTAAAAACCAACCTATATTATGCAGAAAACGGAACATTTTCTGGTCAGTTTAAAGTCACTAAAAATCTAGCTTCTGGTCATTACTTTATTAAAGCACACACCAATTGGATGAAAAATTTTCAGGAGGATGAGTCTTTTACTTCCGAAACGCTTCAAATTATAAACCCAAATTCTGAAACTAATGAGGTAATAGAAAATAACACCTCTACATTCGATTTACAATTTTTACCAGAAGGAGGTCATTGCATATCTGATGTCACCAATAGTATTGGCTATAAAATTATAAATTGTGAAGGCAAAGGCTTAATGATAAATGGACAAATTGTAAACTCGAAAAATGAAATCATAAATACTTTTAAAAGCAATCTATTTGGAATAGGTAAATTTGATCTTCACATGGTAACTGGTGAAAGTTATACTGCAAAATACACAATTAATAATAAGAATTTTGAAACCAAATTACCTATAAGTAGACCTATAGGGTTTTCAATATCTTTAAACAATTACACCACTAAACTCATCACTTATTTAACACTTAAAACAAATAAGAATACACTTCTAAAAGAGGCTGGAAAAACCTACTATGTCGTAATTCATCAAAATAACAAAAGCTCTGTCATTAATCTTGAGATTGACAAATTAAACCTAAACCATGTCATTCCAATTGATAACAAAAAACTTCCTATTGGTGTGAATACGATAACCGTTTTCAACGATCAACTTCAGCCATTGCTAGAGCGTTTAATATTTAATTATAGAGAAGGTGATTATATTAAAACCAATCTAACTGCAAAACCGATTAGCAATGATTCTATTCCAATACATATTAATTTAAAAGACAATTCTAATGTTGCATTCTCATCTAATATTAGTGTTTCAGTTCTTCCTGCAGAAACCGAATCGCTAAGCACAAGCAGAAACATAATTAGTAGTATTTATATTGATCCCTATATAAATGGTGAATTAGAAAATGCGAATTTTTATTTTGAAGATGTTAATAGGATTAAATCCTTTCATCTTGATCTTGCCTTACTCACTCAAGGATGGAGTAAGTACAAATGGGATAATATTAAAAAAGGGACTCAAAATCTTATCATACCATTTGACAAAGGGGTAACAATAAATGGCACCATAAATGAGACTTTAGATCCTAAATCTAAATATCAGATTCAACTGTTTTCACTCGTAAATAATATTAACGAAACGAGACCTATTGGAGAAGACAAGGCATTCAACTTTGACAACTACTATATACAAGATTCAACTAAAGTTCATTTTAGTGTTTTTAAAGATGGAGAAAAAATAGCACAGCCAAAACTTTACGCGAAGGTTCTTAACAAAGACAGGAGTTCGTTGAACCAAATTTTTAAATCACCTAATACTTGTAGTATCATTGAATCTAACCAAGTAATCGAGCTTACAAAATATGCTGACATTGATTTTAAAGGAGAAGTACTTGATACGATAAACCTATATTCAAAAAACACTGTGAAACAAAAAAAACAAGAGAATGTATTAAAATATATAGGGAATGCTTACAGTAAAGGCATTAAAGTTGGATCTGATCAAGAGCGGGCTTTTCCATTTATTATAGACATTATCAATGCTAATGGATTCACTGCTAGAAATGATGTTGGACGAATTACTATTTTTAATAGGCAACCTGTTTCTTTCCTTGGAAGCAACTCTCCACTACTCATCGTTGATGATGTAAACTTTGGAAGAGATTATCAAGTTTTAACAAGCATGCGAACCAATGAAATTGATGAAATATATTTTAATAAATCTGGTCTAGGCTATGGATCAAGAGGTGGAGCTGGTGTGATTAGAATTTATTTAAAAAAAGACTTAGGACTTCTATCTGATAATAGTTTAGCACGATACGCAAATTCACTATTAGTTAGTGGTGGATTCGCAGATCAAAAAGAATTTTATTCACCTTTATTTTATAATAAATCAAACCATTTATTTAATACTTATGGTGCCGTTGACTGGCAACCTAAACTGATCTCTGATAAGAACGGCAACATCCAATTTAAAATAAAAAAACCTGATGCTGATAGGTTATTATTTATTATTGAAGGCTTTACTGTAAATGGTAAATTGATTTCTGAAATCAAAGAATTTTCAATTAGCAAAAACACGAACAATTAACCCAAAGATCAATTATAATCAATAAATTGAACACTATTAACCTCAATTCAAATATGAAAAAACAACACTTAGTATTATTCGTTTTACTTAGCTTTTTAGTAAACCTTACTAATGCTCAAGTTGAGAGAAAAAACCAATTAGAAGACACATACGCTTCCTATTATAGTATTGAAAGAGAGACGATACATTTACACCTTAACAAAAATGTATTTATTCTTGAAGAACCTGTTTGGTTTAAAGCCTACATTTACAATAAGGACACTAATAAACCAGCTATAAATTCTACAAATATTTTTGTGAGTTTATATGATGAAAAAGGCAAAGAAATTGATAAAAAATTGTTTTTTGCACAAAATGGTGTCGTTAGTGGTACAATGGAATTAAGCTCAGCTGTAACACCTGGTAATTATTATTTAAGAGCCTATACCAATTGGATGAATAATTTTCCTGAAGATGAATCTTTTACATCTTTACCTATTCATGTTGTCAATCCTTATAAAGAAGAATTAGAAGCGTTTCAAGATGAAGAAACAGCAACTCCTCATGATGTTCAATTTTTACCAGAAGGTGGTTATGCCATAGAAAACTCGAACAATACAATTGGTGTTAAAGTTTCAAATTTAAATCAAAATGAATCAAAAATAAAAGGCTCCATTTTTGACAATAATACTACTGAAGTATTAACCTTTGAAACTAATTCGTTTGGTCATGGTAAATTCAATTTAATATATGAAAAGGACAAAACATACTATGCCGTTTACACTATTAACAATAAAGAAGAAAAAACATTCTTACCTAAACCCAAACCAACTGGGTTCAATATAACAATTGACAATTACAGCAACGAAAAATACACGTACATAAATCTTAAAACAAATGCGAATACATTAGAACTCAACAAAGGTAAAACGTATTATCTTGTTATAAATCAGAATTCAAAAATTTCAGTTGTTAATCTTGATTTAAACAATCTTAAAACACAGAACACCATTCCAGTAGAATCAGCAAACTTAGTTCCAGGAGTGAATACTATTGCATTATTTGATGATAATTCAAATCCAATTTTAGAACGCTTAATTTTCAATTATCAAAATATAAACGTAGCATCTGTTAACACCAATATAAAAAAAGTTAAAGATTCAATCACAGTTAATTTAAAGGTTAATACACAAAACAACCAAAATCAATTATCCCAATTAAGCGTAAGTACTTTACCAAACATTAATATCACCAATGCTTCAAATGCAGATATCATGTCTTCATTTTTAATTCATCCCTATATTAAAGGTCAGGTTCAAAATGCAAGTCATTATTTTAAAAATGTAGATCGATTAAAAAAATACGATTTAGATTTATTATTACTCACACAAGGCTGGAGTAAATACGAATGGAAAAACATTAAAAAAGGGCAGCTTCCAGTAACCTATGGTTTTGAAGTTGGTCTTAAAATTGAAGGCACTTTTAATAGATATGCAAAAAAACATCGTTCAAATAAAACTCAAATGTTTTCAATGACAAATGGCGTTAATGAAAATACAACTATAGACCAAAACACAAATACATTTGTTTTTGACAACTATTTTTTAAAAGATGGAGCTGTCATTAATTTCTCATTATATGAAAATGATAAAGCTGTACCTAAGGTAAACCCTGTAATACAAACTATAAATGGCAAAAGAGAATTAATGCATGCTTTTAAATCTAAAACAAAAGTTATTCGTAAAAAATCGACTCAATCAGATTTAAGAACGGCTTTTAAAGCTTATAATATAGAAAAGCTAGACACAGTAAATCTTTCATATAAAAAGAAAAAAGTAGTAGAGAAACCTTTAAAGCACGAAAAATCATATATCGCAAATAAATACAGTAATGGTATAAAAATAGATTCCATGATTGAACGAACTTATTTTAATATTTCAGATCTAATAAATGCCAATGGTTTTGTTGTTGAAGATCTAGCAGGTACTGGTTTTACAAGAATTAAAAATAGAAATCCAGTAACATACTTAGGAAGCAATGAACCTATTCTTATTATTGACAACGTTAATCTAGGTAATAACTATGACATGTTATTTAACCTAACCTTTGAAGATATTGATGAAATATACATAAACACAAATGGTTTAGGTTATGGCGCTGCAGCAGCAGCTGGAGTTATTAGAATCTACAGAAAAGATGGGAGTCAATCTTTAGAAAAAATTAAACTAAGAGAATATGGAGATGTTGTAATAAAAAATGGTTTTTCTATTGAAAAAAAGTTTTATACACCAGCTTACTATTTTAAATCAGACGATGTGTTAAGTGAATTTGCTTGCTTAGATTGGGCTTCTAATATCACAACAAATGATTTAGGAATGTATACTTATAAAATGAAAGATTCAGGACTAAACGATCTTGTTTTAGTCATTCAAGGTTTCACAAGTACTGGTGAATTAATCTCAGAAATAAAAACTGTAAAAGTAGATAAAAATCAGTAGTAATTTTAGACAAAAAAAAACCTCTTTAAACAAAAAATGCCACATAATATGTGGCATTTTTCTTATAAGTTATTGTTATTAATTTTTATGATCATCTTGCACTTCTTCATCGCGATACTTACAACATGGATGAACCGAATTATAAGCTTCATCTGTAGCTTTAACTTCTTTAGTATCATGACCAACAGCAACGATACTTTTTGTAATCGCATCTAAACTCGTTTTGCGCTCGTCGTAAATAAGTTTCAACTCATGAGTCTCTACACTCCAAATAGCAGATTTAACACCTTTTGTTCTAATTGCTGCTTTTTCAATACGCTCTTTACACATTAAGCATACTCCATCAACTTCTAAAGAAGCTTTTGCATTTTTGTTTTGAGCAAATGATGCTATTGAAACTAACATCACAATCATTATAACTAGTACTTTTTTCATATCTGTAATTTTAAATTTATTTATTTTATTTTAAATCGTAATCCTGCGTAATACATACTTCCATAAATTGGACCATATACAAATGTAGTATCAAAATTTGAACCAAACGGATCATTTGCGCCTAAAATTGGATTATTTTGTCTTACATTAGTTACATTTTCACCTCCTAAATATACTTCAAATTTAGGAGAAAAGACTTTAGTCACTTGAGCATTTAAAGTTCCGACTGTTGGTGATTCTTCAGGCAATCTATATCCTTGTGAACTAGAACTTGTTGAAGCAAAACGCTGCTCACTTAGCCAATTATAAGTCAAATCAAATTTCCATCTAGACGTTGCGCCTTCTTCAGCATTTGTTACATAAGATGCATTTGCAAAAAAACGATGCTTAGGTGTTAGTGGTTTTGATTGTTTCCCTGTTAGATACTCTGTTTGAACATCATAATATTTATAAGCTGTTCTAAAATCAAAATGATCAAACATATTATAATTTAATTCCACTTGAAAACTATTAGCAAAACTATCCCCTTTCAGGTTATAGAAATTCACTTCTTGAGGATTTTCCCAATCTACAACTACTTGATTTTGAAAATCGGTTCTATAGAAGTCAAAAGTAACATCTGCTTTTCTTCCGAAGAGATTAAATCCTTGCAAATAAGACACACCATAATTCCATGCAATTTCAGGATCTAATCCATAAATGCTTCCATTTGTATTTAAAATATTTATGCTTCTTGAAGTGGCAAACATACTTTGATTTTCTGCAAAAATATTTGCACTTCGTTTACCTTTACCAATAGAAAAACGTAATGCTGATTTTTCCCAAGGCGTATATCTCATATGCAATCGTGGTGTGATAAATTCTCCTAACAAATTATGCGTATCAAACCGAAGTCCAGCCGTTAAAGTTAGCTTATCTAAATTATCATAAGCGTATTCAAAAAAGCCACCAAATGAACGTTCACTACGTTCAAAATTAGTGTTTATTGCCAACTCATCATAATGATCATAAGTAAAACTTAATCCTGTTTTAATCTTATGTCTAGAATCATTTATAATAGAATTGTAAATCACATTTGAGTACACGCTATTATGATTAATATCATAGGTGTTCAAGCCATAATATGAATCTTGCTTATGTGAGCTAAAAGCAAATTGCACACCTAAACTTTGCCATGGAACTTCTGGATTTACATATCCAAATTTAGTAGTGATTTCAAAACGTTCGGTATCAATTTCACTTCCCCAAAAATTAGTAGTTAGCTTATCTCGACTGGGATCAAAATCTAATTGCCCAGCCTGTTTGGAATCATTTAAATACCTAACATTAATAAAACTCACTAATCCCTTTTCAGGATTTACATACTGCCAACGATTCATCACATTAATTTGATTATACAAAGGCATATCTAGAAATCCGTCATCATTAACATCATGTTTGGCCTGATGCGTATTACCATGAATATAAAAACCTGTACTCCATTTATCACTCACCTTAGTATTAAAATGAGTATTTAATTCCATACGCTCACTACTTGCACCATATAAGTTTACAAAAAATCGGTTGTCTGTTGAAGGTTTTTGAAGTTCTGCATTAATTTGTCCTGCAATACTTTCAAATCCATTAGTAACACTTCCAGCACCTTTAGTAATTTGAATACTCTCTACCCAAGTACCTGGAATAAAACTCAAACCAAAAGCTTGAGATGCACCACGAATTGATGGCACATTTTCTGTGGTTATTAAAATATATTTACTGGTTAAACCCAGCATTTTAATTTGTCGCGTACCAGTAAGAGCATCAGAAAAATTCACATCAATTGACGGATTGGTTTCAAAGCTTTCAGACAAATTACAACAGGCTGCTTTAAGTAATTCATCACTACTTACAGTAATTATATTGGCTGCTCTCATATAAGATTTCACAGTAGATTGTTTACGTGAAGTTACTATTACTTCATCTAACTCACTTGAAGGCTTAAGGTTGTGTTTGATAAATTTTGGCGCATCAATAGTTAAAGTATCTGTCTGATAACCAACGTAACTTATAACCAATTGCTTATAACTCGTTTCATATGGAATTGTAAATTTCCCATCTAAATCTGTTACTGCACCAACAGTCGTATTGAGCCAAAACACATTAGCTCCAACTACTGGAATTGTTTTATTTTCGGTATTAGCTTCCAAAATTTCACCAGATAATTGATCTTGGGAAAACAGCAACAAAGGAAGCATAAATACGATATATATTATGTTTTTCATTTAATTGTAGGATTTTAATAACATGACAACAGCCATAGTAATCATAATGCTGTTTTCAATGAACGTCGCTTTCGTCATAGGCAATTTCAAAGCAGTTCCTAAGCAAGCACATTGAATGGATTTTTTACTCCATAAAGTTCTAATAACTCCAAAAGTTGTAACACCAAGAATCACCAAGGTTATTACAAGTGCTAAAGTGATTTCCATTCGCATTAAGAACAATAAGCCTAAGCCTAATTCAATAAAAGGATATAGCCATCCATATACAGGAATTCGCTTTGCTAATGGATCATACATTCTGAATGAATCTGGAAAACCTTTTAAATCGAGTAGCTTAAAGAAACTAAACACAATGTAAAATAAGCCCATAAAATCGAGCATAAAACTGGTAGTGCTCCAAGGGTTATTATTTAACAATATTGAAGCTCCTATGATATATCCAAAGATTATAAACAAAGGGAATAATTGTCTGAATTCACTTTTAGGAGTATCTTTCTCTGAAGTCGAACTATTAAAAATATTAACTTCTGAATCGTCTAAAATTGTATATTTTGATGGTAATCCGTTTTGTAATGTTTCAACAGAAACTGGGTTAGACATCTCAATTATAGCCTTAGATTTTTCCAAGTCAATAGATATATTTTCGACAGAATCAATAGATTTTAATGCTTTCTCAACAGAAGCTTTGCAATTATTACAAGTCATACCTGTTATGCTGTATGTACGTGTCATGATTTTGATTTATTAGTATATAAAATTTGTATAGGCTAATCAAAACCTATACTTAAAAGAATTTATACTAGTAAATCAAATTAAGAAAACCGCATCGAGAACTTGAATATCATCAATGAGATCAGGTGGAGAATAATGTAAATGAGGAATAACAAGTTTAGATAATTCCTCAATACTATTAATATAGGTGTATAGATAAGAAACAACAAAAATCTGTTGCTCAAATGTAATATCTTCAAATTGTGAACGCTTAAGTTTGTCTTGTCCTTTAACAACTTCTAATTCATCTTTACAACAATGTACTTTCGTAATTTTAGTTTGTTCTATTTCAAAAGCTTCCATTTTGCATTTCTGTGCCTCAGAAAACACAGCAGAATCAATTAAAACATCACCACAAAAATGCTTCTCCACAGTAAATGATACTGTTGAAAACAGCACTAAAATAGCCATGAAAGCCGAAAATAATTTATGTATTATTAGTTTAAACATTGAACAAATTGAATGACAAAGTTACAAAAAAGATAAATACAGCACTTTTTTTAAGTTAGGATTAACGTTTTATTGTTTTAACCTATAATAGTAAAACGCTGGCAATAAGAGTAATAATAATATTGGCTGAATTAAAAAACGTCTGAAATTAAAAAACAAATAGTAGTCTTCTTGTCGTGGATGTATTACAAAATACAAAAATAAGGCAATCAAAATAACATAAGCTAATCCAAATACAGTTAAAGAAAATTTAACAATAGACTTATCTTTAAAAAACAGATAAATAATTCCGAGTGACATACCAGAATTAAGGATATATCGTAAGGTTGTGTACATCGTTAACTTAAAAACCTCACGTCTTGGAGAATCAATGTGCAAATAATCATTTTTAAAAAACGAGAGGTATGGATCGTAAAATAATTCATTTTCAAAAACGCGAATAAGCACTAACATTCCGAACAAAACAAAAAGCAATATGTAAGTAATAGGATTACGCATTGGCTTTTTCTATTTTAGAAAATCGATTGACCCAAAACATCCAAAGGAGAAAGACCATTCCGTAAATAATTAATGGAAAAATTACAGTATGCAAAATTTCTCGTCGCCAAGGGTAATTATACAATCCTATAGATAAAATGACAATACGCAATAAATTAACTGTATAAATCAAAACACTTCCTGATAATAGATATAAAAATGTGGCCTTGAATTTACCTGCAAAAGCAATAATAAAAGAGATAAATAAAATAATAACACTTATAGAATTACAACCTTCGACGACTCTAGCAACAAATTTATCGTTTATAATAAGTTTCATAGATGGTTCATCTGGGTGTGGTATAACACTCGCATCATAACCAACAGCATGTAATAATACATTGCACTGTTTAGACACTAAATTGGTAAAATAGTCTGGATAGTAAATAGAACCTTCAGAATAATCCAGATAAAATTTATATACTAATGTTAGTATAAAATAAACCGTTAGAAAGGTTAAAATAAACGTTACGACAGATTTATATTTAAGAAAAAGTGCTTTCAATAGCTATCTATTTTATTCAGTTAAAATTATATAAAAATAAATCTAGAACTAACACTTTTTAAATACTTTTACCAATATTTTTTAACACATGACATTAGAAACGCTAAAACCAAAAGTAGAAGACATCATAAAACTCAGCTCTGCATCTGTAGATGAACGCCTTATGAATATTTGCAAACTTCTTGAAGAACACATTTCTCATTATAATTGGGTCGGTTTTTATTTTAAAAATGGAAATAAAAACGAGTTAAAACTTGGCCCTTATGTAGGTGAACCAACTGACCATACTATTATTCCTTTTGGAAAAGGCATTTGTGGACAAGTAGCGGTTTCTAATGAAAACTTTGTAGTACCAGATGTTGCAGCTCAAGACAATTATATAGCTTGTAGCATTACTGTAAAAGCTGAAATTGTGATTCCGATTTTTAAGAATGGTAAAAATATTGGTCAAATTGACATCGACTCAAATACGCCAGATCCTTTTACAGAAGATGATGAACGTTTTTTAGAGTTTGTTTGCGAGAAGGTTTCTAGAATGATAAGCTAAAACAAATTACATTCCAGTTCTAATGGCTTCCACAGGATCTAATTTGGAAGCAGAAATTGCAGGAATAACTCCAGAGATCAATCCTATCAAGGTAGATAATCCAAACCCTAATAATATATTCCCAAAAGATAAGATAAACTCAAAGTCATCAATCATATAATTTGCTCCTAAAGAAATAAGCCAAACAAGAAAAACACCAATTACACCTCCTAAAAGCGAAAGTATAACTGCTTCAAACAAAAACTGAAATAATATAAATCTGTTTTTAGCACCTAACGATTTTTGAATTCCAATAAGATTGGTTCGTTCTTTTACACTAACAAACATTATGTTAGCAATACCAAATCCACCAACTAATAATGAAAAGGCACTAATCACCCAACCTGCTCCATTTAAAAAACTAATAATTCCATCAATAGCATCTGTAAATCCAGACATTTTATTGACAAAAAAATTATCAGGCTCACCAGCTTTTAGCCCTCTATAAACGCGATATTTTTGTTTTAAAACCTCTTCAAACGCTCCAATATCAACACCCTTTTTAGGTTTAATAATAATGGCTCCTGCAATTCCATCTGCTCCTCCATTTTTAAAACGTCGTACAAAATTAGCAGGAACGTAAGCTTTATCATCTGGCGAATCAAAGATTCCTGACCCAAATTTCTTTAGCACACCAATGACTGTAAGTTTTCTTCCAAAAACGCGAACTTGTTTGCCTATAGGATTCAAATTTTTGAATAAATTTTCGGCTACAGAATGCCCTAATACAATTACTGGTGCTCCAGAATATGATTCAGATTCTGTATAAAAGCGTCCGTTTACAATTTTAAAATCTTCAATATCATAAATACCATTAGACACTGGAGTTAATTCAACACCTGTAACAGATTCTCCTTGATATTTTATAGATTCTGTAGCGCCAAATATCACATAAGCTATCGCCTCTATATTTGGAACATTTCGCTCAATAAATTCAAAATCATCATTCTCAGTTTGAGGAAAATTATCACGTTGCCATCTTGGTATGTCTGTAGGCCCAAAGGAGTACTTAGTTAAGTACATGGTGTTTTTGTCTAAACCAGACAAGTCTTCTTTTATACTTCTGTCTAAAGAATCTACAGCAGCAAGAACTGCAATAATTGAAAATATACCAATTGTGATACCTAATAAAGATAAAAATGTGCGTAGCTTATTATTACGCAAAGCATTAAGAGCAAACGAAAAACTTTCTTTAAATAATCTTAAATAAACGAGCATAAATAAAAATAGCTACTTGTAAGTTATAAATAAGACGCAACAACTAAGTCAATGTTACAAATAATTCTAGTTAATTGATAAATTAAAAAGAACCAGAAATATAATATCGATTACATTCCAGATCTAATAGCCTCAACAGGATCTAATTTTGAAGCAGAAATTGCAGGAATCACACCTGAAATCAACCCTATTAAAGTCGATAAAGCAAACCCTAAAAAGATGTTATAAAAGGATAAAATAAATTCAAAATCTTCAACCATTCCCGAAGCAATAAGTGAAAGAATCCAGACCAAAACAATCCCTATTAATCCTCCAAGTACTGATAATATAATCGCTTCAAATAAAAATTGAAACAGTATAAAACGATTCTTTGCGCCTAAAGATTTTTGTATTCCAATTAGGTTCGTTCTTTCCTTAACACTAACAAACATAATATTAGCAATCCCAAAACCACCAACTAAAAGGGAAAACGCACTAATCACCCAACCAATAATATTTAGCGTTGAAATTATACCATCAATAGCATCTTGCAAACCTGAAATAATATTGACAAAAAACGGATTAATTTCATTTGGTTTTATACCGCGTCTCGCACGCATTTTCTGGACTATATCAGCTTTTAATTCAGCAACATCAGCTCCAGAATCTGGCTTAATAATCACAATATGATTCATATTAGTATTATTATCACCAAAACGATTTCTAACATAATTAGCTGGCAGAAAAATTGAAACATCATTACTGTCTCCGAAAAGTCCAGAACCTTCCTTTTTAACGACACCAATAACTGCGAATTTCTGACCATATAGCCTTACTTTTTTTCCTATAGGCTCAAACTCTCCAAAAAGTGCTTTGGCAACTTCATCTCCTATGACAACGACTGGCTTTCCAGAATTTGATTCAGATTCGTTATAAAATCTCCCCTTCGAAAATTTTAATGCTTGTATATCTTCAAATTCATTGCTAACCACCACAGTATTAACACTAGTCATCATTTCTTTACCATATCGAATATTCTCACGCTGAACAAACAATTGGTAAGCCACATGCTCAGCATCATTTAACGACGATTTTAAATGTTTATATTCATTGTATGATACTTCTGGAAATTGTAAGCGTTTCCATCTTGGCACATCTGTAGGTCCGAATGAAAATTTTGCAACATACATCGTATTGCTATCCAAACCACTTAGTTGTTCTTTGATACTTTTATCTAAAGAATCAACAGCAGACAAAACTGCAATTATTGAAAAAATACCAATCGTAATTCCTAAAAGAGATAGAAATGTTCGAAGTTTATTATTACGCAACGCATTGATTGCAAAAGAAAAACTTTCTTTAAATAATCTGAGATAAACGAGCATAGAATTGGTTTGGTTTTCGGAAAAATTAAAGATAAGATGTTTTCAACAATTTATTGTTACAAAAAACTTAAATAAACTCCATTTCTCACTTATAAAAACTATGGATATTACGTACTTTTGGACTTAAAATTTCACAACACTGTTTCAACTATAGAAACGCAACGACAACAACACAACAATGAGTAACAACAAAGCAATAAAATCTGCATTAATTTCTGTTTTCAGCAAAGATGGTTTAGAACCTATCGTAAAACAACTTAACGAACAAAATGTCACCATTTATTCTACAGGAGGCACCGAAAAATTCATCAAAGACTTAGGTATTGATGTCGTACCAGTAGAAGATGTTACATCATATCCATCAATTCTAGGTGGTCGTGTAAAAACATTACATCCAAAAGTTTTCGGAGGAATTTTAAATCGCCAAAACAACGAAAGTGATGTTGCTGAATTGGTCGATTTTGATATTCCTCAGATTGATTTGGTTATTGTAGATTTATATCCTTTTGAAAAAACAGTAGCTACTGGAGCTTCTAATCAAGATATCATTGAAAAAATTGATATTGGAGGCATATCTTTAATTCGAGCTGCTGCCAAAAACTATTCAGATGTGGTTTGTGTATCTTCCGTAGATGATTATTCTGAATTTTTAGAATTGCTAAAATCTAAAAACGGCGACACTTCAGAATCAGATAGAAAACATTTTGCTGCAAAAGCGTTTAATGTATCATCACATTATGATGCTGCTATTTTCAATTACTTTAATGCTGACCATAGCATTGCTTCTCTTAAAATTAGCGAAACTAACGGAAAAGTTTTACGCTATGGTGAAAACCCTCACCAACGTGGTTTTTTCTTCGGAAACTTTGATGACATATTCACAAAACTCCACGGAAAAGAATTAAGCTACAACAATCTTTTAGATGTTGATGCAGCTGTAAATCTAATGAACGAATTTAAAGGTGAAACGCCAACATTTGCTATCTTAAAACATAATAATGCTTGCGGTTTTGCGCAACGGGAAACGATTCAACAAGCCTACAAAGATGCATTAGCAGGCGATCCTGTTTCTGCATTTGGTGGTGTTTTAATTGCCAATACCGAAATTGATAAAGCCACAGCCGAAGACATTCATACACTTTTCTGTGAAGTTGTAATTGCACCTTCCTTTTCTGATGATGCTTTAGCCATTTTAAAAGGAAAAAAGAACAGAATTCTACTCATTTTACATGATGTAGATTTTCCTCAAACCAATGTAAGAACTTGTCTCAATGGTGTTTTAGTCCAAGACAGAAACAATAAAACGGATAGCATTAATGATTTATCTAATGCGACTAACAATAAACCAACTCTAAATGAGTTAGATGATTTAATATTTGCCTCAAAAATATGTAAGCATACCAAATCAAATACTATTGTTTTAGTAAAGGACAAACAACTGTGTGCAAGTGGAACAGGGCAAACAAGTCGTGTAGATGCACTTAATCAAGCGATTCACAAAGCACAATCATTTAAATTCGACTTAAAAGGTGCTGTTATGGCTAGTGATGCATTTTTTCCATTTCCAGATTGCGTAGAAATTGCAGATAATGCAGGAATTACTGCTGTGATACAACCTGGAGGCTCAATTAAAGATCAATTAACTATTGATTATTGTAATGATAATAATTTAGCAATGGTTATGACTGGAACACGTCATTTTAAGCATTAAAATTCCTTAAAAAAAAGGAATCTCTAACATGGAATGTTTTTACCTAATTTCAAACATCCAAATGTAAAAAGCATACGTTTAACTATAAAAAGTTAAACACTTAGCTTTCATGTAAATTGAAATACAAATAAACTGTAAATATTTAGTAAGTTTTACTACATTTACAAAAGACCAAGAACTGAATACAATAACGCCCTCATAATATTAGAATAGCATATGGGATTTTTTGATTTCTTAACCGAAGAAATAGCCATAGATTTAGGAACTGCGAATACGCTTATTATCCACAACGACAAAGTAGTTGTTGATAGTCCTTCAATAGTTGCAAGAGATAGAATTTCAGGTAAAATTATCGCTGTTGGAAAAGAAGCCAACATGATGCAAGGAAAAACGCATGAAAACATTAAAACGATTAGACCTTTGAAAGATGGTGTAATTGCCGATTTTGATGCATCTGAGCAAATGATTAGTATGTTTATTAAAAACATTCCTGCACTTAAAAAGAAATTATTTACACCAGCACTTCGCATGGTTGTATGTATTCCATCTGGAATTACTGAAGTAGAAATGCGAGCTGTAAAAGAATCTTGTGAGCGTGTTAATGGTAAAGAAGTGTATCTTATTCATGAACCAATGGCAGCAGCAATAGGTATTGGTATTGATATCATGCAACCAAAAGGAAATATGATTGTTGATATTGGAGGTGGAACCACTGAAATTGCTGTTATTGCACTTGGTGGAATTGTTTGTGACAAATCGGTAAAAGTTGCAGGAGATGTATTTACCAACGATATTATTTATTACATGCGAACACAACATAACCTTTATGTAGGTGATCGTACTGCTGAAAAAATAAAAATTCAAATTGGTGCAGCTACTGAAGATTTAGATCTTCCACCAGAAGAAATGAGTGTTCAAGGTCGTGATTTATTGACTGGAAAACCTAAGCAAGTTCAAATCTCATATCGCGAAATTGCAAAAGCACTTGATAAATCAATTTTGAGAATTGAAGATTCTGTTATGGAAACCTTATCTCAAACACCTCCAGAATTAGCTGCAGATATTTACAATACTGGTATTTATTTAGCAGGTGGTGGTTCTATGTTACGTGGATTAGACAAACGTTTATCTCAAAAAACAGATTTACCAGTTTATATAGCTGAAGATCCCTTAAGAGCAGTTGTTCGTGGTACAGGAATTACACTTAAAAACTTACCTAAATTTAAAAGTGTATTGATTAAATAACTGAGAATACCTACTTAACATGCAACAGATTATAAACTTTGTCATTAGAAACAAAACTTCTCTTTTGTTTCTGCTGTTGTTTTTTGTTTCTATTGCTTTAACGATTCAATCGCATTCTTATCATAAAAGTAAATTCATTAATTCTGCTAACTTTTTTACTGGTGGCATTTATGAAAGTGCAAATAATGTTTCAAATTACTTCGATTTAAAGACTCAAAATGAAATTCTAGTTGAAGAGAATAATAAATTACGTTCGCAGATTCTAAACCGTGAGGATTCTACAATAGTTTCTACATCAATTATGGATACAACTACATATAACGGTCGTTATAAAATTCAAACTGCAAAAATCATAAACAATAATTATTCAGCTTCAAAAAATTACTTAACACTAAATAAAGGTGAAAAACACGGATTTAAAGAAGATTTAGCTGTAATCACTTCAAAAGGAATTGTTGGTATTATTGATAATACGTCTAATGGGTATTCGAGAGTACTTTCAATTTTAAATACAAAAAGTCGAATTAATGCACAGTTAAAATCTTCTAATCATATAGGCTCATTGGTTTGGAATGCAAAATCATCAGCAAAAGGTCAACTTACTGATATTTCAAAATTTGCGCCTGTAAAACAAGGTGATACTATTGTTACAGGAGGTGAATCTTCAATTTTCCCTCAAGGGATTCCAATTGGGATTGTGGATAATTTCGTTTTAGATATTAGTGGAGACACCTATACTATCGATGTTAAATTATTTAATGACATGACAAATTTATCACATGTTTATATCATTGAAAATTTAGATGCAGAAGAAATAAAACAACTAGAAAACCCAGGCAATGAATAGTTTAAATATTAATAGCATCATACGTTTTGTTGTGTTAATATTGACGCAAGCATTGCTGTTCAATCACATTAATTTTTTAGATTCTGTAAATCCGTATCCTTACATTCTGTTTATACTCCTATTCCCAGTAAACAACAATCGTACACTCTTTATTTTTTTAAGTTTCATGTTGGGATTATTTGTAGATATCTTTTCAGATTCTGGAGGTGTTCATGCAGCAGCATGTGTCACAATTGCGTTTGCAAGACCACCAGTTTTAAAGTTTGCTTTCGGAATGATTTACGAACATCAAAATATAAAATTTAACAACACCGAGTTTGGGAATAGAGTTATTTACTTTTTAATATTAATAATTCTTCATCATCTTATCCTATTCACTTTAGAGGTATTTAACATCTCAAATATACTTTTAGTACTTAAAAAGACGTTATTTTCAAGTGTCTTTACACTTATACTTTGTATATTAATTTCGATACTTTTTAGTAACAAACAACAATGAGAAAACTGCTACTCTTATTAACTGTAATCATTGTTGGGCTTTTGTTTATTACACGTTTGTTTTATCTACAAGTATATAATAAAGAAGTCTATAGCCTTTATGACGACAATGCTATTCGTCCAGTGTATAATTATCCAAAGCGAGGTTATGTTTATGACCGAAATGGGACTTTACTAGTAGCGAATCAGCCATCATATGATGTCATGGTAATTCCTAGAGAGGTAGAGCCTTTAGATACTTTAGAGTTTTGTAACCTTCTTAAAATCACTAAAGAAGATTTCATTAAAACTTATAATAAAGCCAATAACTATTCACCAAGATTACCATCCGTTTTTGTTCCACAATTATCGAAAAAAGATTATGCAGTCCTTCAAGAAAAGATGCGAAAATTTGATGGCTTCTATATTCAAAAGCGATCACTTAGAGATTATCAAACTACTATTGGAGCAAATGTATTAGGAGATATTGGTGAAGTAAATCGGCGTATTATTAGCAATGATCCTTATTATAAAATGGGAGATTTAATAGGAAAACAAGGTGTCGAGATATCTTATGAAAAAATATTACGTGGTGTAAAAGGTATTAATTTCATTCAAAAAGACAGGTTTAATAAAAATATTGGACCATATAAAGAAGGTAAATTTGACACCTTACCTCAACCAGGAAAAGACATTACAATTACCATTGATTCTGAGCTACAGCAATATGGTGAATTATTAATGACCAATAAAAGAGGAGGCATAGTAGCCATAGATCCAAGTAATGGAGAAATTCTAGCACTTGTTTCAGCTCCAAGTTATAATCCAAATATATTGGTTGGTAGAGGTCGTTCAAAAAATTTCACAAAATTATTCAGAGACAGCATTGCTAAACCCTTGTTTGATAGAGGATTGCAAGCACAATATCCTCCTGGATCGCCATTTAAGGTAATTAATGCTTTAATAGCACTTCAAGAAGGTGTTGTTGAAACTACAGATAAGTTCACCTGCAGAATGGGTTATTACTACGGAAGCAGAAAGCTTACAGGTTGTCATCATCATAAAAGTCCAGTTGACATGAACAAAGGTATTGCTCAATCGTGTAATGCTTATTTCGTAAATGTGTATCGAAGAATTATTGATAACTCTGATGATGCTGGAGATGCTATGAATACATGGGCAAATCATGCTAAAAGTTTTGGACTTGGTGATTTTTTAGGTTACGATTTACAAGTTGGTCGACCTGGCCGAATTCCTGATGGAGATTATTACGATAGAGCCTATGGTGATAATCGATGGGGTTCAACCTACAATGTTTCTAATGCAATTGGTCAAGGTGAAGTTGAAGCGACACCTATTCAGCTAGCTAATATGGCTGCTGCCATAGGAAATCGAGGTTATTTTTACACACCACATATTATAAAAGCAATTGAAGGAGATACAATTCCAAGTAAATATACAACTCCTAAATACACAACTATAGATAAGCGTCATTTTGAACCTGTGGTTGAAGGCATGTTTGATGTTTATAATGATGGCACAGCTTCAACACTGAGAATTCCAGGAATTGACATCTGTGGAAAAACGGGAACTGCCGAAAACTTCATGAAAATTGATGGAGTGAAAACCCAACTAACAGACCATTCGATATTTGTTGCTTTTGCTCCTAAGGACAATCCAAAAATTGCTATTGCTGTTTTTGTTGAAAATGGATATTGGGGAAGTAGATTTGCTGGTCGAATGGCTAGTTTAATGATTGAAAAATATCTTAAAGGCGACATAACAAGAACAGATATGGAGCATTGGATATTAACCCATAGTCTTGAAAACGAATATGCGAAACCATATTCTGGAGAACCTTTTAAAATTAATGGAGAAACCACATTACAAATCGTAGAAAAAGTTCAAGCTCCAAAAAATATTGATTATAACTATTCCATTTCAACAAACTCAAATAAACCAAATCTGTAGTTATGAATAGAGAAAGCCATAGAGGTTTTAAATTTGATTGGGTAATTATCGCATTATTTTTACTACTCGTTGCATTTGGTTGGCTAAATATTATGTCTGCGTCTCATGTTGGTGACATTGAGAGCTATTTTGACATGAGTCAACCCTATGGAAAACATACTGTTTTTATTGGACTAACATTTGTTATAATTGTTTTTATACTCTCCTTCGAAGCGAAATTCTATGAACGCTTTGCAAGTATTATTTACATTGTCGCCATGCTAGCGCTAATTGGATTATTTATCTTCGGAAAAGATGTAAATGGTGCAAGATCTTGGTACGGAATAGGAAGTATGACGTTACAACCTAGTGAGTTTGCTAAATTCGCTACAGCTCTTGCAGTTGCTAAATACATGAGTGATCTACAAACAGACATGAATACCTTGAAGCATCAATTACGAGCGGTTGCAATCATTATATTCCCAGCACTATTAATTTTATTACAAAATGATGCAGGAAGTACTTTGGTATATGCTTCTTTCTTTTTTGTGTTTTATAGAGAAGGTTTACAACAAATATATTTAGCCATTGCACTTTCAACAATTATACTTGCCGTTTTAGCTCTAAAATTTGGGATCATAATTACTGCAATAATAGCAACATTAGTTATTTTCGGATTCTATTTTTTTCAAAAGAAAAAGCGCGTGTCCATTATACAATCTGTTGTTATTCTTTTGATTTGCATTTCATTTTCTTCTGGTATAAAACTATTTTATGAACATGTACTAAAACCACATCAACAAAACCGAATTAGCCTTTGGCTAAGACTTGAAAAAGACCCTGTAAAGCTTGAAAGTATGAAAAAGGCTGAAGCTTATAATCTTATTCAATCTGAAAAAGCGATAAGCTCTGGTGGTTTTACTGGTAAAGGTTTCATGGAAGGAACTCGCACCACAGGAAAATTTGTTCCAGAACAACACACCGATTATATTTTTAGTACTGTTGGTGAAGAATGGGGATTTTTAGGAACCTCCTTTGTTGTCATTCTTTTTGTTGCACTTATCATTAGGATTTTATTTTTAGCAGAAGCTCAGAAATCACAATTTAGTCGTGTTTATGGTTATGCAGTTGCATCCATACTATTCATTCATTTTACAATAAATATCGGAATGGTCATGGGATTAATTCCAACCGTTGGAATACCGCTTCCGTTCTTTAGCTATGGAGGTTCTGGACTTTGGGGTTTTACTATTTTGCTATTTATTTTTGTAAAGTTGGATAGCAATAAGATTAATGAATGGTAAATAAAAAAAGAAGCTTAATGATAAGCTTCTTTTTTTATTTTAATAGTACAGTTTAATCGAATCTATTTCAGACTTGCTAAACTTGCTTTAATCGTTTCAATTTTAGCCAAGGCATCAGCTTCTTTTTTCTTTTCTGATGCAACAACTTGCTCAGGTGCATTATTAACAAAACGTTCATTTTTCAACTTACCTTGAACCGATTTCAAAAAGCCTTCGGTATATTTAAGTTCTTCTGAAAGCTTTATAATTTCGGCATCAACATCTATACTACCTTCCATTGGAATAAAGTATTCGTTAGATTTAACACGAAAGGTTAAAGCACCTTCAATAGGTTCATTTATAGTATCAAAACGTTCTATGTTACCTAATTTTGAAATCACTTCGTCAAAAGTATTGGCTACATTTTCATTATTCACAACTGAAAAATTAATAGCATCCTTAAAAGCTATATTTTTTTGTTTTCTTATATTTCTAATACCAGAAATCACTTCAGAAGCAAAATCAAATTCAGAAATCAAAGCTGATTTGATTGGTTTAGCTTCTGGCCATTTTGAAATAATTAAAGCATTTTCTGGAGTACGTTCTTCAATTCTTTGCCAAATATCTTCAGTAATAAAAGGCATAAATGGATGTACGATCTTTAGATTCTCTTCAAAAATAGACATCACTTTTTTATATGTAATAGCATCAATTGGCTTCTGATAAGCTGGCTTAATCATTTCTAACATCCAACCACAGAAATCATCATAGATTAATTTATAAATAGCCATTAAAGCATCACTTAATCTGTATTTACTAAAATGATCTTCAATTTCGATAAGTGCAGCTTGAAATTTAGACTCATACCATTCTAAGGCGATTTTACTTGAATTTGGTTGTTCAATGTCTGAAACATCCCAAAGCGTTGTTAAATAAAAAGCACTCCAAATTTTATTAGCTAAACCTCTACCTTGCTGACACAACGCTTCATCAAACATTAAATCATTTCCAGCTGCAGAACTCAACAGTAACCCAACACGAACGCCATCAGCACCATAATCTTCAATTAACTTTAAAGCATCTGGCGAATTACCAAGAGATTTAGACATCTTACGACGCTGCTTATCTCTTACCAATCCTGTTAGGTAGACATTTTCAAATGGCTTTTCGTTTTTATATTCATAACCAGCTACAATCATACGTGCTACCCAAAAGAATAAAATATCTGGACCAGTAACTAAATCATTTGTAGGATAGTAATATTTAATTTCTTCGTTTTCAGGGTTTCTAATTCCATCAAACACACTCATTGGCCACAACCATGAACTAAACCAGGTGTCTAGAGCATCTGAATCCTGAGTTAAGTCTTCTAAAGTTAAAGACCTCTCGACTGCGCTCGAGGAAACATTAATTTTTTCTTGAGCTAATTTTAAAGCTTCTTCTTTAGTCTCTGCAACTACGAAATCTTCTTTTCCGTCACCATAAAAGAATGCAGGGATTTGCTGTCCCCATCTTAACTGACGAGAAATATTCCAATCACGAATATTCTCCATCCAGTGTCTGTATGTATTCTCAAATTTCTTAGGAAACAATTTAACGTCACCATTAGTTAAAACAGCATCTAAAGCTGGTTTAGCCAAATCTTCCATTTTCAAGAACCATTGATCACTTAGACGAGGTTCGATAACAGCTTTTGTACGCTCTGATGTTCCAACTTTATTAATGTGATTTTCACTTTTCACTATAATACCAGCCGCTTCCAATTCTTTTGCTACTGCTTTTCTAACCACAAAACGATCTTGACCTTCATAATGCATACCGAAGCTATTCAATGATGCATCTTCATTAAAAATATCTACAACATCAAGCTTATGCTTATCTCCTATAACTTTATCATTTTCATCATGAGCAGGTGTCACTTTTAAACATCCTGTACCAAATTCAATATCTACATACTCGTCTTCAATAATAGGAATAACTCTTCCGCAGATAGGAACGATGGCTTTTTTTCCTTTTAAATGAGTAAAGCGTTCATCTTTAGGATTGATACAAATTGCAGTATCACCAAAAATAGTTTCAGGACGTGTCGTTGCTATGGTAAGTTTCTCATCACTGCCTTCAATTTTGTATTCTAAATAGTAAAGTAATCCTTGTTGCTCAATATGAATTACTTCTTCATCAGACAATGTTGTTTTAGCCTCAGGATCCCAATTAACCATTCGATAACCTCTATAAATCAAACCTTTGTTGTATAAATCAACAAAAACTTTAATTACAGCTTCACTCATGTCATCATCCATTGTGAATTTGGTACGATCCCAATCACATGAACAGCCTAATTTTTTTAGTTGCTCAAGAATAACACCTCCATATTCATGAGTCCATTCCCAAGCATGCTCTAAAAATTCTTCTCGAGTTAAATCATTTTTATCAATTCCTTGTGCTTTAAGCTTAGCCGCTACTTTAGCTTCAGTTGCAATAGAAGCATGATCAGTACCTGGTACCCAACATGCATTTTTACCTTGTAATCTTGCTCTACGAATAAGAACATCTTGAATGGTATTATTCAACATATGTCCCATATGCAAAACTCCAGTAACATTTGGTGGAGGAATAACTATGGTATAAGGTTCTCTTTCATCTGGAACAGAATGAAAATAATTATGTTCCATCCAATAGTTATACCACTTACTTTCTACATTAGAAGCTGAATATTTTGTTGGTATGCTCATGCTTTGGTATTGTTTTTGCTTTATAACTAACAAAAGTACTTATATTTCTTTTTTCGCGAAATTAATGACAATATATTATTGCTAGAATTATCCTTGAAGATGTTAATAATTGTTGCATTACATCTAATTAATTTTGCAGAATGCCAAAAAGTAAGTAGCTTTGATAGTATCAATTTAAAACATAAATGATGAAAAATGTATTATTAATTTTATTCGTAGGCTTAATAAGCTTGGGTGTTAATGCTCAAGAAAAGGTCGCAAAAATAGAATTTAAAACCGATGTGATTGATTATGGAACCATTGAAAAAGGTTCTGATGGTGTAAGAATATTTGAATTTACAAATACAGGAAATGCACCTTTAATTATTTCTAAAGTAAAATCTACTTGTGGTTGTACTGTGCCAAAAAAACCAGATGGACCGATCATGCCTGGTGAAACTGGAGAGATTTCTGTCAAATATGACACGAACAGAGTGAATCCTATAAGGAAGACAATAACCGTAACATCAAATGCAGACACTCCAAGTGTGGCTTTAAAAATTAAAGGCCTAATTATAGATCCTAACAAGCAAAATCCTCTTGAGAAAAAGGAAAAAAGTGTTATGGAACAATAGTAACTCCTTTAAATAACAGTTAAGAACTCTCTTTCAAGGGAGTTCTTTTTGTTTAAACACATCTTCTAATCTAAAAGTGAACAGCATCATCTCTCCATTTCGATTAATTTTAAGGTTGATCAGTTTTCCTGTTTTAGATTTAAAATATCCGATTACATTTTGAAGCTTTAATAAGTGAGTTTCTTTATTATTTATTGTTACTATAATATCACCTTTTAATAAGCCAGCTTTTTCTGCAGGAGAATCTTCACGTATTTCAACTATGGTATAGGCAGGTTTTACGGAAAGCTTATAATGTGTAACTGTTTCGACATGAATATTGGAATCACTTTTATCATTAAAACCTAGGCCTGAACGGTTCTTTCTTTCTTTTACAATCATGACGCCATTTTGCTCAATAATAATTCCACTTTTATTATAAGAAAAAGCCGATTTGAAATTTTTATTCTTTTTGAGAGTTAGCTTTCTGTTCTTATAATCAACGATGATATTAAAACGTTTTAGCACTTCTCCAGAAACACTTCCACTCCGTTTGATATTTTTTCGAGCAAAACTTATAGAGGTAGAATCTGGAAACGCTGTATTCACATTGTTAAGCACGAAACTTTTTAATTTAAATTTTTCAATTTTTGAGCGTTTACCATAGATGTTCCCACTCAAACCTTTACCTAGAAAATCTTCGAAATACATATTTTCAGTTGGCACAAGACCTTTATCTTCATTTTCAAAAATCCATAGGGCATCACTACTTCCTGTATCAATTAGCAAATTCAGTGGTATAAAAGTAGAATCGACTTCAATTTCACCAGTAACATATGGCTTATTCTTATAAAATGACAAATTGAAGGTTTCACATCGTTTACATGATTTATATTTATAAGTATCAGGTCTGTGAAGTACAATATATTTAGAAGCATAATTTATTTCAACAATAAAATTTTTGAATAAATCATATCCAATAATACCATGAACTGGTCTTCCTAGTCTAGGTGTAAAATTTATTGAATTATCAAAAACCATATAAATGTCTTGATTGATATTAATAGCATCACCTACTCTTAAAAAGTTCTGTTTTGACCTAATAGCTTCAATTGGCTCTCCTCCTCCAAGTCCTCTTATTAAAATAGTTTCTACTTTATTGATCTGTAATGAATCAACATGAGCAAGATTAAACAAAATAGGCTTACTAACTCCAGAGTCTAATACAAAAGACAATTCTACGCCGTTAAGCTCAACTGGAATAATTATTAAATTACCTACAAGATCAAATCTTATTTTATCTTTTTCTAAACTCGGCAAACTAAACTCATTTTGCGAAAAAGAAGACGCAATAGCAGATAAAAATAACAGTATTAGAGTATTCTTTTTTAACATGAGTTGGATTGTAATTATCTCAATTTACAAATCTTAAAATTAAACACATTTTTTAGATGTATTTTTTAAATAAACTTTAAGATAATTTTCAGAACTTTACGTCATAAATAATTCATTATGCCAAGAATATCTAATAAAGGGCTACAAATGCCTGAATCACCAATACGAAAATTAGTTCCTTTTGCTGAAAACGCTTATAAACAAGGTAAAACAGTTTTTCATTTAAACATTGGCCAACCTGATATTAAGACGCCTCAAATAGCATTGGATGCCGTAAAGATTCACTCTTTAGATATACTAGCATATACGCGTTCTGAAGGTTCAGAAGGTTACCGTCAAAAAATTGCTAACTATTACGCTAAAAATGATATTCATGTTACACATGAAGATATTATTGTAACGACAGGAGGAAGTGAGGCATTATTATTTGCCTTTGGTAGCATCACAGATGTTGGTGATGAAGTTATTATTCCAGAACCATTTTATGCAAATTATAACGGATTTTCAACAGCTTCTGGTGTAAAAGTAGTTCCTGTTATTTCTAAAATTGAAGATAATTTTGCTTTACCACCTATTGAAGAGTTTGAAAAATTAATTACACCAAAAACAAAAGCAATTCTTATTTGCAATCCTGGAAATCCAACTGGATATTTGTATTCAAAAGAAGAAATAAAAAAATTAGCTGAAATTGTAAAAAAACACGACCTGTTTTTAATTGCAGATGAAGTATACAGAGAATTCACCTATGATGGTATAAGTCATTATTCTATTTTACAAGAAGAAGGACTAGAAAACCATGCTATAATTATTGACTCTGTATCAAAACGTTATAGTATGTGTGGTGCTCGAATTGGGTGTCTAGTTTCGAAAAATAAAGAGGTTATTAAAACGGTATTAAAATTTGCACAAGCTCGTTTAAGTCCACCAACGTTAGCTCAAATTGCAAGTGAGGCAGCTTTAGACACACCTCAAAGCTATTTTGATGATGTCATTAATGAATATGTCGAACGTAGAAATGTACTTATTGAAGAGTTAAATAAAATAGAAGGTGTACAAGTTGCTAATCCAAAAGGTGCATTTTATTGCATTGCACAGTTACCAATAAAAAATTCGGATGCATTTGCCCAATGGCTATTAGAATCTTTTGATGTCAACGGAGAAACAATTATGGTTGCTCCAGCTGGTGGTTTTTATAGTACTCCAGGTGTTGGATTAAATCAAATTAGAATTGCTTATGTATTAAATAAAGAAAGCTTGATAAAAGCTGTTCACATCTTAAAAGAAGCATTAAAAGTTTATAAAGACTAGTGAAAATTCAAAACAACATATCTCTAAAATCCTATAATACGTTTGGCATCGATGTAAAAGCTAAGCAATTTATTTCTATTACTTCTGTAGAAGAATTAAAAACGATTTATAGTTCTGAAAACAATTCGTCAAAATTTATTTTAGGAGGTGGAAGCAATATGCTACTCACAAAAGATATTGATGCACTAGTGATGCATATCAACTTAAAAGGCAAGCAAATTATTTCTCAAACAGATGAAAACGCTTTAGTTAAAGCTAATGCTGGAGAAAACTGGCATGAGTTTGTTCTATGGACTCTAGAAAACAACCTTGGAGGTTTAGAAAACCTATCTCTAATTCCTGGCAACGTAGGTACAAGTCCAATCCAAAATATTGGTGCTTATGGTGTCGAATTAAAAGACTCGTTTCATTCCTGTGATGCATTAAACCTTGAAACTTTAGACATAGAAACATTTACAAATTCAAACTGTAATTTTGGCTATCGCAATTCAATCTTTAAACAAGAAGCCAAAGGAAAATATATCATTTTGAGTGTTGTTTTTAAATTATCATCAACAAATCATGTGTTACACACCAATTATGGAGCGATTAAATCAGAATTAGAACAAAGACACATTTTAAAACCGAGTATTCAAGACGTTTCAAAAGCAGTAATTTCTATAAGACAAAGTAAATTACCAGATCCCAAAGAGATTGGAAATAGTGGAAGTTTTTTCAAAAATCCAATTATCTCTAAAGCCAAATTTTCAAGATTAAAAAGCAACTTCCCAAATGCACCACATTATGAGGTGTCTGAGCAAGACGTAAAAGTTCCTGCTGGTTGGTTAATTGAAACTGCAGGATTTAAGGGCAAAACATTAGGTAAATATGGTGTTCACAAAAAACAAGCTTTAGTGCTTGTCAATTATGGTGGTGCTTCTGGTAGTGACATTTTGAAATTTTCAAAGCTAATACAAGACACCGTTTTACGTCTCTTTGATATTAGTATTGAAGCTGAAGTGAATATTATATAACAAAAAGCCTCAACGAATTGAGGCTTTAGAATTATTGTAGAAATTTGAAAAAGCTATTAATCAATTTCTTAAGAAAGAAAATTAATTTCTACAGATATAAATTTTAATTTTGTACATTAACTTTACCAACCATTTATATATACGAACCAAAATAGGTATTTAGATCATTTCAAATTAAATTCTTTTTGAGCACACCTTTAGAACAACAAATCGTACACTTACTTGCAAAAGGTGATAAAAAAGCCATTAGTCTTCTCTATGAAAATTATTCAGATAGTTTGTATGGTATCATTCTCAAGGTTACAATAAATGAAGAAATTGCCCAAGATGCATTACAAGAAACCTTTGTAAAGGTCTGGAAAAACGCCAAAAAGTACGACTCCAAAAAAGCAAAACTTTTTACATGGCTCTATCGAATAGCCAAAAATACTGCTATCGATAAATTAAGAAGTTTTAATAAGAGATTTGAAAAGGAAGTCCAAATTGATAAATCAAACGTATATATCTTACCAACAGCGAATTTAAATCAAGATGTCTTAGATTTAAAAGAGCATGTGGCAAGATTAGACGAGAAATACCAAATTGTTTTAAAAGCTTTGTTTTTTGAAGGCATGACACAGCAAGAAGCAAGTGATGAATTAGAGATTCCATTAGGTACAATTAAGTCTAGATTAAAAATAGGATTACGAGAACTCAAAAAAGTTTACAATCCTTAAATAAGTTATATATGGAAAAAAAACTACATACTTTTTTTCAATCTGGTTTACTTGACAAGTACATACTAGATGAAACCTCTGCTTCAGAAAGTCTGAAAGTAGAACATTATATTGACACCTATCCTGAAGCGGAAAGCGAATATAAAAGGTTACAAGACAACCTCGAAATCATCGCCAAAGCTAATGCTGTAGAAGTTCCAAAATTTGTTTTAGAAAACATCTTAAATGAAATTGAAGAAGACTCTATTCCCGTTATTAAGTTAGAAAAAATGCAACGCCGAACTCCTTGGTATAGCATCGCAGCAAGTATTATTGCTTTACTTTTTGCTGGTGGATATTATATGAAGACACAACAAAACCTAGATTTATTAAAAGAAAATCAAGTTGTTGTTGAAGAAATTTTTGATTTAAGAAGTGACATTGATGAAAATAACAAAAGACTCGATAATTTAATGCATGAGTTTTTGAAACTCAATAATCCAGAAACTGAGAAATACGTATTTAGAGGAAATGATCGTGCTAAAGACTTAAAGACTGTAGCTTACATTAACCCTGTAGATGAAACATCTATGATAGATGTTGTATCTTTGCCTCAATTACCTGAAGATCAAACATATCAACTCTGGGCAGAAATGCAGGACAGAATGGTAAATCTAGGAATTTTAGATGCTTCTCAGAAGAATCTACAATCTGTTCCTTATGTAAAAGATGCATTAGCTTTAAGCATCACTATAGAGCCATCTGATCGATTAAACACCATTGCCACTGATAGTGCAGTAGCAGAAATAGACCTAAACAATAAAAAACATAATTAATAGCAATTTTTTTAATAATGAAAGCCACTTTTGAACACGTCAAAAGTGGCTTTCTTTATTTAGATAGAAACAAGTTTTACCTATTCCTTATCAAATAGTGCTTTATGAATAAATCCTGCAACAATTGCACCTGCTATTGGAGCTAACCAAAACAGCCATAATTGAGCAGTAAAATCGCCTCCAGCAAATAAAGCTTGACTTGTAGAACGTGCTGGATTAACAGACGTATTAGAAATTGGAATACTAATTAAATGTATTAAAGTTAATCCAAGTCCAATAGCAATAGGAGCAAATCCTTTAGGTGCTCTTACATTAGTACTTCCTAAAATGATAAGCAAGAAAAATAATGTTAGTACAAATTCAGCAATTAATACAGACATCATACTAAAACCACCTGGAGATAAATCACCATAACCATTGGAAGCAAATCCTCCTATATCAACAAAATCAGATTTTCCAGAAACAATAACATACAAAACACCTGCAGCAGCAATGGCTCCAACAAGTTGCGCAATGATGTAACCTAAAATATCTTTAGCAGGAAACTTTCCTCCTGCCCATAAACCCAGTGAAACTGCTGGATTAAAATGCCCTCCAGAAATATGACCAACAGCAAAAGCCATTGTTAAAACGGTAAGACCAAAAGCTAGTGCAACACCAGCAAAACCGATACCTAATTCTGGAAATGCAGCTGCAAAAATAGCACTACCACAACCTCCAAAAACAAGCCAAAATGTTCCAAAAAATTCTGCAAATAATTTTTTCATAATACTTAATTTAGTTAGTTAAAAATTTAATTTATTAACTTTTAGACACTTAAACAAACTTCAAAGTCACAATCTTTATTTAAACACCAATAAACTGACGACTAAATTTTGTATAAAAGCATCCAAAACATGTATCTTTACACAAAATAGAATTCAATGAAACTTGTTCTAATTACATTAGTACTTTTAGGTTTAGGCGTTGCAGGTATTGCCATAAAAATTTGGGCAAAAAAAGATGGTAAGTTTGCTGGCACTTGCGCAAGTCAAAACCCTATGCTCAATACTGAAGGTGAAGCCTGTGGTTTTTGCGGAAAATCACCAGATCAATTCGAAGATTGCAACGAACCTCAACACTCTTAATTATTAATGGTAATTCTTGAAATAGCATTCTACATATTTATAGCTGTTGTAGGTATTCAAGTTTTCTTTTACGGAATTATTTTTAATAGTCTTACTCGACACAAAGTCATAAAACCAAAACAAAAAAACATTTCAGTTTCAGTTATTATTTGTGCTAAAAATGAAGCTGAAAACTTAAAAAAAAATTTACCATTGATCATGACTCAAGATTATTCTGATTTTGAAGTCATATTAATTAATGATGATTCAACAGATGACACTTTAAAGGTATTAGAAGAATTTCAAGAAAAGCACAATAATATTAAAATTGTAAATGTAAAATCAGTTGAAAAATTTTGGGGTAATAAAAAGTACGCACTTACTTTAGGAATAAAAGCTGCTACTCATAATTTCCTGTTATTTACTGATGCAGATTGCAAACCTTTATCAACATATTGGATCAAAGAAATGACCTCTCATTTTTCAAATGACAAAACGATAGTTTTAGGCTATGGAGCTCATAAAAAAATTAAAGGCTCATTCATTAATAAGCTCATTCGTTATGAAACCTTCTTAACTGCTATTCAATATTTATCTTATGCTGCACTAGGTCAACCTTATATGGCAGTAGGCAGAAATTTAGCCTATAGAAAAGAACAATTTTTTGAAACAAATGGTTTTATGCAACATATGCACATAAAATCTGGTGATGATGATTTATTCATCAATCAGGTAGCAAAGGCATCAAACACCACTATTTGTATCACAAAAGAAAGTTTTACTGAATCAATTCCTAAACAATCTTTAAAAGATTGGACAATACAAAAACGCAGACATATAACCACTGCAAATCATTATAAATTAAAACATCAATTTTTTCTAGCGACCTTTTACTGCTCGCAATTATTATTTTGGATATTAGCTATTACATTATTAATTGTCATGTTTAATTGGAAAATCGTAGTAGGATTAATTATTTTAAGATTTTTAGTTCAATTTATTAATCTCTTTTTGGCTTCAAAAAAACTTAACGAAAAAGACCTTCCTCTTCTTAGTCCATTACTTGAGTTGTTTTTAATTGTCTTTCAATTCTTTATATTTATAAAAAATATGATCTCAAAACCTAAATATTGGAAGTAAAAAAAGCAATTGAAAAAGCAAAAACTAACGATCAAATTGCATTTAATTTTTTGTTGGACACCTTTTGGAATAGTGTTTACGGATTTCAACTAAAACGTACGGAAAATGAAAACGATGCTGAAGACATAACCATTCAAACCTTTTCTAAAGCCTTTGATAAAATTGAGACCTATGATGACAAGTATGAATTCAAAACTTGGTTAATAACAATCTCAAAAAACATTCATATTGATTTAATACGGAAACGAAAATCATCTATTCCGCACACATCCAATAGTGATAAAGATGATAGTTTTCATACAATAATTGATGAATCACCTTCTCCTGAAGACAAGCTCATTACTGAACAAAACCTTGCAAAATTGCTTCGTGATATAAAAAAACTAAAACCACATTATCAAGAAGTTATTCATTTAAGATACTTTCAAGAATTTAGTTATAAGGAAATATCTGAACAACTTGATGAGCCTATGAATAATGTAAAAGTTAAACTTCTAAGAGCTAAAAAACTTTTGGCTGAGATTATTAAAAAGAAATAATTACAAGTGAATTTCAGTCTCAAAAAAATAGGTCCAGGATTACTTTTTGCTGGTGCTGCTATTGGTGTTTCTCATTTAGTCCAATCTACAAGAGCTGGAGCCGATTTTGGTTTTGGATTAATATGGGCATTACTTTTAGTCAACCTTTTTAAATATCCCTTTTTTCAGTATGGGCCTCGTTATGCTTCAGCAACTGGAGAATCACTTTTAGATGGTTATAAAAAACTTGGCAAACCTGTTTTAATTGTCTATTTCTTACTCACATTTGCAACAATGTTTACCATTCAAACTGCAGTAACAATTGTAACTGCTGGTATTGCTGCATCATTATTTGGAGATGTTTTCAGTATTGAAATTTGGACAATTATTGTATTAATAGTTTGTCTACTAATATTACTCATTGGAAAGTACAAACTTCTTGACAAGCTTATTAAAATCATAATCATAACACTTACGATTAGCACTATAACGGCTGTTTGTTTTGCTTTATTTAATGAAACAAAAGCCATATCAATCAATCAAATATTCCCATCAAACGGAATAGAAATTGCCTTTTTAATTGCTTTTATGGGCTGGATGCCTGCACCTTTAGATATTTCGGTATGGCATTCACTTTGGACGATTGAAAAGAAAAAAACTTCAGGTGAATTTTCACCAAAATCGGCATTATTCGATTTTAACGTAGGCTACATCAGTACTATCTTATTAGGTATTGCATTTGTAGCATTAGGAGCATTAGTCATGTTTCAGAGTGGTACGACATTTAGCAGTTCAGCAGGACAATTTGCCAATCAATTATTAGATATGTACACAAAACACATTGGGAACTGGGCTTATGTTTTTATTGGCATTGCAGCATTTACAACTATGTTTAGCACCACTTTAACCACTCTAGATGCATCTCCAAGAGCTATGGCGAAGACCTCACAATTACTCACTGGGAAAATTTTTAATAAAGGATATGTATTTTGGATACTAATTTTAACCTGTGGTACTATTATTATTTTCTTCATATTTGCTTCAGAAATGGGATTACTTATCAAGGTCGCAACTATTCTTTCATTTTTAACAGCTCCTTTTTATGCAATAATTAACTATATTTTGATTTCTAGCAAGCATACACCTAAAGAATGGAGACCATCTAAAGGGTTACACCTACTAAGCATTCTTGGAATTGTATTCCTAATAGGATTCGGGATTTGGTATCTTATTTATTAAGATTAATTTAAAAGAATACTTCGTATCTTTGTATTTGAAATTTTTTTAGAATGAGTACAGAATCAGCTTCAAATACAATCACTAAACGTCAACCGAAACCTAAATGGCTTCGCGTAAAGCTACCTACAGGAAAAAAATACACGGAACTAAGAGGTCTAGTTGACAAGTACAAATTAAATACGATTTGTACATCTGGGAGTTGTCCAAATATGGGTGAATGTTGGGGAGAAGGAACAGCAACATTTATGATTTTAGGCAATGTATGTACACGTTCTTGTGGTTTCTGTGGAGTAAAAACAGGACGACCTGAAACTGTAGATTGGGATGAACCAGAAAAAGTAGCACGTTCTATAAAAATAATGGGAATCAAACATGCTGTCTTAACAAGTGTTGATAGAGATGACCTAAAAGATATGGGAAGTATCATGTGGAGCGAAACTGTGAAAGCAGTAAGACGAATGAACCCTGAAACAACTTTAGAAACACTCATTCCTGATTTTCAAGGTTTAGAACAACATATTGACCGAATTATTGATGTTGCTCCAGAAGTCGTATCTCATAATATAGAAACAGTAAGACGTTTAACTAGAGAGGTTCGCATTCAAGCTAAATACGATCGTAGTATGTATGTTCTTAACTATTTAAAACAACAAGGACAACGTCGTACAAAATCTGGAATTATGCTAGGTTTGGGTGAAACACGTGAAGAAGTCATTGAAACACTTCACGATTTAAAAGCAAATGATGTTGATGTCGTCACTATTGGACAATATTTACAACCAAGTAAAAAGCATTTACCTGTCAAACAATTTGTTACTCCAGAACAATTTGATGAATATAGAGACATTGGATTAGATTTAGGTTTCCGTCATGTAGAAAGCAGTGCTTTAGTTAGATCTTCATACAAAGCGCAAAAACATATCAACTAGATGATTAACGTTGCTATTAATGGTTTTGGAAGAATTGGAAGACGCGTTTTTAGACTAATTCAAGATCGTGAAGACATTCAAGTTGTTGCAATAAATGACCTTGCAGACGCAAAAACGCTTAGTCATTTACTTAAATATGATAGTATTCATGGTGTTTCAAAACATGACATTTCATCTGCAGAAGCAATAATTAGCATTAATGGTAGACACATTCCACTTTTAAACAAGAAGCACCCAAAAGAAATTGATTGGAGTCCATTTAATGTTGATTTTGTCATTGAGTCATCTGGGAAATTTAAAATATCTTCAGATTTAGAATACCATATTAAGAATGGAGCAAAACAAGTTATTTTATCTGTTCCTCCAATTGACGATGACATAAAAACTGTTGTTCTTGGTATCAATGACCACGAGATTCAAGGAAACGAATTAATTATTTCAAATGCATCGTGTACTACCAACAATGCTGCACCAATGATTTCTGTCATTGACAAACTTTGTGGTGTTAAACAAGCCTACATAACAACTGTTCATTCTTATACTACAGATCAAAGTCTACACGATCAACCTCATAAAGATTTAAGAAGAGCAAGAGCTGCTGGACAATCTATTGTACCAACAACAACAGGTGCTGCAAAGGCTTTAACAAAAATTTTCCCTGATTTATCTGACGTCATTGGTGGTTGTGGCATTAGAGTTCCTGTAGCAAATGGTTCATTAACAGATATCACTTTTAATGTTGATAGAACAGTAACTATTGAAGAAATTAATACCGCATTTAAGCATGCTTCTCAATCTCACTTAAAGAATATACTTGAATATACCGAAGATCCTATTGTATCAATAGATATCGTTGGCAATCCTCATTCTTGCATTTTTGATTCTCAAATGACTTCTGTGATTGGAAACATGATAAAAATCGTTGGCTGGTATGATAATGAAACCGGATATTCTTCAAGAATTTTAGATTTAATTTGCAATTTATCGATGAAATTAGTACGTTTATCGAATAAATAATTATATTTGTCCAAATAAAGTGGCCAAAATATGTCCCAAATTAAATATTACATATTAGCTTTTTTAATCACTTTATCGACATTTGCTTTTGCTCAAATTGATACAGAAGAAGATGTTGATATATTAAAAATGCGCATTGAAAACCTAATCACTCAATCAACTTTTGATAATGAGAGAGGTGAATATTTTAATGCAAAAGACAACCTTGAAAAAGCGCTTGTTATCGCTGTAAAAATAAGCGACAGAAAGAGCGAAGGCGAAATTCACACCAAAATAGCTAAACTACAATACACAGTTAACGAGTATGAAAATGCTTTAGTTTCATTGACTAAAGCAGCAGAAATACAACGTGAAATTAATGATTATGGTAATTTAGCCATGACCTATAATATTAGAGGCTCACTTCACGCAAGTAAAAAAGAATACCAAACAGCTTTAGATTACTACAATTCAGCAAAAACCAAATTCGAGGAAGAAAACCTTGAGCATTTTATACCTGAAGTGACATTAAATGAAGCAAAAGTTAATTTAAAACTTAAAGATTATAAAACAGCAAAAGCACTGCTTGAACGTACAATCGTACTTGCCAAAAAATATAATCAAAATAATATTTTATCAAACGCCTTAATCTATAGTGGAAAAACAGTTGACAAACTTGGAAATAATCAATTGGCGATTTCGATAACAAAAGAAGGTCTTGACATTGCAAATACTAACGGATTTATTGAGAATACTAATGAAGCCTATTTAACATTAAGTAATATCTATGAAAATGAAACTGATTTTGAACTAGCACATGAATATCTTGCTAAACATGTTCAGCTTTCGGATTCTATTCTTAATGTCAGAAGAGAAAATTTAACGCCTGAAAAAAGAGTACAATATATTGATGCATACAATGCTGCAGATTATGAAAAGCTAAAAAATATAATAGAAAAACAAGAATCTGAAAGTAGTTTAGCAAAAATAACAACCATATTAAGCATTGCCTTAATTACAATTTTATCATTGTTAACCTTAGCTCTTTATAAAAACAACAATATTAGATTGAAATCTAATAATATGCTTCATGAAAAAAATGATGATCTTATAGAAGCGATGCGTAAAGCAGAGCAAGCTTCAAAAACTAAAGCAAACTTTTTATCTACAGTTACTCACGAGCTTAGAACACCTTTATATGCTGTAACTGGTTTAACAAACATGTTATTAGATGAAGAACCTAAAGAACACCAAATACCACATTTAAAGTCTTTAAAGTTTTCAGGTGATTACTTATTGACCTTTATTAATGATATTCTTCAAATTAACAAAATTGAAGCTAATAAAGTCGAACTTGATCCTGTTCAGTTTAACTTGCAAATGAAAGTAGAAAACGTAGTTTCTGCACTTAATAATTCGGCATTAGACAACAATACCATAATGCACTTCGAATATCAAAAAGATTTACCACATACGTTTGTTGGAGATAATTTAAAAATATCACAAATATTAATCAACCTCATTGGTAACTCCATCAAGTTTACTAAAGATGGAGATATTTGGGTAAGAGTATATAGTATTTCTAAAAACGGAAACGACCACATGCTTCGATTTGAAATTGAAGATAATGGTATTGGAATCTCTAAAGAAAAACAAGACAATATGTTTGAGAGCTTCTCCCAAGGCTCTATACAAATTAATAGAAAATATGGTGGAACAGGTCTAGGTCTATCCATTGTAAAAGGATTAATTGAAATATTAAAAGGAAAAATCTACCTAAAAAGTGAACTCGGAAAAGGAACTACTTTCTTTTTTGAAATCCCATTAACCTACGCTCCAGAAGAAGTTAAAATTATTAAAGAGGATTACTCTAAAAACATTAGCAAATTGGACATTAGCAACATTAAGATTTTGATTGTTGAAGACAACAAGATTAATCAAATGATTACCAAGAAAATCTTGAATAAGATGGGTCTTGAGTGTGAAATCGTAGACAATGGTGAAGCTGCAGTAGAAAAAGTAAGAGAAAATACTTACGACGTTGTACTCATGGACATTCACATGCCAGGAATTAGCGGACTAGAAGCCACTAAAATCATTAGAACATTCGACAAAGAACTTACTATTTTTGCACTTACAGCGGTAACTCTAGAAGACAAAATGCATGAGTTTGATGAAGCTGGATTTGATGACATCATTTCTAAGCCTTTCAAACAAGAAGATTTTGAGAAGAAGTTATACGAAGTACTTGCAGAAAACGAAAAGACAACTCCGTCTGTATAATTAAGTTTTTAGATAATTATTAATTGTATTTTTAAATACTTCAGATTGATCTATCTTAAATTCAATCGGTAAATAAAACAAGGTATCATTATCTTGAAAATAAGGTTGCAATCTTACATAATCCTTTTCGGTAGTTAGTATTCTTTTCTTCCTTTTTAAACTAGAAATCTCTTCATCACTAAAGTTATGATGATCTTTAAATTTCAAGTGCTCAAATTTCAACCCTTTATGCTTTAAGTAATCTTCTAATGGTTGCGGATTGGCAATTCCAGTAACTAAGGTAAATTCATCTTTTAAATCTGATAATGCTATATTTCCAGTCTCATTCAAAACAGTTTCAGAATATACAATCGAACTAAAAAACACATCTTGATTAGGCAATGGTTTTAGTCGATTAATAACAGTAAATTTTTCTTCCTCAGAGATCGTTCCTGGACATTTAGTTACCACAATTAGATCAGCACGTTTTGCTCCAGACCTTGGTTCTCTTAAATTCCCTGTTGGCAAAACAATATCATCACAATACAAATTATCATAAGATGTCAATAAAATATTAAATCCAGCTTTCACCTTTCTATGCTGAAATGCATCATCTAACAAAATAAGATCGAGTTGCTTTTGTTTCAGTAATTCTGAAATCCCATGCCTTCTATCTGCATCTACAGCTACGGTTACATCTTGAAATTTTTTATAAAACTGAAAGGGTTCATCACCAATTGAAGTTACAGTTGCATTTTCATCTGCAATAATAAATCCTGAAGAGTCACGCTTATAACCTCGACTTAAAGTCGCTACTTTATAATTCTGACTTAAAAACCGAATAAGATATTCTATTGTTGGTGTTTTCCCTGTGCCTCCTACACTCAAATTGCCAACACATATTATTGGAATTTGATAGACTGTAGAAGACTTCCAACCTAAATCATACAATCTATTTCGCAACCATGTTACTGAATAGTAAACGGGAACAACTGGAAAAAGTATGTTTCTAATTAGTTTCATCTTGACGAAATCAATTGCTAAGATAATCATATCAAATGACTATAAAATTTTATATTTGAAACAAATTTATAATTATGATTGTAAAAGATGTTATCAATTATCTAGAAGAATTGGCTCCTCTTCAATATGCTGAAGACTTTGATAATGTCGGACTTCTAGTTGGAGACAAACAATCAAAAATCACAGGAATACTAGTAACATTAGATACTTTAGAAACTGTTGTTGATGAAGCCATTGAAAAGAATTGTAATCTTATTGTGAGCTTCCATCCTATTATTTTTAAAGGTTTAAAAAAGATAACAGGAAAATCATATGTTGAAAGAACTGTTTTAAAAGCCATTAAAAATGATATTGCTATTTATGCAATTCACACAGCTCTAGACAATGCACTTAAAGGTGTAAATGATATTATTTGTAACACTTTAGGCTTAATAAATAAAAAGATTTTAATTCCACAAAAAGGAACCATAAAAAAATTAACCACTTATGTTCCAACAAAGAATGCAGAAGCTTTAAGAACTGAATTATTTAAAGCAGGAGCTGGAAATATTGGAAATTACGATAATTGCAGTTTTAATACTGAAGGAAAAGGTACATTTAAAGGAAATGAATCATCAAATCCGAAAGTTGGAACAAAAGGTGAATTACATGAAGAACCAGAAACTCAAATTTCTGTTACATTTAATAAACATGTCGAGTCACAGCTTTTAAATACACTTTTTAAACATCATCCATATGAAGAAGTTGCATTTGAAGTTACAACGCTTGATAATTACAACCAAAATATTGGAATAGGAATGGTTGGCGAATTAAAAAACAGTCAAAAAACAGAAACATTTCTTCAGTTTGTAAAAGAAAAAATGAATGTCTCTTGTATTAGACATTCAAATCTCTCAAAAAATAATATCGCTAAAATCGCAGTCTTAGGAGGATCAGGAAGTTTCGCAATCTCTGCAGCTAAAGCAGCTGGAGCTGATGTATTAGTAACTTCAGATTTAAAATATCACGATTTCTTTTCTGCAGGAAACGACATTATATTGGCTGATATTGGACATTACGAAAGCGAACAGTTCACAAAAAGCTTTTTAGTAGACTATCTCTCGAAAAAAATTACTAATTTTGCAGTCGTTTTATCAACGACGAATACAAATCCGGTAAAGTATTTATAATTATGGCAAAAAAAGCTGAAACATCTGTTGAAGTACGATTAAGAGCATTGTATGATTTACAATTAATCGACTCTAGAGTAGATGAAATTAGAAACCTAAGAGGAGAATTACCTCTAGAGGTTCAAGATTTAGAAGATGAAGTTGAAGGTTTAAATACAAGACTTGAAAAGTTAGGTACGAACTTAGATCTTATTGACGACCAAATCAAAGGAAAGAAAAATCTTATTGAAGAAGCGAAAGCGCTAATCAAAAAATATAGCGAACAGCAAAAGAATGTTAGAAATAACAGAGAATACAATTCTTTAACGAAAGAAGTTGAGTTTCAAGAATTAGAAATTCAATTAGCTGAAAAGCACATCAAAGAATTTAAAGTTCAGATCGATCAGAAAAAAGAAGTGATTTCTGAAACTAAAAGCAAACTTAAAGATCGCACAACACACCTTAAGCATAAGCGTGGTGAGTTAAACGAAATTTTAGCTGAAACTCAAAAAGAAGAGGATGCATTACTTAAAAAATCTGAAGATTTCCAAAAGAAGTTAGACGATCGTTTAGTAAACGCTTACTTACGTATTAGAAATAATGTAAAAAATGGATTAGCGGTTGTACCAATTGAAAGAGGTGCTTCTGGAGGATCATTCTTTACAATTCCACCACAAATTCAAGTTGAAATTGCTTCTCGTAAAAAAGTAATTACTGATGAGCATAGTGGACGTATTTTAGTTGATGCTGAATTAGCTGAAGAAGAGAAAGAAAAAATGGAAAAAATGTTTGCAAAACTTTAGTGAACTATCCATTATAAATTTTAAAAAGCCTTCACTTCTTATTGAAGGCTTTTTTATTGTTTTTATAATCGTAATATTGCAATATTACAATTTCAATATTATAGAACTTAATAATCTCAAAACTAAACTTTAATATAATTTTCACAAATTTCATATTAAGGTATCTTCCCTTTTATCGACTAATTGAAAAACTATTCATAAAAATGAAAACATTATTTATAACATTAATCATCACATTACTCTTCAGTTGCAAAAACATTGCGCAAGTTAGTAATGAACAACAGGCCATTATTAATGCAAGTCCAATTGAAGTCCCTTTAGATAACGGAAAAGCACGCGCTTATTTTGCTAGTGGTTGTTTTTGGTGTGTAGAAGCTGTTTACGAAAGCGTTAAAGGTGTAGATGAAGTCATTAATGGCTATTCTGGTGGTTTTACAGATAAACCAACTTATCAATTGAGCAATACCGGAAGAACAGGACACGCAGAAGCTGTAGAAGTTATTTATAATCCAAATATAGTAAGCTTTGCAACTTTAGTGGATGTCTTTTTTGCGTCTCAAAATCCAACACAGGTTAATGGTCAAGGACCAGATTATGGATCTCAATATCGTTCTATTATTTTTTATCAAAATGATACACAGAAAAAAATCATTGAAAAGAAGAAAACTACTTTAGCTAAAGAACTCAATGCAAAAATTGCTGCGGAAGTTTATCCGTTTTTAAAATTCTGGATAGGAGAAGACTATCATCAAAATTACGAAAGGCTTCATCCAAATAATAGTTATATTAGGAATGTATCAATTCCAAGATTAAGAAGTTTTCAAGCTAAAATGCCAACTATTTTAAAAGCGAATCATTAAATTTTAGTTGCCTTAATTTCAAAAATAAGAGGATACAATTTATCATTAGTTGCATAATTTCCAGATTTAGTTTCTACTAAGTTTGGTAAAACATTATACGGACTTTCATCACATTCGTTTAAGTAATCAATTTTCAAACCTGCCTCAACAAGAGCATTAATAACTTCGCTTAAACCATGATTCCAGCCATATTCCTTACTTATCATTTTTGATTTTTGATTCGCATAAGTACCTTCGTATTCTTCGTAAATAGCCTCGTCTTGCATATAGCCATATGTCATCATTGGTTTACCTTCTAAATAATCAAACATCCAAACAATAGGATGAAATTCAACCATATAAAACGCACCTCCTTTTTTTAAGCGCTCAGCAATCATTTTTCCCCAAGGTTTCAAATCTGGTAACCATCCAATAACACCGTAAGACGTAAATACAATATCAAACACTTCTTTTATATTCTTAGACGTATCTAAAACATTACATCGCACAAAGTCAGCATCAAGTTGAAGTTCTTCATTTAAAGATTTCGCTAAAGTAATCCCTTCATCACTTAAATCAATACCAACACATTTGGCACCTGCTCGACTCCAACTTAAAGTATCTTGTCCGAAATGACACTGTAAATGCAATAAGGATTTTCCTCTTACATCACCTAAAGCATTTAATTCATAAGTCATTAATGAAGACTTACCGTTTTTAAAAGCTTCTAAATCATACATATCACTTTTAGAATGTATTTTCACTTTTTCATTCCATGTTTGTCTGTTTACTTCAAAATAATCTTCTCTCATTGCTTCATTAATAAAGTGCTAAAGTAATAATAACTATGGAAATGCAAACACCAAACATCATCTGCTAGGTTTCTACTACTTGATTAGATTATCTTTGTTAAAAAACTAATGACACGACTACTAACTATTATTTGTATACTCTCAATTCTGGCAGCTTGCAAAGCTGAAACAAAAGAACAAAGCTCAAAACCTGAAACTATATCTGAAGTAAAAAAAGAGCTTAGTTCTGCCGAAAAAATCGCACAAGCTCATGGCATTGATAATTGGAAAAATGTGAATGAAATTCAATTCACATTTAATGTTGATCGAGATGAAAACCATTCTGAACGGACTTGGAAATGGCAACCAAAAAATAATTATGTGGTTTCTATTGTCAGTAAAGACTCTATCATCATGTATACAAGACATGATAAACTCGAACCTAGTTTTGTTAAAGTTGACCAAGGTTTTATTAACGATAAATTCTGGCTATTATTACCTTTTCAATTGGTTTGGGATGAAGGCACAACAATTTCAGAATCTATAAAAGAAGTCGCTCCAATTTCAAAAATAAAACAAAACAAAATCACTTTAACTTACGGAAACAAAGGAGGCTATACTCCTGGTGACGCTTATGATATTTATTTTGATGAAGATTATCTCATTAGAGAATGGGTGTTCAGAAAAGGTAATTCTGAAACACCTTCAATGACCAATACTTTTGAAAACTATGAAGAATTCAACGGTATGAAAATCGCAAAAGACCATAAAATGACTGAAGGTAATTTTAACTTGTACTTTTCAAACATTAAAGTTAAATAAATATTAAAATTGAAAATCGCCTGTAATTATAACATCCAATTTACGACTCATAGACGTATATAAAGTATATATAAAAATATTCCGCATATTGCGTCTATATATATTCAAAGCGCTTCAATTATTTAGTTGAAGCGCTTTATTTTTTTCTAAAAGTCTATAATTCGATTGATTTAATCGGTTTTTAAATCCATATCTATACTAAACCAAAAAGAAGTTCCTTCACCTACTTTACTTTCTAATTCCAAATCTCCTCCTAACATTTCCACATAAGCTTTTGCTATTGAGAGACCAACACCTGAACCATTGAGCGTATTTTTATTAGCCACATCAACTTGATAAAAAGAATTAAAAATAGTTTCTACTTTATCTGCAGGAATTCCAATACCAGTATCGTTTAGATAAAATTTTAATTGTGAAGCACTACTACCATCCAAACTACAACTAAGAACAATGCTATCGCCTTCTGAAGTATATTTAATAGCATTTTCAATCAAATGTTTTAAAATAGCTGTAAACTTATCTTGATCTGATTTTATAATACTATCTCTTTTAGAAATAAAACTATTTAAAGTAAAATGAACCTTTTTTGTTTCAGCTTCTGGCAACAACAATTTATAAACAGCTGCAATACTCTCATTAACATCAAATTTAGATGTGTTAACTTTCATCAATCCTGTTTCTATTTTAGAAATACTTAAAATATCTGTAATAATCCCTAACAATTCTTTTCCGTTATTTTCAATAACATTCACGTATTCCTTAAAATCCTCATCTTCTGAATTGTATGATTTTAAAAGTTCAGCACATCCTAAAATACCATACATTGGTGTTCGAATTTCATGACTCATATTGGCTAAAAAAGCAGACTTTAACTTATCTGATTGCTCAGCTCTCTCCTTAGCTATTATGACATTTTCATGTTTTTTAATAAGCTCTTCCTGCAATAGACTTTCCTTTAATAAAGCATTGTGCAATTGGTCTATTAAAAATGAAACCGAGAAAACAGTAAGTAGAGTAAAAAGTACATTATTAACACAAACGATTAGGACAATCTCAATAGGAGATATTTTATAAAATGGCAAATCAATCCATTTAAAATTATATATAGTTAAAATAACCACATAAAAAATAGTAGTCACTAACACAGATATTATTCCTGCTTTTCTTCCACTGTAAAGCGTCATTAAAACACTAAGTAAAAAAAGCAAAATCGTACCATTTCCATTAAATCCTAAATCAATAATAAGCGCAAATGACAAAGCAAAAAAATTGACAGAAAACACAATTTTCTTTGTTTTCAAACTCATTTGTTTATTAAAAAACAAAATCAATAATACAAAAACAGCAATGGTATCAACATAAAACACAAACCATTTGTCTAATAAAATAGCCATTCCTGCACTAGGAAAGTAAGAGACAAGGCCTAGTACAACCGTTAACATTAAAATAGAAATAAACAATTTGTCTCTAAAATAAGTCAAGTCTTCTTTTTCGTTTTCACTTGAAAAACTACTATAATTCACATACCATTGGTGGTATAAGGACCAAAGTCTTTTTAACATATAAAAATAATTGTATCTGATAAATTTTGTTAGAAATATAAGCACAAAATTATCTAATTCCTTTTAATTTCATGTTTCTTTCTACTTTATTCGATTAACAGAAATATCATATAATTATGCTATTTTTGTTAGCAACCGAAAATAAACACATTTTGTCCAACTATAAACTTGGTCTTGATTATGCAAAGCAACAAGACACATTAGACGAATTATCAGGCTATCGACAGCAGTTTCATATCCCGAAAGACAACAAAGGAAATGAGGTCATTTATATGACAGGAAACTCTTTAGGCTTACAACCTAAAATCACAAAAAATTATATTAATCAGGAACTTGAAGATTGGGCAAATCTAGGAGTTGAAGGTCATACTGAAGGCAAAAATCCTTGGTTACATTACCACGAGTTCTTAACAGAAACTATGGCTAACATTGTAGGTGCAAAACCTTTAGAGGTTGTTGTTATGAATTCGCTAACAGCAAATCTTCATTTTATGATGGTAAGCTTTTACAAACCAACTTCAAAACGTTATAAAATATTGATTGAAGCAGATGCATTTCCTAGTGATAAATATGCTGTTGAATCGCAATTGCGTCACCATGGTTATGATGATAAAGACGGTTTAATTCTCTGGAAAGCTCGCGAAGGTGAAGAACTAGCCAATTACGATGATTTAGAAACCATTTTAAAACAACATGGAGACGAGATTGCTATGGTTATGATTGGTGGTGTCAACTATTACACAGGGCAATTTTTCGATTTAAAACGTATTGCTGCTTTAGCACATCATCATGGATGTGTTGTAGGTTTCGATTGTGCTCATGGAGCAGGAAACGTACAACTAAATCTTCATGATTCTGGAGCAGATTTTGCTGTATGGTGTAGCTACAAATATTTAAACTCTGGACCAGGAAGTTTATCTGGTGCTTTTGTACACGAACGTCATGCAAACAATAAAGACCTGAATCGTTTTACAGGTTGGTGGTCACACAATAAGAAAACACGTTTTAGAATGCGTGATGACTTTGATCAATTACCTGGCGCTGAAGGTTGGCAATTAAGCAATCCTCCTATTCTATCAATGGCTGCAATTCGAGCATCATTAGATGTATTTAAAACGGCTGGATTTGAAAAATTATGTAAGAAATCAGAGCATTTAACAGGTTATTTTGAATTTCTATTAAATGAACTAAATAACTCAGATATAAAAATAATCACACCTAGCAATCCTAAGGAACGTGGTTGTCAGCTCTCAATTCAAGTAAAAAATGCAGATAAAGCTTTGCATGATAAACTCACTGATGCTGGAATCATAACCGACTGGAGAGAACCTGATGTGATTAGATGTGCTCCTGTTCCTCTATATAATTCGTATATGGATGTGTATGGATTTGTGGAACGTTTAAAAACAATATTGAATTAAAGATAGTGTCACCTCGAGCACTACTGAAGTGAAAATATGTTTTCATTGAAAGTACACAACGCAGTTAGCGAGAGGTCTCAAAAAGGTCTCGACTGTACTCGACCAGACAAAAAATCATATGAAACAACAACAAAATATATTAATCATTGGTGCAGGACTCTGCGGAAGTCTTCTCGCATTGCGCCTTGGTCAAAGAGGTTACAACGTTACGGTCTACGAAATGCGTCCAGATTTACGTAAAACAGATATTTCTGCTGGTCGCTCTATCAACTTAGCATTTTCAGATCGAGGCAATAAAGCCATGAAATTGGTTGGTATTGAAGACAAAGTCAAAGCGCTTTGTATTCCTATGAATGGTCGTATGATTCACGATACTGAAGGCAATACGTTTTTATCAAACTATAGCGGAAGAGATCACGAATACATCAACTCTATTTCTCGAGGTGAACTCAACGGACTTCTACTTACTGAAGCCGAAAAACACGACAATGTTACCATTCATTTTAATAAGAAATGTAAATCGGTAGATTTTGAACACACGACTGCAAGATTTAGAGACTATCAAACAAAAGATGAATTTGTCGAAGATGCTGATATAATCATAGCCACTGATGGAGCAGGTTCTGCCTTAAGAAGAAGTTACTATTTAGAACGTAAATTTCTATTCAGTTTTTCTCAAGATTATTTAACACATGGTTATAAGGAATTATCAATTCTTCCAACCGAAACTGGAGATTATAAAACCTATAAAAACGCTTTGCATATTTGGCCAAGAGGTGATTTTATGGTCATCGCTTTACCCAATTTAGACGGAAGCTTTACAGTAACTTTATTCTTGAGTTATGATGAAGGAGCATACAATTTCAATAATTTAACAACACCAGAAATCGTAACAGAATTCTTCCAAAAAGAATTCCCTGATGCTTTAGAATTGATGCCTAACTTGATTGAAGACTTCTTCGGAAACCCAACAGCTCCCTTAGGAACCGTAAAATGTTCGCCTTGGCATTATAAAGGAAACACACTATTAATGGGAGACTCTGCACATGCTATTGTACCTTTTTACGGACAAGGAATGAATGCGTCTTTTGAAGATGTAGTAGAATTTGATAAGGTTCTAGATGAACATGAAGGCAACTGGGACACTATTTTTTCTGAATATGAAAAAACAAGAAAGAAAGACACAGATGCCATAGCAGATTTGGCGATTGATAATTTCCATGAAATGAAAGGTCATGTTGGTCAAGCCATATTTCAAGAAAAGCGAAAAATAGAAATGGCTTTAGAGAAAGAATTCCCTGAAGATTATTCCTCAAAATACAGCTTAGTCACTTTTAACGAAGATATTGGTTACAGAGAAGCCATGTTAAAAGGAAGAGCGCAAGACAAAGCCATCTTAAATCTGTTAACTGATGGAATTATATCCACTGAAGATGATTTAAAAGATATTTTAGACAAAGTAATAACAGAAACCGATGCCATTCTTCAAGACGATAGAATTGCAAGATTGAGATAATGTCACCTCGAGCGCAGTCGAGAGGTCTCGACTGCACTCGACCAGACAAATAAACAAAATTATGAGCAAAAACATAGTAACACCAAGAGGAGCCTATCCACACATCAAACAAGTTGGCGATTTTATTTTTGTTTCTGGAACGAGTTCAAGGCGACCAGACAATACCATTGCTGGTGTTGACATCATTGACGAGATGGGAACCAAACGTTTAAACGCCTACACGCAAACCCAAGAAGTCTTAAAAAATATTGATAAGAATTTACAAAAAGTAGGCGCAAGTTTAAAAGATGTGGTCGATGTCACGTCATTTTTAGTCAATATGAATGACTTTGCAGATTACAACAAGGCCTATGCAGAGTTTTTTGAAAAAGAAACTGGACCAACACGAACCACAGTAGCTGTGCATCAATTACCACATCCAGATTTAGTAGTAGAAATTAAAGTCATGGCTTATATGCCAAAATAACAAGCCTGTTTTGTAATGTTGAGCGTAGTCGAAACATTTCAACATAAGATTAGTGAATAGAATTCCTTATTTTTAAACATACTTACCTCAAACCAACCATCGCTTAATCACTTTTTAAATAAAAAATGTGATTAAATTTTTCAGAGGTATACGTCAACAATTGCTATCAGAAGGAAAAACTCCCAAATATTTTAAATACGCTGTTGGTGAAATAATTCTTGTGGTAATTGGTATTCTTATAGCTTTACAAATTAACAATTGGAATCAAGACCGATTGAACCAATTAGAAAAAAAAGATTTAATATCTAAACTACATTTAGAATTTAAATCGAATAAAAAAGTTGTTGCGAACTTTAGGATCGAAGAGAAAAAAGCCATTAATGCCTTAATTAAGTTAATGAGTTTTGTTGGTGCTTCTGAAGAAGAACTTTTAAATCATAATTTAGACAGCTTATTTTTTAAATCATTCCCTTCTAACGAAATTGCATTTGCTAACAATGCAGTTCATAGCATCGTACAAAATGGACGTCTTAATCTTTTTGAAAACGATTCGATTTCTTCGCTTTTATACCAATGGAATTCGCTCTCTGAAATTAGTAAAACACGTTATGAAAAACTAGATTCATGGAGTAACGATCATTTTTTACCCTTTTTGTTACCACATATTTCTTTCAAGGAAATGGACAGTAATGCCAACTTTAAATGGGCTGGAACTTCTAAAGTAAAGCCTAATTATTATCCATTATTTCAAAAAGTGGAATTTGAAAACTTAATAGATAATTCATTATGGTTACATCAACAGGTCATTTTTAGACTTGATGAAACTGATCTACTAATAGAAGACATTCTTCAAGCAACAGAACCTCAAGCTAATGATTAAATTCTTCCGAAAAATTCGTCAAAACCTTCTTATGGAAAACAAAACAGGCAAATACTTTAAATACGCTATTGGTGAGATTGTACTTGTGGTTATTGGGATTCTGATTGCGCTTCAAATAAATAATTGGAATGAAAACCGATTAAAATTAAACAAAGAATCTGCCATTTTAGCTAATATTCACAAAGAGTTTAAAGGCAACAAAAAACAATTAGACTCAGTCCTATACCAACATAATTTAGCTCATAACGCTTGTAAAAAAATCATAAACTTTTTCCCAATCACCTCTAAACCTAAACCAATAGAATTAGACTCTTTATCGCGTTATATGTGGGATTCTTATGGAGGTATGACATTTAACCCTTCACAATCAAGCATCAATGCACTGACCAACACCTCTTCTTTTGATATTATTTCTAATGAAAATCTACGCGATTTATTGATTTCTTGGAATGATTTAATTGAAGACTATCAAGAAGAAGAATTAAGGTCTAGAGCTTATGTATGGGAACAATTCGACCCTTATTTTGCAAAACATTTTGATTGGGATATTAACTTTAACGATCCTCGAAATAATTTTGATGCTTTGCAAACATTAGAATTTGAATACTTAATTAAGAATAGATCAGATTTATTAGATCAAATTTTAAATTCTAGTGGAGAATTACAAAAAGTATTAGAGACTTTAGATGACATCATTGCACTTTCTAAACCAAAAAACAATTAAAGTAATATGATTAAATTCTTTAGACATATTCGCAAAAACTTACTCATGGAAAACAAAACATCCAAATACTTCAAATATGCCATTGGAGAAATAGTGCTCGTCGTGATTGGGATTCTCATTGCACTTCAGATTAATAATTGGAATGAGAACAACAAACAAAAAGCCGAACTAAAAGGCTATCTTAATAATATTTCTAAGAATATACAATCAGATGTCATAGATCTAAATGTTATTAAGAGCTTTCGAGACAGTTCGAAATTGGGTGCGCAACAGTTTATAAAACTTGCAAATCAAAACACAATAACAATTGATGAATTTAGTGAATATACATCAACGTATTTATATAAATACAATAGCCTTTTTGATGTCTATTTTAAATCTGACAAAAGCGGATTTGAAGCCTTAAAAAACTCAGGTTACTTAAGTAAAATTCAAGGCACTGTTATAGAAACAGAACTCTATAAGTATTATAATTTAGTTACAGATATTGAACAAGAAGAACAGAGCTTGAATAACTTTATAGAAGAAATGGAATATGACATGTTTAAATCTAATGTTGTACTTCAATTTATTACTGCTATAAAAGACATCAGAAGCGATCCAACTGAAGACAATTTAAAAAAGGCACATCAACTAATGAATTTTCCAGCTTTTAAAGGCGCTAATTTTAGGGTGTCAAGGTTAAGAACCATTCTTAAAAGCTATGAAACTATGGATAGTGCTGCAAAAAAAGTCATGTCATTAATTGAAAATACAAAATGATAAAATTCTTTACAAAAATCCGTCAAAACCTCCTCAGGGAAAATAAAACAAGTAGATATTTCAAATATGCTATTGGTGAAATTATCCTCGTCGTGATTGGGATTCTCATTGCACTTCAGATTAATAATTGGAATAACAACCGACAAGAACGCCAATATGAAAAACAAATTTTAGTTGAAATTCAAAAATCACTTCAAAACGACTTTTCACTTTTTCAACGATTAGGTGATCGAAACATTGTTAAAGATCAAGCCATAGATAGCCTTTTACTCGTTAGGCAAAATCGATTACAACTTAATGACAAAACAATTACTAAACTTATTCAAAAAGCAAATTGGGGTTTAGTGTTTTCATATGACAAAGGTGCGTATGAAGCATTAAAATCTAGTGGTGTTGAAAAAATTAAAACAGATTCTCTGCGTAACAGCCTTATACGTTTTTATGAAGTTTCTTTACCACGTACGAAGTACTTTATGGATAATATATATGTTAGGTATGAAAATGAGATCATTGAAAAGAACAAACAATTGAAAGACATCAATCTTTACGAAGATTATTTTAAGCCCAATAAAGACACTACAGGTTTTTACAAAAGCCGCAGATACAATGTTGAGCAAATCCACCATCCAATATATAAAGAATATTTGCTTTTACAAGCTAATAAAAAAGAAGACTATCGCTTAAGGCTTTATTATATAGTTGAGGATATTAAAAAGCATTTAGAAAACATTAATAAAGAGTTAGAAGTTAGATTTAATATAAAATGATGATTAAATTCTTCAGAAAGATTCGTCAAAACCAAATTATGGAAAACAAAACAGGCAAATATTTCAAATATGCCATTGGTGAAATTATTCTTGTAGTTATTGGGATTTTAATTGCGCTTCAGATCAACAACTGGAATGAACACAAAAAACAGAAAGAAAAAGAGCGACAAGTACTCACTGAGATTATTTCAGATTTAGACTACACACTTTTTGATTTAGACAGAGTTCTTAATACTAGAACCAATAATTTAAACAGAACAATTAATTCTATTAAAACAATAATTGATGTCCTAGAAACAGACAACACCTATCACGATTCTCTTGCTTATCATTTTAGAGCTGTTAATGCATATGATGAAATTGATTTTAAAACTAGTGGTTATCAATCTCTGGTTTCTATAGGAACAGATCTTATTGAAGATCCACAGTTGCGTTCTGAAATTGGAAAATTCCATACCTCATCTATAAATGATACAAAAGGAAGTTTTCAAGAAGTGCATTTAGATTTCTACAGTTATATGTTAGATTATTACAGAACGTATTTCACAACAGTCATTGTTAATGATTCTATTGACAAAATGGTACCCAATGATTTTGAAGGGCTAAAAAGTGATCGCGAATATCAACAATCATTAAATGCTTTTTTAGGCGTTAATATTGCTTACTTAGAAACCTTAAATAAAGTCAATATTGAAGCAGAAAAATTAAAAGAAGCTATAGAAAATTATATAAAATAATGTTAACTTGTCACTTCTTGTACTTAAGGTTTGTCAGGTCGAGCGCAGTCGAGACCTACTTTAAATAATAATTTAAATTGAAATCATATTTTGTTTACATATTACAATGTTCAGACAATTTAACTTACACAGGAGTTACAAACGATTTATCTAGAAGATTAGAAGAACATCAAAAAGGAAGGAATAAAAATTGTTTTACATACAAAAGAAGACCTTTAAAATTAATATTTCATCAAGAATTTAACGATATTGAGCAAGCAATACTTTTTGAGAAGAAAATTAAAAATTGGAGTGCAAAAAAGAAACTAGCTTTAGCCAACGGAGAGTTTGATTTGTTGCATATTTTATCTGAATGTAGAAATGCAACACATTCTAATTATAATCCTAACAATAAAGTAGGTCTCGACTGCGCTCGACCAGACAATAAAATGAACATAAAAAACTATATCAACGGAAACTTCCACAATCCAATTCAAGACCAATGGATTGATAATTATAACCCTTCAAACGGTGAAGTTTACGGACAAATACCAAACTCGTCAAAAGAAGACGTTGAAAACGCATATATAGCTGCAAAATCTGCTTTTCCTGTGTGGTCACAAACCACTTTAGAAGAACGCAGTCGCATTCTCATCAAAATCTCAGAATTACTCGAAGCTAACGTACAACGCTTTGCAGAAGCAGAATCTAAAGACAATGGCAAACCTGTTTCATTAGCTAAAAGTGTTGACATTCCAAGAGCAGCAAGTAATTTTCGGTTCTTCGGAAATGCCATTACTCAATTTGCTAGTGAAAGCCATGAAAGTGTCGGACAGCAAGCCATCAATTATACTTTACGTCAACCTATTGGAGTTGTGGGTTGCATTTCACCTTGGAACCTTCCACTCTATCTCTTTACTTGGAAAATCGCTCCTGCTCTAGCTGCTGGAAATTGCGTCGTAGCAAAACCGAGTGAAGTTACACCAATGACTGCTTACCTTTTAGGTGAAATTTGTAATGAAGCTGGACTCCCAAAAGGTGTTTTAAATATTGTTCATGGTCTTGGTGGTTCAACTGGACAAGCCATTATTGAACATCTAGATATTAAAGCCATTAGTTTTACTGGTGGAACAGCAACTGGAGCTCACATTGCAAAAGTGGCAGCACCAATGTTTAAAAAACTATCGTTGGAATTAGGTGGAAAAAACCCAAACATCATTTTTGCAGATTGCGATTATGACGATATGTTAAATACAACAGTCCGTTCCTCTTTTGCTAATCAAGGTCAGATTTGCCTTTGCGGAAGTAGGATTTTTGTGGAAGCTTCTATTTATGACAAGTTCAAAACTGATTTTGTTGAAAAAATAAAACAACTCAAAGTAGGTCATCCATCTGAAGCTGACACGAATATTGGTGCTTTAGTATCAAAACCACATTTAGAGAAAGTAAAAGAATACATCCAAATTGCTAAAGACGAAAATGGAACGGTGTTATGTGGTGGAAAGGAAGTCTTAGTCAAAGGTTATGAAAATGGATATTACTTAGAACCAACCGTTATTGAAGTACCTAATGATGAGTGTCGTGTGAATCAGGAAGAAATTTTTGGTCCAGTAGTGACTATTATACCTTTTAATACTGAAGACCATGTATTAAAAATGGCAAACAAAGTTAAATACGGATTATCAGCAACACTTTGGACAAACGATTTAAAACGCACCATGCGAATGAGCAACCAATTACAAGCTGGTATCGTTTGGGTAAATACCTGGATGATGCGAGATTTACGAACACCATTTGGAGGAGTTAAAGCATCAGGTGTTGGGCGTGAAGGTGGTTTTGAAGCCTTACGCTTTTTTACTGAAGCTAAGAATGTATGTATAAAATATTAATCGTCACATCGAGTGATTTTTGAAAAAAATTGTATCAAGATGTAATTTGTTCTCGATATAAAAATTCTAAAAAAGAATTTTCACTCGAACTGACGCCAAAACCATATTATGAATTTAAACTTAAATAATAAATACGCATTAGTCTGTGGAAGCACAGCAGGAATAGGAAAAGCAACAGCAATCGCTTTAGCTGAAGAAGGGGTTCAAGTCACTCTTATTGCTAGAAATGAAGATAAACTTAAAACAACTTTAGCTGAATTACCTCAACACAGAGCTCATGATTACATCGTAGCCGATTTTTCTAATCCAGCAGCATTGAAAACAAAAGTAGAAGCCTATATTTCTCAACATCACGGATTTCACATTTTAGTGAATAATACTGGAGGACCAAAAGGTGGACCCGTATTTTCTGCTGAAGTCTCAGAATTCGAAAGTGCGTTTACGCAACATTTAAAATGCAATCATGTGTTAGCACAAGCGGTTGTTCCTTATATGAAAAGCGAAAATTATGGTCGGATTATTAATGTGATTTCAACGTCTGTAAAACAACCTCTTGATGGTTTAGGTGTTAGCAATACCATTCGTGGTGCTGTTGCCAATTGGAGCAAAACCTTAGCTAATGAATTAGGTCAATTTGGAATTACTGTCAATAATGTACTTCCTGGCGCTACAGGAACAGATCGTTTAGCTGAAATCATTAAAAACAAATCGGCTAAAACAGGAAAAACCGAAGACGAATCTGCCAATGCTATGAAAAGTGCTGTGCCTGCAAAACGTTTTGCCAAACCAGAAGAATTAGCTGCAGCCATAACTTTTTTAGCTAGTGAACCTGCTGCTTATATCAATGGAATTAATCTTCCTGTGGATGGTGGACGAACAAAAAGTTTATAGACTAAAAAATTCCGTTTTTTATTACTAATTTTATAGGATTGATGAATTTGCGTTAAGGATTGAAACGGCATCCTTTTTATTTGACGACTTCTCGACTGCGCTCGAAGAGACAAATAAAAAGATACAGTGAAAAGCCTGACAATTTGCATCCTGCGAGGTTTTAAAAACCTTGTAGGTATAAGTAAATTGTAACGCCCAAAATAAAACACGATGAGTAAATTATTTCCACCAATAAATTTTAAAGCTTGGATTGAAGAAAACCGACACCTTTTAAAGCCTCCAGTTGGTAATAAAGTGGTTTGGAAAGATGGTGATTTTATCGTTATGGTTGTTGGAGGACCAAACAGTAGAAAAGATTATCACTACAATGAAACGCCAGAATTTTTCTATCAAGTGGAAGGTGATATCGTTTTAAAAGTGATTGATAAAGGCACACCAAAAGACATTCATATTAGAGAAGGAGAGATCTTTTTATTACCTCCAAAAGTGCCGCATTCTCCGCAAAGAGGTGCTAATACTGTAGGTTTAGTTATTGAATATCCACGTGATGAAGGCGTACAAGATGCTTTATTATGGTTTTGTGAAAACTGCACGACCAAATTGTATGAAGAAGACTTTACTTTAGATAATATTGAAACCGATATGCCTGCCATTTTTGACAAATATTATGGTGATACAGACAAGCGTAGTTGCCCGAATTGTGGCGAAGTCATGCAACCACCAAAAAAAGTACAATTAGAAGACTAATTTTAATTACAATAGATTTCTGTTTTTGCAGTAATGACAAATAACGTTAATGAAACGCTTCAATTCCGCTCAGTAGAACTTATGAAAGAAAAACGCAAACTAAGAATAAACGGTCACTCACATCTGCTTCCTTATCCTGAAGAGATTCCTGAATTCATGAAAAATAAAGGAATTTTTTGGGTCGATAAAGACCGAAAATTTATGCTTCAAAAGGATTGGAATCGTCCCATTACAGATTCTAGTTTCTTTTTAGACGAGAAGCTGGCTTGGATGGAGCATTTTAAAATTGATCATGCTGTGGTTTTAAACTTATCTCAACTCTACGGAAATGGCCTTAGACTTGAAGAAATGAAGCAAGCTTTACGTTTTCAGAATGATTTTAATGCTAAAGTCCAAAAAGAGAATCCGAGTAAATTTACGACTGGTTTTGTAGTACATCCTGGTTTTGTTAGAGGTGCTTGTTGGGAAATTGAGCGTTGTGTTGAAGAATTAGGCATGCAATTGTTGTGTTTACCAACACATTACATGGATACTATTGGTACTTGGCGCTGCATTTTTGATGAAGAGAACGAGCCTATTTTTGAGCTTGCTGATAAATATAATTTAGCGGTTGAAGTTCACCCTTATGATGGTGAGAAATTCATTAAACTAGAAAATACATCTTGGCGTTTTCATTTGATTTGGATGCTTGCTCAATGTGCTGATGCGTATCACTTTTTAACCTTAAATGGTTATTATGAAAAGTATAAGAACATGCGAATCTGCTTTGCTCATGGTGGACAACTAGCACAAATCAATTTAGGAAGACGTATTCAAGGGTTTGATGGCAGACCCGATTTATTTGAAGGCAAAACCCATCCTAGAAAAGCTGTTGGACATAAAAATATTTTCTTTGACACCTTAGTTCACGACACAGGTGGTCTAGATTTACTTATGAAAAACCAAGGTTCAAAACAGGTGTTAATGGGATTAGATGATCCTTATCCTTTAGGAGAAATGGAAAGCGAAAAACAAAGTTCTTATCCAGGAAAAATATTAGACCTCGCCGTGAATCAAAATATTATCAATGAAGCTCAACGTGATGCTATTTGGGAAGATAATGTCATACAATGGTTATGTGGTGATGATGAAAAGGCTAAACAAAAATTGGTCAACAGAATTTTAGGATAATTACAATGACCTACGTTTCTGAATTTTATTTTTTATCACATATTTTTATTTCACTAATTGGTGCTATCTTACTATTAGCGCTTTGGTTTAATATCAGAAAACGATTTAAAATAATTTTAGAGGAAGACGAGACCAAAAAGCGTGTTGATAAAGGGTTGTTATATTTAAGTCTGGCCATGTTTATTTGGGTTATTTCTGGATGTTGGTCTTATTTTGGACACTTACTTTCATTTGAAAAAACAATCCCTTTTCAATTCGGAATTCATTTGTTGTCTATCGTCAATAACATGTTTTTATTATTGGCTCTATTCTACTTTTATTATGCGCCACGTTTTATTTACAACAACACTAAAAACATTAATAAAATTCTAGTTGTGATTGTAATCACTTCAATTTCCACGTTTTTATTGTCCAACTTTTCAGAAACAAATACGATTAGAAATGATATTAATTTTAGTGGAATTCCGGATTTAATCTTATCAGGATTATTATGCTCTTTATTAGGCATTTCCCTTTACAGAACGTTTGCACACAGAGGTTTAAAAATCGTTGGTATCATTTCTACACTTGTTGTATTGCTCATGTTTTCCTCTCAACTTTCAGAAGTTTTCGTAAATTACGGCAATGACTTCAGCAATAATCTTATTAAAATAATTGCTAAAACATCGTTGATTTCTATTTTTTTAGTACTCTCTACAACTTGGGTTATTCGCTTAGCAAATATGCCTAAGCCTAACGAAATGACCATCAGTTTCAGGGATTGGAGTTTGGTTAAAATCAGTATTCCTACAAAAGGTGTGTTTGAACAAACGATAGATTTTGGTTCTAAAACGACGCAATATAAGAATCTATTAAAATTTGCTATTAGACGTAAATATGGAGAAGGCGATACGCAAAGTTTAATTGTTGGATTAGCTGGAGAAATAAAGAATCAAACGTATCTTACAAGAATTATCGATAATACGAATACAATTTTAGACTTAGACAGCATGCAACAGTTAGAAAGACGAGATCTTTTTACATTTATTGGTGAAGGTCGCTACAGATTACGTATGATTCCTAATCACATCACAATAGATTCGACACTCCTAGAAGAATTCTTAAAAACCACTGAAAACAAAGACTATAACTCACTTATTACAGTAAACTAACTTCAGTTACAAATAAGCACAATTGATTATAAATTACTATAATTAGAAACAATGTTCGAAATAAAAATGCTTGGTTAATACATTGCCAAACATCAAAACACGAACAGATGACTACAACTAATTCCAATGAAGCTTTTGGGCATCCAAAAGGATTAATCTACTTATTTTTTGCTGAATTATGGGAACGTTTTTCCTTCTATGGAATGCGAGCACTTTTGGTGCTCTATATGACCAAACAATTATTATTTACAGACGACATGGCTTTTGGTGTATATGCAGCTTATATGTCACTAGTTTATGTAACACCAATGATAGGAGGAATTCTAGCCGACAAAATTTTAGGCTTTAGGAAAGCCATTTTACTTGGAGGTGTTTTAATGGCCTTAGGGCATTTCTTTTTAACCTTTGAGCATCCTATTTTCTTTTATGGCTCCTTAGGATTAATAATCGTAGGAAATGGATTTTTCAAACCAAACATTTCGACATTTGTTGGTGATTTATACCAAAAAGGTGACACAAGGCGTGATTCTGGCTTTACAATTTTCTATTTAGGCATAAACCTTGGCGCAGCCATTGCACCTCTAGCTTGTGCTTGGTTTGCTGAAACCTATGGCTGGCACTATGGCTTTGTTTTAGCAGGAATTGGAATGGTTGCTGGATTATTGGTATTTAATAAAGGCTTAAAAAACAATGTTTTTGAAGATAAAGGATTGGTACCAAATCAAGAAATATACGATTCTAAATGGCTTGGTTTAAATAGAGGAAAACTCATAACTATTCTAGCATTTTTATCTGTTCCAGCATTTGCATTGGTTATTAAATTTCATGAGTTTGAACATTATCTGGTTTGGATCATATCTATGTTTTTAATTGGCTATATTTTTTACATTTTATCTACTGTAAATGCTGATGAGAAAAAGCGATTAATTGTTGCCGTATATTTCACAGTATTATATACGTTGTTTTCAGCTATATTTGAACAAGCAGGAAGTTCATTAACATTATTTGCCGATAGAAACGTAAACCTTGTAGGTATGGATGCTGCTGGAACAAACAGTATAAATGCAGGTTTTATTATTTTGTTTGCGATTCCATTTTCAATGTTATGGACTTTTTTAAGTAAGCGAAAAAAGAACCCAAACTCTCCAATTAAATTCGGATTAGGATTAATGTTCTTAGGCTTAGGTTTTTTAATCTTTGCCTTGTCTGCACAAAGCATTGATGAATTTGCAAGAACCTCAATGATGTACTTAGTTTTAGGGTACTTGGTTTTAACTATTGGTGAGTTATTTTTATCTCCAATCGGTTTATCTAAAATGACAGAATTATCTCCTCTAAAATATGTTTCTTTTATTATGGGAGTTTGGTTTTCGGCAAATTTTTATGGTCATTTTTTTGCTGGAAAAATCGCAAAATTAACAACAGTGACTCAAGGTGAAACCAATGTATTTACCAAAGGTTTTTTTGGAGATATCACAGAGTTTATTACAGGAATAACACCAGAAATTGCAATGAAAAATGGAGATAATTTCCAGCAATTATTTTCTTATGTATCAGTATATGCTAGCTTTGGAGTTATTAGTATTGGTGTTGGATTATTAGCCATTTTAATAGCTCCAATAATTAAAAAAATGATGATTGATATACATTAAAAAAAGACCTGTCATTTTTTAAAACATGACAGGTCTAATAAAATTTTCTGTAAAACAATGGTGTCTATTACAAGCCTAATGCTTTTGTTCCTTGTTCAAAAATTACATCAACTGGAATATTAGCTTCAGTCAATCGATCTAAATCAGCTTGAAGTTCAGGAGAAATAATTCCTTTTTCAGCAACTAAATTTGCAACACCTTCATAATCTCCATTTCCTTGAAGTGTTAAGATAAGGTTTGACAAATCTTCCATCGCTGTTTCCATTTTATCAAAATTCACTTTATAAGTTCCATTTTCATTTCGAGAAAATGCGCCCTTTTCTTTAAAGAAATTAAAACGTATCATATTGGCTTTTCCATGTGCAGATGAAGCTCCAAAACGCACAGACCTAAAAATACCAGCCATAAACGTGACCATATTATCTTTTAAATCTTCTTCCAATTCTCCTTTAGCATGTAATTGCTGAATCATATATAATCCTAAAATATCGGCTTTACCTTCTTCTAAAGCGCTAGCATGTTCTTTTAAAGAAGTTCTAACAGTTCCTTTGCCATTAATGGTATTCTTAATCCCTAAACCATGAGCGACTTCATGAAACATAGTATTAGCAAAAAAGGCATCAAATGTGATGTGTTGACGCTGACTTTCTTCAATCAATTCATCTGCAATTGGCATTAAAATTTTATCAAACTTTGCACGCATTGCATTTTTTAATTGTAAGCGACGTGTTCCTTTTTGCAGTTGTACTTCTTCATCATTAGGAAGATTTATAGCGATGGTTTTACTTCCTGAATTACAATCTCCAGCGTAATACACAACATCATAAGCATTTAAATCACTATCTGTTCCTGGTGTTTCTTGTTTATATTTTTCATCAACAGGTAAACCAACTTGAAGTTCTGGCAAATACGCACTAAATTTTGCTAATCGCTTACTCCATTCTTGATCTTTAATCAACACATAACCTTCGTGAGCCGCTTTATTACCAAACATTTGGTCTTCGTAAGTTTCAATTGGGCCAATAACAATATCAAGTGTATTTGTTTTCATATCCATCCAAGCCAAATCACTTTTTTGGTAATCATCATCTAATAAAGCTTGAGACCTTAACTCCAAGTATGTTTTAAGTCCAGCATCTTCAGCAAGTTCTGAGGCTTGTTTTAATAAATCTGAAACAACCTTAACTTCTTTTTCAAATTGCTTGTGATAAGGAATAGAAAACAACGTTCCATTTTCATTGCGACGTACAAAATTATAAATGCTTGATTTGTTTTCTATATCTGCAGCATCAAATTCTTCCTTAGTCATATCTTTTGGATAGAAGTTTGCTCCAGCTGGTTTTTCACCTATACCTTCAACAAACGAGCTGTTTCCATCTAAACGATCCCAAGGTCCATAATTTATCGTTACATATTTTTTAGTATTCTCATCTGAAATAGAATTCAAAAGGGCATTCTTATCACCATAAGATTCGTACCAAAATAATTCGTTCATTTTATCAGCCGCTTGAATAAGCAACGGAAGCATTTGACGTTCATTTTCAGTTAATCCACTAAGATCTGCTGTGAGTTTAAAACTCACATATTTGCTAAGATTCTTTTCCATTTTAGTCATTTCTTTTTCTGGTGTAACGACCTCCTCTTTTTTATCTTCTTTACATGACATAACTATCACTAAAAGTGACAATAAGGCTATTATTTTTTTCATAAATTTTGATTCGTTTATTTGTTTTTCAAAGTTAATTAAATTCAGAGGATTGCAAAACTTCCGTTTCCATTATATTTTTTAAATAATAAATAATCATTCTTTTGATTATCGCGCAATTTATATAACAAACCAATATTCAATATAATGTTACAACATATTGAAAAAACTCAAAAAAGTTAAATTGAGGTTAAAACCGATAACACGTTAAACCTTAATAAATTATTACAGTCTTACTTACATCTAGTAAAAACAAATATTTATAAATTATGAAAAAATTAATGATAATAGCTATAGCTTTATTAACCTTAAATGCAACAGCTCAAGACAAGAAAAACAGAAAAGGATTTCTTAATGATTTATCTGCGGAAGAAGCAGCTACTTTGAAAACAAAAAAGATGACCTTACAATTAGATCTTAATGATTCTCAACAACAAAAAGTAAAGGTATTAATGCTTGAAGATGCCAAACAAAAAGAAGGCATTAGAGCTAAACGTAAAGCAAAAAAAGAAAGTGAAGATTCTAAAAAGCCGACTAAAGAGGAACGTTATGCAATGGCTAATAATCGATTAGACAAACAAATCGAAATGAAGAAACAGATGAAAATCATCTTAAACGACGAACAATACAAAAAATGGGAAGCGTCACTTTCTAAAAACGGGAGAAAGAAACAAATAAGACATCAGAAAAATAAATCTGATAAAAAACAGTAATACAGATTGATTGGTTTAGTTTTAAAAGCATTGTTTTTTTTTAATCAATGCTTTTTTTATTTGCCGTTTTAAATTAAAAATCATTAATTTAGTAGCCTAATTTCATTTACAAAATTCATAATGATGAAAAAACTAATAACACTTTGCTTTTTTTCTTTTGCACTTTTATTTAGCACACAAGGATTGGATGCTCAAAACAAATTAGAAATTAATGCAGCAGCTTCAGAAAAAGCAAAAGAAATTCGAAAAACTATTAAAATTGACAAGAATCAATTAGAAGAAGTTTACCAAGCTTATAAAACATATGAGACTACATATCAAAAAATAAGTAGTGATTTAGAAAGCAATCAGCAAAAACTTGAAAAAATCAATACAATTTTAGATACTAAATTAAAAAGCATCTTAACCGAAGCGCAATTTGAAAAATATATTGCTATTTACAGAACAGATGAGTAATCTATTATTAGTAACAACAAAAAAGCCTGCTTAAATTTAAGCAGGCTTTTTTGTTGTTAGCCGTTAAGAACACTATAAACTTTTTATGTTGTGTATTGAGATGCTTCGCTTAACTGTAGATGATATCTAATATACAGTGTCTTGTTTTTTTATAAGGTTTTTGCAATTTTTGCTACAGCAGCTATCGTTTCATCTAAATCCTTATAACTAAGAGCATCTGTTATAAACCAAGTTTCAAAAGCGCTTGGAGCTATATAAATTCCTTCATTTAGCATGCCATGAAAGAAGCTTTTAAATGTCTCATTATTTCCCTTTGCAGAACTCTCAAAATCGACAACTTCACCTTCCGCAAAATGTATTGAAATCATTGAACCTATTCTATTTATAGTATGTGTAATTCCAGATGCTGTTAAAACTCTTGAACAGCCCTTATGCAAATAAGCTGTTTTTTCTTCTAAACGTTGAAATAACTCAGCATCATTATTTACAGATTCTAACATCGCTAAACCTGCAGCCATTGCAAGTGGATTACCACTTAATGTTCCTGCCTGATACACATTTCCTATAGGTGCTAAATGATTCATAATTTCTTCACGAGCTGCAAAAGCACCAACTGGAAGTCCGCCTCCAATAACTTTACCAAAGCAGACAATATCGGCATCAACTCCAAACAATTCTTGACAACCACCTTTGGCAAGTCTGAAACCTGTCATTACCTCATCAAAAATTAATAGAATAGCATTCGCATCGCAAAGACTTCTTAGCTCTTGTAAAAAATTAGCTTTTGGCGGAATACAACCCATATTACCTGCAACAGGCTCTAAAATTATACACGAAATTTCATTAGGATTGGCCTCAATAAGTGATTTCACATTATCAATGTCATTATACCTTGCCAACAATGTATCTTTTGCAGTTCCTTCTGTCACTCCTGGACTGTTTGGACTACCAAAAGTAACAGCTCCACTACCAGCTTGAATTAAAAAGGCATCACTATGACCATGGTAACAGCCTGCAAATTTTATAATTTTATCTTTTTTAGTATAACCTCTAGCCAATCGAACAGCACTCATACAAGCTTCAGTTCCAGAATTCACAAAACGAATTTTGTCAATATTTGGAACCATTGACACTGCCAACTCCGCAATTTTAGTTTCAATTTCGGTTGGCATTCCAAACGATGTACCTTGCTTTGTTTTTTCAATAACGGCATCTACCACAGGTTGAAAAGCATGACCTAATAACATTGGTCCCCAAGAATTAATGTAATCAATATAACGATTATCATCTTCATCATAAACATAAGCTCCTTTGGCAGATTTTGCAAAAATTGGAGTTCCTCCAACAGCTTTAAAAGCCCTTACAGGAGAATTAACACCACCAGGAATTACCTGTTCTGCAGCTTTAAAAAGCGCACTACTTCTTTTATATAACATAGGTCTTTATTTTATAATCAAAACCTGACCGATTGATAATTCATTATCAGAAAGATTGTTCAATAATTTAAGTTTATCAACACTTGTATTATAGGTTCTAGACAATGAATACAAGGTATCGCCTTTAACTACTGTATGATTGAATTCACTTTTTTTGTCATTAGTTCTAATCACTTCTGCTCTTCCTAAAACCTCATTATCAAACTTATAAAGCTGATAGCGTTCTATTAAACTAATCAATTTTTCAGGATACTTTCGGTCTGTAGCATAACCAGCAGCTCTTAAGCCTTTAGCCCATCTTTTATAATCGCCTTCATTTAATTGGAATAATTTTGAATAACGACCACGAGTGGTTAAAAATGCAGAATGGTCTTCAAAGGAAGATTCTGCGTGTTCGTATTTCCTAAAACACTCTTGAGACGCATCATCATCATGATAAATTTTTTGACCTGTCCATCCATGGCATTTAATTCCAAAATGATTGTTTGCTTTAACAGCCAAACGCCCTTTTCCTGAACCCGATTCTAAAATCCCTTGAGCTAACGTAATGCTTGCTGGTATTTTATATTTTCGCATTTCTTCTTTTGCAATGGCACTAAAATTAGCAATATAAGCTTCAATAGCATTGGCATAAGTTGTAGGTTTCGCAGGCACATTTGGAGTGCTAGGCTCTACTGTACTCGTTGGTTTTGACACCTTTTCTGTTTTTTGCCTATTGTCTTTCTTTTTGGTGACAATTTTACGCTTAGAGCTACAACTAACAACGACAAGCGACATTAAAAAAATAATACTAATTCTCTTCATAAATTCTTAAACGATTAAGGGCTTATTTTGTTGTTTTAACTTTGCATTCATTCCCTCAATTCCTTGTAAACCTCCTGTATGAATTGCTAAAATCTTTGCATCTTTTTCAAAATAACCTTTAGAAATCAAATCATAAATACCATACATCATTTTACCAGTATAAATCGGATCTAATGGTACATCATACGTCTTTTTAAATTCATTTATAAAATGAATTAAATCTTCATTTATTTTAGCATAACCACCAAAGTGATAATCTGTAATAAGATCCCAATTTGTTTTCGTTACAAATTTAGCAATTTCTTCTCTTAAAAAATCACCTTTTAATGCTGGAAAACCAATAATTTTTTGAGACGGATGACTCGAGTTTATTAAACCAGAAATCGTACCTCCAGTTCCTACTGGGCAACAGACATAATCAAATTCCTCATGGACTTCAGTTAAAATTTCTTCACAACCTTTAACTGCTAAATTATTAGTTCCGCCTTCTGGGATGAGAAAAAAATCACCAAATTCTTGTTCAAGTTCCTCAATAAAACTGAGCGATGTTTTAGTGCGAAATTGTGCTCTAGACACAAACTTAAACCGCATTCCACAAGTCTTAGAAAATGATAACGTGGGATTTAAAGTTTTAAAATTTTTAAGCTCTTCACCTCTAATCACACCTATCGTTTGAAACCCATTTTCTTGTCCTGCATGAGCCACTGCAGCAATATGATTTGAAAATGCGCCACCAAAAGTTAATAGCGTCTTTTCACCTTGTTTTTTGGCATCAAGGAGGTTATACTTGAGCTTTCTCAATTTATTGCCAGAAACATAAGGATGGCTTAGATATTCAGGCTTTATAAAAACATGATTATCAGTTAAAATAAGATTTTTATCCATAAAAAGAAACACTTTATCAAAAAAACAAAATAATCAATAAATATCACGAAATATTATTTATTTTTGAGTAAATTTGGATGCCACTTCTCGAAAGTATTGTCCAGACCTTATAAATCCTACAAACATTGACTTTTTTAGTCGATGCTATTTTGTTTTAAAAATTTAAAGATTATGATAAGAAAAATACTTTTCTTTTGCCTCTTAACAATCACCACTCAATTATCTTTAGCGCAAGCACCTGGACCTGTTGCTGCATCAGCAACGCCTTTAACACTTATACCAGGTGGAACTGTCGGAACTGGCTTACAATCCACTTCTGGTTTAGGCACAAATTATGATGGTACAACATTATGTGGTGGAATTGCACCATTTTATGGTATTGGTGAAGATGGTATCTATTCTATAAATGTAATATTCCCTGGAAATCACGATTTCACATTTACGAATCAAGGAAATAACTGGAAAGCATTAACGGTACATTCGGATCCTTCCATTACAGCTGGAAATTGTTTAGGTGGAATTAATGTTACTGGAACCGTTGTTGCGGCAACATTTAGCACATATTTAGCTGCTGGAACATACTATATTCGTATTGATGCAGCACCATTTAATATTGTTAATTATGCAGATTTTGAATTACAAGTAACAGCTCCTGTAGCAAACAGCGATTGTATAAATGCGTTAGAATTAAACTCTAATATTAATTGCGATTTTAAAACATTTTCTAATAACGGATCGTCAGATTCTGGAGTTGGAGATCCTACTTGTGGAAGTTATGATACAGTAGGAGGAACTACTGGAGATGTTTGGTTTTATTATGAAGTGAATTCTACTGGTGAATTTACAATAGAAACAACATCTGGAACCATGACTGATAGCGCTGCAGCTGTCTATTCTGGAACTTGTGGTGCATTGGTATTAGAAAGCTGTAATGATGATGGTGGACCAGGAAATAATGCTTTAATAACCCTTTCTGGAAGAACAATTGGAGAGATTTTATACATTAGAGTTTGGGACTTTTACGATGGTGAAGGCACATTTGATATTTGTATTACAACTCCTGTTCCTGTAGGTACTCATGGTGTCGTATTAGATTGTGCTGGTGATGATTCTTTGGAAATGTCTTCTGATATAGGACTAACATGTGGCGCTGTTGCTGGTACTACAAGTTTAGGAAATACCATTTCTGGAAATCTCAACTCAGCAACAGATCCTGTAACGTTTCAACTTGAAGCTTCATTAGATAGTGGTGATCCTTGTGGATTTGAAATTGCTCCAGATACAGCGAATTACCAAGCTATTAATTTCACAGTGACCCAAACTGGTACTTATATTTTTGAATTTGATGTGCCAACACCGTATTTTGATGCTCAAGGCTATATTCTTGTTAACGATGTAAATTACAATCCTGGCTCTTGTACCTCAACTTATGTTGATGGAGATGATGATAGTTCTCTAGCTGGTCTTTACCCATTAATGACTGTAGATCTTGTTGCTGGCACAAATTATACTTTAATTACAACTCTATATGGCCTTGGTGCTACAACACATACTGGACCTTACAGTTGGTCTGTTAGTTTTCCTATTTCAACGCCTGAACCTGATTGGTATGATTCAGCAATTGGTGGTACATTATTAGGATCTGGAGATGGCTTTAATCCTGTTGGTGTGGCTGGCTCTGGTCTTCCAGATACAGATACTCCAGGCGTGTATTCTTTTTGGGTTGAATGTCCTACTTATCCTGGAACTAGAGATCAAATAGATTATGTTATTGGTAATGTTTGGAATGGCTCTACATCTAGTAATTGGACCAATGCGTCTAACTGGTCTAAAGGTAATGTACCAACAGATTCTGAATGTGTATGCATTGCAGCAGGCACACCTAATGATCCCGTTTTATTAGATAACGATAATGGAGATGGTTTAAGCTTAACTGTAAAAACAGGTGCTTCTTTAACCTTAACTTCTGATACTGACGGACTTGGCTTAGCATCTTCTTTAACCATTCAAGATAATATTGATGTTCAAGGTACAGGTGTTTTAACGGTTCAAGATGGTGCTAGTCTAATACAAGTATTTGATACAGATCAACCAACGTATGCCTTGCAACCAAAAGGATCAAATACTGGTAATATATCACTTCGTAGAATAGCTGATGTGAGTCGAACAGATTATGTATACTGGTCTAGCCCTGTACAAGGTTTTGATGTCGCTGATGTTTATGGTGCGAACACGCCTTTAAGTTATATTTTTGAATGGATTCCAACTATTGATACAGGCTTTTTTGGACCTCCTACTGATAGTGCACCTATTTGCTTCGGAGAATGGAATAACAATAGTAATTTAACAATGAGTCCTGGTAAAGGGTATGCTGTTAGAGGACCAAATGACCACGATAATGTCGCTTCTCAAAATGAAACCGTTACATTTAATGGTGTGCCAAATAATGGTGTTATTAAAATGCCTATACTTAGTGGTTCAAATCCTTCTGCTAATAGTCCTTATTTAAATACGATTACAAATAATTATGGCTTAACAGTGACATCTTCTGATGATAACTGGAACCTTATAGGAAATCCTTATCCTTCTGCTTTAGATGCAACTGCATTCTTATCTCATCCTGATAATGCAATTTTGGAAGGCTCTGTTCACATTTGGACACATTCAACTCAAATTGGTAATAATGGACAATCATTTTATACGCAATTTGGATCGTCTTATGATGCTAGTGATTACATTTCGTTCAACTTTTCTGGACCTAGTTATCCAGACACCTCATTTTCAGGAGATATCGCTTCAGGACAAGGCTTTTTTGTCATGGCATTAAATGATGATGAATCTGGAAATGTGACTTTTAATAACAGCATGCGAAGTAGAACGCAAAGCAATACTGATTTTTATAGAATGTCTGGCGAAAATCCAAACATTACAGATTCTAATGCTATAGAGCGTCACCGAATTTGGTTAGATTTAATTGATCCAAACAACGCATCATCAAACATATTAGTTGGTTATATTGAAGGCGCAACTCAAGAAAAAGACAGACTTTATGATGCTTACGCTAGAGAAGCTAACAGCTTAAGTTTGTATTCAAAAATTGGTAATGAACGCATGCTTATTCAAGGACGTGCTTTACCATTTAATGTAAACGACCAAATTCCTTTAGGAACAGTACTTCCTCAAGCTGGAGAATATACCATAGCTATCAATAAAGTAGATGGTTTATTTTTAGATGAAAGTCAAGACATCTATTTAGAAGATACTGTAGCTGGTATCATTCATGATTTGAGAGCTGCTCCATATACGTTTACTGCAACAGAATCGACTAACTATGACGATAGATTTATATTACAATATAAAAATAGCGCTTTAAGCATAACTGATTTTGATTTAAACACTGTAAGTATCGTTGCTCCAAAAGGAGACTATATAAAAATCAATTCTGATACGAGTCCTATTGATGCAGTAATTGTGTACGACCTTCTAGGAAGAACATTAATTAACGCAACTGCTATTAATACTTCAGAATTTGTGATACACAATCACAACCTTACAAGTGGAGCTTACATTGTTAATGTCACTTTAAGTAATGGACTTTCAAAAACACAAAAAGTAGTCTTAAAAGATTAATTTTTAATACATTTCAAAAACATAAAAGAGCCTTGATTTAAAAAATCAAGGCTCTTTTTTTATGGCAACACATTAAAATTTAAAATTCGATTTCTAGTCAAACGATAGTACAAGTTACTGCGACATAGGACCTAAGAAAAAACACTTTTTGTAGGAATTTTAAGCCACACAATCCTATGATTATCAAAGGATATCTTGTTTTTATCTATAAAACAAAACACTTTAACAAAAAAGCAAAGAAATTCTAAATATTTTGTTAAAATTATATAATTTTTAACTACATTGTTAATACATATTACGCCCTCACCTACCCAAAATCACTTAATCTTACCTGCTAGCTAATAATAGCTAGCATCAGTTATTGTAAAAAATTTAGATTATGATTAAAAAATTACTCCTCATTCTGCTATTAATAATTACACCAATATCTGCTCTTGCGCAAGATCCTGATGATGATTGTGGAGCAGCAACCGTTCCATTGGCACTGATACCAGGAGGAACTTATAGCACAGGACTTCAATCAACCTTAGGTCATGGTAATGATTATTCTAATGCCATAATGTGCATTGGAGGTTCTCCAGCTTATGGTGCCCAAGAAGATGCCGTCTATTTAATAAATGTAACCGTTGCAGGAAATTATACTTTTGAATTCACCAATGCAGGAAACAATTGGAAATCACTCTCTGTGCATTCAGCATGTGCTCCTACGAATGGAAATTGTGTAGGTGCATTTTATACAAACGCATCAAATACTGGTACAGCAGCTACTGGTGCTCCGCTAGTCGTAAACTTGCCAGTTGGATCGTATTATATCGTTATTGATGCAGCTTCAATTGGAGATCCTTACGCAGAGTACGTTTTAGAAATCACATCACCTATTGCCAATGATGATCCCTGTGGTGCAATAAGCCTAACCGTTAATCCAGACTACTCCTGTACTAACACAAGTCCTGGAACTGTAGAAAATGCAACAGATTCTGGCATAGGTCCAGCTGCCTGTGGTGGCACAGAAGATGATGATGTTTGGTTTAGTTTTGTAGCGACAGGAACCTCTCACACTGTAGACTTAATAAATGTGGCTGGTAGTACAATAGATTTATACCACGCACTTTATGGAGGTTTTATTGCTCCAGATTGTTCAGTTGCTGTTGGAGATAATTTTGGTTGTTCAGATTTTAATTCGAGTATATTAACAGGTTTAACATCAGGAGAAACTTATTTTATTCAAGTGTTTACATGGACAGGAACTACAGGTCAAGATACAACGTTTGACATTTGTATTGGTACACCTCCTCCACCTCCATCTAATGATAATCCTTGTAATGCAGAAGTATTAAGTGTCAATACACCTTGTTCATATTCAACGTTCACTACAGATAGTGCCACTGCAACAGGTGGTGTGCCAAATCCTGGTTGTGCCTCTTACAATGGTGGCGATGTTTGGTTTAGTGCTACAGTTCCTGCAGGAGGTTCAATCATTATAGATACCAATGATATCGATTTTACAGATAGTGGTATGGCACTTTATCAAGGCCCTTGTAATTCACTTACATTTATTGAATGTGATGATGATGGCAGTGCAAATGCTAATATGTCTTCAATTTCAGCATCTGGCTTAACACCAGGCAGTACTGTATTTATTCGGGTTTGGGTCTATGGCAATAATAATATCTCAGGGAATTTTGGCATTTGCGTGTCAGAACCACCACCACCACCAACAAATACAGATTGTGCTTCTGCAGATGATATGACGTGCGGACAATCAATATCTGCAACAACAAATGGAGTTACTGGAAGTTCAGCTCATGGTTCAGGATGTACAATGAGTGATTATGGTGTATGGTATCACTTTGTTGGTGATGGAAATATAACGACCATAGATGTAACACCAAGTGGTGGATATGATACCGAATTAGCTGTAATGCAAGGCAGTTGTGGATCACTAACAAATATTGATTGTGATGATGCATTTGGAACTGATTCTTACACATTTACAACAACGAATTTAACGGATTACTATGTATATGTCGCACATTATGGTTCAGGAAGCACGACAACTGGAGACTTCACCATTAGTTTAACGTGTACACCTCCTAACTGTACTGTAGGACCAGGAACAGGAACGTCATCTCTTGGATTACCAAATTTAATGGCTTTAGATACCAATGGTAATAATCCTACAACGACTTCGTGTGGTGCAGTAGCCACTGTAGATATTGAAGCTACTTATTTACAATTAGGTGATCCTAGTGCTTATAATGTTGCTTCAATTCCGTACAATCCTCCATATCAGTTTGATTGTTTAGCAAATCAATTTTCTACGTTTAATGATGATACTTGGTCTCCAGTAGTCCCAATGAATTTCGATTTTTGTTTTTATGACAATGCTGCAATAAATGCCTTTTCACAATTACAAGTTACTGCAAACGGTGTTATCTCTTTTGATAGCTTTACACCTGGAGATAATTGTGGCTACATAAATGATTGGAATGTACCTAACGCTATAAATTCTGATGGAATTTATGGAACAGAATTTTATGGTCGTTCAATTTATGGTGTGCATCACGATATTGACCCAAGTCAAGGCGGAGAAGTTGGTTATGAAACCATTACTTTAGATACTGGTGAGAGAGCTTTTATCATGTCGTGGCATGACATTCCTATGTTTTCAGACAATAGTATACTTTATACAGGTATGATGGTTTTATATGAACATAGCAATGTGATAGATGTCTATATTGAAGAAAAAAACATTGATGATAATGATGTATTACCATGGAATGATGGTAATGCTACTGTAGCCATTCAAAATGATGCCTCTACAGGTTTGGCAGCTCCTAATAGAAATAGTTTAAACAATAACTGGAACGCAACTCAAGAAGCTTGGCGATTCACACCTTCTGGTGGTGGATTAGGTTCCATTTCAAATTTAACCTGGTATGAAGGTTCTGCAACTGCAAATGGAAATACCACAACTGGATTAACTTCAATTGGAAGTACAGATGTTATTGCTGTTGCTCCAACGTCAGACACAACATATACTGCAGAAATAATTTATACGTTTTGTGATGGCACAACATTATCAAGATTTGAAGAAATTTTAGTTCAAATATCAAGTACTAAAATTTGGAATGGATCAGTAAATACAGATTGGTTTGTAAATGCGAATTGGACGCCATCTGGATTTCCAACAGCAGCAGATTGTGTGATTATTCCTGTTACAGCTAATGATCCAATCATAAGCGATGACACGCATGGAGACGGTTTAAATTTAACGATTTATGCAGATGCTACTTTAACGTTAAAAACCAATTCAAGTGGAAACAACTTTGCGTCGTCACTAACCATTCAAGATTATATTGATATTCAAGGTGTTGGCATAAATGCTGGTAATTTAATTGTGGAAGATGATGCGAGCTTAATTCAAGTTTTTGACATTTCAACACCAACAACACTACCAACAGCAATAAATACTGGAAACATAGAGTTATATCGAAATACAGCCGATATTAGACCAACAGATTATGTGTATTGGTCCTCTCCAATAGAGAGTCATGATGTATCAACCATTTATGGAGCCAATACACCAAGTTATATCTATGAATGGGTTCCTACTACAGGAACCGTTGGCAATGGTCCTGGACCAGATTTTGTTCCTATTTGTTATGGATATTGGAATCCATTACCTTCAGGTGGTGCCATGAATGCAGGTAAAGGATACATTGTAAGAGCTCCTACAAATCAACCTGCAGGACTTAATCCTGCAACGTCTCTGTTTACAGGAGTTCCAAATAATGGTGTAATTACTGAGCCCATATTTAGTGGAGAAAATACGAGTTTAACGTCATATTTCTATAACCCTTATGGTGTTGATTTGATAGAAGTTACGCGTTTTGATGATAACTGGAACCTTCTCGGAAATCCTTATCCATCCGCTTTAGATGCGTTATCATTTTTAACACATCCAGACAATGCTTTAATTGAAGGTGCTGTGCATATTTGGACGCACGGAATTCAAATTGGAAATAATGGAGATTCGTTTTATGATGATTTTGCATACACCTATAGTGTTAATGATTATACCACTTTTAATCATTCTGGTACTAATGTTTATAACGATCAATCGTTTGGTGGAAAAATCGCATCAGGACAAGGCTTTTTTGTACTGGCTCTAAATGATGACGAAGATGGAAGTAATACTGTAACTTTTAATAACAGTATGCGTGATAGATCACATAGTAATACTGTCTTTTATAGAACCACAAATGAAGATGAAGCAACTTCTTCTATAGAGCGCAATCGAATTTGGCTTAATTTAATAGATCAAAACGAATCAACATCGAGTATTATGGTCGGTTATATTGAAGGCGCTACCCAAGAAAAAGATAGATTATTTGATGCCTTTACTAGAGAAGTTAATGAACTAAATATCTATTCAAAAATTGGAAATCAACGTATGATTATTCAAGGTCGTGCCTTACCTTTTAATGAAAACGATCAAATCCCATTAGGAACTGTTATTCCTTCCGCTGGAGAATATACCATTGCTATAAGTAATGTAGATGGTTTGTTTTTAAACGACAATCAACCCATCTATTTAGAAGACACATTAACTGGAATAATTCACGATTTAAGAGCAGCACCTTATACGTTTTCAGAAAGTGAAGCTATCGATTATGAGCATCGTTTTATATTAAGATATACAAATGAAGCGCTTAGTATTAACGAATTAGAATATGAAACTGATTTAACTATAATCGCACCAAAAGGTGATTTTATTAAAGTGTATTCTGAGCGAAGCATGATAGAATCTGTGATTGTATATGACCTATTAGGAAGAATATTATTTGATGTGAATTCGATTAATGAAACGACATTCATTTTAAATAATCACAACTTATCTTCTGGTGCATATATCGTAAAAGCAACATTAACTAATGGACAAACAAAAGCCCAAAAAATAGTTTTAAAAGATTAAATTTTAATATAATTTATAAAATTCCAAAAAGACCTTGATTGTAAATAATTAAGGTCTTTTTCATTGGCATAAGCTTCCCTCTCAAATGAAATATTTTGATAGGCTGTATTCCAACTTCTATACGCTAAAAGTCGGATTAAAAACTCAAAAGCATAAAAGAAATAAAATGGAAGTACAAAAAGCTCTAATTGTTGTCTTAGGTGAATTTTTTCATGATTCATTAAAGTAGTATTCATTTTCAAATGCCTATATCTAAGAAAAACAAATGGAAATATTGCAATCCCAACATAACCTTTAGGAACCAAATATTTAGAGATTAAGATCATAGTTTATTGCTTTCAAAAATCAATCCAATTTGCACTATCTTTGTAATATATGAAGAAAATCATTCCTTTAGAAGAAGGCGATTATTATTTAACACCAGAAGGCTATCGTTGTTTCACAGAGCAATATCTCTTAAAAAGAGGTTATTGCTGTGAAAGTGGATGTAGACATTGTCCTTATGGTTTTGACAAAAACTCTTTAAAAAAAAAGTAATGCAAACAACACATATATCGTTTCAGAATCAAATTAAAGAAGGAATCCCAAAAAGTTTACCTCAAGCTAAACCTTATGATACTTCAATTAATCATGCGCCAAAACGTAAAGCTATTTTAGCTTCAGAAGAAAAGAAATTAGCCTTAAAAAATGCACTTAGATACTTTGATAAATCTCAACATGCCGAATTAATTTCAGAATTCAAAAATGAATTAGAAACCTACGGAAGAATATACATGTATCGTCTTCGTCCAGATTACAAAATGTATGCAAGGCCTATTGAAGACTATCCAGCAAAATCTAAGCAAGCTGCTGCAATAATGCTAATGATTCAAAATAATCTAGATTATGCCGTTGCACAACATCCTCATGAATTAATAACCTATGGTGGAAATGGAGGCGTGTTTTCTAATTGGGCTCAATATCGCTTAACTATGAAATACCTTTCAGAAATGAATAACGAGCAAACACTTGTTATGTATTCTGGACATCCTATGGGCTTATTTCCTAGTCATGATAATGCACCAAGAGTTGTTGTCACCAATGGCATGATGATTCCTAACTACTCTAAACCAGATGATTGGGAAAAATTTAATGCCTTAGGTGTTACGCAGTATGGACAAATGACAGCTGGAAGCTATATGTATATTGGACCACAAGGCATCGTACACGGAACAACAATTACTGTATTAAACGGATTTAGAAAAATAAATAAAGATCCTAAAGGCAATCTTTTTGTAACTTCTGGACTTGGCGGAATGTCTGGAGCGCAACCAAAAGCAGGTAATATTGCTGGTTGTATTACGGTTTGTGCTGAAGTAAATCCGAAAATCACTCAGGTTCGATTAGACCAAGGTTGGATCGATGAAAAAATCACAGATTTAAATGAACTTGTAGCTAGAGTTAATAAAGCAAAAGCTGAAAAGGAAACCATTTCTATAGCATATTTAGGAAATATTGTAGATGTATGGGAAAAATTTGATGAAGCAAATCTTCATATCGATTTAGGAAGCGATCAAACCTCACTACACAATCCTTGGGCTGGTGGCTATTATCCTGTAGACATGACTTTTGAAGACGCGAATGAGATGATGGCAAACAATCCAGAACTTTTTAAAGAGAAAGTACAAGAAACCTTACGTCGTCATGCAACTGCCATAAATAAACACACAGAAAAGGGCACCTATTTCTTTGATTATGGTAATGCGTTCTTATTAGAAGCTTCCAGAGCTGGCGCAGATATCATGGCCGAAAACGGTATAGATTTTAAATATCCTAGTTATGTACAAGACATCATGGGACCTATGTGTTTTGACTATGGTTTTGGACCATTTAGATGGGTTTGTGCTTCTGGAAAATCTGAAGATTTAGCAATAACAGATGCTATAGCTTGTGAAGTGTTGGAAGCACTAAAAAGAAAAGCTCCTAATGAAATTCAACAGCAAATGGCTGATAATATCCAATGGATTAAAGGCGCACAAGACAACAAACTCGTTGTTGGCTCACAAGCAAGAATTCTATATGCGGATGCTGAAGGACGACTAAAAATTGCTGAAGCCTTTAATAATGCAATTAAAAATAAACGCATAGGCACTGTTATTCTTGGACGAGATCATCACGATGTCTCAGGAACAGATTCTCCTTATCGTGAAACCAGTAATATTTACGATGGCTCACGTTTTACAGCAGATATGGCGATTCACAATGTTATTGGAGATAGTTTTAGAGGAGCAACTTGGGTTAGCATTCATAATGGTGGAGGCGTTGGTTGGGGAGAAGTTATAAATGGTGGATTTGGTATGGTTCTTGATGGTAGTATTGAAGCAGAAAAACGTTTAAAATCGATGCTATTCTGGGATGTAAATAACGGAATTGCAAGACGAAATTGGGCAAGAAATGAAGGTGCTGTATTTGCTATAAAACGTGCCATGGAAAGTGAACCTAATTTAAAAGTAACACTTCCAAATATAGTTGATGAAGACCTACTAGACGCATTATAACTTAAAAAACCATTGCTATGAAAAACTTTCTTACAAAATCATTACTCGTTCTCTTTGGACTCTTAATTGTGTCATGCGCTTCAGTAAAAGTTGCCGCAGATTATGATAAAGAAGCCGATTTTAATTCTTATAAAACTTTTGCTTTCTTTAAAACAGGAATAGATAAAGCTGAAATAAGTGATTTAGATAAACGTAGAATTTTACGTGCCATCGAATCAGAATTATTAGCCAAAGGTTTTACAAAATCTGAAAACCCAGATATGTTGGTTAGCATCTTTACCAAATCTCAACAACGTATAAATGTCTATAATAACACTTGGGGTTGGGCAAATTTTGGTCCTCGTTGGGGTTACAATAATCAAACTATAGTTTCCTCAAATCCAGAAGGCACATTATATATTGACCTTATTGATATGGAAAAGAAAGAATTAATTTGGCAAGGAATGGGAACAGGTTATATTTCTAAAAAAATGGATAAAAAAGAAGAACAAATCAAAGAGTTTGTAATGAAAATAATGGAAAAGTATCCTCCAGGAGAGAAACAATAAATAATATATATTACAATTTCACAAGCATCTATATAATATAGATGCTTGTTTGTTTTATGACATGAGTTTTAAGCTTCATTTATAAAAGCCTATATTTGCCGACTTTTAAGAGCATGTATTATGATATTAGGTCAAACCACTAGAAAAAACTTCACTCAAAACCCAAAAAACGATATTCTCTCAGGTCTTACTGTCGCTTTAGCACTTGTACCAGAAGCGGTCGCCTTTGCATTTGTTGCAGGTATAGACCCATTAGTTGGACTCTATGGTGCATTTATGATGGGAATAGTAACTGCGCTATTTGGTGGTCGACCAGGAATGATTTCAGGTGCTACTGGAGCAATGGCAGTAGTTATGGTTCATTTAATTCAAAAAGGAAATGAAGTTGGTATTAACCTTGATACACCAATAGACAACCTTGGTCTTCAATGGCTGTTTATCACCTTACTATTTGTAGGTGGAATTCAAATATTAGCAGGTGTTTTTAAATTAGGAAAGTTCGTTAGACTTATACCACATCCTGTAATGATGGGTTTTGTAAATGGTCTTGCTATAGTAATCTTCCTTTCACAATTAGGTTTATTCCCAAATGCGGTTCCAAAAGACTTATCCATTTTATCAAATACATCTGAATGGTTTTCAGCATTATTTACAAATGCTACCTTCTGGAAAATGATGGGTTTTATTGGGCTGACAATGGGAATCATGTATGGTTTACCTAAACTTACCAAAAAGATTCCAGCTGCTTTAATTGCTATAATAGTTGTTGCATGTATTACCATTTTTGGTGGTATCGAAATGAGTACTGTAGGATCTTTTATTCAAGAAGGAGGTGGCAAAGGTTTAGAAGGAGGATTACCAACATTTCAAGATCAAATATTTGGATTATTTAGCACATTAGCTGGACATTGGGATTTAATACTTTCTACAGCATTTATTTTAGCTGCAGTTGGTTTAATTGAATCTTTAATGACACTTAACCTCATTGATGAAATGACTGAAACTAGAGGAAATGGAAATAGAGAATGTATTGCACAAGGTGGTGCAAATATGCTTAACGGATTATTTGGAGGTATGGGTGGCTGTGCCATGATTGGTCAATCTATTATTAATGTAGATTCTGGTGGACGTGGCAGACTATCTGGTGCTGTAGCAGCAGTCGCATTATTATGTTTTGTACTCTTTGGAGCTCCATTAATTGAGCAAATTCCTATTGCTGCACTGGTAGGCGTTATGTTTATGGTTGTTATTGGAACCTTTGCTTGGAGTAGTTTTAGAATTATTAGAAAAATTCCATTATCTGATGCCATTGTTTTAATAGCAGTTTCTGCAATCACAGTATGGAAAGATTTAGCTGTTGCTGTAATTGCTGGAGTTATAATTTCGGCTCTAGTATTTGCATGGAAAAATGCAACGATGATTAGAGCGCGTAAGCGATTACAACCTGATGGTACAAAAACATATGAAATTTGGGGTCCTCTTTTCTTCGGATCTATCCAAAATTTTAATTCAAAATTTGATGTAAAAAACGACCCGAAGAATGTTGAAATAGACTTTATAGAATCTAGAGTAAGTGACCATTCTGCTTTAGAGGCTATTTTTAACTTAGTTAACAAATACGAAGCTGAAGGTAAATCAATAAAATTAAGACATTTAAGTGAAGATTGTAAAATTTTACTTTATAAAGGAAATCCAAAATTTCAGGAAGTTATTGTTGAAGATATTGACGACCCAAGATATCATTTGGCAGCTGATCCAGAAAAATTCACCAAACCATTATCTGAATATGATATATAAAAAAAGCGACCATAGTTGGTCGCTTTTTTTATATAGATTTAAAGATCATTTATTAAATTCTAAAAACTTGGCATACTGTTCTTCCGTTAAGATTTCTTTCATCTTATACTCAATATAATGTTTTATTTTTGCCTGTTTAGCAGTTTTTTCTTTAGCATCTGAAATGCCATTTACATTTGTAATTTTCTTATCAAAACTCTCATAAAGTTTATAAATTTTCCCCTCTTGAGATTTAGAAAGCGCATCAGTTCTTGTAAAAAGTGCAACTACTTTTTTCGCTTGAGTTTCTGCACTCATATCTTGCTGAATGATTGCATTAGTAGAAGACATTGACGGGGTTTGGGCGTGTAAAGATTGAGCACCTATAAAAGCACAACATCCTAAAGCCAATAAAAATAATTGTTTTTTCATAATAACATTTAATAAATTAAAGGTTCAATATACAAAATTTGAGCTACTTAACATTAAAAAATAAAAAGCTAGTAACTTAACAATACTTCTATTTTAGTTTTCACTTTTTTAGTTGAAGGAATCATGGTTTCCTCTAACGTAGAATTTAATGGAATTGCTGGCATATTCTCACTACCAATAGTCATCACTGGAGCATCTAAATATTTAAAGCATTCTTCTTGAATTTTACCAGACAATGCTCTGGCAAAACTATTATTGGAAGGTTCTTCTGTAACTACTAAACACTTCCCTGTCTTTTTAACCGATTTCATAATCGTGTCTTCGTCTAACGGAAATAAGGTTCGTAAATCAATTATTTCAATTTGATCTCGCATTCCTAATTCTCCAGATGCATTATAAGCCCAATGCACTCCCATTCCATAAGTAACAATAGTTAAGGTTTCAACATCGTCTTGTTTCCAAATTTCTTGTAATATCCAAGCTTTTCCAAAAGGCAACACATAATCTTCAGAAGGTTCTACAGATGTTGCAGTTAAAGTTCCAGGCACTTTTGACCAATACAAGCCTTTGTGTTCTAAAATTACAACTGGATTCGGGTCATAAAAAGCCGCTTTCATCAAACCTTTTAAATCTGCGCCATTACTTGGATACGCGATTTTAATGCCGCGAATGTTAGTAATTACACTTTCAACAGAAGACGAATGATATGGTCCTCCACTTCCATAAGCGCCAATTGGCACACGAAGAATCATGCTTACAGGCCATTTTCCGTTTGAAAGGTAACAGCTTCGACTTACTTCAGTAAACAACTGATTTAATCCAGGCCAAATATAATCAGCAAACTGAACCTCAACAATGGGTTTTAATCCAACAGCACTCATGCCAACCGTAGAACCAACAATAAATGCTTCCTGAATTGGTGTATTAAACACGCGATCATCACCAAATTTCTGAGCTAAGGTTGCAGCTTCTCTAAACACACCTCCAAGTCGTCCACCAACATCTTGACCGTAAAGCAAACATTCTTGGTGCTTTTTCATCAATTCTTCAACGGCAAATAAGGCACAATCGACCATGACCACTTTCTCTGCACCTTCAGGAGCACGTGTTCCTTTTTCTTCAGTAATAGGCGTAGGCGCAAAATCGTTAGTAAATAGATCTTCAGGTGTTGGATCATCCGCTTTTAAAGCTTCCTTAAAATCACCTTCAACTTTCGCTTTCGCGGAATTTTCGATAGCATCAACTTCCTTTAAAGAAAACCCATTATCTAATAATTGTTGTTTTAAAACAGGATAAGGATCACGAGATTTAGCTTCTTCCAAATCATCACGATACCATTCCATTCTTACTCCTGAGGTATGATGATTCAATAACGGGACTTTTGCATGTATTAAAAATGGTCGTCGTTCTTCACGAATGGTTTTGATTACCTTCTGTACAGCTTCATAGCTTTCTATAAAATTTGCACCATCAATTGTAATAGCTTCTAATCCATGGAATCCTTGCGCATATTCATGAGCATTTTGAGCTCTAGTTTCGGCTGCATTAGCCGAAATATCCCAACCGTTATCTTGAACCAAATAAAGTATTGGCATTTGCTTTAAGGCAGCCATTTGAAAGGCTTCGGCTATTTCACCTTCGGTAACCGAAGCGTCTCCAAGAGAACACACTGTTATTGGTTTGAGAGCGTTCTCGACTGCGCTCGAACTCACAGGGTCTGATTCTAAACTAAAATCATCTAAACCTTGCAATTCTTTATATTGCATTCCCATAGCAACACCTGTTGCAGGAATGGCTTGCATACCAGTTGCAGAGGATTGATGCGGAATTTTAGGTTTATCATCATCCTTCAAACTTGGATGTGAATAATAGGTTCTTCCACCAGAAAACGGATCAGATTTTTTGGCTAATAATTGCAACATTAAATCATATGGTTCTAATCCGAATGACAACAACATGGCATCATCTCTATAATATGGAAACGCATAATCTTGTGGTAATAATTGCATTCCTAAAGCCACTTGAATGGCTTCATGACCTCTTGAGGTTGCGTGTACATATTTTGAAACTTGCTTAAAATTAGCTTCGTATAATTCTGCCATTGCTTTGGCTGTACACAAATTTGAAAATCCTTTCTTTAGTATCTCTTTGTCCATCTTTAATGCCTGTTAAAACAGGAGTGTTTTATTATTGTCGGCAGTTCGAGTGAAATTGTTTTTTGAAATTTTGTATCGAGAACTACTGAATGCTTCTCGATACAATTTGTTCATACTTCACAAATCACTCGAAGTGACGTAACTCTTTTAAATTTCTCTATTGCTATCAAATTGCTCAAAGTAATCTGCAACACAACGCACAAAGCTTCCGCCTAAAAATCCATCAACAACTCTATGGTCAAATGATAAGGATAAATACATCATACTTCTTATTGCGATTTCATCACCTTTTTCTGTGGTAATTACTTCAGGGCGTTTTTTTATAATTCCTAAAGCAAGAATAGCGACTTCTGGCTGATTAATAATTGGTGTGCCCATAACACTTCCAAAGGTTCCTACATTTGAAATTGTGAAAGTGCTTCCTTGAATGTCGTCAGCTTTTAAATTATTCTCTCGAGCTTTATTTGCAAGTTCATTTACATTGACTGCTAATGTTTTTAAATCTTTCGTATCAGCATTTCGAACTACTGGAACAATCAAATTCCCACTAGGCAAAGCCGTTGCCATACCAATATTGATATTCTCTTTAACGATGATGTTTTTACCATCAACTGAAGCATTAATATTTGGAAAATCTTTTATTGCTTTTGCAACAGCTTCAACGAACAATGGTGTAAATGTTAAACGCTCGCCATGTTTTTCTTGAAATGCCACTTTATTCGCATTTCGCCAATTTACCATATTGGTTAAATCTGCCTCAACATAAGCTGTAACATGAGGTGAAGTATGCTTTGAATACACCATATGATCTGCAATCATTTGTCGCATTCTATCCATTTCAATCACTTTGCCTTTGCCTTTATCAAAATTCAATTGCGGAATACGATAAGCTGTTGGATCTTGTTGTGCAACAGGTTGCGCAAATTTAAATGGTCTTCCATCTTCTATGTATTGAAAGACATCACTTTTACGTAAGCGATTGTCGTGACCAGTTGCAGGAATTCTTGCTAATTCTTCAAAACTAATATGATGTTCTTTGGCGATTTTGACTACTAATGGTGAAAAAAAAGTATTACTGTTAGATACTGAAAACGAATTTGAATGAGACATCTCGACTGCGCTCGATGTGACAGTACGCGTTTTTTTAGCTTTTTCATCTTTCTTTTGAGACGCCTTAACTGTGCTCGACGTGATATCTTGCTTTGTATTAGTTTTAGATTTTGAAGATAATGTTTTATTTACCTTAATTATAGCGATAGTTTCACCTATTTTGATAACATCATTGGCATTATATAAAATAGCTTCAATAACTCCTGAAACTGTTGAAGGCACTTCAGAATCTACTTTATCTGTAGCAACTTCTAGAAACATTTCATCTTCTTCTATGGTATCACCAATATTTTTGAACCAGGTAATAATGGCTGCTTCGGTAATGCTTTCTCCCAATTTGGGCATTTTGAATTCGAATTTTGACATTTTTATTTTCAATTTCGTCAGTTAGCGTAAAACTTATTTTTACAATTTTATATCGAGAACTTTTGAATGCTTCTCGATACAATTCCGATAAAATATCGGAATCACTCGAAGTAACGTTAATTTATTTTTTCATAAAATCACGAAGGGTATCATAGGCTCCTTCTTGCATTTTCATAATTGAAGGAACTTCCCTTAAAGGTTCAACTTCTCTTAAACTCTCATGACAATCAGTTGGTAATTGTTGATATAATTTTGTGCCTTTTGTTTTCCAAGCAATCATTTCATCACTAACTTGTTTAATCACTTTTGCAGGATTTCCTACAACTAAACTTCTCTTCGGAATTTTGGTTTCTGCTTTTACAAATGCCATTGCACCAACTATAGATTCATCTCCAATTTCGGCATCATCCATGATGACTGTATTCATCCCAATTAAGCAATTTCTACCCAAATTAGCGCCATGAATTATGGCTCCATGACCAACATGCGCACTTTCTTTTAGTGTAATCGATTTGCCAGGAAACATATGCACTGTGCAATTTTCTTGGACATTTACACCATCTTCTAAAATGATTTGTCCCCAATCTCCACGAATTGCAGCACCTGGACCAATGTAACAATTTTTACCAATGATGACATTTCCTGTTACTGCAGCCAAAGGATGCACGAAACTTGACTCGTGTACTACTGGTGTATAGCCTTTGAATATATAAATCATAATTATTGATTTGTCATTGCGAGAACAAAGAATGTGGTAATCTCATCATGAGATTATTCGCTTTGCTCTGAATAACATTTCTATTTAAATCCTTTTAATTTCTCTTTTGTAAAGTCAGACAGCACTAGTCGTCCGCTTGTTTGGGCACGTATTGCTAATAACTCATCCCAATCATCTGTTCCTTTCCAGAATACTTTTTTCATTTCCAGCATGGCTTCAGTATTGTAAGTACAAAGATGTTCTGCAGTCGTTTTCACAGCGTTGTCAAGGTCTTCTGTACTCTCATAAACTTGTGTAAATAAGCCTTTTTGTTTTGCCCATTCAGCAGGATAAAAGGAATTGGCATCAATTGCTATTTGCGACATTGCGCTTAGTCCCATTTTACGCTCAATTGCTGGTCCAACAACAAATGGTCCGATACCAATATTCAATTCACTTAATTTGATGGCTGCAAATTTTGTTGCCATACAATAGTCGGTTGAAGCTGCTAATCCAACACCTCCTCCAACGGTTTTTCCTTGAATGCGACCAATAATGAATTTTGGACATTTGCGCATCGCGTTGATGACATTAGCAAATCCAGAAAAGAATACTTTCCCTGTTGCAGCATCATTGATGTTTATTAATTCTTTAAAGCTTGCTCCAGCACAAAATGTTCTGTCTCCTCCACTTTTAAGAACGATGACTTTAATAGCATCGTTGTCTCCAGCTTCGGTTATGGTTTGTGCCAGTTTAGCTAATACATCTCCTGGTAAAGAATTGTGCGCAGGATGGAAAAATTCTATGTATCCTACTTCGTTAAGAATATCCAACTTTACATAAGGGTCACTCATATTTATATTTTTTGTTATTCCTGCGAAAGCAGGAGTCTAATTTTAAACTTATTCTTCTGTTGTGAATTCCTGCCTTCTCAGGAATGACAAATTATAGTAATTCGAATTGCTCGAAGTGGTGGTTTAAATGTTTTCGTTCTAACAAATACGATTCATATTTATTTAATTCACCGAAAACTAAATTCTTTAGTTTAGCTTCAGGATTTTCTTTAAAATACTTCAAATACTTTTCTCTTTGCTCTTTAAACTTTTCTATTGCTGTTTTTAAATCCGCATGTTTCAATTCATCTAAAGTATTTTTTTCAAGATGCGGAAACTGTGATTTAAGTGGAAACTTGTCATAGTTCCATAAACTATTATGCACTTTATCCAAAATCTTATCTGGTGTTGCTATTTCGAAATCTTGAATATCTCCTGAAGTAATTTTATAAGTGTATTCTAAATGCTCAATCATGTGTTGAGGCGTCATAATTCCCCATTTTGGCTTTGCATCTTCTATTAATGCGGAAAGACATTCATCAATCTTCTCGTCTGTCATTTCAACAAAAACCTCTTGCTTTTTCTGAACCATTGTTAAGACCGTTGCAAAAGCTACTTTCTCATCGTTGTTAGCATCAAAAATTTCTGCATACCATTTTACAATTCCACTAGGATGTTCTGCAGAAGCGACATCACGATCTACTTTTTGCTTACAGGTTAAACGCACATAAATAGTATCGTTGTGATATAATGGACGTAAGAATCTACATTCTTCTAGTCCATAATTTGCAGATACTGGTCCTTTATTTGGATAGACGAACAATCCGGCTGCTGCTGAAATAATGAAATAACCATGTGCTGTTCTCTTCTCAAAAATACTTCCGTCTAAAGAAGTAATATCTGTGTGTGCATAAAAATGATCCCAAGTGATATTGGAAAAATTAATGATATCTGTGTCTGTAAATGTTCGGTTATGAGTCTTCATAGACATTCCAGGTTGGATGTCTTCCCAATGGTATTTAAATGGATGCTGTGGTGCTTCTTTATATTTCGCATTTTGCTGATAAATCCCAGTAATTTCTGTGATTGTTGTTGGTGAACCTTGAATAGCTGTACGTTGTAAATAATGTTTTATGCCACGCATTCCTCCCATTTCTTCTCCTCCACCTGCTCGTCCTGGACCTCCATGCACTAAGTATGGTAATGGTGAACCATGACCTGTACTTTCTTTTGCCATATCTCTATTAATGACCATGATTCTTCCATGATGACTTGCTGCATTGACAACATAATCTTTAGCAATTTTATCGTCATTGGTAGCAATTGAAGATACTAAAGACCCTTTACCCATTTGAGCTAAAGTAATCGCTTCTTCTAAGCTTTTATAAGGCATTATGGTGCTTACTGGTCCGAAAGCTTCACGTTCATGAATGACTGTGTTTTGGAATGGATGGTCTGCACGTAATAAAATTGGACTAATGAAAGCACCTTTTTTAGCATCTGCGCCAATAGTATTTATTTCATCTAAACTTCCATAAACGATTTGAGCTTCTTTTGATAAATCACTTACGGAATCTCTAACCGCTTGTACTTGTTGATGACTAACTAGTGATCCCATTCTGACTTCTTTTAGTCTTGGATCACCAATGGTCACTTTATCTAATTGTCTAGCCAATGCAACTTGTACATCTTCTACTAAGCTCTCTGGAACAATAATTCGTCTAATAGCAGTACATTTTTGTCCTGCTTTAACCGTCATTTCTTTTCGAACTTCTTTAATGAATAAATCAAACTCTGGTGTTCCAGGAACTGCATCTTCGCCTAAAATTGAAGCATTTAAAGAATCTGCTTCCATAGTAAAAGGTACAGATTCTTGAATTAATCTTGGATGTGCTTTTAGTAGTCGTCCTGTTTGCGCAGAACCAGTAAAAGTTACCACATCTTGAGATTCTACAGTATCTAAAATGGTTTTAACAGTGCCATTTATGATTTGCAAAGCGCCTTCAGGTAAAATACCTGAAGCGATTATTTCTCTAGCAACTGCTTCTGCTAGATACGCTGATGAAGGTGCTGGTAAAACTACAGCAGGAACTCCAGCCATCCAATTAACAGCACATTTTTCCAACATTCCCCAAACAGGGAAATTAAAGGCATTAATATGAACTGCAACCCCTTTTTTAGGCACCATAATATGATGCGCCATAAAGCGTCCACCACGAGATAAGTCGATAGCATCGCCTTCTACATGATAAGGCTGATTTGGAAACAGTTTTCTTAACGATGCATTGGCGAATAAATTTCCGAAACCACCTTCAATATCAATCCAACTATCTACTTTTGTTGCTCCTGTTCTATAGCTCAATTCATAGAATGCATCTTTTCTTTTGGTAAGATATAATGCTAATTTCTTGAGCATATTTCCACGTTCTTGAAACGTCATTTTACGAAGTTGCTCACCTCCTTTTGTTCTTCCGTAGTTTAAAATTTCAGGAATATCTAATCCTTCAATGGCTACACTAGTGAATGCCTCACCAGTAACTGCATCTAGAATTGGTGCTCCTTCTTCTTTTCCTGTTGTCCAATGACCTTGAACGTAATGTTGAATTTTATTCATACTTTTTACTTTATAGTGGATTCCGCATCAAGTGCGGAATGACAAAACGGATTAATTTTCATGAGATCCTGAAACAAGTTCAGTATGACGTTTCTATTTTATCTTATTCTCGATACAATTCCGATAAAAAATCGGAATCACTCGAAGTGACGTTTTGTACTATTTATTTGACCTACAAAATATTATAATCTTCAATTTGTTTAGCAAAACTTTCTTCGTCTTTAAACGCAATTAAATTCCCATCAGGATCTTTAAATTTTGCTACTTTTCCCCAAGAATGCTCTTGGTAATCGACTTTAATATTTTGTTGTTTTAGTTGTTCTGAAATTGTTTTTACATTGTCAATATTAATTCTTAAACAACTATAATTTTTCAATTCGGAATTATCTTCTAAATAATCTTTTCGATCTTCTTTTTCAACCATTAGATAAGTTCCAAAGAAATCAAAACAAGTTAAATCTTCATTCTGAAATAATATCGTAAGGTTTAGATTTTCAGCATAAAAAACAACGCATTCCTTGTATGCTTTTACGTATAAAATTAAACCTGTTCTATCTATTTTCATATTCATTGCTAGTAAGCAGCTATCTTATTATTTAAGCTTCTATTTTAATAACTACAAGGTTTTGAAACCTTGCAGGATTACATTTTAACCGACTACGCAAGCGTTAGCGATTGTAACGGCATCCTTTTTTACGTCAGTTCGAGTGAAATTGCTTTTTTGCAATTTTGTATCGAGAACAAGTAAAAAAGATATAGTGGAAAGCGCGACCCTTGTGGTAACGCCCAAATTATTTTACAAATTCACATTCTCAATAATTGCGGCATACCCTTGACCAACACCAATACACATCGTAATTAACGCATAACGCTTATTTTGCACTTGTAATTCTAAAGCTGCTGAATAAGCTACTCTCGCACCTGTTACTCCTAGTGGGTGACCAATAGCGATTGCACCTCCATTTGGATTTAATCTAGGATCGTCATCTGCTAATCCCCAAGCTCTAGTACAAGCTAATGCTTGTGCTGCAAAAGCTTCGTTTAACTCGATCACATCCATATCATTCATCGTCAATCCAGCTTTTCCTAAAGCTTTATTAGACGCTTGAACTGGACCAATACCCATAATTCTTGGTTCTACTCCAACCACTGCAGAACTTACAATTCTAGCTAAGGGTTTTAGATTATATTTTTCAACAGCATCTTGAGAAGCAATAATAGTTGCCGCTGCTCCATCGTTTAATCCTGAAGAATTTCCAGCGGTTACACTTCCACCTTCTTTTTTAAAGGCTGGTCTTAACTTCCCTAAGACTTCTAAGGATGTTGTTGGTTTTACAAATTCATCTTTTGAAAATCGAATTGGATCTTTTTTGCGTTGAGGAATTTCCACAGTTACAATTTCCTTAGCCAATCTGCCACTTTCTTGAGCTTTAGTGGCTTTCATTTGACTCCAATATGCAAATTTATCTTGATCTAATCTTGAAATGGCATACTTTGCTACTAAGTTTTCGGCAGTATTCCCCATACCATCCGTTCCATATAATTCTTGCATTTTAGGGTTTATAAAACGCCATCCGAACGTAGAATCATACATTTTTGAATCACCACCAAATCCAGTTGAAGGTTTTGCAATGACGTATGGTCCACGTGTCATATTTTCAACACCTCCTGAAATAAATAGATCTCCATCTCCAGCTTTGATAGCTCGATTTGCGTGAATTATAGCTGATAATCCAGAACTACATAACCTATTAACCGTTTCTCCAGGAACCGTAAATGGTAAACCTGCTAATAAAGAGGACATTCTTGCGACGTTACGATTGTCTTCTCCTGCTTGGTTTGCACAACCCATAATAACATCATCATAAGCTTCTTTTGGGATACTTGGATTTCGTTTTACGATTTCTTCAATTACAATTGCACCTAAATCATCTGTTCGAACAGCTGACAATGTACCTTTGTAGTTTCCAATTGGTGTTCTAATTCCGTCTATAATGTATGCTTCTTTCATTGTTCCCAATCTTTTTGTGTTCTATATACAACGCCTTTAAATAAGGCTACTAATTCTTCTCTTCGTTTGACTTCAATAATATTGAAGCCTAATTTGTTTTTCACATTTTCTATGACTGATTCTGCTGTTAAATAATCACCTTCATCTAAAGCTTCAATGTGATTAATACTTGTTTCGATGGACACTGCATATTTACCATGAGTATTGGCAGCAAAACCGAACGCAGTATCAGCTAACGAATAACTAATTCCACCATGCGCTTTGTTCATGCTATTTAGCATTTCCTTTCTAATGGTCATTCCGACTTTGCATCGTCCGATTTCACATTCTAGAATTTCTATTCCTAGCCAACTGCTATAAGCATCTTGGGAAAGCATTTTATATGGAATTTGTTCTCCTTTCAATTTATAATCTTATTAATTTAAGGCCTTTCGCTAACTTCGTTATGTACTTTCAATGAAAATATATTTTCATTTCAGTAATGCTCAAGGTGACCTTTTTATAATTTGTTCTCTATTCAAAATTGCTAAAAAGCAATTTCACTCGAACTGACGTTTTAACTAAAAAACGTTTTATGTTCTCTATTCATTTTACGCAATAATGGACTACAACGGTATCTATCTTCGTGATATTCGTTGTACAATTCATCTAATTTAGACACACACCAATCGATTCCATATTCGTCTGCCCAAGCCAATAACCCTTTTGGATAATTAACGCCTTTGGTCATTGCATTATCAATATCTTTTGCTGAAGCGATATTTAAAAATAAGGCATCTGCCGCTTCGTTGATTAGCATGACTAGAACACGTTCGAAAATTTGTTCCTTTAAAGACTCATCGACTGCGCTCAGTGTGACATCTGAATTTTCGATTATCTTTCCGTTTTCATCATAATCATAATAGCCTTTTCCAGATTTACGTCCTAAATAACCTGCTTCAGCAAAACGTTTTTGCGTGAATGCTGGTTTGTATCTAGGATCGAAATAGAATGCTGTAAAAACCGTTTCTGTTACTGTGTAATTGACATCGTTTCCTATAAAATCCATTAACTCAAAAGGTCCCATTCTAAAACCACCTAATGTTTTTAAACTGTAATCTATAGTTGTAAAATCAGCAAGTCCTTCTTCATAAATACGAAGTGATTCTCCGTAAAATGGTCTAGCGACTCTATTTACGATAAAACCTGGAGTATCTTTAGCCACAGCAACTACTTTTTTCCAATCGGAAATGGTTTGTATCGATTTTTCAAGAACTGCTTTTGAGGTTTGAATAGCAGGAATTACCTCAACTAATTTCATTAAAGGCGCAGGATTGAAAAAATGAATTCCGACACAGCGCTCTGGTTTTTGTAATGATGCTGCAATGGAAGCTATAGATAAACTTGACGTGTTTGATGCGATGATACAATCCTCAGCAACATAGCTTTCTAATTCTGAAAAGACTTTTTGCTTGATATCTAGGTTTTCTATAATGGCTTCAATGGTTAGGTTTGAATCTGCTAAATATTTTAAAGAATCGACGTAACTAATGTTCGATTGAATTCTTTTTTTTTCAGCAGTATCTATTCGTCCTTTTTCAATTAATCGCGCTAAGATTTTCTCAAGACTTGCTTTTGCTTTATCTAGAGCGGCTTGGTTAGTATCGTATAATTTCACTTTACAACCAGCAGTAGCAGCAACTTGTGCGATACCGCTTCCCATTGTTCCTGAACCGATTATTCCTATGTTCATATTTTTTCTTTTATTGTGAATTCTGCATCAAATGCAGAATGACAAACTCTTCTTTTTTATATCTGTTCTCGATACAAAATTGCTAAAAAGCAATTTCACTCGAACTGACGTATTATTTGTAATCAAGACCTAATAAGATTCTTCGCTTTGCTCTTAATGACATCTATCTTCCTTTGAATTCTGGTTTACGTTTTTCAATAAATGCTGCAACACCTTCTGCGTAATCTTCGCTTTGTGCTGCTTCAATTTGCAATTTAGATTCTAATACCAATTGGGCATCTAAATCGTTAGTCATTGATTGATTAAATAATTCTTTAATAAAACCTAGAGCTTTAGTTGGCATATTGGCTAATTTTAAAGCTAGCTTATTTACTTCCTTTTCAAAATTTTCTAGCGGAAGTATTTTGTAAATCATTCCCATTTTTTCAGCGTCACCTGCTGAAATTTTATCGCCTAACATTGCTAAAGCTAGTGCTTTTTGAAATCCGATTAATCGTGGTAAAAAAAATGTTCCGCCACTATCAGGAACCAAACCAATTAAACTAAAAGCTTGAATAAAACTCACTTTTTCATGAGCAACCACAATATCACATGCTAAAGCAATGTTAGCTCCTGCTCCAGCTGCTACTCCATTTACAGCAGCAATAATTGGTTTCTTTATAGCTCTAATTCTTGTAATAATTGGATTGTAATGTTCTTCGAGTATTTTTTTGAATCCAGGATTTAGGTCAGGATCTGTCACTTCTTTTAAATCTTGACCAGCACAAAATGCTTTTCCGTTTCCTGTAAGTACGATTGCTCTTACATCATCGTTTTTTTCGCAAGCGTCTAACGTGTCGTGAAGCAAAAATGCCATTTCACGATTGAAACTATTAAACACTTCTGGTCTATTGAGCGTGATGTACGCTATTTTGTTTTCAATTTTTAGCTGAATACTTTTATTCATATTTATTCTTTTACAGTCGATTCCTGCTTTCGCAGGAATGACAAAACTTTGTGTGTTCTCGATACAAAATTGCAAAAAGAGCAATTTCACTCGAACTGACGTTAATTGTTTATTCTTAATGAGATTCTTCACTAACGCTCAGAATACCATTCACTTTAAACACTTAAAATAATCAAAAGGTTCTTGGCAATCCTCACACTGAAATTGTGCTTTACATGCTGTTGAACCAAACTGACTTACTAGTCGTGTGTTTGTTGATCCACATTGTGGACATTTTACAATTCGTTTTCCATTTAGCAATACATCTTTATCTGCTTCAGCCTCTAAAGGTGCTGCTATACCATAATTTTCTAGTGCTTTTCGTCCTCTTGGCGTAATCCAATCGGTTGTCCAAGCTGGATGCAAAATCAAATCAATTTCAGATTCATAACCTGCATCTTTTAATTCTTTTTTGATATCGTCACCAATCACATCCATTGCTGGACAACCGCTATAAGTTGGAGTGATTTCGACTTTCACAATATCATTAATAATTATAGCAGAACGCACAACTCCCATATCCATTATAGACAATACTGGAATTTCAGGATCTGAAACCTGTTCCAAGATTGGAATTAAGATGTCATCTATGTTTTGTTCTGTTGTAATCATTTTTGCTTTCCAATCTTCTCGATACGATTTTCTCGTTCCTCACAAATCACTCGAAGTGACGTATTTTTTTTGTTTTATGATGAGATCCTGAATCAAGTTCAGGATGACAAATCAAATATCTCTTACCATTCCATATTTGGATATGTACGTTGCATGTATTGCAAATCGCTCAATAAATATCCTAAATGTTCTGTATGAATGCCTTCTTTTCCTCCTTTTTGAAACCATTTAGATTCAGGAATTTGAAGGTTTGCTTCTTCTAAAAGAAGACTTACTTGTTTATAATAATTTTCTTTTAGTTTGGTTACATCAACACCAATTCCTTCAGCTACCATAGTTTTATCAGCTTCAGTTTGATGAAATAATTCATCAGTATACGTCCATAAAGCATCAATAGCATCTTGCATTTTTTGATTACTTGTTTCAGTACCATCACCTAAACGCTTTACCCAATCTGAAGAGAAACGCTCATGATAACTCACTTCTTTAATACACTTATTTGCAATTGCAGAAAGCGTTAAATCTGTACTCTTTTGTAATTCAGCTAGAAATGCTAAATGATAGACATCAAATAAAAACTGACGTCCAATCGAATACGCAAAATTAGTATTAGGTTGTTCTACAAGTAAAACATTTTTATACTCACGTTCTTTACGAAGCATGGCAATATCATCCTCTGTTCTTTTATCTCCTGCAATTTTTGCCGCATACTGAAAATAACTTCGTACTTGTCCGAATAAATCCAATGAAATATTAGTACAAGCAATATCTGTTTCTAAACTTGGTCCATGACCACAGAGTTCTCCTAGGCGTTGACCAAGGATAAGGCTGTTATCTGCGATACCAAGAATGTATTTGTATAGATTTTTGTTTTTCATATAAATTTTCCACAAAAGCGGCTGTCTTTTTAATTACTTCTCGATACGATTTGCTCGTTCCTCACAAATCACTCGAAGTGACGTTTCTTTTATTATTGAGATTCTGAAACAAGTTCAGAATAACGTTAGCATTACATATGTTTTACTTCGTCTGGTAAATCATAAAATGTTGGATGACGATATACTTTATCTTGAGCAGGTTCAAACATTTCTCCATTATGCTCAGGATTAGATGCTGTTATATTTTTAGATTCTACAACCCAAATACTAACACCTTCGTTTCGTCTAGTGTAAACATCTCTTGCATTCTCTAGTGCCATTTCTGCATCTGTAGCGTGAAGGCTACCAAAGTGTCTGTGTTCTAATCCGTTTTTACTTCTTACGAAGATTTCCCAAAGAGGCCAGTTTTTTGTTGACATAGTTTTATTTTATTTCTATTAAATAGTTCTCGATACAATTTTCTTAGATTTCGACTGCGCTCAATCTGACAGAAAATCACTCGAACAGACGATAAAAATTTAAATTGCTTGTTTTTGTGTTCTTTCTTGTTTCTTTTTGGCATGAGCCATTGCTGCATCACGAACCCATTCGCCTTCTTCCCATGCTCCAACTCTAGCTTTCATACGCTCTTTATTGCAAGGTCCATGACCTTTTACAACTTGCCAAAACTCATCCCAATCTATTTCACCAAAATCATAACTTCCTTTGTCTTCATTCCATTTTAAATCTGGATCTGGAATTGTGAGTCCGATTAATTCAGCTTGAGGAACGGTTTGATCTATAAATTGCTGACGTAAATCATCGTTAGACTTACGTTTTAATTTCCATTTCATGGATTGTTCAGTGTGAATAGACTCTGCATCTGTAGGACCTAACATCATTAAACTTGGCCACCACCAACGATTAAGTGCATCTTGAGCCAATTCTTTTTGCTCAGGCGTTCCGTTAGCCAATTTTATCATGATTTCATACCCTTGACGTTGATGAAAGCTTTCTTCCTTACACACGCGAATCATTGCTCTAGCATAAGGACCATAGGACGTATTACACAAAGGTACTTGATTAATAATAGCTGCACCATCAACCAACCAGCCAATGGCTCCCATATCTGCCCAAGTGATGGTTGGATAATTAAAAATACTTGAGTATTTGGCTTTACCTGAGTGCAATTGCTCATACAATTCATCTCTTGACACTCCTAGAGTTTCGCAAGCTGAATATAAGTACAATCCATGTCCTGCTTCATCTTGAACTTTAGCAAGCAAAGCCACTTTACGTCTTAGAGAAGGCGCTCTTGTAATCCAGTTGCCTTCAGGAAGCATGCCGACAATTTCAGAATGTGCATGCTGTGACATTTGTCTGATATGTGTTTTGCGATACTTTTCTGGCATCCAGTCTTTAGGTTCGATTTTTTCGTCTCTTGCGATACGTTTATCGAATTGTGCTTCTAGATTTTTTATTTGTTCTTCACTCATCTTAACAGCTATTCGCTATTAGCTTTTGGCCTTTAGCTAGTTGAACTTTTTCTTTCTTTTTCAAAATATATTTAAGATTCCTCGACTAAACTCGGAATGACCTATTATTTTTATTAGACTTTCGCTTTGCGTTAAGGATGGAGCAATTGTTGGAGCTCATCTTTGATAGCGACTTGCGAGAGCCTGACCCTTTTGGGTAACGCTATACTTATTTTAAACATCGAAATCGACGACTACTTTATCTGTTGTTGGTACAGCCTGACAACTTAAAACCAAATTTTGCGAGACTTCTTTTTCGTCTAGCGCGTAATTAATTTTCATTTCTACAGCACCTTCAATCACTTCACACTTACAGGTACTACAAACACCACCTTTACACGCGAAAGGCAAATCGGCTCCAGCACCAAGAGCTGCATCGAGAATATTATCATAGTCTTTGGTCATGGTAAATTCAAATTCTTTTCCTCCATCGACAATGGTCACTTCTACGCCTTCGACATTTTGTTGTGCTAGGCGTTCTACTCGTTTTATATCCTCTTCTGACAGACCTGTTACAAACAATTCAAAATGCACTAATTCTTTTGGTAATCCTTTGTTTATTAAATACTCACTTACATAGTTTACCATGTTTTCTGGACCACAAAGAAACACTTCGCTAGTATCAGGAATATCGATAAATGTTTTTGTGAGGACTTGCATTTTCTCGTCATCAAAACGTCCATTAAACAAATCGATATCTCTACGTTCTTTGGTTAAGAAATAATAAATTTCAAATCTTCCGAAATAGGTATTTCTCAATTGCTCGAGTTCCTCTTTAAAGATAATGGATTTTGCTGTTTTATTGACATAAAACAATTTACAAGTTGAATTTGGTTCGGCTTTAAGGTGCGCCTTCACCATTGACAAAACAGGAGTAATTCCGCTTCCTGCAGCGAAAAATAGATAATTTTTTTGTTCTTCAGGCTTAACGGGAACTCCAAACGTTCCGCTTGGCGCCATGACTTCAAGTTGATCTCCAATGTTAACGTTATCATTGATGTAAGTTGAAAATTTTCCGCCAGGAATTAATTTTACAGCGACTTTCCATTGCTTATCCAATGGGCTTGAACATAAGGAGTATGAACGTCGAACATCTTCGCCATCAATATCAGCTTTTAAGGTCAAATGCTGTCCTTGTCTAAATTTAAATGCGTCTTGTAATTCTGAAGGAATTGTAAAAGTTACTACTGAAGTATCCTCTGTTTCCTTATAAATATCTGCAACTTTTAAATTGTAAAATTCTGCCATACTGTGACACGTATAGAACGTGCGAACTTTAAATTAAACTTTCAATTTTCATTGATAAGATTCCTGATTTCTCAGGAATGACAAACTTAACTAACACTTGTTAGTTAAGGAAACAAAGATACAAATATAATTCTTAATTAGGTATTAATTCCTTCAATGAGGACTTCGCTTAAGCTGTGAGCTAAATCGTTTGCGTAAAGCTCTTCTTTTTTAGGAATCCATAAATACAATGATCGCAAAGTGGTTAGCATAGAAAACATGATAATTTCGGGATTGCTACTTTTAATTTCAGAAGTTGAAATACCATTTTTTATGACGTTAAGAAAGTTCGTTTCATATTCATTTCGAAGCTGAAGATAGTAGTCTAATTGATCTTCGAGATGCATCCAATCATTATTTAAAGATGCCATACCATTTGTATTATGAGACGTAATATAGACATGAAGCGAAACAATTTTCTTTAATTTTTCAATATTAGTGACTTCAGAATGGATAATGGTATTCATTCCTGAAGTGAACTCTTCAGCTATAGAAATGATAATAGCCTTTAGAATGTCTTGTTTAGAATTGATATGATTATAAAGACTAGCGGCTTTAATTCCCATAGCAGTAGCCAAATCGCGCATTGTAACAGCACTGTACCCTTTTTCTTTAAAAAGTTTTGAGGCTGTATTTATAATTTCATCTTTTCTAGTTTCTGTTTTCATATTGTTGAGGAAGATAAAAAAAATAAGTTGTAACTATTGTTACTAACCTTTTGAAATAATTGTATGTAATTTGTAAAAAAATAAAAATATGGGATTATTAGACACATTATTTGGAAACAAGAGTGATAAAATTAAAGATTTTCAATCGAGAGATGCTTTAATAATAGACGTAAGAACTGAAGGTGAATATAATCAAGGTGCAATTCCTGGGTCTAAAAACATTCCTTTGCAAATTATTAAAAGCAAAATAAGTGATATTAAAAAACTGAACAAACCAGTGATTACATGTTGCGCAAGTGGTATGCGTTCTGGCAGTGCTGCTAGTATTCTAAAAACTCAAGGTATTGAAGCAATGAATGGAGGAGGATGGCTTAGTTTAAGTAAAAAACTATAGTTTAAAACCATTAATATTGTCTAAATTAGTAATTGGTGTATCATTAAATTTTAATGTCCAACCTAAAGAATTGGTCAATATATAAAATTTAGCCAACTCACTAATCAATCTATTTTTTGCATTAGATTTCAATTCTGAATCTTCAATTTTTTTCATTAATGACGTTTTTACAATCTCTTTAATTTCATTATAATCTTTAGCTTCAAATTGATTAAAAAAATCTGCTTGTATGTCGTAATATTCAAAATCGGGATTGATATTAATCTCTTCTTTAGGAATGCTTTTAATGTGTAAAGTTTTGTTTAGTTCGTCAATTTGATAATCAATCAAACTTAGATCATATCCAATTGTGACATCTGCATTAACGATGACTACAGCTCTTTTTTCAGCTTCTAACCAATCTCCAAAAACAGTTTTTGAGTTTTCATAAGTAAACACCTCACTAAAATGACCTTCGGTAACTACCAATTTACCTACGTTTTTGACTTGTTTATTGATGAGAGCTGAATGCTCTCGCAAAGTGATTTTATCTTCCTTTATATCTCCACAATATTTAAAAGTAAACAAGACAACTAAAGTAATAAAGACACCAAAAAATATTTTTCGCATGTGCTAATTTAATTATTAAAAAATGATCATTACTAATGGACATTAAATTTATACAAAATCTTCAACTAAACAGCTAATAATTGTGACCAATTCGAAATGTAAGTGTCTAAATTATGAATGACCCGAATTAAATAATTCTTTTAAAACAAACACAAACAAAATGAACAAAAGATTGTCTTTATCAATATTAATTTTAATGATTACCACCTTTTTGGCTTATGGTCAGGAAATAACTTTCCAAAAGAATGTAAACTACAAGGCAAGTACATTACTACAAAATTTGAACAAAAATAGAGATAGTCTTTTACTCGAAAGCAAAAACAAGCAAATCAGTCAAGTTGATATTTTCAACGAAAACTTTTCGCAAAGTATTGATGTTTACAGTAATAAAACTAAAATTGACCTTAAAACATTACCAGTAGGAGATTTTGTTATTCAAGCTATAGTGGACAAAAACCTAATAATCATGTATTTGCATAAAAACAAAACCATGAAGATTGCATCTTCTGACCAAATGGGAAATATTATAGTTGATAAAGAAATAGCATCAAATCACAATGCTAATATTATTGGTAAAGAGGAAAACCACCTTTATTACTGGGTTGTATCTGAGAGTAATTCTAATTTTGGATCAAGTAAATCTATGACGTTAGTATACAGGGAAGATGTAGCTAAATTAATTTCAAAAAATAAATTAGAATTAAAATCTGGCGTAGGAAAAGATAATAAACTACTTGTCTATACGATTTATAATAAATCAAAATTCATGAATAAACAGTTTAGAAATCCTAAATATTATAAATCTGCTGAAGAATCAAAATTCTTCAATGCAGAACCCTATTATGCATCAAATAATGAAAAAGAGGATACCTCTAAGCCTTAAAACCTTCTAAAACGAAGCTTTCAAATAATTGCATTCAAATCAAGGTTAAATTACTTTCACACATAGCCTAATCGAATACAAATCGAGACTGAGATTGGCATATCTCATTATTTTTAACTATATTAGATTTAATTATAGCCCCAAACTATGACTAAAAACACCTACATTGTAGCAGCTTTGCTATACACTTTATTTAGCTATGGCCAGCAAATTACTTTTCATAAAAATGTAAACTACAAAGCGAGTACTTTACATCAAAGCCTTAATAAGAAAAGGGACAGCCTTATATTAGAAAGTAAAAATCAGCAAATCCACATCATAGATATTTTTAACAAAAACTTTTCAAAAAGTATAGTTATTAATAGCAATAAGGCTAAAGTTGACCTTAAATTTTTACCCATAGGAAATTTTGTTATTCAAGCCAAAATAGACAAAAAATGGATTATAATGTATTTAGAGAAAAGTGAAGCTATAAAAATTACAGCTTCAGACCAAAAGGAACAAAATATAGATTATAAAGTTAGTGACTTCAAGGATATTGAAACCAAGGACAAGTCTGACGGTATTACAACATCAGTTCAAAATGTACATGATTTAGAGGAAAAAGGATTAGCATCTAATATAACACCAGAAAACACTAAAACAAATAACAGTTCACATTATTACTGGGTTGTATCTGAAAGTAATTCTGGTTTTGGATCGAGCAAATCTATGAGGCTGGAATACAAAGACGATATTGCCAAATTGATTTCTAAAAACAAGTTAGAATTAAAATCGAACGTCGGAAAAAATAATAAATTAATAATTTATGAGATTTACAACACTTCAAAGTTTATGCCTAAGCAACTAAGAAATCCAGTGTATTATAAAACAGATAAGTCAAATTTCTTTAATGTGATACCTATTTATGCTTCAACAAATATGGAAACAAGCTCTTACAATCCATAAACGCTAACACTCGTAAAGCAATTAAACATAAATATTAAAAGTGCTGTTTTGCTAGATATATTTAATAAAAAAACATTAGTTTCCTTCGACATATGAAGTCTAACTAATGTAATTTCAAATTGAATTGACAGCAAGACAAAAATAACAAGTTTATCACATTACTACATGACCAAAGCTTTAATCTATGATTAAATTATTATTTCTTTTTCAACTCTAATTTTTCTGCAAAATAATCACAGAAATCCATCATAGTTGCCGACATTTTTTCATCTTGAGTAGCTCTATGAAACGTCTTACTCATTTCAACCAAGGTTTGATGAAAAAATAATTTCATTTCATCAACAGGCATGTCTTTAGTCCAAAGATCAATTCTAAGAGTTTCTTGAGCTTTACTGTCCCAAACAGCAAGCATCATCGCTTTCGCTTCAGCATTAGAAATCCCTCCATCTTGAGCAGTCCAATGCAATTTCTCAGGCACTCTGTTTTCGTCAAGTGAAACGTTGAGTTCTATTTTAGAAGTATGTTTTTTTGCCATTATTTTGGTGGTTTATAATTCGAATTATTAAAAATTTCAACGGCATCTTTTTTCAACATATCTAAAAAAGGCACATTGTTATTATTCATATAGGCTCTTACAATTTGCCAGCCAATATATTGACCAAGACGTCCTGGAGATTCTCTATCTAATTGCAAATAAAACTTTGAAAAAGGTGCATCTGCTATAAAGCGACTAGGTAAAGTATTATCAGTACTAAACACATATTCATTCTCAATAAAGTTGGTCCAAATCTCACCTTCATTGTTCTTAGCAAATTCTAATTGTAATTGAGTATATCCTATTTTTTCCTCATCCGTTTTAAACGGAATCATTTTATCTTTAAAATATAACTGCTTCCCAAAATAGACCATATCATCCAAAAGAGTTTTCTTTTGAGGCTGAAATATATAACGTTCAGCATAGTCAGATGTGAGATTAGAAACAATCTGAGAAGGCTTCATGTTTTGTGTAATGTATTTTGGAATATTAGCATAATACTCATGTTCTGAGCCTAGGTAATTATCAAGAGGAATAAGTACAATTGTATCTGTAACAATCACTTTATCTCTATACTTTACATCATTGGTTAAGGTAATCACACGTGGTTCAGAAAACGTAAGGTCGTAATACTTTAAGTGTTGAAAAAGCCCAGTAAGTTCACTTTCAATAGTTGAAAAATCATTAAATTTTTCATGTACTTCATTCAATAATTCATTCTGTAAAGTATCTTTCATTCGAGCTATAAAAACAGAATCAGGAACGTATTTAGAAAACATAAAAGGAAATGCTTTCTTGAGTTGTTCTAAATCTTGAGGACGAGCTTCTGAAAATGCACGATCAAAACGTTCAACCATAAGGTTGACATCAATTTTAGAAATTTCAGTTTCCACTTGATCTTCATTTTTACAAGAATAAACAGTTAATAATAAGAAAAGAATACAACAAATGTTTTTCATATCTATGTTCAAAAAAACTTAAGCATTATTAATTTTTATAACTAACGTCATTGCTTTATTTTTGTTTTGCAAAGGTACTATTCTTTCATTTAAATTCTATAAAAATGCAAACAGAAAAAGTTGTTGATTATATTGTAAACTGGCTTAAAGATTATGCTACAAACGCAAAAGTAAATGGCTTTGTGATTGGTATTTCCGGTGGAATTGACTCTGCTGTAACTTCAACTCTTTGTGCAAAAACAGGTTTAGACCTTTTATGTATTGAAATGCCTATTCATCAAGCTGCAAGTCATGTTAGCAGAGCTCAAGAACACATTACACAATTAAAGCAACGTTTTCCAAATGTTAAGGACATTAAAACTGACCTAACACCAGTATTTGAAGAATTTAAAACAGAGGTCTCACTTGAAGGTAAGCAGAGTACTGTTGATATGGCATTAGCAAATACTAGAGCAAGATTACGAATGACCACTTTATACTATCATGCTGGACTTTTAGGTCTATTAGTAGCAGGAACAGGCAATAAAGTTGAGGATTTTGGTGTTGGATTTTACACAAAGTATGGTGATGGAGGCGTTGATTTAAGTCCGATTGCTGATTTACTAAAATCTGAAGTTTATGACATTGGCAAACTTTTAAACGTCCCAGAATCAATAATGAAAGCTGCACCAAGCGATGGTCTTTTTGGTGATGCCAGAAGTGATGAAGATCAAATTGGAGCAACATATCCAGAATTAGAATGGGCAATGCAGCAAAAAGATGAAGGCAAAACCGCTGATGATTTTGAAGGAAGACAACGCGACGCTTTTCAAATATTTTCGCGATATAATAGTAATAATCAACATAAAATGGTGCCTATACCAATTTGCGAAATTCCTAAGAATTTAAAATAATCAATGAATTAATCACTATAAAAAGCCGTACTTATTATTTTTTTTCTATTTTTACGTTGTTGTCTCCACATTCTAGAACTTAATCTAATTAGGTTCTGGCACTTAGTAACCAACTAAAATAAATATCATGATTAAGGTATTAGTAGTAGACAGCCATCCAATAATAAGGACTGGTTTAGAACTCTTATTTAAGGAACACAATGAGATAGAAGTTATTGGAACAGTTGGAAGTGGTGTTGAAATATTTGAGTTTGTAAGACGTCATCAGGTCGATGTTATCATATCAGAAATTGATCTTCCTGAACTTAATGGCATTACTGCATTGAGAGCCATTAAGAAAGAGCACAGTAGCATTAACATTATAATGTTTAGTTATCATCCTGAAGAAATATATGCGATTAGCACTATAAAAGCTGGAGCTTCTGGATATGTATCAAAAACAGAATCTACTGAAGTTATCGAAAAAGCAATTCTACTTGCTCATAGAGGTGATTTGTATTTAAGTGAAAAAATGTCAAAACATCTTAAATATAATGATACCAAAAAATCAAAAAGCAGAATTTACAAGCGACTATCAACTCGTGAAGTAGAAGTTTTAAAACTATTGTCTTCAGGTAAAAAGAATAAGGAAATTGCTTTAGAACTAGATATTAATGAAAAAACCGTTAGCACCTACAAAGCTAGATTATTCAAAAAATTGAATGTTACCAATTTAATAGATCTTGTCAACCAAGGCAAGCATATGGAAATTACTTAAACTTTTCCACCAATGACTTTTCCAAGCTTTCTTGAGAGCAACATTTTAAGACCTAGATAATCTTTGACATCTTCTAGAATACTTCTTGAGTTTGAATCTTCTTTTAATGTCTCATTTTGATATTCAGCAACTTTTTTATCAATTAAATAGCATCTTAATGTTAAAATAGTCTGATTTACCAATTGCGAAATACTATGTTGTTTTTCTTTTGGAATGATATGATTGCGCTCCCAATCGTGCAAATTATAACGTTCGTCATTCATTAAAATAGTGGTCACTTCCTCAGCTAAACTTTGGTCTAGTTTATTTACAAAGTTTCGTGTAGAGAATTCAGACTCTTGATGTAAGGTATCAATTATTGAATAATACAATGTTTTGAATATTGCATTTGTAAATTGCATTTCATCTTCTTGTAAATCCAAGTAGACTTTTTCAAAAACGCGCGCATTATGAACCACAGGTTCTAATTGTAATTCGCCATCATCACCTTCCTTTAAAACTAAATCTTCAAAATCTTCTGTTTTAGTTCCGTAGAGCAATAATATTTCAATGATTTTGCGTTCTAACTCGTATTGTAAATCTATTTTAGGTGCTTTAACCTCAGGTTTTACAACTTGAAATGCTTTTTGTTGCGTTTTATATACTTTGTTTGCCTCCTGATTTTCTTTTTTATTGATTTGAGCCAAGGTGCTAAATAACACATCTTCACTAATATCCATGATTCGTGAACACTCTTGGATATAGATTTCCTTTTTTATTTGGTCTGGAATTTTAGAGATACTATTAACAATTTCTCTAATCGTTTCGGCCTTTTTAATAGGATCATTATTTGCTTCTTTAACCAATAAAGAAGCCTTAAACTGAATAAAATCTTTAGCATTATTATCTAGATATGATGCCAACTCTTCTAGCGTATTTTGTTTTGCAAAACTATCTGGATCTTCACCTTCTGGAAACGTACAGACTTTAACATTCATACCTTGTTCTAGAATGAGATCAATACCTCTAATAGACGCTCTAATTCCTGCAGCATCACCATCAAAAAGAACCGTTATATTTTTTGTTAATCGATTTACAAGTCTAATTTGTTCTGGTGTTAATGCTGTTCCAGAGGATGCTACGACATTTTTAATTCCGGTTTGATGAAACTGAATTACATCTGTATACCCTTCAACCAAATAGCAATTATCTTCCTTTGCAATACTTTGTTTTGCATGAAATAAACCATACAAAATTTTACTTTTGTGATAGACTTCACTTTCAGGTGAATTTAGGTATTTAGCTGCTTTTTTATCCGTTTTTAAAATTCGTCCACCAAATCCTAAAATACGTCCACTCATACTATGAATAGGAAACATTACACGACCTTTAAAACGATCAAATTTCTTTTCCTCTTTTACAATAGTAAGTCCCGTTTTATTTAAAAACTCTAATTGATATCCTTTCTTTAATGCTGCATCAGTAAATGCATGCCATTCGTTAAGGGAATATCCTAAATTAAATGTTTTAATCGTTTCATTTGTAAAGCCACGTTCTTTAAAATAACTCAGTCCAATGGCTTGTCCTTGGTCAGTTTTAAGCATGACTTTTTGAAAATACTCATTCGCAAATTCGTTAACTAAGTACAAACTTTCGCGTTCATTAGCCTCTAACTTTTGCTCGTCTGTTTGTTCAGTTTCTTCAATTTCAATGTTATATTTTCTAGCTAAATATTTAATCGCTTCAGGATAAGTGAAGTGTTCATGCTCCATTAAAAACGTTACTGCATTTCCTCCTTTTCCGCTAGAAAAATCTTTCCAGATTTGCTTAACAGGTGACACCATAAAGCTTGGTGAACGTTCATCACTAAATGGACTTAAGCCTTTGAAGTTACTACCTGATTTTTTTAATTGCACAAAATCACCAATAACCTCCTCAACTCGAGCGGTTTCAAATACTTGTTCTATACTTCTTTGTGAAATCAAATGATTAAATAAAATTGAATGGTAAATTTAGGATATTATTAGCTAACAAAAAAGCTTCATTACTAATGGTAATGAAGCTTTTTAAGAAAATTAGTTTTCTATCTAATGTAAATCAAATCTTAGACCTAAAGATACATTATGTTGTTCAACAAGTTGGTCTTTAAACAATGGATTTAAATCATATTTTGCATAAAGTGATATTTGGCCATAACCAACATAAGCACTCAATCCATAAACAAAAGTAGAGGCATTAAAACTACGTCTTGATTTGTCTTTTACTTTATCTCCATCTTCTTTATAACGCAATTTACTTTGTGTGGCTAATCTCACTCCAGCATAACCTCCAAGTCCAACTTTAAATTTATTATATGTTGAATAACGGATTCTATTACCATAATCTTTAAATTTAGAAGGTCCAAATTCAATATGAACAGGGAACACCAAATTAGTGACTCTAAGTTGTGATTTCCTAAGTTCAACAGGAAACTCCTCAAGTGTAGTTTGGTCTCCATTTTGAACAAAATACAAATCATCTTTTACATTGAGTTTATTCCATTGAAAGGCAAATCCATAGTTGATTCTTGCAAAATTAGAAGTCTTAGACAAACGTGTTTCCCAAATCCATCCTAACTCAACAAACCCAGAACCACCAAGCTCATAAGGTGTATTGCTCAAATCTTGACCATCACCAATAGCGTTATTAAACCCTATTGAGAATAATAATTTGTTAGACGTACGAATATCATATTTAGGTGGTTTTCTTTTCCCTTTTGCAAAGTCTATTAAAAATCCACTAGAACCAATATTAATAGACATAGCGTTGTTTTCTTCATCTGCAATATGCTTAATTCCAGGATTTCGTTTAAGAAGATTAATCTTTGCATCAATAATAGCAATACGATCTTCAATATTTGCTGCATGTTTTAAAGCGGCTTCCTTTTTAAGATTTTCAGCTTCTTCACTAGTGATATCACCTTTGTCTAATCGCTGATTAATCGTTTCGACTTCTTGTTTTAAAAAATCACGTTCTTCATTAGCAATCGTTTTTTTAGTTTCTTCCAATCTATCAATTTTTAAACCGTTTTCTACATACGGAATTGTTTCTTTTGCGATGGAATCTTTTTGTTGTTCTTGTGCAGTAATTGTGCTTGCAATTAGACATAGGACTAGCAGCACTACATGTTTAGTAATAGTGTTCATAATGTTAGTAATTTAATTGATGTTTTGTTTAACTATTCGTTTTTGATTGATGATTTTTTTTTAGTTTCGACGTTCGGCAACTGCAGTCTTTACCGAAGTATAACTAGATTTTAAGGCTTTAAATACTTTGTCTCTAAACGATTGCTCCAACTCTACTTCAACGTCTTGAAGTAATGCATCGGCATCAACAGTTCTCGTAGTTTCATCGTATATACGTTGCTTTAAAATTTCTCTTTGAGCTTGTTTTAAAAGTGAATCTATTTCTTTATCAGTCACTGATGATTCATTGGTTTGAAGCTGTTTTATTACGTTAACAACTTCAATAATTTTTAAGTCTTCATTAGATAGGACTTCTACTGGACTATTATCATTCCTTTTCGTTTTATCATTCTGTACTGAAGCCATCACATTTTCAGGTTCTTCTTGGAGTAGATTTTTTTTCTCTTTAACTACTTTCTGTGTATTTAGAGTTTTATTATTTGACGCTGAAGCGACTTTAGTTGCATTTATCTTCTCTGTATTTTTATTCTCTAATGCTGTATTTGTTACGATGTTTTCGACAGGATTAGGTTCAGGGATTAATTCCGTTTCACTTTGAGTACCTGTATTTGTTTCAACAACAATTGGTAGTACATCTTCAGTAGTAGAACTTTTATAAAACTGAGTCGTTACAAGAATGACACCTACAATACTTGCAGCTATCCCAATCCACCAGAATCTAGTGTTATTGTTCGTTTTTTCTTCTTTATCTAATCGGTCTGCCAAAGTATTCCAGGCAGCTAATGTTGGCTCTAAGGTTCTATTTTCGAGCTTGTCTTTTAGTTTGTCTTCAAATTTAATTGGTGCCATAACTCGTTTTATTTAATTCTTTAATTTTTTTCTGAAGCATTTGTCGTGCTTTAAATAATTGTGATTTAGAAGTTCCTTCAGAAATATTAAGCATTTGAGCTATTTCAAAATGTTTGTAGCCTTCAATTGCATACATCACAAATACCATTTTGTAACCTTCAGGAAGCTCGTCAATTAATTGTTGAATTTGCGCAACTTCAATTTCAGTGTTGATATTATTAGAATATTTTTGTGGAATGGATACCTCTTCAATTGAAAATTCTATTTTTTTCAGTTGTCGTAAAAAAGAAATAGATTCTCTTACCATTATTTTCCGCAGCCATCCTTCAAAACTTCCTTGATGCTTAAACTTTTTCAAATTTGTAAACGCTTTTAAAAAACCATTAAGCATTACAGATTCTGCATTTTGAATATCCTTTATATAATACCTACAAACACTTAACATTTTTGGTGCATGAACCTTATACAATTCGTGTTGCGCTTCACGATTGTTTTTGGCTGCTTTTTTTAAAAGTGCAGTGTTGTTGTTATGTAAATGAATAACTTTCAAATGTGCTAGTTTAGGTCTTCTATTTATAAAGACGCAAGAATTGTGCAAATGGTTGCCTAGTAGCTAAAAAAAAATTATTGAGCTGTTTTTATTGAATTTCAAATGTACTTCTATAACATTTAAATCAACTTAACAACCTTTTATTTTTTACGATCAATAACGTAATTTACCATGAGTTGTAAAGCAGATTTATATTGAGATTCCGGGTATGTATTTAGTAGTTGTAATGCTTCGTGCTGAAAGGATTTCATCTTAGTAACAGCATATTCTAATCCGTTGTTTTGTTTGACAAATGCAATAACCTCTTTAACTCTCTTTTTATTTTTATTATGGTTTTTAATAGAATTAATCAACCACTTTTTTTCTTTTATAGAGCAGTTATTCAAAACATGAATTAACGGCAAGGTCATTTTTTGCTCTTTTATATCTATTCCAGTAGGTTTACCAATAGCTTCTTCTCCATAATCGAACAAATCATCCTTAATTTGAAATGCCATACCAATAAGTTCACCAAACTTCCTCATAGTATCAACATCTTGAGAATTTGGTTTAACAGATGCTGCTCCAAGACTACAGCAAGCTGCAATTAAAGTAGCCGTTTTTTGACGGATAATATCATAATAAATTTCTTCAGTAATATCAAGTTGTCTGGCTTTTTCAATTTGAAGCAATTCGCCTTCACTCATTTCTTTAACTGCAACCGAAATAATCTTCAGCAAGTCAAAATCGTTATTATCAATAGACAGTAATAATCCTTTAGACAACAAATAATCACCAATAAGAACAGCAATTTTATTTTTCCAGAGTGCATTTATTGAGAAAAAACCACGTCTTCTGTTGCTATCATCTACAACATCATCATGCACTAAAGTGGCTGTATGAATCAACTCAATTACAGAAGCACCTCTATAAGTCCGTTCGCTTACCTGACCATTATCAACCATTTTAGCAACCAGAAACACAAACATAGGACGCATTTGTTTCCCTTTTCGATTTACGATATAATGTGTGATTCGATTTAATAAGGCCACCTTACTTGACATAGACAACAAGAACTTTTGTTCAAAAAGTTCCATTTCATAGGCAATGGGTTGTTTTATTTGTTCCGTTATTTTCAAGTGAAGTCAACTTTTAACAAACCTAGTAAAAAAAAGAATAGTCATTAGATTTAGAATGCAAAAAATGCATATATTTAAGTTAAATTTTTTTTATGAAAAAAATAGTATTGTTTGTTTTTATCTTCAGTTTCATAAGTTGTAACAATGATGATGATTCAGAAACTATAAATCAACTTCATTTATCAGAAAACATTGAAGTTTACGAAGAAAATCTGATAGAAAATAGTTTAGTTCTAGCTATTGAAAATGGCGGAAACACTTCATATTTATTAAACAAACAAGGGCAACGTTTACATCAATGGGATTTTGATACTAATTTAGGTAATGATTTAGAACTGTTACCTGATGGAAATTTAATAGGTATGTTTAAGGTGTTTGGTCCAGACATTAGTTTTGGTGGATCTGGAGGAACCATAAAAATATTAAATTCAAATTCTGGTGTAGAATGGCAATACACATATGCCTCAAACAATTATATCGCTCATCACGATGTTGAGTTACTACCAAATGGCAATGTATTGTTTATTGCTTGGGAACGTGTTTACGGATTAGTAGCACAAACTAATGGTGTTAATGTAGCTGATGACATTTTTCCTGAAACTTTAGTAGAAGTAAATCCTACAACAAATCAAATTGTTTGGAAATGGAATAGTTTTGACCATATAATACAAGATTTTGATGCAAACGACTTAAATTTCGGATCGATAAACGAAAACCCACAACGCATTGACATCAATTATAATAGTAGTGCCAATGGAGGAGATATCATGCATGCCAATGGTATTGATTATGATGAAACAAACGATATTATTTACTTAAGTGTCAATAATTACAGTGAAATTTGGGTCATAGACCATAGTACAACTACAATTGAAGCTGCTTCAAATACTGGAGGAAATTATAATAAAGGAGGTGATTTGGTATACCGCTTTGGAAATCCTGAAGCTTATAATAGTATTGGAAATCGTTTATTCTACAATAATCATTTTCCAAATTTGATTGAAAAAGATGTTCCAGGAAAAGATAACATGCTTGTTTTTGTGAATAAGGATAATAATCTAGAACAATCTGCTGTTTATGAATTAGAGTTACCAGTCCCTTTTAATTTACTTCCAAACACAAATAATGAACCAAACATTGTTTGGGAATTCACAGACCCAACGATGTATTCTCGTATTATTTCAGGAGCCGTAAGACTAAAAAATGGTAATACGCTTATTTGTGATGGCGCTTATGGTTTCTGGGAAATAACTCAAGATGGTGTTATTGCGTGGAAATATAATAGTCAAAACACAAATATGTGGCGTGGTTATAATTATTATCAAGATGACAACGCATTGTCATTCTTAGATTTACAATAAAACCACACAAAGCTAAAAATTACTATATTTGTTTAATAATCAATTTAAAACACGAAAATTATGAAAAAAATTACTCTATTACTTTTATTTTGTTTAACAGCTGTGTCTTGGTCTTATAGCCAATGTTTTGACCCAGTTTACCAGTATCCACCAACAACAGTTACTTTAGGCGCTATACCTGGTCCACAAGAGATAGCTGAAGATAACTGGCCACAAAATGAATTTTCAGTTCTTGATGGATTAGTAATTGGTGAGTCCTATACTGTTACTGCTACTCCTGATCAAACTGATCCAGATTACACACCAGGCGCAATGACTTACATTACGGTATCATCTGATGGTATAACAGAAATAGTTTCTGGTTTTGATTCTGTATCTTTTGTTGCAACAACTGCTGGAATTACAATTTTTTGGACTCTGGATGCTGCATGTAATGATGGGCCTGACTTAAACACAGAAACAGCAATTGAATGTACAACGTGTACATGTGATGCAACAGCTGCTCCAGAAGCAGTATCAAATCCTACACCAGCTGATTTATCTGATGTAGTATTAACTCTAACAGGAGGAACTACATTCGCATGGGATGAGAGTATGACAGGTGATGCTGCAGATAGCTTTACGATATTCATTGGCACAACAATGGCAGCCGATGAAATTGGCTTCTTAACAAATGCTACAAGTGGTAATGGTGTTAATTTTGGTGGAGTTGCTAATACCACTTATTTCTGGAAAGTTGATGCGATAAACTGTTTTGGTACAACAACAAGTGCTGTATGGAGCTTTAACACCATAGACTGCCCAGAGGTAGCTGCTCCTGCTTGTAATATGATGCTTGCTCCTACTGACAACCAAATGGATGTCGCTACAGTTGAAGCAACTGATACGTCAAGAGAGGTTAATTTATCATGGAATGCGATTGCTGGTGCAGACTCGTATCAAATAACATTTGATGGAAATGTACTTGGTGCTACTCCAGAAACAGATATCGATATTTTTGGATTAGATTACAATACTTCTTATACTTGGTCTATAGCTCCTACAAATTGCTTTGGTGCAGCTGCTGCTTGTAGTACATTTACTTTTACTACAGAAGAAGATCCTGCATTAAGTGTTGCTCAATTTGAAAATCAATCACTTTCTGTGTATCCTAACCCAGTAAAAGATCAATTGACTATTAAAACAGAATTATCAATTGAAACTGTTGAAATTTTCAATATCCTTGGAAAACAAGTGAAAAGCATTTCAGGTAATTCTATGTTAAACAATAAAGTAGACATGACATCTTTACTTGATGGTATTTATTTCTTAAATATTACAGCTGAAGGTAAAAAACAAACTATAAAAGTTATCAAGCAATAATAACTTATTTAATGTATTAAAAAAGAGCTACAAATTGTAGCTCTTTTTTTATGCTTTATTTGCTAGTTGTCCGCAAGCAGCATCAATATCCTTACCTCTAGATCGCCTCACAGTAACAGTAATGCGATTGGCCTCCAACATGGACACATACATATCTAAAGCTTTTGAATTGGCTTGTTGAAACTCACCATCATCTATTGGATTATACTCAATAAGATTCACTTTACTTGGTGCAAATTTGCAGAATTCGATTAAAGCTTCAACATCTCTTTTAGTATCATTAATGCCATCCCAAACCACATATTCGTAAGTAATTCTATTTTTTGTTTTAGCATACCAATATACTAGAGCTTCTCTGAGATCTTTAAGAGGAAACGTCGCATTAAACGGCATGATTGATGTCCGAACCTCATCTATAGCAGAATGCAACGATACAGCAAGCTTAAACTTCACTTCATCATCTGCCATTTTTTTAATCATTTTTGGCACACCTGAAGTAGATACAACTATTCGTTTTGGAGACATTCCTAAACCTTCAGAAGATGTGATTTTATCAATAGCCTTGAGCACATTATTGTAATTCATGAGCGGTTCTCCCATTCCCATAAAAACGATATTACTTAATGGTCTGTTATGATATAATTTACTTTCTCTATCAATAGCCACCACTTGATCGTAAATCTCATCTGGATTAAGGTTTCGCATACGCTTAAGTCTCGATGTAGCACAGAATCTACAATCTAAACTACAACCTACCTGACTAGACACACAAGCAGTTGTTCGATTTTTAGCAGGAATTAGAACCGACTCTACTATTAAACCATCATGTAATCGAACTGCATTTTTAATCGTTCCATCAGAACTACGTTGCATTTGATCAACCTTAATATGATTTATGGCAAAATTAGTCTCTAGCATCTCTCTCGTTTCTAAAGAAACATTTGTCATGTCTTCAAAACTATGAGCACTCTTACTCCATAACCATTCATAAACCTGATTTCCCCTAAACGCTTTATCACCTTGACTCACAAAAAAATCACGCAATTGTGCTTTAGTTAATGCTCTTATATCTTTCTTTTTTATTTCCATTGGTTCATAAATGATGTTACAAAAGTAAGCAAAGGTTTTTTGATTTGATTGAAATTAAAGGATCTCACACTTAACAAAAAAACAAAGCCTTATCATTTAAGACAAGGCTTTGTTAAATATTGTATAAAAAATATTTACTTATATAATTAACATCGCATCACCATACGTATAGAAACGATATTTTTCTTTTACTGCAATCTCATAAGCTTCCTTCATAAAATCGTGTCCAGCAAAAGCAGACACCATCATTAACAAAGTAGATTTTGGCGTATGAAAATTAGTAATCATGCTATTTGCGATACTGAAATCATAAGGAGGAAAAATAAATTTATTTGTCCATCCAGCATAATCATTTAATGTTCCGCTTGAAGACACTGAACTTTCAACAGTTCGCATTGCAGTTGTACCTACAGCACAAATACGTCTTTTTTCAGTAATGGCATTATTAATAACATCTGCAGCACCTTCTAGGATTTCGATTTCTTCGCTATCCATTTTATGCTTAGATAAATCTTCAACTTCGACAGGGTTAAAAGTTCCTAAACCAACATGAAGTGTCACTTCTGGTAAGTGAACACCTTTAATTTCTAAACGCTTTAACAAGTGTTTTGAAAAATGTAAACCTGCAGTTGGAGCAGCGACAGCGCCTTCTTTTTTAGCAAAAATAGTTTGGTAGCGCTCTTCATCTTCTGGCTCAACCTCTCTTTTAATGTACTTAGGTAATGGTGTTTCGCCAAGTTCGGTTAATTTTCGTCTAAATTCTCTGTAAGATCCATCATAGAGGAAACGTAATGTTCTTCCTCTTGATGTTGTATTATCAATAACTTCAGCTACTAAAGTATCATCATCACCAAAATAGAGTTTATTACCAATTCTAATCTTTCTAGCTGGATCAACTAAAACATCCCAAAGACGTTGTTCTTGGTTAAGTTCTCTCAGTAAAAACACTTCGATTCTCGCACCAGTTTTTTCTTTATTTCCATACAAACGCGCAGGAAACACCTTTGTATTATTTAAAATCATCACATCATCCTCTTGAAAATAATCGATAATATCTTTAAAAAGCTTGTGTTCAATGGTTTTATTTTTTCTATCTAAAACCATTAACCTAGCTTCATCTCTTATGTCTGAAGGGTGTTCTGCTAATAATTCTTCTGGTAAATCAAAATTGAAGTGTGATAATTTCATTTGTTATTTTTTATTTTTCAAGTTGCAAATATACAATCTCAAAGTAGGCCTTGTCAAGTAAATCGACTGATTTTATTAAGAAATATTAAATCCGAGGGTTTTAAGGTCTTCCCAAAACGACGGAAATGACTTTGAAACGACATTAGCTTCATTAATTTGAATTGATATTTTTAATGCTAAAGGTGCAAACGCCATAGCCATTCTGTGATCATTATAGGTGTCAATTGAAACGTCACAATTCAAACTTTTATTTGAGAATAAATGAAGGGAATTTTCTGTAATATCAATTTGTCCTCCTAACTTCTCAATTTCAATTTTTAAGGCCTCTAAACGGTCTGTTTCTTTAATCTTTAAGGTATGTAATCCCGAAAGTTGACATTCTATTCCTAATCCGAGACAAGTCACAGCTATTGTTTGAGCAATGTCTGGCGAATTATTAAGATTATACATTTTAGGAGTGACGTTTTCAGCTGTCTTTTTCAAAACAATTGCGTTTTTATTAAAACGTGTTTCAACACCAAAATCTTTATAAATAGTAATTAAAGCGGAATCCCCTTGCAAACTATTCTGTTTATAAGAAGACAGAGTAATCTGTGTTCCAACAGGACTCAATGCCAAGATGCTATAAAAATACGATGCAGAAGACCAATCAGATTCTACGATTAATGTTTGCGAATCCGCTTTTGTAGTTTTAGGACTTACCGAAATAACATTTGCTTCAAACTCGGTTTTAACTCCAATTTGATGGAGTAAATCTAAAGTCATATTAATATATGGAACAGAAGTTATTTCACCTTCAAGCGTTAACTCAAGTCCGTTAGTAAGTTTAGGAGCTACAAGCAATAATGCTGAAATATATTGGCTACTCACATTTGCGTTTAGAGTTACTTTATCTTTAATTAGTTGTTGTCCGTTAATTTTCAAAGGCGGACAATCTTCACTTTCTAAATATGCTATGTCAGCGCCTAGAGTATTTAAAGCCTCAACTAAAATTTTTATTGGTCGTTCTTTCATACGAGACGAACCCGTTAACACAACTTTTCTATGTTCTTGAGTTGCAAAATACGCCGTAAGAAAACGCATTGCAGTTCCTGCGTGATGAATATCTATATGATCTTCTGAAGTCTGCAAAGCGTATTGCATGACTTTAGTATCATCACTATTTGAAAGATTTTTAATGTTGATTTCTGGGAATAAAGCCTGAAGCAATAACAATCGATTAGATTCACTTTTAGAACCTGTAATAACGATTGATGATTGATTTGCTATTGACGATTTTTGAAGTATAACGTTCATCGTTACTTCAATTTTTGATTATTATGGTGTCTGTCGTGGTCACGCTTTGTTTTGATATCTAATTTTTTATCAAAAGCAGACTGAAGATCAATACCAGTTTGATTAGCAAGACATAAAACCACAAACATAACATCTGCTAGTTCTTCACCTAAATCTTTATTCTTATCGCTTTCCTTTTCACTTTGCTCACCATATCTACGCGCAATAATACGAGCTACTTCACCAACTTCTTCTGTAAGTTGCGCCATATTAGTCAATTCGTTAAAATAACGAACACCATGTTTTTTAATCCAGTTATCAACCTCGAGTTGAGCATTTTTGATATCCATTTATTTTTTTTTGAGAACAACTTGTTCTGTCTGTTTTTCAATCATTAATTGATAAAACTCTTTAAATTGCTCATATTCTGAAGGCAAAATTAAGGTTTTGTTCAAGTCTAATGAAACAATAAACTGAATAAAATTACCATTCTCTTTTGCTAAGTAAGTAAACTCACCATCAGTTCCATTAAATTGATACTTTACACTCTCAGGCAAAGACTCTATTGCATAACCTTCTGGAATCATCATATTAACCATAAACTTATCTGCAATAGGATATACAAAATCAATTGGATACACTCGTGTATCATCTTTAAAAGGGTTCTCATTATTAGCTAAGAACAATAAAGGCGTTACGTATAAATTACCTCCAATATCTTCCATTGCATTATTGAGAACATAGCTGTAAGATTCATTAATTGGTTTATTGACGTCATTCATATGGTCTAATTTCACTTCTGAAATTTCAATTTCACCTTTATCTTTTTCTAAGCTTTCAATAATCTCATCATCATTGTGATTTTCAAACTTGTTTCTGATATTTTTTGCTTGATAATCCGTATACTGATGTCTAACTTTACCACTAGCAGATAGGTCTTCGCTAAGTTTCACATTAAGGGAAACAGATTCTTTTGAAGACATTTTAGGAATCAAATCAACCCAATCTGAGCTACCATCTTCTTTGATTAATCGACCTAACCAATTTAATGTATTTGTAGGCAAAATATTGGCTGTATTAAACTTACGTGTTGCATCTAAGAGAACAATATTACCATCAATATTTATTGTAGAAATCAAGTAATTAAAACCTTTACGAGTTGGTACTAATGGAATTCCATTACTTTTAGTGCTCACTAAAACTGGGTTTGCATCTAAACCTGCATAACGCAGCATAGATGTCAGCATTAAATTAATATCTCCACTATTTCCAGTGCCTGTTTTATAGGCCTTAACAACTCCTTCATCAGAGGTGTAACCATAATAATCATTCCATTTTACTTTTGACTTTACATGATTAAATATTAAAGCTGCTCTTTGCTGTGCATCACTTTCTGGAACACCAGACAATAATGCGTCAAGTTCATCTTTATAATAGTTCTTTTTCTTTAATTGATCACCAAAATCTGAGTTATCGTAAATACTTTTAGTTACTTTTTCCCATGTATTAGAAAAATATTGAATAGGATCTCCAGGAAACTCTAAACGTTCTAACTCTACAATCAACCTAGATTGATAGTTTCTCAAGTTATCAATATAGTTTTCATCTTTTAAGGGAGGAATATTAGATAAATCTGCTTCTACAACAACATCCATAAAAGTTATTTTAGATGTATTATATTCAGTTATTCCGCCTGCTCTAGCTTTTGAGCGCTCTTTACTTGTAATTGTAACAGTTCTATTCTTCTTGCTATTTACAAACTCAGGAAGATAAGAAGCTCTAGGGTTTAAAAATGTTTTGTAGACTAAATATTCTGGCATATTTAAAGAAATATCCAGTTTTTTAGTTGGAATTAATTGCTGGAAATCGATATCATCAATTCCATAGAGCTGAGATTGAACAGTATACTCAAACTCAATAATGCAACCTTCTTTGATGTTTGGCATTGTGAATTTAGTAGTTTTCCTATATTTATTTGTTTCCTCTTCAAAAACACCATCATTCTTTAGCTTGTCTTTAATTATTTTTCCGCCTTCAATATTATAGGTATAAGCTTTTAAACCCAAGACTTCTTCCTTAGAAGTACTATTTCCTCCAACATATAAACTAATTGATTTTGTAGCATAATCGAATCCTTCTTTTGTATAAATTTTAATACGTTGATGAATCTCATTATTCTGAATAAAACCCTTTCCTTGTTGATAATCAAATTTAACCTTTTGCTTTTTATACAATATTGCTGCAGTAGCATCTGGGTATTCTGGATGTGATTTTTCTAAAAGTTCTGCTTCACTAACTTTACCAAATTTATAGTTTTGCGCAGTGAGTGTTTGAGCGATAATTAGAACAGCAATTATTACTAATTTTTTCATTATTTAAGCTTTAGATTTTAGTACTATTTTTGATTTATCATATTTAACAATTTCGAGCCAAAATTGCCTAAAATCATCATATTCTTCTTTGGTATACTTGCCTTTATTCATAATCAATTCACGTTGATATAATAAAGTGTCATCTGAAGTTTGTGTAATTGAAGCTTTATAAATTCCAAACTTGTTTTCTATGAAAACGGGATTCATCAAAGCCTCGACTTCAAACGTGCTAGGGATTTTAATTTCATAAGCATCTGTATCTGTGAACCCTCGATCCATTTCAAATGGAAGTGTACGCGTAACATATCGTTTTGGAGCAGATTCAATTCGGTTAAAAACATTAGGTTGCAATAAGAGTCTATTTCCAGCTTTTGCTGCATAGCGTTCTGCTGCAACTTTAAGGGTTTCAGTAAAAACAATACTATCTTTATCGTTGCTGTAGTTCATGCCAGAAACATTAAGTCCATTGATATAATTCCAATAGTCTTTATAAGCTAACATTTGATCTTTGACAGGTAACGCTTCAGTCTCTTCGTGTTGGCCATATTGCGTACCATAAGATTTTGAAACAATTTCAGCCTCTATATTTCCAGTAACATCTACGTTAATTAGTGCTTTAGTATCTAATAAATTGTCTTCAGTTTTATACACTTTGGTATGAACAATTTCACCGCCTTCTGGAGTAATAATAAGAGCATTTCTATCGTCTGTAAACCCAGCATTATAAGCAAATGGAGCCGTTTGACTTGTACATTCTAACCAAACATAATCAGATTCATTTGGCAAGCACAAAATAACATGATTACCTTGAACAGATGAAAACGTTTCATCAATATGCCTTATATCTCTACCTCCATAAATAACTGTGTAAAAACTTTCTACATCTAATTCATCTAACATTGCTTTTGTGTAATTTGTAAGACCTTTGCAATCTCCATAACCCAATCTATCAACGTCACTAGCCAGCATTGGTTTCCATCCACCAATACCAACCTGTACACTTATATATCTCGTACGACTCTGCATATATTGATATACTATTTTTGCTTTTTCTAAATCTGTTTGTGCATTTGCGGTCAAACCTTTTATTTCATCGATCACATGTTGAGGTAATTCTTGTGTATCTTGAATTAATTCATCACTCATCCACTTACCAAAATCCTTCCAATTGGTATTTACTCCCTCAACACCTTCCATGTCAAATCGAGTTAATGACGCTTTAAAAATGGGTGCAAAACTGTTAAATGGAGGACTGTACGTTTCGTATTTTAAAGCCTTCAAATTCTTAGCAGAATAATGTGTTTCGCTGTGTTTTTCAATGCTGTAATCTTCAAAATTGGATACTTTTGTTTTTAAATCAACACCAGAATTGTTAGTTATTTTATAATCCACATTTTGTGAACTTGTGTAATAGCCATCTACAGGTCTCCATATAGGAATAAAAGCTGTAGAACGATACTCAACTTTAGTCTCAAAAACAACAGTATATGGATAATTTATGGGTGTATAATCCATGTATTTAACTCGATTATCGGAATACAAGGTTCCACCAGACACTGCGGATTGATCTTTAAAATCGCTTTTACGTATTTTCTTGATTTCCTTACCTTGTTCATTATAAACTCTAGCTTCTAATTTTTTAATATTAGTATTTTTATCATAGCCCATGTAAGCACCATGTTTCGAATCAGCAGAAGAATTTAGAATTGTTACAATTCGCTTATTTGTATACACCATTTTATTATACGATTCAATCTCGATGAGTGTGTTTTCCAATCTAATAATGGCATTAGCATTCTCTCTTAGTTCTGTAGGAATTGAAAGTGATTGTAGCAAAAGTTCATCTTGTGCCATTGAAGGTAAAGACGTAAACATAAAGCAAATAAGAAGCAGTAGTTTATTAAGCATTCTTAAGAAAAATAGTTCTTTATTCAAAAATATAAATAATTAAATCAGAACAAAACTTTAAGACTATTTTCTATACTTATTTCTTAAAAAAATAACACATAATACTAATATACAAGGAGTAACAATATATTTCAACTCGCTTAACAATACTTGCAAGCCCCATTCTGATAAGAATTTTTCAATACCAATTGGAGAGACTTTTATGCCTCTAAATGAAAAAAAATACCGTTCAGAATTAAATGGAATTAAAAAACCAACTCCTTTTCCACCTGAAGTCATGGCATCTAATATCCCATGAGATAAGGTTGATAAAAATAAGACGATAAAGAAAATGATTCTTTTGGTTTTTGAAAACAGAACGGTTAACACTAACGACCATAGTAATGCAAAAGCTATGGAATGTGTGAAACCACGATGACCTAACATATGTTCATATGGAATCCCAAAACTAAAGGCTAAGACATCTGCATCCGGAAGAATAGACGATAGTATGGCCAATAGCATTAAGATTTTTAAATCTTGCTTATCAATAACTTTCGAAATGGTGAACGCTAAAATCCCATGACCAAAAAGAGATGCCATTATACTTTATTTTTAGAATCCATAATAATAGTTACTGGTCCATCATTTAGCAATTCAACTTTCATATCTGCACCAAATTGCCCAGTACCAATCGATTTACCTAAATCTGATTCTAATTGCTTAATAAATGATTCATAGAGTGGAATTGCAATATCAGGTTTTGCAGCTTTAATATAGCTTGGTCTATTTCCTTTTTTAGTACTTGCCTGAAGCGTGAATTGACTTACTACAATTGCATCTCCTTTTGACTGAAGTAAAGACTCATTCATGACGCCATTTTCATCAGAAAAAATGCGAAGATTTGTAATTTTATTAGACAGCCATTTAATATCTTCTGAAGTATCTTCATCAACAACACCAATAAGGATTAACAATCCGTTTGCTATGGAAGCAACGATTTTAGAATCAATTGTCACGCTGGCTTTTGATACTCTTTGGATGACTGCTTTCATAAATTGAAACTATTTAATCTTCCCAATTATCAGTTCTATAATGTTCATCTTCACCTTCTAAAATTTGAAGATAACTTCTGTATCTAGAATAGGAAACTTCATCATTATCTAAAGCTGCTTTAACAGCGCATTTAGGCTCCTCTTTATGCAAACAATTATTGAATTTACAATCTTGTTTGAGTTCAAAAAACTCTGGAAAATAATCACCAATTTCTTCCTTATCCATATCAACGATTCCAAAGCCTTTAATACCAGGTGTATCAATAATTTTTGCTCCAAAACTCAAATCAAACATTTCTGCAAATGTTGTTGTATGTTGCCCTTGACTATGCTGCGTAGAAATTGCTTTTGTTTTTAAATCTAAATCTGGCTCAATCGCATTTACCAATGTTGATTTTCCAACTCCAGAGTGACCAGCAAACATGCTGACCTTATCTGTCATTAGTGCTTTCACTTTATCTACATTCTTTCCTGTTACTGCTGAAACACCTATACATTCGTAACCAATTTTTCGATAGACATGCGCTAAATATTTCACCTCATCTAAAGTGGTATTATTATAAGTGTCAATTTTATTAAATAGCAATACTGTTTTTATAGAATAGGCTTCCGCAGTCACTAAAAAACGATCAATAAAACTGGTGAAAGTTGGAGGATTATCAATAGTAATCAACAAAAACACTTGATCAATATTTGAAGCAATTACATGAGTCTGTTTAGATAAATTTACCGATTTACGAACAATATAATTTTTACGATCATGAATGGTATTAATGACACCTGTAGTTGTATCATTATTCGTTTCCAATTCAAAATCAACAACATCACCAACAGCAATAGGATTGGTACTTTTTATGCCTTTTAATCTGAATTTACCTTTAATTCTACATTGATAAACAGCACCAAGATTTGTCTTAATGGTATACCAACTTCCTGTAGATTTATAAACGGTTCCTGTCATTACAACAAAGATGCTAATTATTATAGCATTTACCAATAAAAAAAGGCCGTCAATTGACAGCCTTTTTAGTTTATGAATTTATATTAGTCCTTTTTCATTCGACCCAATTTATCTTCAGACTTTCGAGATGAATAAATAATATATTCTGTAGGAGTGCTTCTGTAATGCACTCTTGGTCTTAAAACTAATTGATGCTTTTCGACATCTTCTTGATCTACACGTGTCATGACACCATTATCATCAAACATGATTGCAGCAGGAACTGCTTTATTGTAATTCCCCAACCATTTAATGTCTTCGATGTCAGTAATTCCGTAATTTTTCTTATTATCATTGAATAACACAGTTAATTGCCCGTTTTCATAAATAGGCATTGCGCTTAAATATTCAGGACCTTTTCCTAGAACACCAATTGGAACACTTACACTAGCACTCACTGTAAAATTTGAATTTCCAGCAAAAGCAGCAAAACCAATTGCTAATGATGAATACGATGCTTTTTGTTTTTTAGGGATCACATTTGCCCAATCTACTGAACCATCAGGTGCAATAGAAGTCACAATAATTTCATTATTAATATGTGTGATTGGTGTAATTTGCAAAGGTCCAATCCCAGAAGGTCTTCCAACAATAATTAGTTGATATTCTGAAAGCAATATAAGTCCACCATCACTCTTTTGAACTAAACTATGTGTAACATAAAGAGGCTTAACATCCTTTCCTTTTTTAGCTCTACGCTCGCCTAATAATTTCACTTTAGTGTCATAATCAAACTCGTTAAACTTTAATTGATCTACACTTTTAGCATTAACATCAACTACTGAAGCATACACGCCTTTAAGCTCTTTATTTGCTTTACCATTTTTTCTTACACTAGAATAAAATCCAACTAATCGTACTTTACCATCTTCACCAGCTAACATTTCACAATTGATAATTTCTTTATTAGTAAAGGCGATATCTATAACTTCTTTTTTAAATCCGTTAGAAGATTTAAATGCATGAAGTTGAAATTTCTCATGATTTGTTTTTGTTTTTCTATCTCTAAAACTTTCGTTAATTACAATAAAAACATCATCATTAAAGTTCACATCAAAATCAGCGATATCAAACTCTAATCCTTTTCTATCGTTAAAAGGAACTTTTTCTATTTGTTCCATCAATATATCAAGGTTATTATTAATCAGTTTTATTTCATACTGAATCACTTCTTCTTTATCAAATAAAGCCGCATGCAAAATTAAAAGTCGGTCACGATCAGGAGATTCTTTTATGTAAAATGCACCACGTTCTCGTTTTTTGGTCACTTTAGTAGAAAATAGTTTCTTCGCATTTGATGTTAATTTCCCATCTTCTGAAATCTCGACTGCTAGTAGATTTGCAATTTTAGCTTTTTTATCATAGACACTTCCAAGAATAAAAACTTTGCCATCTAAAACAGCAATTTCTTCAAATTCTGGCTCTTTGTCTTTAAAATCTGACATTTCGATTTCATTAGTTGAAATCAAAGCCATGTCATCAGATTTAAATACTTTAATATAGAAGTTTTTACCTTTTGTAGCCAGTGTGTAGATTTTACCGTTGGCTTCACCAGCGATTCTGACAATCTTTTCTTTATCAGCTTCTATTTCTTTTCCATGAGTGATTGAAATTGGGCCAATATTTTGCGCGTTTACTAGTAATGAGAGGCCAACCATCATTATTAGGCACATCATTTTTTTAATCATAAGTTGAGTAATCTTGTTGTTGTTGAAAATTCTTTAGTTAACAAAAATAGACTTTTAATTGACTTTACAAATGTTACAGTCTATAATCTAATTGCTTTTCTAGAAGCAACATGCATGCCATTAAAACAAAATATTAGCGAAGACAAAAAAAGCCTCGAATAAACGAGGCTTGTTTTTTAATGATTAATAATCTTTTCTTGGTGATTAATCGATTCTTGGTGAATGGCTTTAAACATGCGTAAAATAAACTCTTCACTGAGTCCTTTTTCATCACCTTCGAGAACCATTTTTCCTAAAATCTCATTCCAACGTTTGCTTTGTAATACAGCAACGTTCTTTTGTTTTTTAAGCTGACCAATGCCATCGGCTACTTTCATTCGTTTGCCTAATAACTCAATAAGTTGATTATCTACAACATCAATTTGAGCTCTTAAATTATTAAGTTCGCTATTATATTCTGCTTCAGGATCTGTTTCTTTTCTAATTCTCAAATCCGTCATAATCTGCACCAAATGTTCTGGTGTGACTTGTTGAGCAGCATCACTCCATGCTTTTTCTGGAGTTGTATGAGTCTCAATCATTAAGCCGTCAAAATTAAGATCCAATGCCGTTTGAGATACATCAAAAATCATATCACGTTTTCCAGTTATATGTGATGGATCATTAATTAATGGCAAATCTGGAAATCTATTTTGAAATTCAATAGCAAGTTGCCATTCAGGAATATTTCTATATTTAGATTTCTCATATGTAGAAAAACCTCTGTGTATGGCTCCTAAGTTTTTTATTCCTGCTGTATGCAATCTTTCGATGCCGCCTAACCATAAAGCCAAATCTGGATTTACTGGATTTTTCACGAGTACAACCTTGTCTGTACCTTTTAAAGCATCAGCAATTTCTTGCATTATAAATGGGCTCACAGTAGATCTTGCACCAATCCATAATAGATCAATATCATGTTCTAAAGCAAGTTCAACATGATTTCTATTGGCTACTTCTGTTGCTGTTTTTAATCCTGTTTCTGCTTTAACTTTTTGCAACCATTTTAAACCTAAAGCACCAACACCTTCAAAATTTCCTGGACGTGTTCTAGGTTTCCAAATGCCAGCTCTGTAATAATTTACATCTGTGTTTTTAAGCTCGTTCGCTATTTTTAAAACTTGTTCTTCGGTTTCTGCACTGCATGGTCCAGCAATTACTAGAGGATGATTTAATCCTAAATCATCTAACCATGTTCTCATTTCTTTTTTATTTTCCATAATCTTTATTAAGCAATTCCTTTTAATATGTCTTTTATATGATTTGTATTTTGCATTTCCTTAAATATCTCTTCGAAATCGTCAGATTCCATCAATGATTTAAACTGTTTTAAATTATTGATATATTCATCAAGAGTCTCAATTACATTCTCTCTATTCTGTTTGAATATTGGTGTCCACATAGCTGGTGAACTTTTTGCTAAACGCACTGTACTTTCAAAACCACTTCCAGCCATATCAAAAATATCGCGTTCATTTTTTTCTTTTTCAATGACTGTTTTTCCTAGCATAAAAGAACTTATATGTGATAAATGTGACACGTAAGCGATGTGTTTATCATGAGCTTCTGAATTCATATACCGAATACGCATTCCTAAGTCTGAAAACAACTGCAAAGCTTTCTCTTGAAGCTTAAATGCTGTTTTTTCTACTTCACAAATAATATTAGTTTTCTTCTGAAACAATTGATGAATAGCAGCTTTTGGACCAGAAAATTCAGTACCAGCAATGGGATGCGTTGCTAAAAAATTACGACGCTTTTTATGATTTTCAACAGCTTTGCAAACTGGACCTTTAGTAGAACCAACGTCTATAACTAAGGTTGAATCTGAAATTACATCTAACACTTTTGGCAATTCTAAAACTGCTTTATCAACTGGAATAGACAGCACTACTAAATCGGCTGATTTTAAATCTGCATATGTTGCTTTTTCATCAATAAGATTGCGTTCTAAGGCGTCTTCTAAGTGAGACATTTTAGTATCTATTCCGAAGATTTTAGCATGTTTATTCTTAGACTTGATATCTAAAGCCATACTTCCTCCAATTAACCCAACTCCTATGATATATATATTATTCATTTTTATTTCAATCTTGCTAAGGCTTCTTCTAATTGATCTTGAGGTGCACAAAGCGATATTCTTATGTAGCCTTTTCCGTTAGTTCCAAAAATTGTTCCTGGAGTAATAAACACTGACTTTTCTTTCAGTATCAAATCGATATATTCTTCAGCATCTATATAATCAGGAAGTTTGCACCAAACAAATAATCCTGCTGCATTTGTATCGTAAGTACATTTAAGTGCTTCTGCAATTTTCCATACGATTTGTCGACGTTGTTCATATACGCTATTGAGACTAAGGTACCACATATCAGAACAGTTTAAAGCTTCAATTGCGCCTTTTTGAATTCCTAAAAACATCCCAGAATCCATATTACTTTTAACACGTAAAACGGCATCAATATATTCGGTTTTACCTAATAACATTCCAACTCTCCAGCCAGACATATTGAATGTTTTACTTAAAGAATTTAACTCTAGACACACATCTTTAGCATCTCGATATTTTAAAATACTTCTTGGGTAACGATTTAAAATAAAACTGTAAGGATTGTCATTTACTATTAATATATTATGACGTTTAGCAAAAGTTATTAAATCTTCAAATAATTTATTAGTTGCTTGAGCTCCTGTTGGCATGTGCGGATAATTAATCCACATTAATTTTACTTTTTTAAGGTCCTTTTTCTCTAAGGCTATAAAATCTGGAGACCAATTATTTTCTTCTGTTAAATCGTAAAACACAGGTTTTGCGCCTACTAAATTAGTAACTGATTTGTATGTTGGATAACCTGGATTAGGAATTAACACCTCATCACCTTCATTTAAAAATGCCATAGAAATGTGTAAAATCCCTTCTTTACTTCCCATTAAAGGCAAGACTTCTGTTAACGGGCTTAGAGGCACGTTAAAATGTCGTTTATAAAAATCTGTAATAGCTTCTCTAAATTCTGGAATGCCTTTATAACTTTGATATTTATGAGCTCCATCTTCATTAAAGATTTCAACCAATGCATTGAGAACACGTTCTGGCGGATTTAAATCTGGGCTTCCAATTCCTAAATTGATAATCGGTTTCCCTTGAGCTTTGAGCAGATTTACTTCTCTCAATTTCTTTGAGAAATAATATTCTTCAACATTTTTTAATCGATCAGCAATCTGTATCATAGTCTTGCATTTTTATATTCTCCTAGTACTTTAAAATCTTGTGCCATGATTTTCATGATAGACTTCGCCTTAATATAATCGCTATATGCATCAAAAGTGACATCAACAAAAAAAGCATATTTCCAAGGTGTTTCAATTTTCGGAAGCGATTGTATCTTGGTTAAATTTAACTTACAATCACTTAATACATTCAAAATAGTCGCTAAACTTCCTCTTTTATGGTCTAATTCAAATTTTATAGACGCTTTATTAATTTCTATTTCTGGTATTTCAGAATTTTTAGTTTTTACGATAAAAAACCGTGTCTCATTATGCTTTATCGTTTGTATGCTTTCCGACAAAATTTGAAGTTGAAATAACTCAGAAGCTAATCTTGATGCAATAGCAGCAACATTTTTTAATTGGTTAGCTTGAATGCGTTGCGCTACTTCAGCTGTATCTTTATCTTCAATTAATTTTATATGTGGAAATTTCTTAAAAAACGCTTTACATTGTAACAATGCCATTGGATGAGAATACACTTCTTTAATGTCCTCAATGGTTTGATTTGGCAAGGCCATTAAATGATGCTGAATATCTAAATAATGTTCACCAACTATATGCAAACCAAAATTATCAATTAATGCGTAATTAGGAATGATAGAACCAGCAATAGAATTCTCAATCGCCATAATAGCAGCATCATTTTTAGCATTCATAATGCTATCTACAACACCATCAAATGTTAAATATTCTGAAACATCAATCGTCTTATCAAAAAACTGCTGTGACACAATGTGATGAAATGATCCTTTAACTCCTTGTATGGCTACAGTTTTTATCATAAAAAAAGTCTCGATTTTCATCGAGACTCATATTAAATTTATTGTTGTAAATTATACATATAACGCCTCTATCTTTTAGCTAAAAAAGAAATAAAACCAGTTATAATATGCAAAATTTAGTGTATTCATGTTATTAATATGTTGCTAATGTAATTATTATTTTAGTAAATCAAAATTGTTATACGTTATTTTTGAGTTTTGCGTTACCGTTTTAAAGAATTCATAATTTAAAGGTAGGCATTGGTTATAATTACTATTTTTGAATAAACTATTTGATATATGTCTATTGAAGTTGAAAATATTTCTAAAATCTATGGCGAACAAAAAGCGCTAAACAACATTTCATTTTCGGTTAATAAAGGTGAAATTGTTGGTTTCTTAGGTCCTAATGGTGCTGGAAAATCAACACTTATGAAAATATTAACGACATATATTAATGCTACTGAAGGCAAAGCAAAAGTTAATAATTTTGATGTTATAGAGAGCAAACAAAACGTTCAAAATAGCGTTGGCTATCTTCCAGAGCACAATCCTTTATATCTCGAAATGTATGTTAGAGAATATTTGATGTTTAACGCTAACGTCTACAAAACCTCTAAAACTCGAGTTAATGATGTTATAGAACTCACAGGATTGACACCTGAAGCACATAAAAAAATCAGTCAACTTTCAAAAGGCTATCGTCAACGTGTTGGATTGGCAAATGCATTATTACATGAACCTGACGTTTTAATCCTTGATGAACCAACAACAGGTTTAGATCCGAATCAACTGGTTGACATTAGACATTTAATAACAACCGTTGGCAAAAACAAAACGGTGTTTTTATCGACACATATCATGCAAGAAGTTGAAGCTATTTGTGATCGTGTTATCATTATAAATAAAGGTGAAATTGTAGCCGACAAAAAACTAAAAGAGCTTAGAAATGCCAAAGAACAAACTGTTATTGTAGAATTTGATTATCGTGTAGAGGATGCGTTTTTATTAAAATTACCTAATGCAAAAACAGTAAAAAACACGCACGACTTTGTTTATGAAATTACATTTTCTACAACTGAAGATATGCGATCTTACGTTTTTGATTTTGCTCATGATAATCAATTAAAAATTCTACAATTGAATCAAAAAAATGCAAGTCTAGAACATCTATTTAGAGAGTTAACTTCTGAATAAAATTTATTCAAAAATTAATCTACCTGTGTAGAAGCGTTCAACATCTATTGTTGGAGGTGTATTCACAACAATCACATCACCTGTACTTCTAATTTCTCCTGTAAGTGATAATTGTGGATTTATGACTAAATCGTTACTACTTCGTTGAAAAATTCGAATGTTTTGAGCGATTAAATTTCGACCTTCAAAACGCGAATCACCTGAATAATAACCTACAAACAAATTTTCAACTTCTCCTCTTATAAAAATCGTAGAGAGATTATTAATCACACAATCTAACTGAATACAATCGACTTTCACATTAAAGTCTCCATCGCTATTTACATCTCCATCTGCATTAAAATCTTCTGAAACCAATCTCAACTCATCAAAAGCCAGAACACCATCGCTACGCACTGTTAATCCTGAACCGTTTCTAATTTCGGTTAAATTTGGAACACTTACATACACTTTGGTAATACCATAATCTCTATTAATATTACAGGCGTTATTGTTAGTGATTAGTAATCTGTTATTGACCACTTTTACTTCAATATCATTCAATAAATACGCACCAGTTTCAACAACAACTTTCTGTATTGGATCCTGTTTTACAATGAGCTCAATTCTAGGAAAAACTGTAATTTCGGTAAATACATTTACATTAAACTCTTCTTGAATAATATCACCAGAATTTTGAAAACAGTCTGGTGTATTTTCATTATTACATGAAAACACTACAAGTGCTAAAATTATATAAAGTAATTTTTTCATAATCTGACTCCTATTCCAAATTCTACTGCTTCAGCTTTAGCTCCATGCGACTTTAGAGTAATTGCTCCAAAGAATCTATCTCCAAAATAACGTTTCATTCCAACTCTGTTATAAACACGTCCTTCAAAATCATATGGATAATAAATATAATAACCCAATTGTGTGACGATAGACATTTTATTAATAAATAACTCGTGACCAACAAAAACACCAACACGCTTCCAGTCTTCGTCACCAGAAACATCCAACTCAGGAAAGGCTACAGAATAGAAATAAATTAGCTCTTCTAAAAACTTAGAAAAGAACACATCTGTTCCCACTTGAATGGCACTTTTTCGATTTAAACGCTTATCTGCATAAGCTGATACTATATAAAAGGGAAATTGACCAACATCAATAATATCACTTTCGTTAACACCTGTTCTGAATGCTAAATTATATTTGATTTTCTCCTTGAATTTTTTGTTTTCAGTAGAAGGAATATATTCAGGTTCGCTTTCGTAATCGAACATATAATTTGTTCCTACATTAAAAACAAATGTATTTGTTGATGTGTTAGGTGCTTTAAAATTAGCATTAGAATAATGTATAACAGAAATACCTGCTTGCAAACCAAATCCTTTAAATAAATTTTCTTTCTTATAATTGAACATCACATACGTCGTACTCAACAAATGTGATCCGTAAGCATTGTTTTTAAAATTCGTTTCTTTATCATAAGGGTTAGTATTATATGCAATCCCTTGACCAATTCTTAAATTGAGATTTCGCTTTAGAAAGTAAAAATTATAATGCGCATACAAACTATAATTCTCTCCTAAAACAGGGTTTTTCATATCCTGATAAATGAAAGAAAATCCCCAATCTGGATAATTAAATCGACTTTCCCAATCTTTAAAACCGTAAGTTTTTTTGTTGTAACTTAAAATAAATCCTTTGGGATGGTCTGTAATTAGATGAGCAATGTCTGGATTATGTTCTAAAATAGTACCAGAAAACAGGTTCGCATCTAAAGTAAAGATATTGTCTTTTTCATCTTGTGAAAACAAGAATCCACAACAAAGTGTCAATAAGATAGTAAGGTTAAACTTCATGAGTTTTATTCTGACGCAAAAGTAACAGAATAATTGAAATAACAGTTATGATAAATCTGTAAGTGCTTGCTTTAATAATTCAAAAACCGTTGAGATATCTTCTTTCTTAGAGGTACCTACAGAAAGTCTAAACCAATTAGAATCTATCGATGTTCCAAAAGCATAAAATGGAACAATTGCTAGTTTGGCTTCAATAAGCAAATAACTTGTCACTTCTTGAATTGTAGTTAAGATTTTTCCATTTGAAGTTTTTTTGCCTATGAGATCAAACTGAACTGTTAAGTACAAAGCCGCTTCTGGTTCAATAGCATTTACTGGCAAACCTTTAGATTTAAGTTCTTGAAACCCTTCGTAAAAGTGATTTAATCTAAAATCTAATTCGCTTTTGATATGTTTTAAATAATTAGACACGGCTTCCGATTGATTTAAATATGAAGCAGTAGCCATTTGCTCTGCTTTAGGAGCCCAAGCACCAATATGACTTAACATGGCCTTCATTTTATCAATAACATGACTAGGACCAAAAGCCCAACCTACACGTACTCCTGTAGCAGCGAATGCTTTTGAAATTCCATCGACAAAAATGGTATAATCTCGCATTTCAGGCACGAGTTCAACTGGATTATAATGCTTTGTCGTTCCATAAGTTAATTGCCAATAGATTTGATCGTAAAGTACATACAAAGGTTTTATGTTTTGGATGGCTCTACGTTTGTTTTCGATAACAACTAATTGAGAAATTTCAGTTAGAGTTTGTTTATCAAAAGTTGTTCCTGTTGGATTTAACGGCGAACAGAGTGCTATTAAATTCACATGTTGAATATGTGGTTGAATGTCGCCAACTGTAGGCATAAATTTATTTTCAGGCTTGGTTTCAACAATAACAGCATTATTACGAGCTAGATAGGTATAGGCATCATTATTCCATGAAGGCACAGGATATAACACAGTATCTTCGAGGTCTAAAATTGTTTGATATACTGCGTAAATTAATGGTCTTGCTCCTCCAGAAATTAAGATTTCATTTTTAGAATACTCAAGTTCAAGGTTCTTAGACAAATAAGAGGAAACGCTTTCACGAAGTGCTTCCATGCCATTTGCAGCAGGATAATTCGTTTGATTGTTATGGTAAGCCGAAACGATTTCTTCTTTTAACTCATTTGGAATAGGAAAAATACTCGCATCAAAATCACCAATAGTTTGGTTATAAATTATATCTCCTTTAGCTTTTAAAGCTCTGACTTCTCCAGCAATTTTTATGATTTCTGAACCTTTTAATCCTTCGGCTAATTTTGATGTTTGCATAACTTTTACTAAATCGTTTTCGTAGTGCAAAAGTAAGGCTTAATTAATGATTTTAGAAATGTGGTTTTCAAATTAAAACACCTTAGACGCAATGGTTTTTATATTATCACTCTTACCCATTGAATAATAATGTAATACAGGGATTTTTGCCTTTTGAAGTTCTAAAGATTGTGTGACACACCATTCAATTCCGACTTGTTTGACCTGCTCATTATTTTTACATTTCACAATTTCAAGTATCAAATCTTCAGGTAGATCTACATGAAATCGATGTGGAATTAAATTGAGTTGCTTTTTAGTTGCAATAGGTTTTAAACCTGGAATAATAGGAACAGTAATACCTTCACTTCTACATTTATCTACAAAATCAAAATACTTTTTATTGTCAAAAAACATTTGCGTCACAATATATTCTGCTCCATTTTTAATTTTCTTTTTCAAAAAATGAATATCACTATCTAAACTTGGAGCTTCCATATGCTTTTCTGGATAAGCACCAACACCAACACAAAAATTGGTTTCAGAAGTGTTTTTTAATTCCTCATCTAAATACCTACCTTTATTTAATTCAGTAATTTGACTTACTAACTCGCTTGCATACACATGTCCTTCTTTTTCTGGCTTGAAATACGTTTCCGTTTTTACGGCATCACCTCGCAATGCCATAACATTATCAATTCCTAAAAAATCAAGATCTATTAAGAAATTCTCTGTGTCTTCTTTTGTAAATCCACCACATAAGATATGAGGTATTGCATCTACATTATATCTGTTTTGAATTGCGGCACAAATACCAACAGTTCCTGGTCTTTTTTTAACAACTTGTTTTTTCAAAAGACCGTTTTCTAGTTCTTTATAAACATATTCTTCTCTATGATAAGTAACATCTATAAAAGGTGGTTTAAATTCCATTAAAGGATCAATATTATTAAAGATAGATTGAATATGTTGCCCTTTTAAAGGTGGTAATATTTCAAATGAAAACTGAGTGTTCCCATTTGCTTTTTTTATGTGTTCTGTTACTTTCATTTTATAATGTTCACGTTAGAAAAGCAATCAACAATGAGACTGTTGTTAATAGTAATAACTGTATGGCGAATCTTATTTCTAGTTTATGTTTTTTCATCGTCTTGACTTTAAAAATTTATACACAAGAATACAACGTAATTTAAATGTTACTGTGCTCCTAAGTCTAAGAAATTGTTAAGTTTCTGCAAGGTTTGGGTTTAACCATTTATTAGCTATTTCTTCAGAGATTTTTCTTCTTTTGGCATACATTTTTAATTGATCTTTTGCTATTTTTCCTAATCCGAAATACTTTGCTTCAGAATTTCCAAAATAATAACCACTTACACTTGCAGCTGGCCACATGGCTAAGTTTTCAGTTAGCTTTACACCAATATTTTTTTCTACATCTAATAGTGCCCAAATAGTAGCTTTCTCTAAATGATCTGGACATGCAGGATAACCAGGAGCTGGACGAATTCCTTTGTAAGTTTCTTTAATTAGCTCATCATTAGTTAAGTCTTCATTTTGAGCATAACACCAATGTTTCGTTCTCACTTCTTTGTGTAAATATTCTGCAAAAGCTTCAGCCAATCGGTCTGCTAATGCTTTAATCATAATTGAATTATAATCATCATTATCAGCTTCAAATTGTTGCGCCAATTCTTGAGTACCGAAACCTGTGGTAACACAAAATGAGCCAATATAATCTTGAATCCCTAAATCTTTTGGAGCAATAAAATCTGCTAGAGCATGATTTGGAATTCCTTCTCTTTTCTTCAGTTGTTGCCGAAGTGTTAGGAACGTGTACGTTTGTTCATCATTGTGACCTCTTGACTGCGCTCGAGGTGACATGGTCACTTCAATATCATCATCATTAACCGAGTTCGCTGGAAACAAACCGAAAACAGCTTTAGCTTTCAACAGTTGTTCCTCAAAAATGCGCTTCAAAAGGTTTTGAGCATCTTTAAACAGTTCTAGCGCTTGAGTACCAACAATATCATCCTTTAAAATATCTGGATATTTTCCATGTAAATCCCAGCTTCTAAAAAACGGACTCCAGTCAATAAATGCTTCAAGTTTTCTAACATCAAAATCGTCAATAATTTGAATTCCTAACTGATTAGGTTTTACAATTTCAGTTGTTTTCCAATTGATTTGATATTTATTTTTTCGAGCATCTTCTATAGATATATATTCTTTACGTTTACTTCTAGACAAAAATTGCACGCGAAATTTATCGTATTCTACTCGTATTTGATCTTTATAGATTTGATTGTCTTTCTGCAACAAATTGCCTACAACTGTTACTGCTCTTGAAGCATCATTTATATGAACCACAGTATGCTCATAATTTGGAGCAATTTTTATTGATGTATGTGCTTTAGATGTGGTTGCACCACCAATGATTAATGGTATGGTTAAATTTTCCTTTTTCATAGCTTTCGAAAGGTATACCATTTCATCAAGTGATGGCGTTATCAATCCACTTAGTCCGATGACATCAACATTTTCTTTGATTGCTGCATCTATTATTTTTTCTGGAGGCACCATGACACCCAAATCGATGATTTCATAGTTATTACAGCCTAAAACTACACTGACAATATTTTTACCTATATCATGTACATCACCTTTTACTGTTGCCATTAAAATTTTACCTGCAAACTCTTGTTTACCATCTTTTTCAGCTTCAATAAAAGGTTGTAAATAAGCAACAGCCTTTTTCATTACACGTGCTGATTTCACGACTTGAGGTAAGAACATTTTCCCGCTTCCGAAGAGATCACCAACCACATTCATTCCAACCATTAAATGCCTTTCGATAACTTCAATGGGTTTCGCTGAAGCCAATCGTGCTTCTTCAACATCCTCAATAATAAAGGCATCGATTCCTTTAACGAGACTATGTGTTATTCGGTCTTGTAATGGCTCGTTTCTCCATTCTAAAATTTTGGTTACATCTTCCTTTTTATTGCCTTTAACAGTTTCGGCAAAATCAAGTAATCGATCTGTTGCATCATTACTTTTATCAAACAAAACATTTTCAACATGCTCTAATAAATCCTTCGGAATTTCATCATAAACTTCAAGCATTGTTGGATTAACGATTCCTAAATTCATTCCGTGTTGAATGGCATGATATAAAAACGCAGAGTTAATAGCTTCACGAACCACATTATTTCCTCTAAAAGAAAATGACACATTACTCACACCTCCTGAAACATTAGCGTATGGTAAATTTTCGCAAATCCATTTTGTAGCATTGAAAAAATCCAAGGCATTTAAACGATGTTCATCCATTCCTGTAGCAACAGGAAAAATATTAGGATCGAAAATAATGTCTTGAGGCGGAAAGTAAACTTGATGCACCAAAATATCATAGGAACGTTTACAAATTTCAATGCGTCGCTTGTAAGTATCTGCTTGACCAACTTCGTCAAAAGCCATAACAATTACAGCAGCTCCATAACGCATAACGAGTTTTGCTTGTCGGATAAATTCGGTTTCTCCTTCTTTTAAACTTATAGAATTGACGACGCATTTTCCTTGAACAACTTGAAGTCCAGCTTCTATAATGTCCCATTTAGAACTATCAATCATTAATGGAATTCGAGCAATATCAGGTTCTGACGCAATAAGATTAAGAAATTTAGTCATTGCAAATTCACCATCTAACATGCCTTCATCCATATTAACATCTAGAATTTGAGCACCACCTTCAACTTGATCTCTTGCAACACTTAGTGCTTCATCATAGTTATCTTCTTTAATTAATCTTAGAAACTTTCTAGAACCAGTAACATTAGTTCGCTCACCAATATTAATAAAGTTACTTTCTGGAGATACAACTAGAGGTTCAAGACCAGATAGCGTTAAATATTTATTTCGTTTCTTCATCTTATAAATTAGTTCTCGACTATGTTCGAACAGACAGTTGTTCTAGGTAAATAATTTTCAGCAACTTCAGCAATCGCTTTAATGTGCTCAGGATTTGTTCCGCAGCAACCACCTATAATATTTATTAATCCGTCTTTAAGATAATCTTCAATCAATACCTGCATTTGTTTTGCAGATTGATCGTACTCACCAAAAGCATTAGGTAAACCTGCATTAGGATGTGCAGAAGTATAAAAGTCCGTTTCATGTGACAGACGTTGTAAATAAGGTTTGAGTTGTTCTGCGCCTAAGGCACAATTAAATCCGACACTTAAAAGAGGAATATGAGAAATAGACGTTAAAAATGCTTCAACAGTTTGACCAGATAGTGTACGTCCTGAAGCATCAGTGATTGTACCTGACACCATAATAGGAATATCAAATTGACGTTCTTCTTTAACTTCTTCAATAGCAAATAAAGCGGCTTTGGCATTTAGTGTATCAAAAATGGTTTCAACTAAAAGGACATCTACTCCACCATCAATTAAAGCTTCAACTTGCAACTTATAAGCAACTCTTAATTCATCAAAAGTGATGGCTCTATATTCTGGTTTATTAACATCTGGAGACATACTAGCAGTCTTATTTGTAGGCCCAATACTTCCAGCTACAAATCGAGGTTTTTTAGGATTAGATTTAGAAAATTCATCAGCTACTTTCTTAGCTATTTTTGCAGATTCGTAATTTAGTTCATAAACCAAATCTTCCATATTGTAATCTGCCATAGCAATGGTTGTTCCCGAAAAGGTATTGGTTTCTACGATATCTGCTCCTGCTATAAAATACAATTTATGAACATCTGCAATTGCTTGTGGCTGTGTTAGTGACAATAAATCATTATTCCCTTTTAATGAGGTTGGATAATTTTTGAAACGTTTGCCTCTAAAATCATCTTCGGAAAAATTATAACGTTGCAACATAGTTCCCATAGCGCCATCAAGCACTAAAATTCGTTTTGATATTTCTTCAACAATAGTACTCATAAGCATTTCTTTAAAGTCTCGTTATAAATAGATTGGTAACTTGAATCGAAAATTGGTTTAAGGATTTTTATAAGTTGCTCGTACTCGATTAGAAAAGCATCATGACCATGAATGGATTTAATTTCAGAAATATTGACATTATCTCGAGTTAGTTTTAAATCGACATATGCATTCCAATTATCATCAGATTTAAAAAACAAATCACTAGGAATAGTCACCATATGAATTGTTGAATTTATTGCACCAACAACTTCATTAAAAGTTCCTCTATTTTTAGTTATATCAATGGTTTTTAAAATCTGGTTCATCAACTTATAGGCCGATAAATTAAATCGTTTACTCAATACTTTGCCATGATAATCTAACCAGCTCTCTACATTAAATCTTTCTTTAGAAACTTCTGTTCGTTGAAACTTATTAGTGAACGATTCTGGAGTTCTATATAAAGTCATAGCGTGCATTCTAGCATCAACTAATGGTAAACTTGAATTATTCAAAATTGAATCTTGTATGTGGCAATTAGCAATTAACCAATCTGTAGATTTCCAATCGCTAGCAACAGGAATTAAATGTGTTGCTAAATTTGGCTCCAAAGCTGCAAGTTCCCATGCAATTCCTCCACCAACAGACCCTCCAATTACAGCGAATAACTTATTAATTTGTAAGGACTTCAATCCGATTGAAAAAATTTCAGCAATAGTTCTAGCAGTAAAGTCTTTATAATTTTCAATAAGATGTTTTTCTACATTATCATATCCATTTCCAGGAATATTAAACGCTAAAATTGCAAATTGATTGGTATCAATACATTTATTTTCACCTATTAAATCACTCCACCAACCCTCTTTTCCACAGACATTAGAATTCCCTGTCAAAGCATGATTAACCAAAACAATTGGTGCTTCATTTAGAGGCTTCCCAAAAAGCTGATAGGATAATATTATATCTTGAGTTGTTTTTGAATTTAGCTCAAAACTTGAAATCGTTATATATTTTAATGACGACATTTTAAAATTTTAATAGTGTAGATGCCACGTATTATGGCATTACGCAGCATCTTATTAAACACTAATTAATATGATGCTAAAACCGTTTGTTTAAGAACTCCAAAAGCTTCCTTAAGATCAGTCTTTAAGTCATCTATATTTTCAATTCCGACAGATAAACGAATCAAATCATTTGTAACACCTGTAGTTAGTTGAGCTTCATCACTCAATTGTTGGTGCGTTGTACTAGCAGGATGAATAATCAAAGATTTTGTGTCACCAATATTAGCTAGTAAAGAAAAAAGCTTAGTTGTATCTGCAATTTTCTTAGCAGATTCAAAACCACCTTCAGCACCAAACGTTACAATTCCACTTTGACCATTTGGTAAATACTTATCTGCTAAATTTTTATACTTACTAGATTCTAATCCAGGATAATTTACCCAAGAAACTTCAGGTTGTTTTTGCAGCCATTTTGCTAATTCAAGTGCATTTTCACTATGTTTTTTTATTCGAAGTTCTAGTGTTTCTAAGCCTTGAATAATTTGAAATGCATTAAATGGACTTAAAGCACCTCCATAATCTCTTAGCCCTTCAATTCTAACTTTTGCAATAAATGCTGCTGCTTCTAGAGCTTCGCTATAGACCAAACCATGATAACCAGCAGAAGGCTCTGTGAATTCTGGGAATTTCCCGTTAGTCCAATCAAAAGTTCCAGCATCAATAATGACGCCTCCAAGCGCAGTTCCATTACCATTAATGTATTTGGTTAAAGAGTGTATTACAATATTAGCACCATACTCTATAGGATTTAACAAATAAGGTGTAGCAACCGTATTATCAACAATTAAAGGCACTTTAAATGTTTTAGCTTGTTGAGAAATAGCTTTAATATCCAATACATCTAGTTTAGGATTTCCTAAAGATTCAATAAAAAAGGCACGTGTGTTTTCTTGAGCTGCTTTTTCAAAATTTTCTAGATTTGAAGGATCTACAAAAGTTGTTGTAATTCCATGTCTTGGAAGTGTAACACTTAACAAATTATAGGTTCCTCCATACAAACTACTTGAAGCAACAATATGATCGCCAGATTTAAGCAAAGTCAGCAATGTAGTTGAAATTGCTGATGTTCCAGATGCAGTAACAACTGCTGCTATTCCGCCTTCTAAAGCTGCTAGTCTTTCTTCTAAAACGCCATTTGTTGGGTTGTTTATTCTGGTATATATATTTCCAGGTTCAGTAAGAGCAAATAGATTTGCTGCATGATCTGAATCGTTAAAAACATAAGCAGTAGATTGGTAAATAGGAACAGCTCTTGTTCCTCCATTTTGTGTAACGTCATGTCCTGCGTGCAACGCTTTTGTTGCAAATTTTTGTGTACTCATTTTTCTAAGTTTTTGAGTTAATAAATTAAACCAAAAGCCAAATAAGCCTCATGAGAAGCATACTTAATAGAAAAATATTATAAAGAAAAACGTGATTACAGATGAGTAATTACGTGTGGTTATCTATCCGAATAAGCGATAAATGAATCGCGTCTTCAAGTAGAATTTAGCACCTTCTTAATTGCTTAAGGGTTGCTAAGGCTTCAATGGGTCTAATCCCTCCGCCTTTCTTGATAACATTTCAGTAAGTGTTTGAACTTTGTGAACACAAATATTGCAACAGAAAAATTACAATTCCAAATTTATCTTTGAATTTTTAACTTTTTTTATGAGATTCTTATTTTAAAGCTTTTTAATTCAATTATTACTAATACAGCTTTTAGACAACTTCAAAATATTGAAAATCTACTATTTAGCATTAATTGATTTTAAATAATTCTGACGAATAACATCTCCAACTGGTTTGTTTTGAATTTTACTTTCCAACCAAGAAATAATATCTAAATACAAAAATGCTCTGCGTTCGTATGGATGGTTTTCATATGTTTTAAGTGTGTCTCTTAAATTCATAAAAGCCTGTTTTATATCTTGCGGATAAATATCTTGCAATCCTCTTAAAAATTTAATCATCTCTATTTGTACTTCATATAAATCATTAATCTTTATTAAAAATTTATAGGTGCTTTTGAGTAAGGTTTCAATATGATAATCTAGACCAGCTTCATAATGTGCAACAAGATTTAAGACACGTGCAAAACATTGTAAATCTTCACGCATTAATAAAGATTTATTGCTAATGATTTTGTCTAGATAAAAAATACATTCTTTATTATTTCCATTACCAAAATGCATACTTGCAAATTTATAATAGAAAATCATAACATGATGCTCGTCTAACCTGTTTTTAAAGGTCTCTAATTCCTTTTCGATTTTTGAAATAATCTTTACGCCATCTTGAAAAGTTCCATCAATAAAATATAAATTAATCGAATTGAGGTTTAAATATAGAAATGTTAATGCCTGAACGTTTTCATCGTTAGGAAACTTTTTTTCGGAAGTTACATCTTGAAATTTCAATAAGTGATCTTGAAATTTTTCTTTATTACCAATAAAAAAGAGTGCCTCAAGCAGATAGTTATTACCTTTTAAAAAAAACACTGGATTCACTGTAATCATCTGTGGATTCTCATAAAATAAGTTCACCCACTTAAGTGCATATCTATAACAACTTCTAAAATCTTGCAATAAGAAACTATACCATAAATAAGCATTATACAACCACAATTTCTCTCTAAAGCCTAAGTCTTGAATGTTGAATTCAGGAAGTCTATCATTAAAATAATCTTTAATTTCTTTACTCTCAGTTTCATTTTTGACATAACCAGATTTCAGAATAATGCCATACAATTGCAATGATAAGTTTGAAAGTTTACTCGCCAATAAATTAAGTGAACTCAGCTCTTCAGCTTGAAGAGTCAACTCATCAGCTCTTGTGCTAATACTTCTGGTTATATATTGTGATTCAATTATTTTTTCAAGTTCAACAATTTCGTAAGCAAGATTTTTTTCTTCGTTTTGTATTGCAACCTCCTTAGATTTATCTAATATTTTCAAGCTTTGTTTGTACAATCCTTTATGATACAGAATCGAAGCAAAATCTAATTGTTCTCTAATTTGAGATCTTATGTTTTGATGCGAAGGATTCAACTTTAGGCTAATCAATATTTGCTTATATAAATGTGCTTTTACATTAGCTAATTGCTGCTTTTTTACAATCCCTTTTTTTAAAATAGAAAACTCGTCATAGGTTTTAGATTTGTCTAAAAAATTAAAAAGATTTAGAAATTTTGAATCCTGATTCACATCCAATCGACCAACATATAATTTGAATTGTCGTTTTTCAGATTTGGTTAAGGATTTAACCAACAAAAATAAATTGTCTTTTTGGTCTTTAGTCATCAAACAGAATTTGATTTAAAATATTGAATATCAGGTTTTTTATGACGAAAAACAATGTTGAACATCGTAATCTCAATTCAAATAAAAACAGTAATGAATAAGCAAAGTATAAATTCGTAAGACAACAGAAAAATAAATTCCGATAAATGTCTGATAATAATGTTCAAATCTTTGATACAACCTTAAGAGATGGTGAGCAAGTACCAGGTTGTAAACTCAATACGAGCCAAAAGCTAGTTATTGCTGAGCGGCTCGACCAATTAGGTGTTAATGTCATAGAAGCTGGTTTTCCTGTCTCTAGTCCTGGTGATTTCAAATCGGTTGAAGAAATTTCTAAATTAATCAAAAATGCTACAGTTTGTGGATTAACTCGTGCTGTAAAAAATGATATCAAAGTTGCTGCAGAAGCATTAAAACATGCTAAATTTCCAAGAATACATACAGGAATTGGAACTTCAGAATCTCATATAAAATTCAAATTCAATTCTAATCAAGACACCATTTTACAACGCGCTTACGATGCAGTAGCTTATGCAAAATCATTTGTTGAAGATGTAGAATTTTATGCTGAAGATGCTGGTAGAACTGATAACGAGTTTTTAGCTCGTGTTTGTGAGAATGCAATAAAAGCTGGAGCGACAGTATTAAATATTCCAGATACAACTGGTTATTGTTTACCTAGTGAATATGGTGCAAAAATGAATTACCTGAAAGAAAATGTAAAAGGGATTGAAAAAGCAATTTTATCTTGTCATTGTCATAACGACTTAGGCTTAGCAACAGCCAATTCTATTGAAGGTGTGATTAATGGTGCTCGACAAATTGAATGTACAATTAATGGCATAGGAGAACGTGCTGGGAATACTGCTTTAGAGGAAGTTGTAATGATTTTAAAACAACATCCATATCTTAATTTAGATACAACTATTAAAACAGAAAATTTATATGGTATAAGTCAACTGGTTAGTGACAGCATGGGAATATACACTCAGCCAAATAAAGCCATTGTAGGCGCGAATGCTTTTGCTCATAGCTCAGGAATTCACCAAGATGGTGTTATAAAAAACAGAGAAACTTACGAAATCATAAACCCTAAAGACGTTGGTGTTACTGAAAGTGCCATTGTATTAACTGCTAGAAGTGGTCGTGCAGCGCTAGCTTATCGCGCTAAAAATGTTGGCTATGAACTCACCAAACTTCAGCTTGATAATGTATATGCAAACTTCTTAACTTTTGCAGATCAAAAAAAAGAAATCAATGACACTGACATACATCAAATCATTGAAACAAGTCAAGTATATCGACAAATAATTTCAGCTTAAATGGGAAAAACATTATTTGATAAAGTTTGGGATTCGCATGTGGTTGATTCGATTGAAAATGGACCACAAATTTTATATATCGACAAACATTTAATTCATGAAGTTACAAGTCCGCAAGCATTTAATGAACTTGAAGATCGTAACATTCCTATCTTTCGTCCAGATCAAATTGTAGCGACTGCAGATCATAATACACCAACAACAAACCAACATTTGCCCATTAAAGATGAGTTATCTAGAAAACAGTTAGAACAACTCTCTAAAAATTGCAAAAAAAACAACATTAGACTATACCAACTCGGACACAAATACAATGGTATTGTTCATGTTATGGCTCCAGAATTGGGCATCACACAACCAGGAATGACAATCGTATGTGGAGATAGTCACACCTCAACACATGGTGCTTTTGGAACAATCGCCTTCGGTATTGGCACAAGTCAAGTTGCTCAAGTTTTTGCAAGTCAATGTTTATTACTCACAAAACCAAAAAGTTTACGAGTTACAGTCGATGGTACGTTAAAAAATGGCGTATTACCTAAAGATGTCATTCTCTATATCATTTCAAAAATTGGCACTAATGCTGGTACTGGGTATTTTTGTGAATATGCTGGTGATGTGTTTAAAAACATGTCTATGGAAGGCAGAATGACAGTCTGCAATATGAGTATTGAAATGGGAGCACGTGGCGGAATGATCGCACCAGATCAAACTACTTTTGATTACGTTGAAGGCAAAGAATTTGCTCCAAAAGAAAAGGACTTTGAAAAAAAAGTAGCCTATTGGAAGACTCTTCCTACTGATACAGACGCTGTTTTTGACAAAGAATATCATTTTGATGCAGAAGACATAGAACCAATGCTGACTTATGGAACAAATCCAGGAATGGGAATTAAAATTTCCGACTATATTCCAAAAACTAATGATGTTTCATTTGAAAAATCATTAGAATATATGAATTTCAAAAAGGGAGATTCCTTAATAGGAAAACCGATCAATTTTGTCTTTATCGGAAGTTGTACAAATTCACGTATTGAAGATTTTAGAGTTGCTGCCAATTACATAAAAGGAAAACAAAAAGCAGATAATGTTACCGCTTGGTTAGTTCCAGGAAGCAAGCAAGTTGAAGCTCAAATTATTGAAGAAGGTTTGAAAACAATTTTTGACAATGCTGGCTTTGAATTACGCCAACCTGGATGCAGTGCATGTTTAGCAATGAATGAAGATAAAATTCCACAAGGTGAATATTGCGTTTCTACAAGCAATAGAAATTTTGAAGGCAGACAAGGACAAGGCTCAAGAACCATATTAGCAAGTCCGTTAATGGCTGCTGCAACTGCAGTTGAAGGCAAGATAATTAACATCACTAAACAGTTGAATTAGTATGGAGAAATTTAAAATAGTAAGTTCAACAGTAATTCCTCTGGATATTGAAAACGTCGACACCGATCAAATAATTCCTGCGCGTTTTTTAAAAGCGACAGACAGAAAAGGTTTTGGTGAAAATGCTTTTAGAGATTGGAGATACAATAAAGATGGAACAAAAAACACTAATTTCATATTGAATAACCCAAATTTCTCAGGTTCTATATTGGTAGCAGGTAACAATTTTGGTTGTGGCTCTAGTCGCGAGCATGCAGCTTGGGCTTTAACAGATTTCGGATTTAAAGTGATTGTATCGAGTTTTTTTGCGGATATTTTTAAAGGAAATGCTTTAAACAATGGTTTATTACCTGTTCAAGTTTCTGAAAAATTTCTAAAGATTTTACTAAAGAAAATTAAAAACAATCCAGATATAAAATTAACTGTAAATCTTGAAAAACAAACTATAGCTACTGAAAACATAAATCTATCTGAAGATTTCGAAATAGATGCTTACAAAAAAACATGTATGATAAATGGGTATGATGATATTGATTATCTAATTAGCAAAAAGGAAACTATTGAAATCTTCGAAAACACCTACAACTAATAATAAAGAATTAAAACACTAACAAAATCGCATAACGTCGAAACTATATGAAACTAAATATTGCTGTTTTACCAGGTGATGGAATTGGACCAGAAGTCACCAAACAATCTATAAAAGTATTAAAAGCGATAGCTCAAGAATTTGATCACACGTTTAGGTTTAAGGAAGCTCCAGTTGGAGCAATTGCTATTGACAAAACTGGCGAGTCTTTACCAGAAAAAACATTAGATCTTTGCAAGTCAACAGATGCCATTTTATTTGGTGCTATTGGTGACCCTAAATATGACAATAACCCTTCAGCTAAAGTGAGACCTGAACAAGGCTTATTAAAATTGAGAAAAGAATTAGGATTGTTTGCAAATATAAGACCAGTAAAAGCATATAATAACTTACTATCAAAATCACCTTTAAAGCGCGAGATTATAAAAGGCACAGATATTAGTATTTATAGAGAGCTAACAGGAGGTATTTATTTTGGAAAAAAAGAACTAAGTGAAGATAAAAACACAGCGTCAGATTTGTGTGAATACTCACGATTTGAAATTGAACGCATTACTCATTTAGCTTTTAAAGCGGCTAGAACTCGAAAGAACAAAGTAACTTTAGTTGATAAAGCAAATGTATTAGAAAGCTCACGTTTATGGAGACGTGTTGTTACTGAAGTATCTAAAAATTACACAGATGTTAAACTTGATTTTCTATTTGTTGATAATGCTGCGATGCAAATGATTCTGAACCCGAAACAATTTGATGTCATACTAACTGAAAACATGTTTGGTGACATCATCAGTGATGAAGCAAGTGTTATTGGAGGTTCAATTGGCTTATTAGCGTCAGCTTCAGTTGGTGAAAAATATGCAATGTTTGAACCTATTCATGGTTCTTATCCTCAAGCTACTAATTTAGGCATTGCTAATCCAATTGCTTCTATTTTATCAGCAGCCATGTTACTAGACCATTTTGAATTATTTGAAGAAGCTGAATTAATCAGAGAAGGCGTTGAAATATCATTAAAACTAAATATCACAACTCCAGACTTAAACACAAAATACGACCATATTTCGACTAGTAAAGTTGGTGATTTTATAGAGGATTTCATAAACAATCCGAAAGATACAACTATGAATTTTTCAAACATACACATTGGACAATCTACTATTATTTAAAATTTTAAGGGTAAAAGTCTATTAATTGTAGTGGAATTGTAAAAGCATCTGTTTTCAGATGCTTTTTTATTATACCAAAAACTGAAACAAATCCGGTTTGTCGTTAAGGTAATCACCATAAAAGTTATGGAGTTTCATTTTAGTAATTAAAGGCGATAAGTCATTCGGATCTTTTAATTCCAATCCAACAACAGCAACATCATTTTCTCGGTTTGCTTTTTTTGTATATTCAAAATGAGTAATATCATCTGTTGGACCTAATATATCTACAACGAAATCTCTCAAAGCTCCTGTTCGTTGTGGAAACTTAATAATAAAGTAATGTTTAAGGTTGGCATAAAGTAATGCACGTTCTTTAATTTCAGCCGTTCTTGTAATGTCATTATTACTTCCACTAATAATACAAACCACATTTTTACCTTTAATTTCTTCTGAAAATTGCTCTAGAGCACAAAGACTCAAAGCTCCTGCTGGTTCAACAACGATTGCTTCTTTATTGTATAAGTCTAGAATGGTCTGGCAAACCTTTCCTTCTTCAACTTCAACAACACGATGCAGTGTCTCTTTACAAATCGCAAAGTTTAAATCACCAACACGCTTAACAGCAGCTCCATCTACAAAATTATCTATCGTTTTTAATTCAATATTTTTATTTGCTCTAATTGACGTTAACATTGAAGACGCTCCTTTTGGCTCTACGCTAATAATTTTAGTTTGCGGTGATAAAATTTTAAAAACTGATGAAACACCAGCAGCAAGTCCACCACCACCAACAGGCAAGAACACATAATGAATTGGGTGTAATTCAGCCTGAGCTATAATTTCTAAACCAACGGTTGCCTGACCTTCTATAACTTTCTCGTCATTAAACGGATGAATAAATGTTTTATTTAAACGTTCGCATTCTTGCATTGCTGCATGATATGCGTCGTCAAATGTATCTCCAATTAAAACAACATTCACATACTCTTCGCCGAACATATTTACCTGTTCAATTTTTTGATTAGGCGTAGGTGAAGGCATAAAAATAGTACCTTTAATTTTTAATAATTTACACGAAAGCGCAAAACCTTGTGCGTGATTTCCTGCACTAGCGCAGACAATTTCATTTTCAATTTGAGACAAACTTAAAGATGAAATTTTATTATAAGCACCACGAATTTTGTAAGAGCGAACTTCCTGTAAATCTTCTCTTTTAAAAAAAATATTAGCTCCAAACTGTTTCGAATATTGCGCATTTTTAATCAAAGGCGTTACAGATGCAATCCCTTTTAATTTTTCAGCAGCTTCTTCAACAGCTTTAAGTGTAGGTCTATATGTCGTTGTGGTATTTTCCATGTAATGAGATCCTGAAACAAATTAAGAGTACCAAGATTTATTTAAGCTAATACTGAATCTTCAGTTGTAGTTTTAATCACTTTCATTGCTGTCATTGCTTCACGTAAACGTTGTCCAACGGATTCAATTGGATGATTTCTTATCGCATCATTTACAGCAATTAATTCAATATTATCAACACCATTTGTTTTAGAAAATAGAGTTCCGATAATAGATGTATCTACTGTTTTCATAAAATCAGTCAACAATGGTTTACAGGCATGATCAAATAAATAACAGCCATATTCTGCTGTATCAGAAATAACTCTATTCATTTCAAATAATTTCTTTCTAGCAATTGTATTTGCAATTAATGGTAATTCATGCAACGATTCATAATAAGCTGAATCTTCAATAATACCTGCACTTACCATCGTTTCGAAAGCCAATTCAACACCAGATTTCACAAAAGCTACCAATAACACACCATGATCAAAATACTCTTGTTCAGAGATATGTTCTGACGTTAACGCTGTTTTTTCAAAAGCGGTTTCACCAGTTGCAGCTCTCCATTTTAGAAGATTGACATCATCATTTGCCCAATCTTCCATCATGGTTTTTGAGAAATGACCAGAGATGATATCATCCATGTGTTTTTCAAATAATGGACGCATAATTCCTTTTAACTCTTCAGATAATTCAAAAGCTTTTATTTTTGCTGGATTTGATAAACGATCCATCATATTGGTAATTCCACCATGTTTTAAAGCTTCAGTAATTGTTTCCCAACCAAACTGAATTAACTTAGCAGCATATCCTGGCTCGATGCCTTCTTCAACCATTTTATCAAAAGATAGAATTGCTCCTGTTTGTAATAAACCACATAAGATGGTTTGTTCTCCCATTAAATCTGATTTTACTTCAGCGACAAAAGACGATTCTAAAACACCAGCTTTATGTCCACCAGTTGCTACTGCATAAGCTTTAGCTTGAACCCAACCTTTGCCTTCAGGATCATTATTTGGGTGAACAGCAGTTAGAGTTGGCACTCCAAATCCGCGTTTATACTCTTCACGAACTTCACTACCAGGACATTTTGGAGCAACCATAATTACCGTTAAATCTTCACGAATTTGCAGCCCTTCTTCAACAATATTAAAACCATGAGAATAACTTAATGTCGCTCCTTTTTTCATCAAAGGCATAATCGTTTTTACAACATTAGTATGCTGTTTATCTGGTGTTAAGTTCAACACTAAATCTGCTGTTGGAATTAATTCGTCATAGGTGCCAACATTAAATCCGTTAGAGGTTGCATTCATATAGGAATCACGCTTTTCATCTATTGCAATTTGACGTAGTGTATAAGAAATATTTAATCCAGAATCTCTCATATTTAGGCCTTGATTAAGACCTTGTGCGCCACAACCAACAATAACGATTTTCTTTCCCTTGAGCGCTTTTACGCCATCTTCAAATTCTGAAGCATCCATAAAACGACACTTTCCTAATTGCTCTAATTGTTCTCTTAATGGTAATGTGTTAAAATAATTTGACATTTTTTTCAATTTTAATGTTGAAATGCTTCTAGCATTGTTGATATTTTCATTTCATCTTTAGTAACAGCAATACGTCCTGAACGTGTAAATTGCATAATTCCAAAGACACTTAATTCTCGGTATAATAATTCTATTTCTTGTGTTCTTCCTGATTTCTCAAGAACGAAAAACTCTTTATTTACAGTGACGATTCTGGCGTTGCTTTCTTTAATGATATTCTGAATTTGGCGCTCATCAAATAATAAATCGGACTTGATTTTAAACAAGCAAGATTCCTGATAAATTGTTTCGTCTTCAGTATGATAATATGCCTTTATAACTTCAACTTGTTTTTCAATCTGACCTTGAATTTTCTTCATTTGAGATTCGGTTATATTAATCACAATTGTGAATCTTGAAACTCCTTCAATTTCAGAAGGCGAAGTGTTTAAGCTTTCAATATTAATATGTCGTCTTTGAAAAATAGCAGAAATTCTATTCAACAATCCGATATTATTTTCTGTATAAACTGAAACTGTATATTGTTTTATTTCTGTATCCATTCTATTTAAACTTTTAGCTGTTTTTCCATTAGCTTTAAATTCTTATTCATTTGTCACTTCTAGTGATTTTGTTGAAGAACGACATAAAATTTTATCGAGAAGTTGCTCTAACTGTTCTCGATACAAATTTTAAATCTGTTATATTTCTTTGAAATTCACTCGAACTGACGTTATTCTAATCTTATATCTGAAACACTTGCTCCAGTTGGTATCATAGGAAATACATTACCTTCCTTTTCAACACAAACCTCTAAAAAATACGGACCATCACAATCTATCATTTCTTTAACAGCAGCTTTTAAATCTTTTCGTTCTACAACTTTTTTTGCATCTATATGATAACCTTTTGCAATCGCTACAAAATCTGGATTTGTCATTTCTGTAGATGCATAACGTTTATCAAAAAATAGTTGTTGCCATTGACGCACCATTCCGAGAAATTCATTATTCAATACCACAATTTTCACTGGAACTTTTTGTTGAAAAATAGTACCCAACTCTTGAATAGTCATTTGATATCCACCATCACCAGCAATCATAACAACTTCTCTTTCTGGCGCTGCCATTTTTGCTCCAATTGCAGCAGGAAGTGCAAATCCCATTGTTCCTAAACCACCAGATGTAATATTACTTTTAGTTGTCTTAAAATCTGCATAACGACAAGCAATCATTTGATGCTGACCAACATCACTCACAATAGCAGCTTCACCTTTAGTTTGCATATTGATTTCTTTCAATACTTCTCCCATAGTCAGTCCTTCCTTTGTAGGATGCAAGTCATCTTTTATAACTTTTTCATATTCTATGTTGTATAAATCTTTAAACTTTTGAAGCCATTCCTTATGAGAATTTGTATTTAATAATGGTAATAAGGCTCTTAAACTTGCTTTAGCATTACCTAAAACGGCAACATCAGTTTTTACATTTTTATCAACTTCGGCTGGATCAATCTCAAAATGAATTATTTTAGCTTGCTTAGCGTAGCTTTCTAAATTTCCAGTAACACGATCGTCAAAACGCATTCCGATTGCAATTAACACATCACATTGATTTGTTAATACATTAGGTGCATAATTGCCATGCATTCCTACCATCCCAACATTTAAAGAATGAGACGTAGGAATCGCTGAAGCACCTAAAATCGTCCAAGCAGAAGGAATTCCAGCTTTCTCAATAACGGCTTTAAACTCTTCTTCAGCTTCGCCTAAAATAACACCTTGTCCCCAAACTATCATTGGCTTCTTAGCGTTATTGATTAATTCAGCTGCTGCATTTAAATCATTTTCGTTAGTATCTGGTACTGGAATATAACTTCGTATTCCTGTACATTTTTCATAAGAAAAATCAAACTCTTCAAACTGAGCATCTTTAGTAATATCAATTAAAACAGGTCCAGGTCTTCCACTTTTAGCAATGTAGAATGCTTTTGCGAAAACCTCTGGAATCTCTGAAGCTTTTGTAATTTGATGATTCCATTTGGTAACAGGAGTAGAAATTCCGACGATATCAGTTTCCTGAAACGCATCACTTCCTAATAAATGAGAACCTACTTGGCCAGTGATACAAACCATTGGTGTAGAATCTATTTGTGCATCAGCAATACCAGTAATTAAATTAGTTGCTCCAGGTCCTGATGTTGCTATTGCAACACCAACTTTTCCAGAAATTCTAGCATAACCTTGGGCTGAATGTGTTGCACCTTGTTCATGTCGCGTTAAGACATGATGAATTTTATCTTGATATTTATATAATTCATCATAAACAGGCATAATTGCGCCTCCAGGATAACCATAAAGTATATCTACACCTTCAGCTAATAAGCATTTTATAACAGCTTCACTACCTGAAATACGTTCTGTAACTTTTTTTGACTTTTCTTTATTTTTTAAGGTTTGAGTTTCTTTCATCTCATATTATTTTTGAAACCTTTCAACTACGCTCAAGGTGCCATTTCTCTATTGATTATTTGTTATTAGAATTCATCAGTAACACAGCCTTTAGAAGCAGATGATACTGTTTTTGCATATTTATATAATACACCACGTTCAAATTTCAATTCTGGTGCTTTCCAATGTCGTCTTCTCTTTTTCAATTCTTCATTTGAAACTTCTACTGAAATAGTATTTGTTTCAGCGTCAATAGTAATTATATCTCCATCTTTAATTAACGCAATAGTTCCACCTTCTTGAGCTTCCGGAGTGATATGACCAACAACAAAACCATGCGTTCCACCTGAAAATCTTCCATCGGTAATTAAAGCCACATCCTTACCTAAACCTGCTCCCATAATAGCAGCAGTAGGCTTTAACATCTCTGGCATTCCAGGACCTCCTTTTGGGCCTTCATAACGAATAACAATGACATCTCCTTTTTCAACTTCACCATCTCTAATTCCATCATTTGCAGCATACTCACCTTCGAAGACTTTTGCTTTTCCTTTAAAGCTTAATCCTTCTTTTCCAGTAATTTTAGCCACGCTTCCTTCCGTTGCTAAATTTCCATAGAGCATTCTTAAATGTCCAGAAACTTTAATCGGTTCTTCAATAGGTTTTATGACATCTTGACCATCTTTTAAATCATCGACATCTAATAAATTTTCAGCTATTGTTTTTCCTGTAACGGTTAAACAATCACCATGAATGAGTCCTTTTTTCAAAAGATATTTTAATACTGCAGGAATACCACCAACTGCATGGACATCTTCCATCAGGTATTTACCACTAGGCTTTAAATCGGCTAAGAATGGCGTATTATCACTTATATCTTGAAAATCTTTTAAAGTAAAATCTATTTGAGCCGCTCTTGCAATGGCTAAGAAATGTAATACCGCATTGGTAGAACCTCCTAAAATTGTCACTAATCGCACAGCATTTTCTAATGACTTACGCGTAATGATATCTGAAGGCTTAATATCTTTTTCTAAAAGTAAATGTAATGCTTCACCAGCTTTAACCGATTCTTGTTTCTTGACATCACTCAATGCAGGATTTGAAGAATTAAATGGCAATGCCATACCTAAAGCTTCAATTGCAGATGCCATTGTATTTGCGGTATACATTCCGCCACAAGCGCCAGCTCCAGGACATGCTTTTTCAACGATGCTTTGATATTCATTTTCGGTAATTGTGCCAGCAACCTTACTTCCCCAAGCTTCAAAAGCAGAAACAACATCCAGTTTTTTCCCATTATGACAGCCTGAATCAATGGTACCTCCATAGACCAAAATACTTGGTCTATTTAATCGAATCATAGCCATTAATGCACCAGGCATATTTTTATCACAACCAACAACAGTTATCAATCCATCATAACTCATCGCTTGTACCACAGTCTCCATAGAATCGGCAATAATATCACGAGAAGGCAAAGAGTAACGCATTCCTGGTGTACCCATAGAAATACCATCACTCACTCCAATGGTATTAAAAATCAATCCGATGACATCTTCATTTTTTGTGCCTTGTTTGACCAATTTCGCCAAATCATTAAGATGCATATTACAAGGGTTGCCTTCATACCCAGTACTAGCAATTCCAACGATGGGTTTATTAAAATCTTCTTTTGTTAATCCGATAGCATGAAGCATCGCTTGAGCAGCTGGTTGCGTAGGGTCTTGAGTTACTGTTTTACTGTATTTATTTAGTTGATTCATTATTTTATTTTGGAAACGTATACTTGATTGGTCTAATTTACTTTATTGACAGACTTTGATAATTTACACACCTTTAAACAGGCTAAACCCAAGAACAATATCTCGCATTTAAACACTTGACTTTTAGATAATTACCATCACGTTTATATGATGTTCAAAAGTGATAATTTTTTACAAAAAAAACCTTCCTATTACGGAAGGTTTAATACGTTAAGACTATTTTAGTTTATACTCGAGGTAAATCACCATCTTCTTTTAAAGGCAAATTTGAATGTCCCATTAAAAATACATCCATATGATGAGCCGCCTGACGACCTTCAGAAATCGCCCAAACAATTAATGATTGTCCACGTCTCATATCTCCAGCTGTAAAAATACCTTTCATATTTGTTGCATAATTTTTAGTTGTAGCTTTGATATTGGTTCGGTAATCCATTTCTAATCCAAATTGCTCAGCAAGTGTTTTTTCAGCACCAGTAAAACCAAGTGCTAGTAAGACTAAATCACAATTCCATTCTTTTTCTGTATTTGGAATTTCTTTTAACTCTGGCCGTTCATCTTCTCTAAAAACCCATTCCACTTCAACTGTTTTTAAACCGATTAAATTTCCGTTTTTATCTCCTAAAAACTCTTTAGTGGAAATACTAAAGTAACGTTCAACACCTTCTTGATGAGACGATGTTGTTTTCAATCTCATTGGCCAATATGGCCATGGTTGATTTGCTGGTCGACCTTTAGATGGCTTACTTAAAATCTCAAAATTGACTACAGAATGTGCACCATGACGATTACTTGTACCAATACAATCTGAACCAGTATCACCTCCTCCAATCACAATGACATTTTTATCTTTTGCTGAAATAACTTCTTCAAACCCAATTAAACCATCAACATATTGATTATTCAATTTTAAAAAATCCATAGCTTGCACCACACCTTTAAGATGATTCCCTTTAATAGGAATCTCGCGTTTTACGGTTGCTCCTCCAGAAAGCAAAACAGCATCAAAATCGGCTTTTATAGTTTCAACACTAATATTTTTTCCAACATTGGCATTGGTTTTAAAATTAATACCTTCTTCTTTTAAGATGCTTAAACGCCTATCAATCACATGTTTTTCCAACTTAAAATCGGGAATACCATATCTCAACAAACCACCAGCCTTAGCATCACGCTCAAAAACCGTAACACTATGTCCAGCACGATTTAATTGTTGAGCAGCTGCCAATCCAGAAGGACCAGAACCAATAATTGCTACTTTTTTATTAGTTCTCGTTTTTGGCGGATTTGCTTTAATCCAGCCTTCTTCAAAAGCAGTTTCTACAATATTTTTTTCAATATTTTCAATTGAAACTGGATCTTCATTTATTCCCAACACACACGCTTCCTCACAAGGCGCAGGACATAATCGACCTGTAAATTCTGGAAAATTATTAGTTGAATGCAAAATTTGAGCAGCTTCTTTCCATCGACCTTGATAGACTTTATCATTAAAATCAGGTATGAGATTACCTAAAGGACAACCACTATGACAAAATGGGATTCCACAATCCATACATCTTGCACCTTGATCTTTAAGTTTTCGTTCCTCAAGCGGAATGGTAAACTCTTTATAATTTTTCAGTCGTTTTTCAACCTTTACATAAGTTTCATCAACTCTTTCAAATTCTAAAAATCCTGTAGTTTTTCCCATCGTCTTATGCGTTTATTGTGTTTTCTTGTTCCAATCGAATTAATGCTTGTTTGTATTCTTCAGGTAAAACCTTTACAAATTTCGGCAATTCGTTTTGCCAATTTTCCAGTATTCGTTGTGCTAATGGACTCAGCGTTGCATTGTAATGATTTTCAATTAAATCTTTTAATTCAAAAATATCTTCAGGAATAGTAACAGGATCAAGGTTTAATCCTTCTGCATTACAATGCTTATGAAATGTTCCTTTTGAATTATATATATAAGCAATTCCTCCACTCATTCCAGCTCCGAAATTTCGACCTACTTCTCCTAAAACGACTGAAATTCCACCAGTCATATATTCACAACCATGATCTCCAATACCTTCAACTACTGCTTTTGCTCCTGAGTTCCTAACACAGAAACGTTCTCCAGCTTTCCCATTAATATAAACGTCACCAGAAGTGGCTCCGTATAATGCTACATTTCCAATAATGATATTCTCTTCAGGAACAATAGTAGCTTCATCAGGAACTTTAACAACGAGCTTTGCTCCTGATAAGCCTTTTCCTAAATAATCATTAGAATTACCATTAATTACCAAGGTTAGTCCATTCGTCGCAAAAGCACCGAAACTTTGTCCTGCAGAACCTGTAAAATTAATTTTTAGTGTATTATCTGGAAGCCCTTGAGCACCATATATTTTAGAAATTTCATTGCTTAGTATGGCTCCAAAAGCGCGATCCATATTCGTGATTTTACAATCTAAAACTGTTTTTTCTTTTCTGAATAAAGCGGGATGTGCACGACTTATGATCTTAAAATCTAATGTTTTTTCTAAATTGTGATCTTGTGATTCCGTATTATGAAATTTAGTTCCAGAAGGTACGTGAACTTGATGTAAAATTGGAGACAAATCTAATCCGAGGGCTTTATAATGTTCAATGGTTTTATTTCGATCTAGTTTTTGAACTTGACCAACCATTTCATCAACAGATCTAAAACCTAATTGCGCCATAATCTCACGTAATTCTTGAGCAACGAAATACATAAAATTGACAACATGTTCAGGCTTTCCTTTGAATTTTTTCCGTAGGTCAGGATTTTGAGTTGCTATACCAACAGGACAGGTATTAAGATGACAAACTCGCATCATTACACAACCCGAAGCTACTAAAGGTGCAGTAGCAAAACCGAATTCTTCAGCACCAAGAAGACAAGCAATGGCGACATCACGTCCGGTTTTTAATTGTCCATCACACTCTAAAACCACACGATTTCTCAAATCGTTCATTACTAAGGTTTGTTGTGCTTCGGCGAGACCTAATTCCCAAGGTAAACCTGCATGTTTCAATGATGTTAATGGCGAAGCTCCTGTTCCACCATCATGACCAGAAATTAAAATCACATCACCTTTAGCTTTCGCAACACCAGCAGCGACAGTACCAATTCCAACTTCGGAAACAAGTTTCACATTAATTCTAGCTGCTCTATTAGCTGATTTTAAATCGTAGATTAATTGTGATAAATCTTCAATAGAATAAATATCGTGATGAGGAGGAGGTGAAATAAGACCAACATAAGGCGTAGAATTTCTAGTTTTAGCAATATCAGGATTCACTTTCGGACCAGGTAATTGTCCACCTTCACCAGGTTTCGCGCCTTGAGCCATTTTAATTTGTATCTCTGAAGCATTAGTTAAGTAATTAGACGTGACTCCAAAACGACCAGAAGCCACTTGTTTAATTGCTGAATTTTTCCAGTCACCATTAGAATCTTTGTAGAAACGCTCTTCATCTTCTCCACCTTCTCCAGAATTACTTTTACCTCCAATACGATTCATGGCAATCGCTAAATTCTCATGAGCTTCTTTACTAATAGAACCATAAGACATCGCTCCTGTTTTGAATCGTTTTACAATTTCTGTCCAAGGCTCAACATCGTCTATTGGAATTGGGTCATAATTTGTAAACTCAAACAAACCACGAATGGTCATTAATTGTTTGGTTTGCTCGTTAATTAATGATGAATATTCTTTATAGGTTTTATGCTTATTACTCCGAACAGCTTCTTGTAATTTTGCAACAGTTAAAGGATTAAAGGCATGTTTTTCGCCTTGTCGTCTCCATTTATATTGTCCACCAAATTCCAAATTCAGATTAGCATCAACAGCATCCGTTTTATAGGCGTTTTTATGACGCTTACAAATCTCTTTTTCAATTTCCCTCAATCCTATCCCTTGAATTCTAGTAATGGTATTTGGAAAGTAATTATGAACCACTTTTGTATTTAATCCAACACATTCAAATAGCTGTGAACCACGATAAGAGTTGAGGGTAGAAATTCCTATTTTGTTCATGACTTTCAGGATTCCCATACCAACAGCTTTGTTGTAATTCTTAATAGCTGAAAGGTATTCTAAACCTTCGATTTCTTTATCTTTAACTTGATTGTAAACTATTTCATTTACGATATACGGATTTATTGCACTTGCTCCATAACCGAACAATAACGCAAAATGATGAACTTCACGAGGTTCAGCAGATTCAATTATTAAACTTACTCTAGCTCGTTTTCCTATTTTATATAGTTCATGATTAACATAAGAACACGCTAACAATGCTGGAATAGGCGCCATTTTTTTAGTCACACCTCTATCTGATAAAATTATAATATTTCCACCTTCATCAATCGCTTTTGAAGCTAGTTTAACAATATTAAAAAGTGATCGTTCTAATTCGTTTAAGCCTTTATCAACTTCATATAAGATTGAAATATTGGTGACTACAAAATCAGGGTTATCAGTATAATTTTTAATCTTATCTAAATCATGCTTAGAAATTACAGGGTTTTGAATTTTCAACTTGCGACATTGATCTTCATTAATTTTAAATACGTTGATATCACTACCAAGAGTTAAACTAATATCTGTAATTAGTTGTTCTCTAATTCCATCAAGAGGTGGATTTGTAACTTGTGCGAACAGTTGCTTGAAGTAGTTATATATTAACTGCGGTTTTTCAGATAATACAGCAATTGGTGTATCATTTCCCATTGAGCCAATGGGTTCTTTACCATTTTGAGCCATTGGTTTAATGATTGTACTCAAATCTTCTTCAGTGTAACCAAAAACAATTTGTCGCTTATTTAAAGCATCTTCTTTGTGTTTTATTTCTCCTTTTTTTGCAGGAATATCTGCTAGATGAACTAAATTTTTATCCAACCATTTTTTATAAGGATGTTTAGAAACAATATCATTTTTAATTTCCTCATCATTAATGATTCTACCTTGATTCATATCCACTAAAAACATTTTCCCTGGTTCAAGACGTCCATGATGTTCAATGTTTTTTGGGCTAATTTCAATAACTCCAGTTTCAGAAGACATAATTACAAATCCGTCTTTTGTAACAGAATACCTCGAAGGGCGTAATCCGTTTCTATCTAAAACAGCACCTATGTAATTCCCATCAGTAAACGGAATAGAAGCTGGCCCATCCCAAGGCTCCATAATACAAGAGTTGAATTCATAAAAAGCTCTTTTAACATCAGACATATCTGGGTTTTTCTCCCAAGCTTCAGGCACAAGTATCATCATAACTTCAGGCAAAGAACGTCCTGTCATTAATAATAATTCGACTACCATATCCATGGAAGCCGAATCAGATTTACCTGGAAGAATGACAGGAAATATGCTTTTTATATCGTCACCAAACCATTCACTCTCCATCAATTCTTGTCGTGATAATATCCGAGACGCATTTCCGCGAAGCGTATTAATTTCACCATTATGACACATATATCGAAATGGCTGTGCTAAATCCCAAGTTGGAAATGTATTGGTAGAAAAACGTTGATGAACTAAAGCAAGCCTAGTTACTAGAGTTGAATCTTGTAAATCGGTATAATACAATTTTATATCTTCAGGAATTAATAGTCCTTTAAATATGATTGTTTTAGTTGAAAGGCTAGGAAGATAAAAACGAGAGCTCTCTGATAACTTTGACTTATTAATATTATGTTCCGCCTGTTTTCTTGCAGTAAACAACTTTAAATTAAACTCAAAATCGGATTGTTTTTTATTAGACTTTCCTATAAATATTTGTTTAATAAAGGGTTCCGTTTGCCCTGCAATTTCTCCAATAACTGAAGTATCTACAGGAACATCTCTCCATCCCAAAATTTCAAGCCCTTGAGTTATCATAAAATACTCAAGCTTTTCAATGCAATACTGTCGTTGATTTTCTTTTTTGGGTAGAAAAACATTACTTACTGCATATTCTCCAAATTGCGGCAAATTAAAATCACAGTTTGCAACAAAGAAGTCGTGAGGAATATCAATTAAAATGCCTGCTCCATCACCAGTTTTACCATCAGAACTCACAGCTCCTCTATGTTCTAATTTTTCTAGAATCTCAAGTGCTTTATGAATTATAGAATTTGATTTATTTCCTTTTAAACTACAAATAAATCCTGCACCACAATTATCGTGTTCAAATTCTGGATAATAAAGCCCTTGTTGTTTTAACATAACTATAGATTTTTTTAGCACATTTCGCGCTAGATAATTTCTCTAATATATTGGGATTATTGTTATAATAAAAAAAGTAGAATCACTTTTCAAGAATTCATAAAATGATCTTATTTAATTGTAAAGTCGATAATTTACAGCCATATAAACTACAAATACATCAATGAATAAAATTCAATAAAATTTATACTTCTTTAAGAAAACACTTGCAAAAAGAGAAAAACACAAAACATTTCTTAAAAAAAAAGCGCTTTTGAATCAAATTACTCAAAGTAGCGATTATCAATTTTACATAATTTCATGCAAATTTAAAACTAGCCCTAAATTTTTAAGGGTATAAATACGTAAATCAATAAAAATAACATTATTTACCCTAATTTTTTATAGGTATAAATTAAAATTACATAGTTTAGCATTGATATAACCCTTAAAAATAAATTTCAATGAAACAACTATTCACTTTAACATTTTTAATAGTATCAACAACTTTGTCAGCTCAAGAAACCGAAGAAGTTTCCGAAAAAAAATTCTCAGTAACAGGAAGTTTAGACGCGTACTTTAGAACAAATTTAACCGCAAGTGATACAATAACACAGTCACCAGCATCATTTGCAGATCAAACAGGGTTTGCTTTAGGAATGGCAAATGTTATTGCATCATATGAAAACGGAAAAGTAGGAGCAGTAGCAGACTTAGTATTTGGCCCAAGAGGAGATCAAGCTGTAGGATCAGATGCTTTATATGTAAATCAGCTATATGCCTACTGGAATCTTTCGAAAAAAACAACCTTAACTTTTGGTCGTTTTAATACCTTTCTAGGATATGAAGTGATTTCACCAACAGGAAATTTTAATTATAGCACTTCATACCTATTTGCAAGTGGCCCTTTTTCGCATGTTGGCTTAAAAGCAGATTTTGAGCTATCTGATGATTTTAGTTTAATGTTAGCCGTAATGAATCCTACAGACACCAACAATAATGCAACTGGCGATTATGCATTTGGCGCTCAACTTGGATATTCTGGTCAATACTTAAATCTATACTATGATTCAAAAGCTGTTTTAGGTTTTGAAATTGATTACACAGGTGGTTTTGATATCTCTGATGATTTCTACTTAGGAATTAATGCAGCATATCAAGACAATGATGGCACAGGTTTTTATGGAGGCACTCTTTATCCACAATACCGTTTTAATGAAACATTTGCTCTTGGTTTTAGAGGAGAATATTTTGCATGGCATGGTGACGGAAACGATTTGCCTAGCGCTTTTGATTTAACACTAACTGGCAGTTACTCTGTTGACGATTTAACCATAAAACCAGAAATACGATTTGATTCTTGGTCAAATGCTACTCCATTTTATGATTCAGACTACATGCCAACAGAAAGCCTAGCATCATTCGTCGTTGCAGCGATATACAATTTTAACTAACACAAATCAAAATGAAAAAAGTTGAAGCAATTATTAGAAAATCGAAATTTTCTACCGTAAAAAAAGCACTACATGAAGTTGGTGTAAACTTCTTCTCTTATTGGGATGTTACCGGATTGGGTAATGAAAAAGAAGGTCATGTTTACAGAGGAGTATCCTATAGCACAAGCGACATTCAACGTCGTTATCTATCAATAGTTGTAAATGATGATTTCGAAGAAATCACCATAAAAGCCATACTAGAAGCAGGCTCAACTGGTGAAGTTGGAGATGGAAAAATATTCGTCTCACATATCGAAGAAGTTTACAGGATACGAACAGGAGAAAAAGGAGGAAACACTTTAAAATAAAACTATGGAATTACTTACTACAAATAATGTATGGATGATGATCTGTACTGCACTCGTTTTCTTTATGCATTTAGGATTTGCATTTTTAGAAATTGGACTAACACGTCAAAAAAATACAATCAATATTTTATTCAAAAACATCTTTATCATAACAGTTGGTCTACTTCTGTATTGTTTAGTCGGATTCAACTTAATGTATCCTGGTTTTGCAGAAGGAGATATTGGAATCTTCGGATTTGCCGGATTCGGCTTAGACTCGCCTCTAACTGATGCTGGAACTTTAGATTTAGCATACAATGAAGGCTACACCTATTGGACAGATTTCTTATTCCAAGGTATGTTTGCAGCAACAGCAGCAACCATTGTTTCTGGAGCTGTTGCAGAACGAATGAAAATTGGACCATTTATGGTATTTACTGTTATTTACGTTGGGTTAATTTATCCTATTGCTGGTTCTTGGAAATGGGGAGGCGGATTTTTGCAAACATTAGAAACTCCATTTTATGATTTTGCAGGCTCAACATTAGTCCACTCAGTTGGAGGATGGGCAGCTTTAGTAGCTGTATGTTTACTAGGCTCAAGAATCGGGAAGTTCAAAGACGGGAAACTACAAGCAATTCCTGGTCACAATATTCCATTAGCAACAGCTGGTGTTATTATTCTATGGTTAGGGTGGTTTGGATTTAATGGTGGCTCAGTATTATCTGCAGATCCAGGATTAACATCGCTAACATTAGTTACAACTTGTTTGGCTGCAGCATCAGGTGGTGTTGTAGCAGCTCTAGTATCTACACTAAAATTCAAGAACTTAGACTTAACCATGTTTCTAAATGGAATTCTAGGTGGATTAGTTGGAATTACTGCTGGAGCAGATCAAATGAATCCAACAGATGCTATTATAATTGGAGCCGTTGCTGGAGCTATTATAGTATTCGCAGTATCTCTAATTGACAGATTAAAACTTGACGACCCTGTAGGAGCAATTGCTGTACATTTAGTTTGCGGTATTTGGGGAACTTTAGCTGTTGGAATTTTTGGAGCTTTGGCTGGAGGCGCACAATTTGTAAGTCAGCTTATTGGAGTTGTATCGTATGCAGGCATCTGTATTGTCTCTTCATTCTTAATCATTTTTATTATGAAAAAGACAGTTGGCATTAGAGTTTCAGAACGAGAAGAATTAGAAGGTCTAGATGCTCATGAACACGGCATGGACGCCTATCCAGACTTTAGATTAAACGAACATTAGCGTGTGAATTAGTTTTATTAGTTTTTAAGCCTTTAACATCATTGTTAAAGGCTTTTTAATTCCTTTAATTAAGCATTTTCTAGTTTCAATATTATATGTATTTTTGTCTTCAATAAAAAAAGAGGAAAAATTTGTTCTGATTGCAACCTCTAATACTAAAAAAACAGTATACAAAAAATGCTAAAGCAGTTAGTTTATAACTTCTCTAGCGACCAAGCAATCTTAACAACATATTAGAAACAAATATTTAGAGATTATGGCATATTTATTTACTTCGGAAAGTGTTTCAGAAGGACATCCAGATAAAGTCGCAGATCAAATTAGCGATGCATTAATAGACAACTTTTTAGCGTTTGATAGCGAATCTAAAGTAGCATGTGAAACTTTAGTAACTACTGGTCAAGTTATATTAGCTGGCGAAGTGAAATCGAACACGTATTTAGACGTTCAAAAAATTGCTCGTGATACGATTAACAAAATCGGCTACACGAAGAGCGAATACATGTTTGATGGCAACTCTTGTGGTGTTTTTTCTGCTATTCATGAACAATCTGAAGATATTAATCGTGGTGTAGATAGAGCTAGCAAAGATGAACAAGGCGCAGGAGATCAAGGAATGATGTTTGGTTATGCCACTCGCGAAACTGAAAACTACATGCCTTTAGCTTTAGATTTATCACATAGAATTTTAAAAGAACTTGCAGAACTTAGACGAGAAAATAACGACATCACCTATTTACGTCCCGATTCTAAAAGTCAAGTAACAATTGAATATAGCGATGACAACTTGCCGCAACGTATAGATGCTATTGTTGTATCTACCCAACATGATGATTTTGATGAAGATGAGGACATGTTAGCTAAAATCAGAAAAGATATTGTTGATATTTTAATACCAAGAGTTGTAGCAAAATTACCAGAACACATTCAAGTATTATTTAATGATGATATCACCTATCATATTAATCCAACAGGAAAGTTTGTAATTGGAGGACCACATGGTGATACAGGATTAACTGGCCGCAAAATTATAGTTGATACTTATGGCGGAAAAGGTGCTCATGGTGGTGGTGCTTTCTCTGGAAAAGATCCAAGTAAAGTTGACAGAAGTGCTGCTTATGCCACAAGACATATTGCAAAAAACATGGTTGCAGCTGGTATTTGTGATGAAATTTTAGTTCAAGTAAGTTATGCTATTGGTGTTGTAGAACCGACTTCAATATTTGTAGACACTTATGGCACTTGTCCGTTTAATATTACTGATGGAGAAATTGCTGAAAAGATTACTGCAATTTTCGATATGCGACCAGCAGCCATTGAATCACGCTTAAAACTTCGTCAGCCAATGTATAGCGAAACTGCGGCTTATGGTCATATGGGAAGAGATGCAGAAACAGTTAGCAAAACATTTAGCCAACCTCATGGCGAAACGATTACATTAGATGTAGAATTATTTACTTGGGAAAAATTAGATTATGTAGATATGGTGAAATCTGCTTTTGGATTGTAAACACTACAATAAACAACAAATTATTTAAAACCTCTAAGTTCATCTTAGAGGTTTTTTTGAACCCAACGCAACCTTTTTAAAGGTTTTGCATCTACTAAACACAAACGACATTGATTAAAACATTTTTAAGGATAACGGTGTTTTAAGAGATAGATCCACATATATATTTCATAAAACAAAAGCTTTCTTATTTAGAGAAAGCTTTTTTATGCGTTAAGGATAGTAGCGGCATCCTTTTTTGTTTTTTCAAAAAAGATACAGCGAATAGCCTGCAGGTTCTACTGCTAGTTTGACTTTTTTCGTTAAAGCTGAACGCCCAAAATACTACAATGAATAAACCACTCTAAACGTTACAAACCTAGGCTGTATAAAGGTCTCTGAGTTAAATACTGAAATATTACTTGAGCTGTTATTGACTTTAGAATCGATATCTAACAAGTTAGACGCTTTGACTTCATATTCCCATTTGGCATCTTTATCTTTTCTATATGCTAAACTCGCATCCCAAGTTTGGAACGACTGAGATGGTCTTACACCATCATCCTGATTGGTATAGGTATAGTCTGTTCTGAATGTTACTGATTTCCAGATGTAAGCATCAAACTCAACTGAAGGAGAATTTGTAATGAACTTGGTAGATGTTGAGCCTTGGTCGTTTTTACTAATAGAATAATCATATTTTAAACGCACATTTGGTGCTTCTCTAAAATTGGTACGTAACTCTGGCGAATAACTTTGAGTAAAACTTTGGTTAACGGTTTGCTCTCCTTGAACAATTTGATTTTGTTTCGCATAAGAAAAACGCGCTCCCAATCTTGCTCTAATCTTTTTGAAAGTTCGCTCAACACGACCAAACACACTTGCGGATTCATCGGCAAAGTTAGAGTTGAAATATGAACTTGTTCTAATCACATTATCAAAATTTGTTTCGCTTCTAATTTGATCTATATTCTTACTATAATTTGCAAAAGCAAACACATTAGTATAATTAAAAAGGTTAAAACTGAAATATCTCAAACTCAAATTATGTGATAATGAGTTTTGCAATTCAGGATTACCATAACTAATGTTACTAAAGCTATTTAAAACTATGCCTTCAGCTAAATTCGTTACATCTGTAAAAGAGTTGCTCATGTTATAACTGAAGGTTAAACTTTCACTCTTTTTAAACTGAATAAGTGTTTCAAATTCTGGCATTACCCTAAAGAAATTGTCTTTATGCTCAACGCCAAACTGTGTGTTTTTATTTCCATAAGCGTGTAAAGAAAAGCCTGGAGTTATGGTGAATTTTCCTGTTTTAACACGATATCTGAATCCTAAATACACATCACTAAAATTATACTCTGTATCGTTTTCATTTTGTAAAAGATTACCATCACCATCTTCTAATGTTGCTACTGGATCTAGATATGAACCATCATCTAAAAACTGAAAAATATTAGAATTAAATTTTTGATTGCTTAAAATCGTACCTAAGGTTAGGTTAATATTACTCTTATTATTTAAAATATAGTAGTAATCTAATTTAGCGTCTAATTGATTGGACTTGATACGTCTGTTTTGATTTAGGTTATACCCAAATTGATCTCTATCAATTCCTAAAGCATCAGCAGTGCCATCAAATGCATCTTGATCTTGAGGAGCATCAAAGTTATTTGTAGGATCATTGACAAGCATTGCATTGTAAAAAGGATCTTCGTCTTTTATAAGGTGCTGTGCTTCTAGAGCAAAAATATTTTTCTCGTTTAACGTGTAATAATAGTTCAGGTTTTGATTGATACTAAACGGATTTACTTCGTCTATTTGATCTGTACTACCAACAACAGACGACACTTCGCTTTGCATTTCTGAATCACTAGACATGCGTCCTAAAAGATCATAATCTAATTGATTATTAGCATTCGGTTTATACGACGCACTTAATTTTGCGATGCCTTGATTAGATGCTTCTCTTCCTGTTTGAACGGTTTCTTCATTAGGAATTCCTAAATCAGAATCGATATATCTTACAAAACTTTCTTCACGAGTTCGTAAACGACTGCTATTGTAGATAAAAAATCCGCTTAGGTCTAAAGCCTTATTTGGTGAGTAACTAAAGTTAGCAGCTCCGAGTTTTGATTCAATTTCTTGAGCATTAGCAATACTTGTTAATCCTCCAAGTCCATTATCGCCTAAATTAATACTTGTTCCACTACTCTGACTAGGACGCCTAAATCCGCCTCCAAAATTTCTAATATCGCGATTCGTTAAAGCCACTTCTCCAATATTATTTAAATCACCAATGACATTGACACTGTATTTGGGACTATAGTAAAACAGTTTAGGCTGAACCAAATACAATTCATCATCTGTAGCAACTCCTACTCCAGCTGTTACATCTCCAAACCAGAAATTTTCTTTTCCTTCTTTAAGTTTTATATTTATGGCAACATTATCTTGATTATTTTGCACACCTCTTAATTGCCCAACTTCAGAGTAATTACGCAACACTTGTATCTTATCAACTGCATTTGACGGAATATTTTTTGTTGCCAATTTCGAATCACCATCAAAAAAATCTTTTCCATTAACCATTAATTTATTGACGACTTTACCTTCGACTTCAATTTGCCCATCGTCATTAATTTCGACACCTGGTAATTTCTTGAGAACGTCTTCTAGTTTTCGTTCAGAACCATCTTTAAACGAATCTGCGTTATACACTAAAGTATCACCTTTAATGGTTACTGGCATTTCGTAAGTTAATTCAACAGCATCAAGAGCATTATCGTATTCAAGAGTATAGTTTTTTGTAATATCATCTTCTTTGGTTGCTATTTCTTCGGAAAGCGATTTCATTCCAATATAGCTCACTTGAATTGTATAGGTTGTATTCATATCTAAATCAAGCTTAAATCTGCCTTTATCATTTGATATCGCGTAGGAACCCATCGCCTTTGTTGCTTTATTAATAGCTATAATATTAGCCAACTCAAGAGGAGCTCCCAAACTGTCTTTTACGACACCTTGCACTGTAATTTGCGCACTAGTTATGCTTGTCACTAGCAGTAACGCGAGTAAAATTAAATTTCTCATGTATTGAATTTTGTTTCTTTGATTATTTCACTTCGGAAAATTGAAACTTTGGTTTAGTTATTAATTTCTTCGTCCACCTCCTCGTCCACCACGACCACCATACATTTCTCTCATCTCTTCAATTTTCTCTTTCATTATGGTATTGTACGCTTCACGAGTAACGACTTCTCCAGTCTCAGGCTTATTAATTCCCTCTTTTTCTTGAGGGTTCATTACTATTTTAGTACAGAGCATAACGGTTTTATCTGCTTGAACTTCTAGAATTAATCCTGGAAGCCCATGATATTCACCAGGTCCAGTACTAACAGGAATTTGAGGTGTGTACCAAGCCGTAACTACAACAAATTTTGGAGTCTCAAGTTCATCTAATGGATTATCTAATTCTGTTTTTGTAGTATCTGTAATTTCCTCACCTTCTTTCTTTTCGTCTTCTTTCTTATCATCATTATTTCTTCCTCGTCTACGCATGCTCATAAAATCCATTTCATCAACAGACTTTGTAGCCGTTGCTTTAAAACAAGTATATTGTCCAATCTTCTTTGTTTCACTACCTAGTTTCCATTCTAATTTTGGCAATGAATCTTTAACCAAAAATTGTTTACCAAAAAACTCTTGTTCTTGCAGAATCACATTTTCTTTAATGTCTTTATATTGAGGACCACCAGTAAAACTACTCATAAAGCCCCTCATACGACCACCTCCAACACCAGGAGCATCCAATTTTTCTTCTTCCTTGTATGTAGATTCACTTCGATTAAAATTAAGGATATATGTTTTTTCTAACATACTTTTCATACGTTCAGCAATTTGCTTTTTTTGCTGATCACTCATTTGTCCTCCACCAAAATTACTCATATCTACAGTTGTTTTGGTTTGATAAATTGCTTGTCCTTGAAAGTCTTGTTGCGCTGAAATTACTGTTGTTACTAATACAAAGAAAACAGTACAAATTCTTGTGATAAATTGAGTCATGATATCCTATATTTTATTTGTGGGTAAAATTAACCCATTAAAATATGTAAGACTCTAAAAACATTAAATAGTTAAATTCGAAAAAGTTAAAATTTTATTAAATAATTAAACTTAATTATCCACCAATTTTAATCATCACTTTTTCACCATCACCTCTTCTTGATCTCATGTTTTCCATTTGCTCTTCCGTTTTCTTATCCATTATTTCGTCAAATTTAGCCTGAGTGACTTCTTTTCCTTTTTTTGGCTCTTTTATGTCTATTGATTCATCTGGATTCATCACGACTCTAGTACAAACTAAAGTTAATTCTCCATCATTAATTTCAAGAATTAAACCAGGCAAACCATTAAAATCTTCTGGACCATTATTAATCGGAATTTGTGGCGTATACCAAGCTGTAGTAAGTCGATCTTTAGCAACTTTATCTAACTTACCTTCTTCTGTAATTGTTTGCGTCTCATAAGTTTCTGAAAAAGTCGCCTTAAAGCATGTGTAAATTCCTATGTTTTTGGTCTCATTTACCAATGTCCAACTCTTAGTTATTAAACTATCTTTAATAAGGAATTGCTTGCCGTAAATTTCGGTTTGATTTACAAAACGCTTCTCTTTGATGTTTTTATACAAAAGATCAGATCCTTCAGAAATCGTAATTTGAATTCCATTAGAAGCTGGTGCTGGAGCTGCTAATTTTTCATTCTTTTTATAAAGAGATTGATATTGATCAAAAGTTAGTGTGTATTCCTGCTGAAATTGTTTTCTCAATTGTTCTTGAATCTGCTTTTTCATTTCAGAATTCTTGTCATTGTCATCCATTTTTAAATCCACTTTACGATGTGATTTATATATGGCCTTTCCTTTAAATTCTTGCGCATCCATTTTTGTTACTACTAAAAGTATTGCAGCGACTAAAAAACTCATGTATACTTTCATTATTATTTGTTTTTATAATAGTTAATTGCTCCTTTTCTAATCTTTTTTATCGTTTTCAAAAAAGGCTTTAGATTATTAGTATTACCTTTCACCTTGTATGATACTTTACTTTTTTCTCCTTTAGATATTTGATTTCCATTGCAAATAATTTCAAACGATATGTTTTCATCTTCACTTACATCATTTAAAACATCTTTGATATCTTTCAATTTAAATGTAGATTCTATATCTGACGCAGAATCTACTGTCATTGAAATTTTAAAATCGGAAAACTTAGTTATTTGTAATGGTTCCGAATCATTAAAATTTTGTGGCTGAGCAAAACTAATTGTTGCTAATAATAGGAATAGAATTGTAATTACTGATTTCATATGTATTGATTTTATGATTAGTACTCTGCAAATATAATTGTGCCTTTCATGGCTTTTAGTTAACCAATGTTAACGTGTGTTAACCGATTAGTTTTTGCGTCTATTAACATTTACATTTGAATTATGAATGATAAACGCTATCAATACATCTTATATCTTATTGTTTTTGTGATTATTAGCACGATTGCTATTCAGGTATTTTGGAATTACAAAAATTATCAAACCAATAAACAACAGGTTTATAATGACATACAATGGAGTTTAGACAATGCCGTAGAAACGTATTACACAACCCTTTCTAAAAAGAATTTTCTAACCGTTATAAATTCGACTGACACCAATGACAAAACCGATTTTAGTCATGTTGCTTGGGACACCATATTAAAACCATTTAAAACTAAAATCAAAACCATAAAAGAACAAAACACAGGTCACGATTCTATATTTAAGATTACAACTATTGATATTTCTGGAAACGACCAATCCGATTTAGACAGTATAGACAACATGTATATTAATGACATGTTTGATTCTTACGAAGACTATTTTAATAAAGAAACAGCTTCTGGAGACACCTTAAAAACTGAAAAATTCACACAGCTTTCTAAAGACAATAAAAGAGGATTAACCTTTGACAAAAACGCAAAATCAATCACAGCTAACAAGGTGTTTTGGGGCAAAAAATCGAGAGATAGTTTAAAACTAATTAAAGGGCTTTCTACTATTTATATTGCTATGCAACAAGACTCTTTAGATTATAAAAAGTTAGATTCTTTACTTATTTCTGAATTGAAAAACAAAGGTGTTTCTAATGATTTTTATGTTACTCATTTAAAAAATAAAGACACTTTACATTCGTCTAAAATTAATAATCAAGCTGAATTCCCTATAAAAAAGAACGCAAAAACAACCTATTTAAAAGCAGATGAAATTATCACACTAAACTTTAAGAACCCAGTAAGTGAAACTTTCAAACGTAGCTTTTTAGGCATCTCGCTGTCTACATTACTTATCCTTGCTGTTATTAGTTGCTTATTCTATTTGTTGAGAATCATAAAACACCAAAAGCAATTATCTGAAGTTAAAAACGATTTAATCAGCAATATCACTCATGAGTTTAAAACACCTATCGCAACCATTGGTGTCGCACTAGAAAGCATTCAGAGCTTTAACGTCATTGACGATAAAGAAAAAACAAAAAACTATTTAGATATGTCAAGCACACAATTATCTAAACTAAATACTATGGTCGAAAAACTATTAGAAACCGCAACGCTTGACAGTGAAAATTTAGAACTCAATACAGAGCGTTATAATATTTCAGAAGTCATAACAGCAGTTATTGAAAAACATAAAATACAAAATGACAAATTGGTCCATTGCGACATCGATGACAATGTCTTTATAAATGTCGATATTTTTCATTTTGAAAATGCAATTAATAATATTATTGATAATGCTTTCAAGTATGGAGGAAATCAAATTGAAATTCAACTAAAAAGCAAATCATCACAAATAGAAATTTCAGTTTCAGACAATGGAACCTCACTTACAAAAGCCAATAAAGATCGTGTTTTCGAGAAATTTTACCGCGTTCCTAAAGGCAATACACATGATATTAAAGGGTTTGGAATAGGACTATACTACACTAAAAAGATTATTGAAAAGCACAACGGAACGATTCAAATTCAACTAGAAAAACAAAAAACAACATTTAAAATCGTCTTAGCTTATGCATAAAACAACCATTTTACTTGCTGAAGACGAACCTGCTTTAGGGCAGATTATAAAAGAAAGCTTAGAAACAAGAGACTTTAATGTATTACTATGTGACGACGGAGAAAAAGCCTTAGACACATACCAAACTAAAAACCCTGAACTTCTAGTTTTAGACGTTATGATGCCAAAAAAAGATGGCTTCACTTTAGCGAAAGACATAAGAGCTATTGATGACAGCATTCCTATTATCTTTTTAACAGCAAAATCACAAACGCAAGATGTAGTTGAAGGATTTACTATTGGAGGCAATGATTACCTAAAAAAACCTTTCAGCATGGAAGAATTGATAGTTAGAATTAATAATTTACTCAATAGAACTAAAGTTCAAAAAACCTCTGAAATACTTCAAATAGGTGATTATACTTTTGATTTCCCAAAGCAAACACTACAACATAATGGAGATGAATTTGTTCAACTCACTCATCGTGAAGCCCATTTACTATTTCATTTAGTAAAGAACAAAAACAAAGTTCTAGATCGTTCATTAATTTTAAATAAACTTTGGGGAAATGACGATTTTTTTAATGCAAGAAGCATGGATGTTTTTATTACTAAGCTTCGCAAAAAACTAAACAGAGACAATTCTATTCAAATTTTAAACGTTAGAGGTTTTGGGTATAAATTAATCTGCTAAAAGTGGTTTGATTTTTGTACTTTTCAAATTGCAATGCGACACTTAATTTACATTTATTTTTTATTTTCAATGTTACTCAATAGTCAAGAATCTATTGATGCGACACTTATAAAGTCTACGGATTTAAAAATAGATCAAATTATTGCCTTAGATAATTTCGAAACCTTTTACTACTTGCAACACAATACTATTTACAAGCAAGATAAAAATGGTACATCTATAAATTACAGCAATTATCAATTAGGCGAAATCACGACAGCAAATACATTTAATCCGCTAAAAATTAATTTGTTTTATCAAGATTTCAATATGGTTGTCATTTTAGATAATCGACTTGCCGAAATTTTCAAAATCGATTTCAACACAATCCACCCTTATAAAAATATATCACATGTTTCAACTGGTTTTGATAATACACTTTGGGTTTTCAATATGGATTTTCAGCAATTGGAACTCTTCGATTACAAAACTAACAAAACCCGTTTCTCTGCTGTTCCTGTGCAATCTGAAGTTTTAGACCTAGTAAGTGATTACAATTATTGCTGGCTACTAACTAAAAAATACCTCTATCAATATAATTACTTTGGAAGCATGATTTCAAAAATTGAAAATACTGGTTTTACCAAAATCACAAAAAGCAATGGCCATCTTATTTTTAAAAAAGAAGACCACTTATATTTCAAACACAAGAAAAAAGAAGACATTGTACCTATAAATCTTCCAAAATTGTTAATAAATCAGTTTTTATTGACCAATGAAACCTTGTATATTTACGATCTTAAAAAACTCCATAAATACCAACTAAAAATCAATTAGATATGCATGTTGCAGTTGCAGGAAATATAGGTGCTGGTAAAACAACACTCACAAAATTACTCGCTAAACATTACAAATGGGAACCTCAGCTTGAAGATGTTGTGGACAACCCTTATCTCGATGATTTTTACAATCAAATGGAACGTTGGAGTTTTAATTTACAAGTATATTTCTTAAACAGTAGGTTTCGTCAAGTATCTCAAATTCGAAAGAGTGGCAAAGACATTATTCAGGATCGAACGATTTATGAAGATGCACATATTTTTGCACCAAACTTACACGCTATGGGTTTAATGACCAATCGCGATTTTGAAAATTACCGTTCGCTTTTTGACCTGATGGAATCTTTCGTTGAAGGCCCAGATTTATTGATCTATTTACGTAGTTCTATTCAGAATTTAGTAGCTCAAATTCATAAAAGAGGTCGTGATTATGAAAACACCATTAGCATTGATTATCTAAGCCGATTGAATGAACGTTACGAAGCTTGGATTCATGGTTATGACAAAGGTAATTTATTGATTATCGATGTCGATCCACTTGATTTTGTAGCAAACCCTGAAGATTTAGGAGATATTATCAATAAAATTGATGCTCAGATTAACGGCTTATTTTAGGGCGTTACATTTTGCTTACACCTACATGGTTTAAAATCTTGCAGAAACACAAAAATGTCAGGCTCTCGGTAAAAGTTTATCTTGAGCGTATTCGAAAGGCTCTCTGCAAAGAGCTCCAACAATACCTCCATCCTTAACGCATGGTTAGAACTTGATTACAATAATGACAATTTCAATTTATCTTTTTAATTCAATCGTATTTGTTTTTGCGTCTTGGACCATAGGTTTAGTAATCAATAACGCTATTAAAAACATGGCATTCTACTCAAGATTCTCCCATTTCAACTTTATAAAAAAGGAATCTACTTATCGAGCAATCGGAATGACAAGTTTTAAATGGATTCTTAAAAATTCATTCTTTAAATACTTTAATCAGAAATTAAAATTTGAGTCCAGACCAAGTATTTCTCAATTGCATGATATAAGAAAGGAAATGACCTATTCTGAAATAGGTCATTTGATTGGCTTCATTTTTATACTAATCGTTATGATTTTAAAATTACGCGATGGACACGTAACTTATGCAGCGATTCTATTTATATGCAATATCATTTTTAACCTTTATCCTTCATTACTGCAACAACAGAACAAAAAACAAATTGATAGAATTCTTAAGCGATAAAACCATGTTGTCGAGCATGTTTTATAGCATTTTTACTACTATTGACTAACAACACAGGAATTTGATTATAATCTTTAAATAAAGATTTGACGCGTTGCATTTTCTTTTTATGTTTCACGCTTCGCAAATAAATGGCCATCACTTGAGTTGGATAATTGTTAGCAACATCTAAATAAATATCAGCATCGCACTCTCCAGCATCTCCAATTAAAATGAACTTTAACTTCGGATAGGTTTTGAGAATATTTATAATTTCAATATGCTTTTGAGGTTGGTCACCAGAAGTCTTCTTAAAAATATCTTTAAAACTTCGTAATAATATAGGTCCTTTCGGAAAATTATTTTGCTTTAAAAAGAAATCGAGATAGCGGTATAAATTCCATGGACTATGACTTACATAAAAAATTGGGTTTGCATTTTCACCTGAATAACCTCGATGTAACTTTTGATAAAACTCGGCAGCACCTTCTAAAGGAATTCGACTAGTCGCACTTTTAAAAATGCTATTAATTAACACTCTCCACTTTAAAGTAGACACCACTCCAGTATGAAGTATTGTATCATCAATATCGCTTATTATTCCGAAATCGGCTTTAGAACAAGGAATTAATAATTCGCCAGGAAACCGATTCTCATTTTGAATGTTGCGTTTAATATTAACACCACTAAAAGATACTTCTACATGCAACCAACCTTCTTGGTTTGCAAGGGCATTTAAACCATCAACCTTTTGATCGATTTTAAAATAGCCATGATCATTTGTGGTTGTTTTTAAAACCGTAGAATTAGGCAAAGTGATTTTGAGTTCAGCATATTTAATCTCATCGGTTTCAAAACGTTTCCAAGAATTAATAAATAAACCGAACAAACCCTTCTGTTCTAGATTAATTGTTTCATCCTCAAATGCTCGTCCACGCATATAAAAATGCGTATCAGTACCATAACTTTGAAAGATTACAATTTGTAAAGGATCCTTTTTGAACCAGCTCATCTAAAACGATTAGAATTTATAAGCTAAAATTAATAAAAAAAGCCACATTTTTCAATGTGGCTTAATGTAGTATCTAATAATATTACTTTTTAATAACATCAATTTCTTTAATGATTTTTTTGTTTTCTGCTTGAGAATTTTGATTTGTTCTTTCAAAATCTCTTAGCTTTCTTTCAACTTCAACTTCAGTCCCTTTGAACGTTTCTTCTTTAGTCACTTCCACTCCGTTTTCAACCATTGAATAAGTAATGGTTGCTTGAGCAAGGTCTTTAGAGTCTAGTACCATTTCAATATTGACATCTTCAGTCATTGCAACACCTTCTTCAGAAGAATGCCCTCCTAAAATTGGAGCAATTACTAAACCAATTAAACATGTTAATTTAATTAAGATGTTCATTGAAGGTCCAGACGTGTCTTTAAATGGATCTCCAACAGTATCTCCAGTTACTGCTGCTTTGTGAGCTTCAGAACCTTTATAAGTCATTTCTCCATTAATCTCAACACCAGCTTCAAAAGATTTCTTAGCGTTATCCCAAGCACCTCCAGCATTATTTTGGAAAATTGCCCATAACACACCAGAAACTGTAACACCAGCCATATAACCACCTAACATTTCAGCAATAGCAAGATTATCCATACCAAATAACATTGGCACAAAAGCAATCACTAATGGAAATCCGATAGTTAATAAACCAGGTAACATCATTTCTTTTAAAGACGCTTTAGTAGAAATATCAACACATTTATCGTATTCTGGTGTCCCAGTACCTTCCATAATTCCAGGAATATCTCTAAACTGACGACGTACTTCTTCTACCATTTCCATAGCAGCTTTACCTACAGCGTTCATTGCTAAAGCAGAGAATACTACTGGAACCATTCCACCAACAAATAACATGGCTAATACTGGTGCTTTAAAGATATTAATACCGTCAATCCCAGTAAACGTGACATAAGCAGCAAATAAAGCTAATGACGTTAATGCTGCAGAGGCAATAGCAAATCCTTTTCCAGTTGCGGCAGTTGTGTTTCCAACTGAATCTAATATATCTGTACGTTCTCTTACGATTGGTTCTTGTTCACTCATTTCTGCGATACCACCTGCATTATCAGAAATTGGTCCGAAAGCATCAATAGCCAACTGCATAGCTGTTGTAGCCATCATTGCAGAAGCTGCTAAAGCTACACCATAAAATCCAGCAAATGCATACGATGCCCAAATTGCTCCAGCAAATAATAACACTGAAGGAAATGTAGAGATCATACCTGTTGCTAAACCAGCGATAATGTTAGTTCCTGCTCCAGTAGAAGATTGTTGAACGATTTTTAAGATTGGACTTTTCCCTAATCCTGTATAGTATTCAGTAACTGAAGAAATCACAGCACCTACAAATAAACCAACTAACGTAGCATAAAATACTCGCATCGAAGAAATAGTTATTGGCATAGCGTCTCCAGTTGTTTTGTCAATATTTTCTCCGAAAAATACCATTGAAACTTCACTAGGCAACATATATTTCACTAAAGCAAAACAAGAGATTGCAACTAGTATTATAGAAACCCAGTTACCAATATTTAAAGCTCCCATAACTTGAGACTCTTTAGCATCGTTACTTTTTATTTTCACCAACATCGTTCCGATGATAGAAATTATAATTCCTACACCAGCAATTGCCATTGGTAATAAAATTGGGCCAATACCTCCAAAAGCATCAGAAATAGATCCACCCATATCTTTAATCACATAATTACCAAGAACCATTGCAGCTAATACTGTGGCTACATATGATCCAAATAAATCGGCTCCCATACCAGCAACATCACCTACATTATCACCAACGTTATCTGCAATAGTTGCAGGATTACGAGGATCATCTTCAGGAATACCAGCTTCAACTTTACCTACTAAATCGGCTCCAACATCTGCAGCTTTCGTATAAATACCACCACCTACTCTTGCGAATAATGCGATTGATTCTGCTCCTAAAGAGAAACCAGCTAATGTTTCTAATACAATAGTCATGTCCATTGTGTTAGTCCATTCGCCTCCCATAAAGAAGTGAAAGAAAAATATAAAGAACGCTGTTAAACCTAATACAGCTAAACCTGCAACACCAAGCCCCATTACGGTTCCACCTCCAAAAGAGATTTTAAGTGCGTTTGGCAAACTTGTACGAGCAGCTTGTGTTGTTCTAACGTTAGTTTTTGTTGCGATTTTCATTCCGATGTTTCCTGCGAAAGCAGAAAACACAGCTCCAAAAACAAAAGCGATTACAATTAGCCAGTGTGTTGTTGGCACTACAAAAGAGACAACTGCTAATAGAGCAGCAACAATTACAACAAAAATTGCAAGTAATCTATATTCAGCATTTAAGAATGCCAATGCACCTTCGTAGATGTGATCTGAAATTTCTTTCATTTTACCATCTCCAGCGTCTTGTTTCATTACCCAAGATTTCTTTACAAGCATGTAAATTAATCCTAAAAGCGCCAAAGCTATTGGCATATAAATCATTAATGATTCCATATTTAAATTTTTTATTTGATTAGTTTTTAGCTTGGCAAAAGTAGTAAAATGAATCATATATTACCAAAAAAGCAATATCAATTACTTGATATTGCTTTTTTAATAGTGTAATGTTAAAAAACTATTGATTCTTAAATCATTTCATTTAGATAGTAAAAGTACGTTTCTTCTTATGCTCACTTTCATCATAACGCTGTACACATTCATGATAAATTTTTATAGCTTCATTAGCATCTCCCCAACCACCTGTATCAACTTTTTTCTTTTCTAAATCTTTATAAACTTTAAAGAAATGTTCAATCTCTTTTAATCTATGTGGATTTAAATCGTTTATATCTTTATTATTACTCCAAATAGGATCTGAAACTGGCACGCAAATAATTTTTTCATCAGGTCCTTTTTCATCTGTCATATGAAAAACACCAATAGGTCTAACTTCCATAACAACCATTGGATACGTTGGCTGATGTCCTAAAACCAAAACATCAAGAGGATCGCTGTCTAAAGCCAACGTTTCTGGTATGAATCCATAATCTCCAGGATACATCATAGATGAAAAAAGCATACGATCAAATCTTATCTTGTGTAAGGTAAAATCATATTCATATTTGTTACGGCTTCCTTTAGGTATTTCGATTAATACATCGAAAGTTAATTCTCCTGTTTCTGACATGTTAAATTTATTTTATAATTTTTAAAAAACAGAACACTATTGATTTATAGTGTCTGCATTATTTCAAGATGCAAAGATAATGCATTGTTTGATTTGGACAATTAAATAAATGAGCATTTGATTATGAAACAAGAAAATAACAGTTTTCAAAAACATATATATTTAATTCCTTAAGAATGTTTAAAAGATTCGCATGAAAAATCTATAGAATTATCTTCGCATTGTTTCTTTTTGTTATCTTGGCTCTTAGCAATTAAATCATAAACAAACACGTTGCTCTCAAGATGGAACAAACTGAATTTTTAGAAAAAAAGATATTTACTGATTTAAAAAACATGAATGATGGATTCGACGATGAGGCGATTCATTATTTTTCTGAATCGGATTTCGAAACTGTTCTTAAACAAGTTGAACACTTCGGAATTGGCATTTACACCATTAAGTCTCACTTAAATGGAAAATTCAATGCAGATTCCACACATGATGATCATAACAAAAAAGCAACAGATCCAAAATGGTACAAGAAAGCATTTAAGACACTAAAAACGAGTCAAACTGAACTATTGTATGCAGCAACATATAAAGTTTCAAAAAAACTTTTAGAGAGGTAACATTTCACTTTAATTAACTTTGCTCTAAACAAATATGCTGACTATATTTAAAGCACATAAACGCAAGAATTTTTAGGATCTATAATTGTTTATCCAATTGAATGTTCTGCAACTAATTTTACAAAATCTAAAGAACTAACCATACCTACTATTACACCTTCGTCCATGACAACAATGTGATGTACTTTATATCTTATCATCATTTTAGCAGCAGCTTGAGCGCTAGAATCTACATGAACAACATGTACATTTGAAGATGTCATTACTTGACTTACAGCAATAGCATCATTAATCTCTTTGTTTATATCTGTAGAAGTAACAATACCTCGAATAGTCATTTCAACTTTTAGTTTGTCATTAGTAGATGAAATAATTGGGATAGCGTGAATGCCTTTTTCCTTCATAAGTTCTCTAATTTCAAGAACAGTATTCTCTCCCAGAGCAGTTGTAACTGGAGTCGACATAAAATCTTTTACTTGTATTCGCATAACTAATGCTTTAAGTTAATAATATGTGTTATAGTCTGAATAAAAAAGTAGTTGACACATACTCTACATTCACTCTATCGTAAAAATATGCATAAAGATTAATTCTGAATATGATAAAAATCATACTCTAGTCATAGTTGATGCTTGATTAAAATAAATAGTGTTAGAAATAAAAGCCAAAGCTTCCAGTAACACCAAAACGTCTAGCATCTGGAGTATCGAGGTAATTCCCTCTAAAATTGAAGTCGATTCTTAATACTTTAAAAATGTTTGCTACACCAAAACTATATTCATAATAAATACGCTCATTTGGAGCAATTAGAGGAATCTCAACTGGACTTCCAGTTGTATTTAAAGCTAAATTATCATTAGATAAATCTCCCCAAACACCCCTTAACCCTAGTACGAATCTTAAGTTGTATTTCTTTAAAAATGGAATTCTAGAAAACAAACGTCCATTGAAATTATGCTCAATATGCATTGAGGTATAAGTATCTGTCACAAACTCATAAAAATCGAGTTGTGGAAACGTATTATATATTGAAAAATAGGTTTGGTTTCCTGGCACGACACTTAATAATCCTAAAGGCACATCACCAAAAGTTTTTCCTGCTTCTAACGAAGTTGTTAATCTACCAAAACCACCAACTTGCCAAGGTTGTATATATGAAAACTGAACTTTGGTATAATCAAAATCACTATCAAACCAATTACGATCACCACGACTTAGCTGTGCAAACAATCGTGCAAAATTATCGTTTTTAAACTTACGCTCTACTCCAAAACCTGTCATTTGTCGCTTTGGGTAATAGCCAATTGAAAGTCGACTTTCAAACTGTTTTATTTCTGAAGAAATCCCAGTATTAGATTCAGGGTCATTATAATCTAAACTAAACGTTGGTGATGCCGAACGTAATGTTCTGAAACTTCCATCTACACGGATTTCAAAATTACGTGATGGTTCAATCGACATTCCTAGATTGGTTAAACTAATATTAGTTAACTTATCATTTGAGCCTGTCCCAATCACTGAAGATGATGCCAAGCTACGTCCTAAAACATCTGTAGAACTTGTTAAACTCGCACCAATTTGTTCTACATCACGCCTATTTCCTCCAAAGATGGTCCACCGACTCTTTTTATCCATTAACCACTTACCAGAAATACCATATTTAAACTTGTCATCTCTAAAACCATAAGCGATAAATCCTTCTAGTCGCCATAAATCATTTCGTCCAAAATAAGTTCGTCCTCCAGTTCTTAAACGTAATCCTTCAACATCATTAAATCCAAATGTTGAGAATATTGGTCCATAATCAAAATTGAGACTCGGAAATTCCACATAACCAGATGCAAGAATACTACCTATATTATAAAGTCGCTTAAACTTCTTCACAGTTTTCAGCGTATCTAACATTTTGTAGACTCCTTTTTCGTCTTTATTAAGAGACTCAAATCGGTTTTGTTCCCAAAATTCATCCTCACGATTATAGATGTCTTCATCGAAAAAATAGACTTCTTCATCATAAAACGGCTCGCTTTTAGGCACATCAAACACGTAATTTTCGTAGAGTGTTGTACGTTTCCCATAAACACCACGTGACTTTTCTTTTTTATTTAAGGCGAAATCAGACAACATATAATCACGCTTAATTAAGAAGACAGAATCATTTAAAACTTCGAATTCTTGTTCGATGTAAATTTCTTTGACCCAATTAATGTTAGCACTTTTAGATGCTTGTAAATTGATATCTTTAATAGCATATGTAGAATCGTTCACCCAGAAATCACCTTTAAAGGTCAATTCATTTTTACGTCGAGGATAATAGATAATATTATAACACCATTTATTATCAATAAAAGCACTATCGGAAAGCACATAGTTATAAGTCTGAATTCCTGTACGTGATAACGGACTCACAAAACTCTTATCAAAAAACTTAAGATAGTTATCGTATACATTGAAATCGGCATACAAATCATCAATAAAATCAATAATTACTTGATTGTTACTAAAACCAGAATTCTTATTTCCTTTAAGATCTTCTTTTACTTTGTTTAATTGATTATCACCATAAACCGTACTTACAGCTTCATTTAAAAAAATTGGCAGATATGTTTTACCAGTAATTTTAGACGTATCTACTTCTTCAAAAACAAACTCCATACCTCTAAATAATTTGCTTTTTATGAGCGAACTATCAATAGTATTAAGATCAAATTCTACTTTTTCGTATTTATCGTATTGATATTGTTTAAATTGATTTAATCCGTTTTTCCGTTTGCGTTCCCAAATTTTCTTTAGGATTCTAATGGCAGGATTCTCTGAAGCTTTCTTAGATTGTTTTCCTGAAACAATAACAACCTCATCTAAAGCAGCGGCTTCTTCTTTTAAAACAAATCTGAGATCGTAATTTACTTTCTTATCAAGTGCAATCTCTTTCAATTCATAGCCTAGAAATGAAATAATGACTATATCCCAAGTGTTTTCAGACTCTAAATAAAAACGCCCATCTTCATTGGTAATAGTGCCTTCAGTAGACCCTTTAAAAAGTACATTAGCAAAAGCAACTGGCTGGTCATATTCATCAAACACGTAACCACTAACTTTGGTTTGCGAGAATCCGAAAAGTATTCCGAAGAAAAAGAAAAAAAGAAATAGTTTAAAGTTCATAGGCAAAAACTTCATCAATAATCATGCAACATGTATTAATGAAATTTATTAACGCAAAAAATCACGATTTATTAGATGGGTTTATAAAAACCATTAGGCATTGATATACATTACTTTTTTAACAGCTTTAATAACCTCATCTTTATTTGGCAACCATTGTTCTAGTAATACTGGAGAATATGGCGCAGGAGTATCTGCTGTATTAATTTTTACTACTGGAGCATCTAAATAGTCAAATGCTTCAGATTGTACAAGGTATGTGATTTCAGTTGAGACATTACCAAAAGGCCAAGCTTCTTCAAGAATTACCAAACGATTTGTTTTCTTAACAGAAGTGATAATCGCCTCTCTATCTAGAGGACGAACTGTTCTTAAATCAATAATTTCACAAGAAATGCCATCTTTTTCTAACTCGTCTGCTGCTTTATATGCTTCTTTAATAATTTTTCCAAAAGACACAATAGTAACATCAGATCCTTCACGTTTGATATCAGCAACACCCAACGGAATTGTATATTCTCCTTCAGGTACTTCCCCTTTATCACCATACATTTGTTCACTTTCCATAAAAATCACAGGATCGTCATCACGAATAGCCGATTTCAACAACCCTTTAGCATCATAAACATTTGAAGGCACAACTACCTTTAAGCCTGGAGTATTAGCAAACCAACTTTCAAAAGCTTGAGAATGCGTAGCAGCTAATTGTCCTGCAGATGCTGTTGGACCACGAAATACAATTGGGCATTTAAATTGTCCACCAGACATTTGTCTAATTTTGGCTGCATTATTTATAATTTGATCAATCCCAACTAACGAGAAATTAAAGGTCATATATTCTACAATAGGACGATTCCCTGTCATTGTAGAACCAATAGCGATACCAGCAAAACCAAGTTCAGCAATTGGTGTATCAATCACCCGTTTAGCACCAAACTCATCTAACATACCTTTTGAAGCTTTATAAGCTCCATTGTATTCCGCAACTTCTTCTCCCATTAAGTAAATGCTTTCATCTCTGCGCATTTCTTCACTCATGGCTTCGCAAATGGCTTCTCTAAATTGAATTGTCTTCATCTATTAATTTTTTAAATCGAATAGCAAAAGTAATAATTATTGCTAATAAAACGATATAAAATTAATGCTGAAAACACTTTAAAAACACAACGATACGGGATTGAGATTATATTTTAGACTATTCGATACTCATAGCAAGCTTATAATTCTTTTTAAAAACACAAAAAATTGAATAATTATTGATATCATTTAATATTTCTAAGAAATTCATAAACAAACAGCATAAAACTAAAAATTTTACTAATTTTATTATGCACGCATAGTAAAATCTGAATTATTATAATTATCTTCGTGCATTAGAAAAAATATACACTCAAAATAAACAATTTCAATATGAAAATATTAGTATGTATTAGTCACGTACCTGATACGACTTCAAAAATTAATTTCGCAGATAACGACACAAAATTTGACACTAATGGTGTTCAATTTGTTATTAATCCAAATGATGAGTTTGGTTTAACACGTGCGATGTGGTTTAAAGAAAAACAAGGCGCAAATGTTACTGTTGTTAATGTTGGTGGACCAGAAACAGAACCTACACTTCGTAAAGCTTTGGCCATTGGTGCAGATGCAGCAATTAGAGTAAATACAGACGCTAAAGATGGATTTCAAGTTGCTAAAGAATTAGCAAATATTGTTAATGAAGGTGGTTATGACTTAGTAATTGCAGGTCGTGAATCTATTGATTACAATGGTGGAATGGTTCCAGGAATGATTGCAGCATTAACTAATGCAAATTTTGTAACCAATTGCATTAGTTTAGAAGTGGATGGCATAAATGCTACAGCCATGCGTGAGATTGATGGCGGAAAAGAAACAGTCTCAACAAGTTTACCTTTGGTAATAGGTGGACAAAAAGGACTGGTTGAAGAAAGTGATCTTCGTATTCCAAACATGAGAGGGATTATGATGGCACGTCAAAAACCATTATCTGTTGTTGAACCCACAAATGCTTCAACAGAGACATCTACTGTTAAATTTGAAAAGCCAGCTCCAAAAGGTGCTGTAACTTTAGTTGATGCAGACAATGTTGACGAGTTGATCAATTTACTTCACAACGAAGCAAAAGCGATTTAAACTGTCATTCCTGCGAAAACAGGAATCCAAAAAAAATTAATAAAAATAGATTCCTGCTTCCGCAGGAATGACAAAAAATAAAAAACATGTCAGTTTTAGTATATACAGAATCAGAACAAGGAAAATTTAAGAAAACAGCTTTTGAAGCGGCTTCTTACGCCAAAGCTGTAGCAAATCAAATGGGAACAACAGTAACTGCTGTAGCCATAAATGCAAATGACACATCAGAATTAGGAACTTATGGTGTTGACAAGGTATTAAACATAACTAATGGCGATTTAAAAGCATTTAACGCGAATGCTTATGCGAGTTCTATTGAACAAGCTGCTAAGCAAGAAAATGCAACTGTCGTCATTGTAAGTTCTAGTGCAGACAGCAAATACTTAGCGCCTATTTTAGCAATAGGTTTAAATGCTGGTTTTGCGTCTAACGTTGTTGAAGCGCCTTCTAATACATCACCATTTACTGTAAAACGTACTGCGTTTACAAACAAAGCGTTTAATATGACTACAATTGATACAGCTGTGAAAGTTGTTGGTGTGTCAAAAAATGCATTTGGTTTAGTGGAATCTAATGGAAGTGCAACTACTGAAGAGTTTTCTCCTTCTATACCAGCTAGTGGAGTAAAAGTAGAATCCGTAGATAGAGCAACAGATAAGGTAACCATTGCTGATGCAGAGATTGTAGTATCTGCAGGAAGAGGTTTAAAAGGTCCTGAAAATTGGGGAATGATCGAAGAATTAGCTGACGTTTTAGGTGCAGCAACTGCGTGTTCTAAACCAGTTTCAGATTTAGGATGGAGACCTCATAGCGAACACGTTGGACAAACAGGAAAACCTGTAGCCTCTAATTTATATATCGCAATTGGTATTTCAGGCGCTATTCAGCATTTAGCAGGAATCAATGCTTCAAAAGTAAAAGTTGTTATCAATACAGATCCTGAAGCCCCTTTCTTTAAAGCTGCAGATTATGGAATTGTTGGTGATGCCTTTGAGGTTGTACCAACACTCATCGAAAAATTAAAAGCATTTAAAGCTCAAAACGCATAATTTTTTTTAAATTGTGTTTTGAAAAGGGCTGTTTAGATTTGGTTCTTTAGTCATAAATCTGCAATTTGCAGTTGGTAAAGTCCTAATTTAAACGGTTCTTTACGTTTTATATATTATGAGCTTAGTAAAATTAAACATAAAAGGAATTTCATATAGCCAAACCCAAAATGGCGCATATGCTTTGATTCTGAATGAAGTTGATGGTGATCGTAAACTCCCAATCGTTATTGGAGCTTTTGAAGCTCAATCTATTGCAATCGCTTTAGAAAAAGAAATCAGACCTCCAAGACCACTTACTCACGATTTATTTAAAAATTTCGCAGATCGTTTCGACATTGTTGTTAAACAAGTCATCATTCACAAATTGGTTGATGGAGTATTCTACTCAAGTTTAATATGCGAGCGCGATAAGATTGAAGAAATTATTGATGCAAGAACTAGTGATGCTATAGCTTTAGCATTACGTTTCCAAGCACCAATATTTACCTATAAAAACATTTTAGATAAAGCTGGTATTTATTTAAAAGTGAATCCTAAAAAAGGTGAAGAGGAACAAGATAGTATTTTAGTAGATGACTTTGTTGCTGAAGAAATAGAAGCAAGTGTTCAAGACAACTACAAAAATAAAAGCCTTAAAGAACTGAACACCCTTTTAGATGAAGCCGTAAATAATGAAGATTACGAAAAAGCAGCTAAAATACGAGACGAAATTTCTAAACGCTAAAACCTCTTTCAGATGAAACATTTTCTACTAGCTATTGCAGCTATTTTTTTTGGACTTACGACAAGCTTTAGTCAAGAGACTCATGAAGTTTCAACAGACAGTTTGCCTGTAATTGTAAAAGTTGAAAACAATGTTGAAAAAGTTAATGAAATCATTAATGATTGGCAATTATTATCTCACGAAACTTTCGACAATTATCCAGAAAATAAAACTGGTGATTCTGATTTCAGTAAGGGAAAAGAGTTTTTAAATCTTGCTAAAAATGGAAAGTATTCATCCATTCTAAACAATAATTTTAACGAAGGATTTTGGCTTCAGAATAATAATTTAATCGTTTTTAAACAAAAAGTTCCTACTACAGTAGATATCTATTATGAGGTTGTAAATAAAAACGAAACCAAATTAGTTTTAAAAAACTCTAATGATGTTTACACATTTATATCAGATAAACATCCTAGTTATATTGTTCAAGGAGAAGCCATAGACGACATAATAAAAAGTCAAGGTTATAGTTTTAACAGTATTTGGCGTGGAGTACTAGGTATGATGACCTTACTTATAATCGCCTTTTTATTTAGCAGTAATCGAAAAGGCATTAATTGGAAAACCGTAGCAATAGGCTTAGTATTTCAGCTAGTTATTGCTGTATGCGTTTTACAGGTTGATTTTGTAAAAGATATTTTTGAATCAATAGGTCAAGTTTTTATAAACATATTAGACTTTACTAGAGCTGGAAGTGAGTTCTTATTTAGCGGAGTTATGGATATTAATTCCTATGGTTTCATATTCGCTTTTCAAGTATTACCAACCATTATTTTCTTCTCAGCGTTAACCTCTGTTTTATTCTACTTAGGAATTATTCAAAAAGTCGTAAAAGCAATGGCTTGGTTACTCTCTAAAACTCTTAAAATATCTGGAGCAGAAAGCTTGAGTGTGGCTGGAAATATCTTTTTAGGGCAAACTGAAGCACCACTTTTAATCAAGGCTTACCTCGAAAAAATGAATAAATCCGAAATGCTTTTAGTCATGATTGGTGGTATGGCAACGGTTGCTGGAGCTGTACTTGCAGCCTACATTGGTTTTTTAGGTGGTGAAGACGAAGCTTTACGTTTGTTTTATGCAAAACACTTGTTAGCAGCTTCTGTTATGGCAGCACCTGGAGCTATTGTAATTTCTAAAATTTTATATCCACAGACCGAAAAAGTTAATACAGATGTTGCTGTTTCAAAAGAAAAAATTGGCTCAAACATTTTAGATGCTATTGCAAATGGTACTACTGAAGGTTTGAAACTTGCTGTTAATGTAGGTGCAATGCTACTTGTATTTGTTGCCTTTATTGCTATGGCTAATGGCATTCTAGGTTGGGTTGGAGATATTACAAATCTAAACGGTTGGATCGCAGGAAACACAGCCTATCAAAGCCTCTCTCTCGAACTTATTCTAGGCTATATTTTCGCTCCTTTAATGTGGTTAATTGGAGTTGCTACTGAAGATATGGCGCTTATGGGTCAGCTACTTGGTATTAAATTAGCTGCGAGTGAATTTATTGGTTATATTCAATTAGCAGATCTTAAAAACGCTGCAAATGCAACGCATTTAAAGTACGAAAAATCAATCATCATGGCAACATATATGCTTTGTGGTTTTGCGAACTTTGCTTCTATCGGAATTCAAATTGGTGGTATTGGTTCTTTAGCTCCAGGACAACGTAAAACATTATCAAAATTTGGAATGAAAGCACTTATTGGCGGAACTTTGGCCTCTTTAATTTCGGCTACTATAGCCGGAATGATAATTGGCTAACAAATTCCTGCGCTGGCAGGAATCTTATAAAACATAGTTAATAACTTCTCATATATAGTAAAGCATCAAATATTAAATTTTGATGCTTTTTTTTTATTTTCGCCTTTAGCAATGCTGAACTCACTTATTGAGTATAGTTGAAATACAAACCAGCATTAAGGCTTTAGTTTAATTTAATGAGATTCCCACTTTCGCGGGAAATACTATGAAACAATATCACGACTTAGTTAAACGTATTTTAGAAGAAGGAAACGTAAAAGGAGATCGCACAGGAACAGGAACAAAAAGTGTTTTTGGTCATCAAATGCGATTTGATTTGAGTGAAGGCTTCCCAATGGTCACCACAAAAAAATTACACCTAAAATCTATTATTTACGAATTGCTTTGGTTTTTAAAAGGCGACACTAACATTAATTACCTAACAGAAAATGGTGTAAAAATCTGGAATGCTTGGGCTGATAAAAATGGTGACCTTGGACCAGTTTATGGCCATCAATGGCGTAACTGGAATAGTGATGATATCGACCAAATTAAAGATGTCATCGACACATTAAAAAACAATCCTAATAGTCGTCGTATGTTAGTTTCTGCTTGGAATCCTTCGGTACTTCCAGACACTTCTAAATCCTTTGACGACAATGTAGCAAATGGAAAAGCAGCACTTCCACCTTGCCATGCTTTTTTTCAATTTTATGTTGCTGATGGAAAATTATCTTGTCAACTATATCAACGTAGTGCAGACACTTTTTTAGGAGTGCCGTTTAATATAGCTTCCTATGCACTTTTCACAATGATGATCGCTCAAGTTTGTGGATACGAAGCAGGAGAATTTATCCACACATTTGGTGATGCCCACATTTATAGTAATCACTTTGAGCAATTAGAATTACAACTCTCTCGCGATATTAGACCATTACCAAAAATGAAATTAAACCCTGATGTAAAAGATATATTCGAATTCGATTTTGAAGACTTTACTTTAGTTGATTATAATCCGCATCCACACATTAAAGGTGCTGTGGCTGTATAATTTATTTTTATGAAATATTTCATTCTTACTATTTCCATGTTATTTGGACTACTCGTTTTTAGTCAAGAAATCAAATTAAATCAATCTGAATTAGATGCTTTGTCAACGACAAAAGACACTACAGAGGTTATTGAACACGTTCCTATTTATAAAGGCTGTAAAAACGAAAAAGGCAATACAAACAAAATGAATTGTATGTCTCAAAAAATAAACGAACTTTTTAAAAATCATTTTAATACTGAAATGCATGAAGAGTCAGATTTAGAGCCTGGATTAAAACGGATTGCAATAATTTTTAAAATTAACAAAGAAGGTAAAATCACTAACATAAGAGCAAGAGCAGAAGACGAATATCTAGAAGCTGAAGCCATACGTGTTATAAACTTAATTCCACAAATGACTCCTGGAATACGAGATGGAGAACCAATTGCTGTACCTTACTCAGTACCTGTAAAGGTAGAAATTACTCCAAATAAAAATGAAGGCAAAACAAGATATCCTATTTATAGAGGTTGCGATAAAGAGGCTACAAATTTAGAATTAGAAGCATGTTCTAAACGAAAAATCATGAACTTTATTAAAATGAGTTTTGACATTGAAATGGCTAGTCGTGCATTGCCTCAGGCAAAATCAACACAGTTTCTTTTAGAATTTACAATTAGTAAAAACGGAAAAATCAAAAATATCAATGCAAAAGCAAATCACAAAGCCATAGCTATTGAAGCCATAAATGTAACCAAGCGCCTACCAAAATTCAAAGCACCAGGAACCTGGGAAGGAATTGAAGTTGACACACCTTTTAGCATGTTAATGACACTTGATTTTTATTAACTAAGTGATTTATCAAAAAACAAAAAGAGCTTTCAAAATTGAAAGCTCTTTTTTTAATGTCGTATAACGAAATTAACTATACATTTAAAACACCATTTTCTGCTGAAGCATAATCATTCCATGCGTAAGCATCTGCCTGGTCATCGTTGGTATAAGCACCATCAACTAGATATCTAAACTCATATGAGTTATCTTTTTCTAAATCTACAGTCCCTTTAAAGTTTCCGTTTTTTAATTTCTTAAGTTGAACTGCTTTTTTAGTGTTCCACTCGTTAAAAGTTCCTACAACTGCTACCTTTTTCGCTTCTTCAGCAGGTACAGTAAAAGTTACTTTACAAACTGGTTTGCTTTTTAAGTATTGTTTTGTAATTGCCATAATATATGAATTAAATTATGGGTCAAATGTATAAAAGAAACTGTAAGGTTCGTACGATTAATTCACTATAAATTAAAGAATTATCAATTTGATAAAATTAAGTGTACTTTAATTTAAAGTACGAATAAAAAACACCTTTAAATTATTAAATTACCAAGCATTAATTTATTTATTAAACACTGATTTTCAATTATATTGATACGAAAACGTTTTCTCTTGCACTGTATAATTTTTAATTTACTTCATTACTAAGTTCACATTAAAAATCATAACTTTATATTTGTATATATTTATAATTATGTTCGGAAAAAAGAAAACAACTCCAGGTATAGATCAAGAACAATTAGCTTTAATTAAAGCTGCAGAAAAACGCATCAAACAAAAAAAGCGTTTGTATGTTCATTTTGTACTTTTTCTAATTGGAGCTGTCTTTTTGATTTTAGCAAACACCTTGTTAGGTATTGGTAAAGATTTTAAAATAGCTGGACTTGAATGGTTTGTATTTGCTATTGGTTTTTGGCTAATCTTATTTATATACCACTTTATTACTGTTTTCATTACCCATAAATTTATGGGTAAAGAGTGGGAAGATCAACAACGTGAAGTGCTAGTATCAAAGCAACAAAAACGTATTGAACAACTTAAACAAGACTACTTAAAAGAAGAAAAAGAAATTGCTAAATCACAAGCCTATAATGAAACTCTTGATAGCCAAGAAATTTCAGAAAAAAAAACGGCTGAGCTGACTATAATAGTTGCTGCAGGTGAGAACAATGCAATTGGTAAAGACAATGATTTGATTTGGCATTTAAGTGATGATCTAAAACGATTTAAATCACTAACTAATGGTCATCATATCATTATGGGACGAAAGACTTTTGAAAGTTTCCCAAAACCATTACCAAACAGAATTCATATTGTTATTACAAGACAAAGTAATTATAAAGCTCCAGAAGGTGTTATAGTCGTGAATAGTTTAGAAGATGCAATTGATGCTTCTAAAAATGACAAACAACCTTTTATTATTGGTGGTGGTGAAATCTATAAACAATCAATCCCTTTAGTAGATAAAATTGAATTAACTCGTGTGCATTCTAACTTTGAAAATGCCGATACTTATTTCCCTGAAATTGATACTTCACAATGGAGAGAAGTAAGTAGAACTACTCATGATGCAGATGATAAACATGCCCATGCATTTTCTTTTATTACGTATTTGAAAAAATAAACATTGTTCAAAATTTTAATTTTACTTCAGTTCTAGGCAACCATTCTTAAATATATTACGTCTTAATATATAAGTAGTATCTTGGTATGAGATATTACAATTGTAACGCTTTTAGCTTAGCTTCGTCTTATTTACATTAACCAATCAAATTTCAATTTCCAATGAGTACATTAAAAATCAGTAATTTATCGAAAACTTACGCGAATGGCGTTAAAGCATTAGACAATGTTAATCTAGAACTCGAAAACGGAATGTTTGGCTTATTAGGACCAAATGGCGCAGGAAAATCATCTTTAATGAGAACGCTTGCAACACTTCAAGAAGCTGATTCAGGAAGCGCTTCATTAGATGAAATTGACATTTTAAACCAACCAGCAGAATTACGTAAAGTCTTAGGTTATTTACCTCAAGAATTTGGTGTGTATCCAAGAATTACTGCGGAACAATTATTAACTCATTTAGCCATATTAAAAGGAATTACAAATGGTTCTGAACGAAAAGAACTGGTTAAGTATTTACTAGATAAAGTTAATTTATACGACAAGCGAAATAAATCTGTAAAAGGGTTTTCTGGAGGAATGAAACAACGTGTTGGAATTGCTCAAGCATTGATTGGCAATCCAAAATTGATTATTGTAGATGAACCAACTGCTGGTTTAGATCCTGGCGAACGAAACCGCTTTTATAATTTATTAGCAGATGTTGGCAAAGAAGTTATCGTTATTTTATCGACGCACATTGTAGATGATGTAAGAGAATTATGTACTAAAATGGCCATAATGAATTTGGGAGAAATCGTTTTTCACGGATCTCCTCAAACTGCAATTGATGACTTACGAAGTAAAGTTTTCCAAAAAATTGTGAGCAGAGACGAACTTGAATCTTATGCTAACGAATATAAAATTATCTCAAATAAAATGGTAGGTGGAAAACCACTAATTCATATCTATAGTGAAGACAATCCGCAAAACGGATTTGAACAAGTAACACCTAACTTAGAGGATGTTTTCTTTTCTAAAATTAACACATCAAACGTTCTTGTTTAATCATTCCTAACCATTTTAATCATGTTTAAAACATTCTTTTTATCAGAATTAAAATATACACTTAAGCAACCTATGGTGTATATTTTCATATTCGTATTGGCATTAATGGAGTTCTTTGCAACAGTTAGTGATAATGTGCAAATTGGAGGAGCCATTGGAAATGTCTATCGTAATTCACCTTATACCATTACCATTCACGTTACTATATTTTGCATCTTTAGTTTATTAATGGCAGTTGCCTTTTTTAATAATGCTGCATTACGTGACCATAATAATGAGTTTAATGAAATTCTTTTCGCAACGCCTTTAAGTAAACCAGGTTACTTTTTTGGTCGCTTTTTAGGCGCTCTATTCGTTTCAACCTTACCTCTTCTGGGCATTTTTATCGGAATGCTGATAGGAACTTCTTTAAATTCAGTTTTTGAATGGATAGATCCAGCGCGCTTTGGTCCTTTCTATTTTGAAACCTTTTTGAATAATTACTTACTGTTTATTTTACCAAATATGTTTCTTGCTGGAGCTGTCATCTTTGCTATGGCTAACAAATGGAAAAGCACAGTCATCTCATTTGTTGGTGGCTTATTAATTATTGTAGCCTATATTGTTTCTGGTTCGTTAATGTCTGATGTTGATAATGAAACTATTGCTGGTTTATCAGATATTTTTGGAATTAACACGTATCGCATAGAAACCAAGTATTTTACACCTGTAGAAAAAAATACAATAAGTCCTGGCTTTTCAGGGATTCTATTTTGGAATCGACTAATTTGGATAGCAGTTGGACTTATCATTTTAATGCTTTCTTATTTTAGCTTTTCTTTCAAAAAGAAGAATAAAAAAATCAAGAAAGAAAAATTAAGACCTTCAAAGAAAGACACTGTATTTGCGCTACCAAAGTTAAATCCAACGTATAACGCATCTACTAATTGGATACAATTTAAGAGCTTTTTCTACACTAATTTTTTAAGTATTATAAAAAGTGTCACCTTTAAAATATTATTTCTCTTTTGTATTATCATTTTAGTTGCAGACTTAAGTGGTGGATTCGAGTTTTTCGGACTACAATCCTATCCACTTACCTACAAACTTATAGACTCGATAAAAGGCAACACAAACATATTTACCGTAATTATTCTTATATTTTTTAGCGGTGAATTAATATGGCGTGATAGAGATCATAAAATAAATGAAGTTGTTGATGCTACAGCTCATACGTCATTCATTTCTATGGCTGCTAAAGCCTTATCCTTAGTTTGTATAACTTCTATATTAAACTTATTTTTTATTGGTATTGCAATAATTTATCAATTACTTCATGGATTCACTCGTGTTGAATTAGATGTGTATCTATTAGATTTCTTCTACGAAAACCTTGCGCTTTACATTGTTTTTGGTGGCATCATGATTATGATTCAAGTCCTTTCTAGTAATAAATACATTGGTTACTTTATATCCATATTAGTATTATTAGTTTGGGATATCATCTTAAGTATTTTAGACATCAGTTCTAATATGTTAAGTATTGGTGGAGGTGCTTCAGTTTTTTATTCAGACATGAATGCATTTGGTCCTGGACTAAAAAGCACACTTTGGTTTAATTTATATTGGATTATATTATCCTTTTTAGGATTATTAATTGCTGGTGCACTTTGGAGTAGAGGTTCTAAAAGCTCATTATGGAGTCGCATAAAAACAGCCAGAAAAGAAGTCCCAAAAAGCTATAGAGCTGTCATAATTACTACAGCTGTAGCTTGGCTAGGAGTTGCTGCATTTGTTTATTATAATACACAAGTTTTAAACCCTTATTTCTCTAGTGATACTCTAGAACAATTGTCTGCAGATTACGAAAAAAAATATGGGAAGTATAAAGATATTGTATCTCCCAAAATTACTGATGCTAAGTATTATCTAGATATTTTTCCAAATAAAAGAGATATACATGTTAAAGCCGATTTAGAATTAACTAATACGACAGAACTTCCAATCGATTCACTTCATTTTTATAATAATGATGGTTGGGACACGAAGTTAATTATTCCGAATTCAAAGGCAGTTTATAAAGACACGACCTATTTATTTACAATCTATAAATTGAGTCCTCCTTTGCTACCAGGTGAAAAAATAACAATGACGGTCAATAACAAATACATTACCAAAGGGTTTGCCAATGATAGAGGAAATACAATGGTAGTTAAAAATGGAACCTTCATTAATAATGGTAATATTTTACCAACCATGGGTTATAATGACAGCTATGAAATAGGTGATAAAAACACGCGTAAAAAATATGACCTTCCTGAAAAAGAAAGAATGCCAGAACTTACAGAAGGTGTTACCGATTTACACATGGGAAATTATATTTTTAATGGACAATCTGATTTCGTAAACGTTGAAACTGTAGTTTCTACTTCTGGAGATCAAACGGCAATTGCTCCTGGCTCATTAATTAAAAAATGGGAAGAAAACGGTCGAAATTATTACCATTACAAAACAGACACGCCTTCATTAAACTTCTATTCATTTATGTCTGCTAAATTTGAAATAGCAAAACGAAAATGGAATGGCATAGATATTGAAATCTATTATGATGAAAAGCATGATGTTAATATTGAAATGATGTTAGATGCTGTTGAGCGTTCATTAAAATATTTTACAGAAAATTTTGGTCCATATTACCACAAACAAGCTCGAATTATTGAGTTTCCTAGGTATTCAAATTTCGCGCAAGCCTTTCCAGGAACCATGCCTTATGCTGAGTCTTTCGGATTTATTATAAATCTAGAAGATGAAACGGAGAACAATGTTATTGATGCTGTAATTGCACACGAAATGGGTCACCAATGGTGGGCACATCAAGTTATTGGAGCTTATATGCAGGGAAGCACAATGCTAAGTGAAAGCTTTTCAGAATATTCATCATTAATGACCTTAAAAAACATCAATGAAAATCCAATGAAAATGCGCGAATTTCTTAAATACAATCACGATCGTTATTTACGTGGTCGTAGTGGTGAACGTGAAAAAGAATTGCCTTTATATCAAGTAGAAAACCAAGGCTATATCCACTACGGAAAAGGAAGTGTTATTTTGTATGCTTTACAAGATTACATTGGAGAAGAGAAAGTTAATACGGCAATGAAAGGTTTCTTAGAAGAATATCGTTACAAGGAACCTCCTTATCCAAGTTCACACGATTTCTTACGTTATTTAGAACCACAAGTACCAGATTCATTACACTATTTAATAAAAGATTGGTTTAAAGAAATTACACTTTACGACAATAGACTAACAGATGCTACATATAAGACATTAGATAATGGCAAATTTGAAGTCACTCTGGAAATTGAAAGTTCTAAAATAAAATCTGACAGTCTAGGAAATGAAGTAAAAACGGCTATAAACGATTGGATTGATATTGGTTTCTTTATGGATAGTGATGAAGAACGATTATACCAACAAAAACGAATGAAAATCGACAAAGAGTCAACTTCAATCACAGTTCAATTAGATTCATTGCCAGTAAAAGCAGCTATTGATCCTAGACACATTTTAATAGATCGTGTTTATAAGGATAATATTAAAAGCATAAGTCTAGAAGAATAAAATAGTAAATGTATCACATAAAAAAAACACTATTTCATTAATTGAAATGGTGTTTTTTATGATTTTTTATTTTGATATTAAAGTTTATTCAGAGCTTTAAAATAATCTTTCATAGGCGTGAAATAATGTTCTTCCCATCCTTTTTTATAATGCTCACCAGATTCTGGAACATTGGTATGTTTTAATGTTAATGTTGTTTCTTCTCCATCTTCAGAAAGTAAAATCTCAATTTGAGAATCACTTTCATCATTTTGAAAATTAGTACTTCTCCAAGATTGAACAATTTTATTATAAGGTTTTAACTCAATATTTTTTCCTGTTATATACCCTTCCCAAGCCGTAAATTCATCACCAACCTTATCAGACACAAAAGCTGTTCCACCAGTCATTTTAGAATGTCTTTGTGGACTTAACCATGATTTATAGATTTGTTTTGGAGTTGCTTTTATATTTGTTGTTAATGTAAATTCCATACAATCTTGTTTTTATATTTCTTAAGTTAAACTTTTAAACCTAATAAATATAACTAATTTCGCAATATGATTAAAGCTTTACAACTACGTATTAATTTACATCAAGAGGGAAAACCAAATGGATTGCTCCTCAAAGCAGCTTATGATTTAGGAATTGAACCTTCAGAAATCTCCGGAATTAAAATCCTTAGAAAATCTATTGATGCACGTAAACGTAACATTATGTTTAACTATAAAGTTGAAGTTTACATCAATGAACCTGTTCCTGAAAACTCAGATTACCAATTTGATTACAAAGACGTTTCAAAAGCAAAACCCATTCATATTATTGGATTTGGACCTGCAGGCATGTATGCTGCGCTTCGTTGTATTGAACTAGGTTTTAAACCTATCGTTTTAGAACGCGGTAAAAATGTTCAAGACAGACGTCGTGACCTAAAAGCGATTAATCAAGATCATTTTGTTAATGAAGATTCTAATTATTGCTTTGGTGAAGGTGGAGCAGGAACGTATAGTGATGGCAAATTATATACTCGAAGTTTAAAACGTGGAGATGTACGTCGCATATTCGAAAATTTAGTCTTTCATGGTGCAACTGATCAAATTTTAGTAGATGCACATCCACATATTGGGACTAACAAATTACCGAAGGTTGTTCAGAATATTAGAGAAACTATTTTAAAATTTGGTGGAGAAGTTCATTTTGAATCCAGAGTTTCAGATTTCACTCTAAAAGACCATAAAATTGTTGCTATTCAGCTTCAAAACGGAAATGAATTGGATGTTGAAAAAGTTATTTTAGCTACAGGACATTCAGCTCGTGATATATTTTATTTATTGAATGATAAACACATTCAGTTAAAAGCAAAATCGTTTGCTATGGGAGTTCGCGTTGAACATCCACAAGATATTATTGATGGCATTCAATACCATTGTAAAGGAGAAAAACGGGATGAATTATTACCTGCAGCTGCGTATAGTTTGGTGCAACAAGTCAATAATCGAGGTGTATATTCTTTTTGCATGTGTCCTGGCGGATTTATTGTTCCAGCTGCAACTGCAAATGGCGAAGTTGTTGTCAATGGAATGTCGCCTTCTAGACGTAACAATACCTTTGCAAATTCTGGTATTGTGGTCGAAATTAATGCAGACAACGATTTATATAAATATGAACCGTTTGGAGAATTGAAAGGCTTAGAATATCAAAAAGATTTAGAACGTTTGGCATTCACTTCTGGCGGAAGGCGTCAATCTGCACCAGGACAACGATTAACAGATTTTGTTGAAGGGAAATTGTCACCTAACTTAAATGAAACATCGTATCAACCAGGTTTAAAATCGGCACCTATGCACTCGTTGTTACCAAAATTAATTGGTAGTTCTCTACGAAAAGGTTTTAAAGCATTTGGAGAAAAAATGCATGGTTATTATACTGAAGAAGCTAATGTAATAGGTGTTGAATCTAGAACATCATCACCTGTAAATATCCCTAGAACAGAAACCTTAGCGCATCCTGAAATTTCTAATCTTTATCCATGTGGTGAAGGTGGTGGTTATGCTGGTGGAATTATTTCTGCTGCTATGGATGGCGAACGTTGTGCAGAAGCTGCAACTTCTAACTTATAAGTTCAATATTATTCCTATTTTTGCATCATAAATTTTGATTAAAATGAACGCATATATATTTCCAGGTCAAGGTGCTCAGTTCTCAGGAATGGGATTAGACCTTTATGAAAACTCACCTTTAGCACAAGAACTTTTTGAAAAAGCAAATGACATCTTAGGGTTTCATATTACGGACATCATGTTTGAAGGTTCTGCTGAAGACTTAAAAGAAACTAAAGTCACACAGCCAGCTATCTTTTTACATTCTGTAATTTTAGCAAAAACACTAGGTGACAGTTTTAAACCAGATATGGTTGCTGGTCACTCTCTTGGAGAATTTTCTGCATTAGTCACAGCTGGAGCTTTAACTTTTGAAGATGGATTAAAATTAGTTTCGCAAAGAGCCCAAGCAATGCAAAAAGCTTGCGAATTACAACCAAGTACAATGGCAGCCGTTTTAGGTTTGGAAGATCATATTGTAGAAGATGTGTGTGCAAATACAGAAGGAGTTGTGGTTGCTGCAAACTATAACTGTCCTGGTCAACTAGTGATCTCTGGAGAAGTTGAAGCCATTAACAAAGCTTGCGAAGCACTGAAAGAAGCTGGAGCAAGACGTGCTTTAGTGTTACCTGTTGGTGGCGCATTTCACTCACCAATGATGGAACCTGCTAGAGAAGAATTAGCAGCAGCTATTGAAAATACTACATTTAGCAAACCAAACTGTCCAATTTATCAAAATGTAACAGCTACTGCAATAACTGATGAAAATGAAATTAAAGTAAATTTAATATCTCAGTTAACTGCTCCTGTTCGTTGGACACAATCTGTCCAACAAATGATAGCAGATGGAGCCTCTCATTTTACTGAAGTTGGTCCAGGTAAAGTATTACAAGGTCTAGTTAAAAAAATCAATAGAGAATCTGAAACTGCTTCAGCTACATTTGAAACTAACGCTTAAGATTTTATGAAATTATCAAGAAATGTAGGCATCATTTTGCTTATAATCTTCAATATCACTATTGATCAAATTTCAAAAGTACTCGTTAGGGCTAATTTTGAATACCTGGAAATCAAAGAACTTATTGGAAAGAAGTTCATCATGCAATATGTCGATAACAAAGGAGCTTTTCTAGGAATGGGAAGTGACATGAATGACACCTTAAGAATTGTTTTTTTATTAATCCTTCCTACATTAGTCTTGGGTTATCTTATCTATTATATTTTAGTAAATAAAACTTTAGACAAACTAAGTACTATTGCATTAAGTTGTATTGCTGGTGGAGGAATTGCCAATGTTTTTGATCGTATCGCTTTTGGCAAAGTAACCGATTTTTTCTTTATAAACTTAGGTGGTATTTTTAAAACTGGTATTTTTAATGTTGCAGATATGTCTGTTACGTTCGGAATGATTGTTTTAATTTATACATGGTTTATATCTTCAAGAAAAAAACAAATCAAATAAAACTCAAAAAAGCCTCTTCAAATTGAAGAGGCTTTTTATATTATTTCGCTAAACTAATATTGACACAATCTTTTACTTCTCCATAATAAGTTTCTCTATACTTATATAATGTTTTGAATGGAATATTCAAAAATTGCTTCTTAATGTAAGTAACTTTTACAGATAAGGCACCCATTTTTGGAGTGAACCTAACTTCAGGTTTTGTTTCTCTTTTAATACTAATCAATTTCATTGGTTTTCATTTATCATTAGTTTCAAATAAACAAAAAGGAAAACCAAAGCACAAACAAAAAGAACTAAATCACTGTTAATCAATTTGTTAAATCAAAAACTAATAATAAAATACCTTAAAAATTAGCAGATCAATAATTAAACCGCCTATCATTATCAAATTTATAATTCAATTCTAAGGAATTATTATAGATTTCTAATGATTTTCTCCCATTTCCAAGCTGAAAGCATCGCATCATCAAGTGTAGAATTAGCTTTCCAGCCTAAAACATTATTTGCTTTTTCAGTATTTGCAAAAGCTTTCTCAATATCACCTTCACGTCTTGGTGCAATCTTATAATTAAGAGATTGCCCAGAAACTTTTTCAAAAGATTGAATCACTTCTAACACAGAACTACCAACTCCTGTTCCGACATTAAACGTTTCATAATTAGACTGATTTTTAGACTCTAAAAGGCGCTCTAAAGCTACCACATGAGCTTTTGCAAGATCAACAACATGAATATAATCTCTTATACAAGTTCCATCTGGTGTTTCATAATCATTACCAAAAACAGACAAACATTCACGAAGTTTAGCTCCTGTTTGCGTAATAAATGGCACTAGATTTTGAGGCACTCCAATTGGTAATTCACCTATTTTAGCAGAAGGATGAGCACCTATCGGATTGAAATAACGCAATGCAATTGCATTTAAATTATCATTTACTTTACAAGTATCTTTAATGATCTCTTCTCCAATTTGCTTTGTGTTTCCATAAGGCGATTCAGCAGATTTAACTGGCGCACTTTCTGTTATTGGCATGTCGTCAGCTTGTCCATAAACTGTACATGATGAACTAAAAATAAAATTGGATGAATTAAGTTTAAGTACATCTTTTAGTATATAAATAAGTGTATTTAGATTATTCTCATAATACAACAATGGTTTTTCAACACTTTCACCAACAGCTTTACTTGCTGCAAAATGAATAACTCCAGAAATGTCATTATGTTTTTGAAAAAAGCGCTCAACTGAAGCTTTTTCTTTTAAATCTAACTTTTCAAAAATTGGAGTTTTTCCAGTAATAGCAGTAATACCTTCAATCACCTCTATAGTAGAATTTGATAAGTCATCTATTATAACAACATCATAACCCTCATTTTGTAATTCAACAACAGTATGTGAACCAATGAAACCTAATCCACCAGTTACAAGTATTTTTTTCATTAGTTTAAGAGTTTACAAAATTAATAACAGTAGATGTAATGAATTCAATTTGCTCATCATCTAATTCTGTATGCATTGGCAATGAAATTACTTCTTTTACCAATTGATTAGTGACCGTAAAATCAGCTTCATTATATCTAGAGTCTTGATATGCCTTTTGTAAATGCAAAGGAATTGGATAATACACACCACAAGGTATGCCTTGTTCATTTAAGTGTTTCACCAAAGCATCTCTATCTGCATTTAAAATCTTAAGTGTATATTGATGAAAGACGTGACAGTTTTCAACATCTTCTCTATAAGGAGTGATGATATTATCATGATCTTTAAAAGCATCATCATAAGCATTTGCCGCTTTTAGCCTTGCATTATTATAACGATCTAAATTTTTGAGTTTAATATCTAATATGGCAGCTTGAATTGAATCTAATCGTGAATTCACACCAACGACATCATGGTGATAACGCTCGTACATTCCATGATTTACAACACCTCTAATCGTATGTGCTAAATCGTCATCATTAGTAAAAATAGCTCCACCATCTCCATAACAGCCTAAATTTTTAGATGGAAAAAATGATGTCGAAGCCACATCTCCAATAGTTCCAGCTTTTACTTTTCGACCATCACTATAGGTATATGTTGAGCCAATGGCTTGCGCATTATCTTCAATAACGTAGAGATTATGTTCTTTTGCAATCTCCATAATAGCTTCCATATTGGCACACATTCCAAACAAATGAACAGGAACTATAGCCTTAGTTTTGGGAGTGATTGCCTTTTTAATAGCATCAACATCTATATTAAATGTGATTGGATCAACATCTACTAAAACTGGAGTCAATTGTAACAATGCAATAACCTCAACAGTTGCTGCAAATGTAAAATCTGCAGTAATCACCTCATCTCCTGGCTTCAAACCTAATCCCATCATGGCAATTTGCAAAGCATCTGTACCATTAGCACAAGGAATCACATGTTTAACACCTAAATACGCTTCAAGATTTTTCTGAAACTCATGAACCTTAGGTCCATTTATATATGCTGTAGAATCTAATACCTCTAAAACAGAGCTATCAACCTCAGCTTTTATTTTGCTATATTGACCTTTAAGGTCAACCATTTGAATTTTTTTCATACAAGACGAAATTACGAAATTCATTAGCATTAAGCAATGAAATTATTTTAAAGAACAGTATTTTAGCAGTAACGTAAACGTTTATATATTGTATAATTTAGGAATACATATACTTTCATTCATTTTAAAAATTCTTGCATTTTTTAATTTAAAGATTAAAAAAGGTGTTGAAGGACGTCGTCAAACTTTTAAATTATTGAAGAAAAACTTATCTCCAAATGATAAAACTATTTGGTTTCATTGTGCCTCATTAGGTGAATATGAGCAAGGCTTACCAGTATTTGAATCAATTAGAACTAATTACCCTTCGTATAAAATAGTATTGACTTTTTTTTCTCCTTCAGGATATGAAATCCGAAAAAACACTCCTATTGCAGACATTGTTACATATTTACCTTTAGACACAAAATTAAATGCAAAACAATTTTTAAACATTGTTAATCCAGAATTTACCGTGTTTGTGAAATACGATATTTGGCCCAATATTTTATATGAATTAAAAAGAAGAGATGAACGTGCTATTTTGATTTCTGCATTATTCAGAAAAAAACATTCCTATTTTAAATGGTATGGCAATCACCTTCGGAAAGCTTTGCAAGTGTTTGAACATATTTTTGTACAAGATGAAAATTCGAAAAAATTACTCCAAAATATTAGCATAACAAATGTTACGATTTCTGGTGACACTAGATATGATCGTGTTTCAAATCAGCTAATACAAAATAATGATTTGAGTTTTATTTCAGAATTTAAAGGCGATAGCCTATGTGTTGTTATTGGTAGTTCATGGCCTGAAGATGAATCCATTCTAATAGATTATATAAATAAGACTGCTTCAAAACATTTAAAATTTATTATTGCTCCTCATAATATCAATAAAGTTCAAATTGATAATATTACAAAAAAGCTAGAGCTTGATTATGTATTATTTTCCGAAAAGAATCGTAAAGAAGTTATTGGCTATTCAGTATTCATCATAGACACCATAGGATTGTTATCTAAAATATACAGTTATGCAGACATTGCTTATGTAGGTGGAGCAATGGGAACGACTGGTCTTCACAATATTTTAGAACCAGCAGTATTCGGTATTCCAATTATTATTGGTAATAACTATGACAAATTTCCAGAAGCAAAAACAATGATAAAAAATGGAGGCGTACTAACTGTAAGCAGTAAAAACACGCTTAAAAACGGACTAGATAACCTAATCAACTCTTCAGAAAAAAGATTAAAAGTTGGAACACTAAACGAAAACTTCATTAAAAAAAATAAAGGAGCTGTAAACCAAATCATGGATTACATACGTATATAAGACTGAAATTAAAGTAAAACCTAAGCCTGTTAACAAAAAGTTAATTTTTTTAAGGTCTTTTCAATATAACTTATTAATTTCGTGTATTATTAATTAACACTAAAACTATTACAATGAAAAAATTATTATTAAACATCGCATTGGTATTGGCACTTGTAGTATCAGTATCATGTAGAGAAACAAAAGAAGGAGCTGAAGGTGCTGCTGATGCTGTTGAAAATGCTGCTGAAGAAGCTGGTGATGCAATCGAAAATGCTGCAGATGCTGCTGGAGAAGCAGTAAATGACGCTGCAGATGCTGCAAGTGATGCTGCTGGAGATGCAGTAGACTCAGTTAAAGAAGGAGCTGCTGATGCTGCCGACAAAGCTAAAGATGCTGTAAATGATGCTGTTGACAAAGCTAAAGGTGATGCTAAAGATGCAGTAAATGATGCTGTTGATAAAGCTAAAGAAAAAGGTAAAGATATGGCAAGTGACGCTGTAGACAAAGCCAAAGAAAAAGGTAAAGACGCATTAAATGATGCTGTTGATAAAGTTAAAAAAGACAACTAAACTTAAACTTAACGTTGCTTTTATAAAAAAAGGTCTGATTTTATCAGATCTTTTTTTATAGGTATACATTTAAAACAAAAAAGCCGAAACATATGTTTCGGCTTTTCATTTGTACTGAAGACGGGACTTGAACCCGTACGTCCTAATGGACATTGGATTTTAAGTCCAACGTGTCTACCAATTCCACCACTTCAGCATTTAGATGTACTAGACGTACAAATTGGTATATTTTTAAGTGTAGAGCGAAAGACGGGATTTGAACCCGCGACCCTCACCTTGGCAAGGTGATGCTCTACCCCTGAGCTACTTTCGCATTAGCAATGTATAAGAACGTTCTTTGTTATTGCGAGGGCAAATTTAAGACTTTTATCAGAAAAGCAAAGCCTTTTTAAAAAAAAACTTAGATATTTTTATGCATGTTTCTTTTTCAGCAACATACGCTTTATTTCATTCAGCTTCATTAAGGCCTCAACTGGTGTTAAAGTGTCAATATCAATATTAACTATTTCATCTTTAATCTGCTCTAAAAGAGGATCATCCAAATTGAAAAAACTCAATTGCATATCATTTTCTAGCCTTTTTACTTTATCTGTTAATTCTTCACTAGAATGTGATTTTTCAAGTTGCTTTAATATTTTATTTGCACGATGAATCACTTGTTGTGGCATTCCTGCCATCTTTGCTACATGAATACCAAAACTATGCTCACTTCCTCCTTCAACAAGCTTTCTTAAAAACAACACATTATCTTTTAATTCTTTTACAGATACATTGAAATTTTTGATACGTTCAAACGTTTCAGACATTTCGTTTAACTCATGATAATGCGTAGCAAACAACGTCTTAGCTCTGCTTGGATGTTCATGTAAATACTCACTAATTGCCCAAGCAATAGAAATACCATCGTAAGTACTAGTACCTCTTCCAATTTCATCTAACAACACCAAACTTCTATCTGATATATTATTCAAAATAGAAGCGGTTTCATTCATTTCAACCATAAAAGTCGATTCACCCATTGAGATATTATCACTTGCTCCTACTCTTGTAAAAATCTTATCGGTTAATCCAATCGTTGCACTTTCAGCAGGCACAAAACTTCCCATTTGCGCCAACAACACAATTAATGCCGTTTGACGTAAAATAGCAGATTTACCAGACATATTCGGACCAGTAATCATAATGATTTGTTGCTTTTCACGATCTAAATACACATCATTTGCAATATAAGGCTCGCTATGTGGCAATTGTTTTTCTATAACTGGATGTCTTCCGTTTTTGATATCTAGCTCATACGTTTCAGTAAGTATTGGTCTCGCATAATTATGATCGATAGCCAACTTTGAAAAACCACAAAGGCAATCCAACTGAGCAATAAGTGCCGAATTTTTCTGAACAGGTTTTATAAAACCAATCATCCAATGAATCAACTCAGCAAACAACTGTTGCTCAATAGCCAAAATACGTTCTTCTGCGCCTAAAATTTTAGTCTCGTACTCTTTAAGTTCTTCTGTAATATAACGCTCTGCGCTAACTAGAGTTTGCTTACGTATCCATTCTTCGGGAACTTTATCTTTATGTGTATGACGCACTTCAATATAATAACCAAACACATTATTGGAAGCTATCTTTAGAGATGTTATTCCAGTACGTTCACTTTCACGTTCTAGCATTTTATCTAGATACTCTTTGCCAGAAGCCGAAAGATCTCGAAGTTCTTTCAACTCAGAAGAAAAATCTGAAGAAATCGTATTTCCTTTTAAAATATTAACTGGAGCTTCTTCATTTAAAGTTGCTTTAATACGCTCACGAAGTTCATCACAAGCATCCATTTGTTCTCCTAAATATTGTAATGCCTTATTTTTAGACTGAACCGCTAATGCTTTTATTGGCACAATAGCTTCCAAAGCATTTTTAAGTTGAACGACTTCTCTCGGACTTATTTTAACTGTAGCAACTTTTGAAATCAAGCGTTCAATATCTCCAATTTGCTTCAATTGATGCTGAAACTTAGTCAATAATGTTATATCTTCATTAAGAAATTCAACTACGTCGTGCCGATGTTTAATACTTTCAAGATTCACTAAAGGCAAAGCCAACCAACGTTTCAGTAGTCGTCCACCCATTGGTGAAATCGTTTTATCAATCACATCCACCAACGTCACTGCATTCTGATTATTAGATTGATACAGCTCTAAATTTTTAATCGTAAAACGATCCATCCAAACATGCTCACCTTTAGTTAAGCGTTGTATAGAGGTAATGTGTTGTAATTTATGATGCTGTGTTTCGCTTAAATAATGTAAAATTGAACCAGAAGCTACAATCCCTTCATATAAGTCTTCAATCCCAAAACCTTTTAATGATTTTGTATTGAAATGTTTCAGTAACGTTTCATTAGCATAATCATCTTGAAACACCCAATCTTCTAAATAAAAAGCATGAAAATCGTTCCCAAAAGCAGTATTGTATTTTAACTTATTAGGCTTTGACACCAATACTTCACTTGGTTTAAAATTCTGAAGTAACTTATCTATATATTCTTCGTTGCCTTGAGATATAAAAAACTCACCTGTAGACACATCTAAAAATGACACTCCAACAGCATGCAATCCAAAATAAACAGACGCTAAAAAATTATTGGTTTTAGAATGTAAAATATCATCATTCAGCGCAACACCTGGAGTAACTAATTCGGTAACACCACGTTTTACAATGGTTTTGGTTTGCTTCGGATCTTCAAGTTGATCACAAATAGCAACACGACAACCAGCTTTCACCAATTTAGGTAAATACGTATTTAAAGAATGGTGTGGAAAACCTGCTAATTCAATTTCGGTCGGACTACCAGCGCCTCTTTTGGTTAAAATAATATCTAAAATTTTAGACGCTTTTACAGCATCTTCACCAAAGGTTTCATAAAAATCTCCTACTCTAAACAATAATAATGCATCAGGATACTTTGCTTTGATAGCATTGTACTGTTTCATTAATGGTGTTTCCTTTTTTACTTTTTTAGCCAATGGTTTTGTGTATTTTTGTGAACATTGTAAGACTGCTAAAGTACTTATAATTTGAAGTTTTAGAAAATGGTAACCTTATAAGTTATCTACAATTAAGACTAGATTTTAACAACTAAGCTAGGAGATTGCCACGTCTTTCGTCCTCGCAATGACAGAAAGATGATTTTGAAATGAGAAAACTAAAAAACAGCGAACTTGACCGATTAAATGTCGACGAATTTAAATTGGCAGAAAAAACACCTCTTATTATTATTCTTGACAATATTAGAAGTCTAAACAATATTGGTTCAGTATTTAGAACTAGTGATGCATTTTTAGTTGAAAAAATTTATCTCTGTGGAATCACGGCAACACCTCCTCATAATGACATTAGAAAAACAGCTTTAGGAAGTACAGAAACCGTAGATTGGGAATATGTTGAACACACTATCGAATTAGTTGATAAATTAAAAACTGAAGGCACATCAATAATAAGCATTGAACAAGCTGAACGCGCGACAATGCTAAACGATTTTAAACCTAAAGCCAATCAAAAATATGCTTTAGTCTTTGGAAATGAAGTAAAAGGCGTGACTCAAGATGTGGTTAATGCAAGTGATGTTGTAATTGAGATTCCACAATTTGGAACCAAACACTCATTAAACATTTCAGTGAGTTGTGGTGTTGTGGTTTGGGATGTATTTAGTAAAATGAATTCTATTTCTTCCTAACAGGAATCCAAATATCTTCTTCAATATTCTGAAGATCTTTACTATAATTTTCACTTAAAATTTCAAAATGTGCTTTTGGATCTAATTGATATTCAGAATTAGGCAACCACTCTTGAAAGATATAAGCTCTACTTTTTGGAAACTCAGAAACAGAACCTTTAAAACTGAATACAACATAGGTTCCAGATTTTATAATAAATGAATCCATTCCTTCAGGTAAATCATTACTGTCTTTAACCTCTACTGCAACCCATTTATCAAATTCTGAATTGAAATCAGTAGGCGAATAATTGTCACCATAATCTTGAATAGAAAACACATGTTCCCCAATTCTTGAAGCTACTTCATGTCGTCTAGGCATAAACAATTTTGCTAATTGCTTCGTCTTTTCATTTATAGTTAAAACAGATGTTTGGGTTTTCATACCAACAATCAATCGATCTTCAATAACTTCAATACGATGTTTCATCATGCAGTACAAATCTCATTAAGCAGCCACAAATAGTCTGCTCGATTTTTCACAAAATCCTTTTCAGAAACATCAATGATTTTCACATTGAGTTCGGTCTGATTTTTTAAAAAGTCTAAATAGCCTGAATTAATTTTCTCTAAGTATTCACTTTCAATATTTTGTTCGTAATCACGACCACGTTTTTTGATATTCTCTTGTAAACGCTCTGTGTTTTGATAGAGATAGACATATAAATCTGGTTTTGCAATGTCCTTATACATCAAATAAAATAGTTTTCTATAGAGTTTGAATTCATCTTCAGGCAACGTGATTTTTGAAAAAATAAGCGACTTATAAATATCGTAATCACTTACCATAAAATCTTTAAACAAATCTAATTGTGATAAATCATCACTTATTTGCTGATAACGATCGGCAAGAAAAGACATTTCTAAAGTAAACGCATAACGCTGTGGTTCTTCATAAAATTTTGGCAAAAACGGATTATCCGCAAAACGCTCTAAAATCAACTTAGCATTAAAATCTTGTGATATTTTATAAGCCAAACTTGTTTTACCAGCTCCAATATTTCCTTCAATAGCAATATAATTCTGATTCGAAAAATTAAATCGCTTTGTTGGATTCTTCAACCAAATCTTAATTGGTACAATATCACTAACATCCTCACAGGCTTCTAATAACTCTGCAACCGTTTGTTCCAAAACAGGATGTTTCAACTTTGAAGCGATATCATGTAAAGGATGTAATACAAACTTTCGTTTTTGCAATTCAGGATGCGGAACCTTCAGTGTTTTTGAATCTATGATCTCATCATTATAAAACAACACGTCTAAGTCAATCGTTCTGGCTTCATAGGTTTCAGAAATTGTTCTTGAACGTCCTAATTTGGTTTCAATTTGCAACAGTTTGTCTAAAACAGCTTCCGCAGAACATTCAGTTTCAGCATAGAGACAGGTGTTTAAAAAATCATCGCCTTCAAACCCAAAAGCTGGAGTATTATAGACTTTAGCAATGCTATTCACTTTTCCAATTTCTTCAAAAATCAAATTCACAGCGTCCTGCAGATGTTTAATTCTGTCGCCTTTATTACTTCCAAGAGCTATGTAAACGTGGTTAGGTGAATTCATAATGAATGCCAAAATAATGAAAAGAAATCCGTTTTATCTTATATTTACAGTAAGTATTTATTCACAATTTATGACCTTAAAAGATAAACTAGCTGCACAAAAAATCTATTTGTTCTTAGCTGCTCTGTTTATCACGTCTTTAGTCGTTTCAAATCTTATATTTCAAAAGTTTTTTTATTGGTATCCATTTGATGTAGAAATTTTTGGTGCCAAGTTATTTGAGATTTCTGTTGGCATACTTCCTTATCCTATTACATTTTTAATTACAGATTTAATTAGTGAGATTTACGGAAAAAAGAGAGCGAACCAAGTCGTTGTATCTGGAATTTTTGCATCTCTATTTTCATTATTTATCATTTTAGTGTCAAGTAATATGCCAGCAACCTCTTGGTCGTATGTTAATGACGAAACGTTTTCAAATGTATTTGGTAATTCAGCGATAGCAGTATTTGCAAGTATGATTACCTATTTGTTTGCACAATTTGTAGATATTCAAATCTATCATTTTTGGAAGCATCTTACTAAAGGTAAACACCTTTGGTTAAGAAATAATTTTTCAACTTGGTTTTCTCAGTTTGTAGATACGTTTACCATTTTAACATTATTATGTTCGTTTGGAATTATTCCTTGGAAAAACTTCGAAGGCTTACTCATCAGTGGCTTTCTATTCAAAGTAATCGTTGCAGCATTAGATACGCCATTTTTATATTTAGGTGTGTATCTTTTCAGAAAACGTTTTGGCTTAAAAGTCAATGAAGAAATTGAATTGATCTAATCAGGCAATAATCTCATCAATTGGGTTAAAATTTTGCTAAACTTTAATATAGATTGGTCTAAAGTGAAACTAGCTTCGTATATATTTACACACAAATTAGAATTGATATCATTTTATGAAAAAAGCACTCAAGATTATAGGCATCTCTATACTAATTATATTCTTCCTTTTATTAGCCATTCCTTTTGCATTTCAGTCGCAAATTAAAGACATGGTTAAGCGTTTTATAAATGAAAATGTAAACGCTCAAGTTGAATTTAGTGATGTAAGTTTAAGCTTAATTCGTAGTTTTCCGCAGGCACATGTAGAGATCGAAGACTTGGTGATTACCAACTTCAAACCTTTTGAAGGAGAGACCTTTGTGACATCAAAAAATATTGCATTTACAATGTCTGTAAATGAACTCTTTAAAACGTCAAGTGAAGAACCTATTGTTGTTAATTCAATAATAATAGATGAAGCCTTAGTCACGCTCAAAACTGACGCATTAGGTAATAATAATTACGATATCACTAAAGAAGATGAAACTACTTCTGTAAAAACGGAAGAAATCAGTAATAGTTTTTCGTTTGATATTGAAGACTATGCAATCAACAATAGTGCAATTACCTATTTAGATGCGATTTCGAAAATAGAATTGCATTTAACCGAATTGAATCATTTTGGTCACGGCACCTTTTCTGCAGAAAATTCAGAACTCGATACTGAAACAACAACCAATGTGAGTATGAGTGTGGATAGCTCAAAATACCTCAATAATAATAGTATAAAATTAGATGCTTTAATTGGCTTAGATCTTAACAATCAAAAATATACGTTTAAAGACAACAAAGCATATATTAATCAGCTACCACTAGAGTTTAAAGGTTATGTTCAGCTTATAGAAGAAGGTCAAGATATTGATATCGCCTTTGAAAATTCAGGATCATCTTTTAAAGACTTTTTAGCTGTGATTCCTGAAGCGTATTCTAAAAACATTGAAAGCGTAGAAACTACGGGGAATTTTAAAATTAATGGTATCGTTAAAGGTAAAATAACCGAAGAAACCATTCCAACCTTAGACATTCGTATTATTTCAGAAAATGCTTCATTTAAGTATCCTGATTTACCTAAAGGAATTAGAAATATTATAATTGATACAGCTATTAAAAACGAAACTGGATTAGCTGACGATACATTTGTAGATATTAAAACACTCAACTTTAAAATTGATGATGATGTCTTTAAAGGATCTGCAATAGTAAAGAACATCACAAAAAATATCTTTGTCAATGCAGATATTGATGGCACACTTAATCTTGGAAATCTAACTAAAGCATATCCAATAGATTTTGATAAGGAATTAAGCGGAATTTTAAAAACAAAACTCAATACTCAATTTGATATGAATGCAATTGAAACCAATGCATATAATCGTATTAAAAACAACGGATCGATGAGTATTACCGACTTTGTATTCTCTTCCGAAGATATCGTAAATCCTATACAAATTAGTAAAGCAGATGTGACTTTCAATCCTGGCACTGTTAAGCTTAATAGCTTTAATGCAAAAACAGGAACAAGTGATTTCACAGCAACTGGAAATATTAAAAACTTGCTCGGATTTTTACTAAGCGATAAAAAGCTACAAGGTCAATTTGATGTAAATTCTAATACCTTTGTTTTGAGTGATTTTATGGTTGAAGATGAAACAGCGTCAGAAGCATCAAATAAAACAACATCAGATTCTGAATCGCTTAAGATTCCAGATTTCTTAGATTGTACAATTAATGCAAATGCTAAAACTGTTGTTTACGATGATTTGACATTAAATGATGTCAAAGGAACGCTTATCATAAAAGACCAAGAAGCCAATCTTCAAAATATGACAAGTAAAATATTTGATGGCAATCTAGCAATAGCTGGTAAGGTTTCAACAAAAACAGATACTCCAGTTTTTAATTTGAATCTAGGTGCTGACGGATTTGACATCTCAAAATCATTTAAAGGGTTAGACTTACTTCAAAAATTAGCACCTATAGCAAAAGCGATTCAAGGTAAATTAAATACATCGATAAATCTTCAAGGCACATTAGATAGTGAATTCTCTCCTAACCTTAGTACTGTTACTGGTGATGCTTTCGCAGAATTATTAACAACTAATATCGACCCAAAAGAAGGCTCAGTATTGAGTAAACTTGAAGGCGAATTAAGTTTTATAGATTTTAGTAAGCTAGACTTAAAAGACTTAAAAGCAAATTTAGATTTTGCCGATGGAAACGTAAGTGTAAAACCTTTCAATCTTAAATATGAAGATATAGCAATTCAAGTTTCAGGTTCTCATTCGTTTGACCAAACCATAAATTATAATGCAGTATTTAATGTTCCCGCAAAATATTTAGGAAGTGATGTTAATCGCTTAATTGGCAAAATAAATGATAATGACACTAATAAGATTACCATTCCAGTGACAGCAAATATTACTGGCAATTATACGAGCCCGAAAGTAAAAACAGATTTATCAAGTGGTGTTTCTAACCTTACAAAGCAACTTATTGAAATTGAAAAGCAAAAAATTATAAATAAAGGAAAAGATCAAGTTAAAGATTTACTAGGTGGCCTTTTAGGAGGTAATAAGAATGATACTACTAAAGATTCGACATCGACAACAACTGATAGTACAAAAACTAAAGACCCAATTAAAGATGGTGTAAAAGGAATTTTAGACAATCTTCTTGGAGGAAAAAAGAAACAGAAAGATTCAACTAAAAACAACTGATTTATCAACGTCAAAACCTAAAAAAAAGTTAAAATCACTAGTTTTTGGCTTTTTTTCATAAAGAAGTGCTCAATTATTTGCTTTTGTCAAATTAAAAGTTACATTGAGCTCTTGCGAACTTTTAAAATAAGACAGAATATATGAGGCAATTAAAAATTACCAAACAAGTTACCAACCGCGAATCTAAATCACTAGATAAATACCTACAAGACATCAGCAAGTTACCTATGATTACTGCTGAGGAAGAAGTTGAACTCGCTCAGCGAATACGAGAAGGAGATCAAGCTGCTTTAGATAAGCTTACAACGGCTAACTTACGTTTCGTAGTTTCTGTTGCTAAACAATATCAAAATCAAGGACTTACACTTCCGGACTTAATAAACGAGGGAAATGCTGGTCTTGTAAAAGCTGCAAAACGCTTTGATGAAACCAGAGGATTTAAGTTTATCTCTTATGCTGTTTGGTGGATTAGACAAGCAATTTTACAAGCTTTAGCAGAGCAATCTCGAATAGTTAGATTACCTTTGAACAAAATTGGTTCAATAAATAAAATCAATAAAGCGTTTTCATTTTTAGAGCAATCGCATCAAAGAGCACCTAGTGCGGAAGAAATTGCTCTTGAGTTGGATATGACAGTTTCTGAAGTAAAACAATCTCTGAAAAATTCAGGTCGCCATTTATCAATGGATGCGCCTTTAAAAGAAGGAGAAACGTCTAGCTTATATGATGTTGTTAAATCTGGTGAGTCACCAAACCCAGATCGTGATTTAATGAAAGAATCATTAAACGTTGAAATCAACAGAGCTTTAGACACGTTGTCTCAAAAAGAAAGTGATGTGATACGTTTAAATTTTGGTTTAAGTGATGAACCACCAATGACTCTTGATGAAATTGGAGTAACCTTTGATTTAACAAGAGAGCGTGTTAGACAAATACGTGAAAAAGGAATCAGGCGTTTACGTCAGGATTCTAAAAGTAAAATATTAAAAACATATTTAGGATAATTTATAAACATTAAAACAAGTAGATGATTAAGATATTAGTAAAAGAAGGAGAAAGTATCGAACGTGCTTTAAAGCGTTACAAAAGAAAACACCGTAACGTAAAAACGATGCAAAACATTCGTGAAAATCAATTTTTCACTAAGCCTTCTGTAAAAAGAAGAAGAGAAATTCAAAAAGCTGGATATATTCAAGGTTTAAGAGATCAAGAAGATATTTAGTAGTTTTTTCTTAAAAGAAAAAAAGCATACTTTTTATGAAGTATGCTTTTTTTATGTCCAGTTTGTAAGTTTTTTAAAACCCATCCTACAAACCACACATGATTGTTCTATATTTTCTTATCGGAATTTCAGCTAGTATAATTGGAGCTTTACCTTTAGGCGCTTCAAATATTGCAGTCATAAACACTACCATAAAGCAAAATGCGAAACAAGCGTTTAAAATCGCTATAGCTGCAGGAATTGGAGAGGTTATTTTATCGTATTACGCATTACATTGTAATATGGTTGTTCGTGATTTTTTTGATCAAAATATGTGGATTCAAATTCTAATCGTTATCATCTTAATGATAGCTGGCAGTTTTTTACTATTTAAAAAGAATAAAGAAAAAACAACTAAAAAAAACAAACTTAACACTTCAAAATATACTACTGGTTTTCTTTTAGGCGTATTAAATCCACCTGTATTAATTTATTGGATTGTTGCCTTCGGAATTATTAATAATAACGACTTTACGCTATCATTGGGTTCACCTTTGCTAATTCTTTTTTTGTTCTTCGCTGGTGTTTATTTTGGAAAACTCATCACCTTATACCTATATAGCATATTTAGTATTAGGATTAAAAACAAAGTACAGAATATTACTGCTGTTATTAATAAAGCTACTGGAATTTTACTAATCTTAATAGGAATCGTCCAAGCAATCAAATTAAGTGTTTAGATAATTGTAAACTTCACGACCAAGCCTTCATTACTTCTAATATTAAAAACGGTATCATCATCAAAAATGAGGTACTGTCCCTTAACACCTACCAATTTACCAGTAAAAGTCTGTTCTTTTTCAATATTAAGACTTTTAGGTTTTTCGGGATAATTCAAAACTGGAAAATCAATAATAGTTTCAGTATTAGAAGCAATAAAATAATCTTGAGCCTCTTCAGGTATGTGTGATTTAAGTCGTTCACGCCATTCTACTAAATTTTCATCTTCAACATCATTCTTCAACATTTTTCGCCAATTGGTTTTATCAGCAACATAATCTTTAAGAGCAACTTCTGTAATTCCTGCGAGATATCGATTAGGCACTTCAACAATTTCAATAGCTTCATGAGCACCTTGGTCAATCCAACGTGTTGGCACTTGCGTTTTTCTAGTCACACCAACTTTAACATTACTTGAATTGGCTAGGTATACAATATGTGGTTGTAATTGTACTCTCTTTTCGTATTCCAAATCACGATCTTCTTTTCCTAAATGCGCTGTACTCAATTCGGGTCTCATAATCCAATCACCAGCTTGAGGAATATCGAAAAAATCTTGTTTGCAAAAGCCTTGTCGGTAAATAGGTTTATCTAATCCACATTTTAAACACTGATGTTTTATAAATTCCAAAGTAATGGTTTTTCCGAGTAACTGATTCATATTCAAGAAATCACTCTCTAGCACCAAATAATATTGAATAGGCTCAGCAAACTCTGTTTCCATCTTTGTTAAAACACCTTGGTAAAACATATAAAAAAAAGTATTATTTTTAATGGTTTCATCTTAGGCTTTTTTGTTTAAGCGAAAAGTCAAGGATTTATTTTCAGATGAAGGCTTTTTTGAACATCATAGCATCGCTACGCTGTAATAAAAAGACAAAATATGGAAATAAAAGATGATTTTGCAGCAAATCAAAAAGCCTAAGATAAAACCAACCATAAAGATACTATAAAAATGTCGATTCCATTAGTAAATTCAATTGCATCATGGTTCCTAAAAAAACGGTTTCATCAGATTGAATTATTTTTAAAATATCCTAATGACGTACAAAATGAATTACTTTTTCAGCTTCTTTCTAAAGCAAAAGATACTGAAATTGGGAAGCAATATAACTTTGACTCGATAACCAATTACAGTACATTTTCTGAACGGATTCCAATTTCATCTTATGAAGACTATCAAAATGTAATAGAACGTTCTCGACGAGGTGAAAACAATATCTTTTGGCCAACTCCTATAAAATGGTTTGCAAAATCTAGTGGAACTACAAATGCAAAAAGTAAATTCATTCCAGTAAGTCAAGAATCATTAGAAGATTGCCATTATGCTGCAAGTAAAGATTTACTCTGTATGTACCTCAATAATAATGAAGATTCACAATTATTTACAGGAAAAGGATTACGTCTAGGAGGCAGTAAAGAATTGTATAAAGAAAACGGAACTATTTTTGGTGATCTGTCTGCGATTCTAATCGACAATATGCCATTTTGGGCGGAATTTAGTAGTACTCCTAGTAATAACGTTTCATTAATGAGCGATTGGGAAACGAAAATGCAAGCTATTGTAAATGAAACTATAAATGAAAATGTGACAAGTCTGGCTGGCGTTCCATCATGGATGTTAGTACTACTCAATAATGTTTTAGATGCAACAGGTAAAGACAGTTTACTTGATATATGGCCAAATCTAGAAGTTTATTTTCATGGTGGCGTAAGTTTTGTACCTTATGTTGACCAGTATAAAGCCATTTTACCAAAACCAGATTTTAAATATTATGAAATCTATAATGCATCTGAAGGTTTCTTTGCCATTCAAGATCATAATAACAGTAGCGAATTATTGCTCATGTTAGATTATGGAATCTTTTATGAATTTATTCCGATGTCAACTTATGGCACTTCAGATATAAAAGTGATTCCGCTAAGCGAAGTAGAAATTGGCGTTAATTATGCTGTTATTATTACTACTAATGCTGGACTTTGGCGTTATAAAATTGGTGACACTATTCGATTTACATCAACAAACCCTTACAGAATTAAAGTATCTGGTAGAACAAAACATCATATTAATGTCTTTGGCGAAGAATTAATTATTGAAAATGCTGAAGATGCTTTACGAATAGTCTGCAAAACTACAAACGCAGAAATTGTAGATTATACTGCTGCTCCAATTTTTATGGAAGGTAAAGAGAAAGGATCTCACGAGTGGCTAATAGAATTTAAGAGACCTCCTAAAAACGTTAATTATTTTAAAGAGCTTTTAGATAATACACTTCAATCTCTAAATTCCGATTATGAAGCCAAGCGATATAATGACATGACACTTAATATGCCTAGAGTGAATATCGCAAGAGAACGTTTGTTTTATGATTGGCTGAAGCAACATAACAAACTTGGTGGTCAACATAAGATTCCACGTTTATCTAACAATCGTGAATACATGGATGAATTGCTTCATCTAAATACTAGTAAAACCAGTATTAGTTGAATAAAATAACATTGTATATATCGACGAGTGGAAACATTTTTCAAATTTTTCCGACAAACAGCGTCAGAATTTTCCACATAACGAGTATTTAAATCTGTTTATCCAAAACAGCTAAAAGTCGTTTTTTATCTCATCTTATTGCGCTTATATTTACAAAGTAATACAGAGAAATTATAATCACAATTTTAGATTTTATCCCTTATAAATAACTTGTGAAAATATAAAGATATTGTTCGCAATATTAATTTTTAAATCCAAACAAATAAAAACCACTCCGAAAAGAGTGGTTTTATTTTTTTCTATAAATAGACATCTCAATTAAGATACCGCTTTCAACTTCTTTAACGTTGTTTTTTCCAATTTACTTTCAGCATACGCTTTTGTGACATTTAACTTTGTCTCATCACCACTAGGCAGTTCAAACATGGCATCCGTTAAAATCTCTTCACATAACGAACGTAAACCTCTAGCTCCTAATCGATATTCAATAGCCTTATCTACAATAAAGTCTAGTGCTCCATCTGTAATTGAAAATTCAATATCATCCATCTCAAACAATTTTTTGTATTGCTTTATAATGGCATTCTTAGGCTCAGTTAAAATAGCTCTTAAGGTTTTTTCATCTAAAGGATCCATGTATGTCAGTACAGGAAGTCGACCAATAATTTCTGGAATTAATCCGAAATCTTTTAAATCCTTCGGATTAACATATTGCAATAAATTATCTCCATCTAAAGCTTCTCCTTCGTGTGCTGCCTTATAACCAATTGCAGCTAAATTAAGGCGTTTAGATATTTTTCGCTCAATACCATCAAAAGCACCACCAGCAATAAACAAAATATTTTCTGTATTGACTTCAATAAACTTTTGATCAGGATGTTTTCTTCCTCCTTTAGGTGGTACATTAACTGTAGTGCCTTCTAATAATTTAAGTAAGGCTTGCTGAACACCTTCACCAGAGACATCTCTAGTGATAGATGGATTATCGCTTTTACGTGCAATTTTATCAATTTCATCAATAAAAACGATTCCTTTTTCAGCTTTTTCTAAACTGTAATCTGCAGCTTGCAATAAACGTGTTAAAATACTTTCAACATCTTCTCCTACATATCCCGCTTCAGTTAATACTGTAGCATCAACAATAGCTAGAGGCACATTAAGCATTTTAGCAACAGTTTTTGCCATCAATGTTTTACCTGTACCTGTTTGACCAACCATGATGATGTTACTCTTTTGTATTTCAATATCATCATCTGATGCTGGCTGAAGTAACCGTTTGTAATGATTGTATACTGCAACAGACATTATTTTTTTGGTATATTCTTGACCAATAATATATTCATCAAGAAACCCTTTGATTTGTTGTGGCTTCCTAAGCATCAACTCAGAAGACAACTCTGCATTATCAGACTGTTTAGACTCTTCTACAACAATACCATGCGCTTGCTCGATACAACGATCACAAATATGTGCATCTAATCCTGCAATTAATAAACTGGTTTCTGGCTTTTTTCTACCACAAAACGAACATTCTAATTCTTCCTTTGCCATTTTACAAGTTAAAAGTGAAAAGTGAAAAGTAATAAATGAAAAGTTTTACTCAAACTCATTCAATTTAGACTTAACTTACTATTTATATTTTTACCCTCTTGATAGTACTTCGTCTATCATTCCGTATTCTTTTGCTTTATCAGCTTTCATCCAGTAATCACGATCACTATCTGCATAAATTTTGTCGTAATCTTGACCAGAATGCTTACTAATAATTTTATATAGCTCTTCTTTAAGCGTTAGTATTTCACGAGCAGTAATTTCAATATCACTAGCCTGACCTTGTGCTCCACCTAATGGTTGGTGAATCATCACACGTGAATGTGTTAAACCGCTACGTTTGCCTTTTTCACCTGCACATAACAATACAGCTCCCATTGACGCTGCCATTCCTGTACAAATAGTTGCCACGTCTGGTTTGATTAATTGCATGGTATCGTAAATACCTAAACCTGCATACACACTTCCTCCTGGAGAGTTGATATAAATCTGAATGTCCTTAGAAGCATCTGTACTTTCTAAAAACAACAATTGAGCTTGAATAATGTTTGCGACTTGATCGTTAATGGCAGTTCCCATAAAAATAATACGATCCATCATCAAACGAGAAAACACATCAAAAATTGCAATATTCATTTGACGCTCTTCTATAATATTAGGTGTTAAAGCATTTGGATACATACTACTTACAATTTCATTATAATATGTACTGCTTATTCCTTGATCTTTTATTGCGAATTTTTCAAATTCTTTTCCGTAATCCATATGTGTTTTTGAAATAATTTATTGTGAAACAAAAAAGCGTAAAACCATTCGGTTCTACGCTCAAATATACTAATTTATAATGTATTTCTTAGCTGTAAAACTCTTTTACAAAATCGTCGTAAGTTATTTCCTTTGTCTTTAAGTTTGCTTCAGATTTGTAAAGATTTAACAATTTAGTGCTCATCAATTGCTCAGATAAACGTTTTACTTCATCCTTATTAGATAAGATTCGAGATGCAATACCATCTAATTCTTCATCTGAAGAATTCATTTGACCAAACTGTGCCATTTGAACTTTTATCATTTCTCGCGCATGTGCTTTTAGATCATCAAAAGTGACTTGAAGGTTATGTTTTTCAATTAATTTCCCTTCAATTAATTGATAACGCATGCTTTTTTCAGACTTTTCATATTCTTCTTTTGCCTGCTCCGCATCCATTACTTCTTCACCTGCTGTTTGCATCCATTTTTGTAAAAATGATGCTGGTAAATCAAATTTTGTATTTTCAACTAAACTCTCAGTCACATCATTCAATAGCTTTTGATCACCTTGTTGAGCAAATTGCTTTTCAGAATCTTCTTTAATTTTTTCTTGTAATTCTGTTACAGAAGTTACCACTCCTTTTCCAAATAATTTATCAAATAATTCTTGATCTAAATCTGCTAATTCTCTAGAATTGATTTCGTTTATTGTGAAATTCACTTCAACGTTCAAACCATGAGCATCATCATGAGACACTTTTAAGAAATTCATTAAGTCATGATCGTCATTAAATAAACCTTTTGTTTTTAAAGTCACTACATCACCAGCTTTAGCACCAATGAATTGTTTTTCTGTTGACTTCCCTTTGAATTTATCTAAAGTGATAGTAGCTGAATTATTAATTCCTTTCTCTTCGTTTTCAAAAACACCAGTGATTTCAGAATCTTTAGCAACCATCTTTTCAGAGATGATTTTACCATATTGCTTTCTGATATGTTCTACTTGACCGTCAAGCATCTTCTTATCTGCAACAATATTATAATGAGTGATTGCTTTTTTACCTTTTAAGTTTACTTCAAACTCAGGTGCTAAACCCAATTCAAATTCAAAAGAAAATGCATCAGCAGCATCCCAATCTAAATCATCTTGAGGCTTAGGTAATGGATTACCAAGTACATCTAATTTTTCTTCAGTTAAGTACTTATTAAGTGCATCTTGCAATAATTTATTGACCTCATCAACCAATACCGCTTTACCGTATTGTTTTTTTACCATTCCCATTGGCACATGTCCTTTTCTAAAACCAGGAATGTTAGCCGACTTACGGTAATCTATTAAGATTTGTTCCACTTTATCGCTATAATCTTCTTTAGCAATGTCTACTTTTACCACTGCATTTAATGCATCGATGTTTTCTCTTGTAATATTCATTTTAAATCATATCAAAATTGGGCTGCAAAAATACGATATTTTTTACAACCCAACAATATTTTAAGTTACTGATTATTAGTCTGTTTTTTTCTGCTCTTTCAAAAACGAACGCGCTATAGATTGTGAAACAGATAATAAAATACTAAAGAGTAAGGCGGTCCAGAACCCATTCACTCCAAATCCATCAATAAATTTATCCGCTAGAAGAATAATACATGCATTGATGACTAATAAAAACAAACCTAAAGTCACAATAGTAATAGGAATGGTTAAGATGATTAAAATGGGCTTTAAAATTGCGTTAAGCAATGCTAATACAACAGCGACTATAATTGCTGCTTCAAATCCACTTACTGCAACGCCTGGCAAAAAATGTGCTAAAAGCAACACAATTCCTGCTGTAATTAAAAGTCTTAAAATGAGATTCATAATTTGTATTTTTATCTACTAAATGTAATGAAATTTATCACAGCTTCATAGAAATCTTTTGGGTTTTCAGCATGAAGCCAATGACCAGCATTACTAATGGTTGCAATTTCTGCTAGTGGAAAATGTTGTTTGATTAGAACCTCATCACTTGACATAACATATTCGCTTTTATCGCCTCGAAGAAATAATGTCGGTTTTTCAAATTTTGAATGCATAGGCAATGCTTCACCTACTTCTGACACATTTTCTTTTAGAACGTCTAGATTAATACGCAAAGCCAATTGTCCTTTTTCAATCCAATATAAATTCTTTAATAGAAACATCCGAGTCCCTATTTCTGAAACATATTGAGATAAGACTTTATCGGCTTCACCTCGACTTTTAATTTTAGAAAAATCTAATGCGTTTAAACCGTTTAAAATTGAATCGTGATGTATTGGATAAAAACGCGGACTAATATCTGCCACCAATAATTTAGATACTAATTCTGGGTATAAGGTAGCAAATAACATGGCTGTCTTTCCTCCCATAGAATGTCCTAAAATAATAATATTTTCTAATAGATGCTCATTACAATACTGTTTCAAATCTTCAGCTAAAACCTCATAATCAAATGCGTCATCATGAAAACTTCGTCCATGATTTCGTTGATCAACAAGATGCACTTGAAAACCAGATTCACTAAATTTAGTCCCTAAAGTTTTCCAGTTGTCGCTCATACCAAGAAATCCATGAAGAATGACAAAGGGCTGACCTTCGCCTAAGATTTTTGAGTGTAGTTTCATTTTAAAATCTTTTTAATTATTACAAGACATCTCGTCTTGAGTTTATCTTGAGCGTAGTCGAAAGGCTCGATATGACAGAAAGAATTTACTTTAACTTTTGAAGATACATTTGCACTACATTTTCAACACCTAAGTAAAGGCTTTCTGACACTAATGCATGACCAATAGAAACTTCTAACAATCCTGGAATATGATCTTTAAAAAATTTAATATTATCTAAAGACAAATCATGCCCAGCATTCACACCTAATCCAATTTCATTAGATAATTCTGCTGCGCTTGTAAAAGGCTCAATTGCTTTCATATCGCCTAAACCATATTGATGAGCGAAACTTTCGGTATAAAGCTCAATTCTATCTGTTCCAGTAGCTTTTGCTCCTTCAATCATTTGCAGTTCTGGATCTACAAATATTGACGTACGAATTCCATTAGATTTAAATTCTGAAATGACTTCAGTTAAAAAACTTTTATGTGTAATCGTATCCCAACCTGCATTAGACGTTAATGCATCAACAGCATCTGGAACAAGCGTTACCTGAGTTGGCTTCACTTCTAGAACTAAATCCATAAAAGATTGTATCGGATTCCCTTCTACATTAAATTCAGTATAAACTTCTGATTTTAAATCTCGAGTATCTTGATATTTAATATGACGTTCGTCTGGTCTTGGATGAACTGTTACCCCTTCAGCACCAAAACGCTGAACATCTTTTGCAAATTGCACAACATTAGGCGTGTTGCCACCACGTGAATTTCGCAAAGTAGCAATCTTATTAATGTTTACACTTAACTTAGTCATTTGTTCATATTTTATGAGACAAAAATACAAAGTACTTACTGCTTTTTGTGGTTATTTTTAATTAATTTGCGGTTGATTATAAATAGGATTATGCCTTTACAAGAATACATTATAAATGATATCAAACCGTTAAGCATTAATGACAAGGTTAGTGACTTGCAATTGTTATTTAACGAACTTACATATTCTCATATTCCTATTGAAAAAAACGGCACTTATTTAGGCTGTGTTTCTGAAACTGACGCACATTGTTTTGAAGGCCAAAAGACGATTGCTGAATGTAATTATGCCATTGAAGGTTTTTTTGTAAGAACAAACACTAATTGGCTAGATGTGCTAGAGACTTTTGCTCAAAACTCATGTAATATCATGCCTGTTTTAAGTGATAAGAATAATTATTTGGGTTATTTTGAACTTAACGACATTATAGGATTATTCAATCAGACACCATTCTTTTCTGAACCTGGTGGCATACTAATTGTTGAAAAGGGATTGGTTGATTATTCTTTTAGTGAAGTCAGTCAGATCGTAGAATCTAATGACGCAAAAATATTAGGTGCTTTTGTATCTAAATTAGAAAGCGATGTGGTTCAAATTACTTTAAAAATTGGTAATGCAGGACTAAATGATGTAATTCAAACATTTAGAAGATACAGTTACAATATAGTATCTGGACATGAAGAAGACAACTATGTTGAAAACTTAAAAGATCGTTCAGAATACTTAAGAAAATACCTCGACATATAATGAAAATTGCTATCTACGGACAATATTATCACAATAGCACTCATGAAAGTATTGAAGCACTTTTAGATGCTTTATCGCTAAAAAATGTTACTGTGTTTATTGAAAATGATTTTTTCAATATCATAAAACATGAAAGCAATCAACCTTCAAAATTAGATGAATTTGAAACCTTTGAATCTTTAGACGACTCCTATTCACTATTAATTAGTATTGGTGGTGATGGTACAATTTTAAGAGCCATAACATATGTAAGAGATTTATCAATACCAATTGTTGGCATTAATACTGGCAGACTTGGATTTTTAGCAACCATACAAACCAATCAAATTAAATCTGCTGTTGACGATATTATAAATGGAAATTATAAAATTTCAGAGCGCACACTTTTATGCGTTGAAACACAGCCAAGCAATAATGAATTAAAAAAAACCAATTTTGCACTGAATGAAATTGCTGTAAGTCGAAAAAACACAACGTCGATGATTACAGTAGAAACCCATTTGAATTCAGAATACCTTACCTCGTATTGGGCAGACGGGCTTATTATTTCTACACCAACAGGTTCAACTGGATATTCTTTAAGTTGCGGTGGACCAGTAATCACGCCAGAAACAGACAGTTTTGTGCTTACACCTATTGCACCACATAATCTTAATGCAAGACCACTTGTAATTCCTGATGATACCGAAATACAACTCAAAGTAGATGGACGTGAAGAGCATTATTTAATTTCTCTCGATTCTAGAATTGCAACATTACACAATTCAACAACAGTCACAATTAAAAAAGCAGATTTCGAAATAAAAATGGTTGAACTTTTACAAGAAAGCTTTATTGATACATTAAGAAAAAAGATGCTTTGGGGAGAAGACAAGCGAAATTAAACAATAAAACCAAACAAAAACTGTTAATCTGTAAGACTATTTGCCACAAATTGTTATAGGCAATTCATAATTGTTATATTTGCAAACTTTTAAAAATTTATGAGATATTTAATCTTATTTTTATTGAGTGTGTTTTTCGCCCAAACTAGTCATTCTCAAATATATGAAGTTGGCGTGTATGCTGGTGGAAGTAATTTTATTGGAGATGTAGGTGCTACAAATTATATTGCGCCTAATGCAGCTGCTCTGGGATTGATATTAAAATGGAATCGAAGCCCAAGACATTCTTGGAGAGTTTCATTAATATATGCTGATTTACAAGCAAATGACAATGATTCAGATGATCCAAGACGAAAAGCTAGAACATATGAATTTGATAGTAATCTATTAGAAATTTCAGCAGGTATGGAATTTACATTTTGGGAATTTGACCTACATTCCTCAGATTTTAAATTAACACCATATTTGTATTCTGGGATTACTGCAGCAAATCATGATAATTTCTTTTTTGACCAAAACGGGGAAATTACAAGTGAAAACACAAGTAGTTGGGCATTTGGAATTCCAATGGTTTTAGGTCTTAAATCAAATATTACCAATCAAATCATTTTAGGGTTTGAAATTGGCGCAAGATATACATTTTCAGATGAGATAGATGGAAGTGTTCCTGATGCGGAATTTAGAAAAGAAGCCTTTAGCTTCGGAAACACTAACAGTAATGACTGGTATGTATTTACAGGATTTACATTAACATATACATTTGGGCAAAGACCTTGTTTTTGCAATTTTTAAATGAGTCTAAAAGATCAAATATTAAAAGATAAATTACCAAAGCATGTTGCAATAATCATGGATGGTAATGGTCGTTGGGCTAAACAAAAAGGAATGCTAAGAGCTATTGGTCACGAAAATGGAACCAAATCTGTTAGAGATGTAGTTGAAGCTTCTGCTGAAATTGGAATTAAAAACTTAACCTTATATGCGTTCTCAACTGAAAACTGGAATCGCCCAAAACTAGAAGTTAAGACCTTAATGAAGCTTTTAGTAAAATCACTAAAAAAAGAAATAAAAACATTACAAGATAATAATATCAAACTTTCTGCTATTGGAAATCTTAATGATTTACCTAAAAAGGCACATACAGAATTATTAGAAGTTATCGATAAAACCAAAAGCAATACTCATATGACATTAACTCTTGCTCTAAGCTATGGTTCTAGAGAAGAATTGATTAATGCTATTAAAGAGATATCGATGAACGTTAAAAATAATATAATTTCTGCGGAAAGTATTGACGAATCAATTATAAATAAGCATCTTTACACGCAAAATTTACCAAACGTAGATTTGCTAATTAGGACTAGTGGTGAACATAGAATAAGTAACTTTTTGCTTTGGCAAATTGCTTATGCCGAATTATATTTTACAGATATCTTATGGCCAGATTTCACAAAACAAGACCTATATAAAGCTTTGATTAATTATCAAAACAGAGAACGAAGATTTGGAAAAACTAGTGAACAACTTAGCTAATAATTTACTTTTGAAAACTTACATAAAGCAACTATTTACGATACTAATCCTCATTATTTCAAGCGTAGTTGTAGCACAACAAACTAGCTTCAATAATGGAAAAAGTTACATCTTAGAAGAAGTAACCGTTACTGGTAACACCAATTTTAGCGAAACAACAATTGTATCTTTCTCAGGATTACGTAAAGGTCAAGAAATTATCATTCCTGGAGAACAAATAAGTAATGCCTTAAAGAAACTTTGGGCAAGTAAATTATTTAGTAGTATTGATATTTATCTCATTAAAACGGAAGGTAACAAGGCATTTCTAGAAATTAATCTTGCTGACTTACCAGAACTTAATACTTTAGAAATACAGGGTATTAAAAAGAAGAAAAAAGAAGATGTCATTAAAGATAACAATCTTACGAAAGGTGTTAAAGTCACAGAAAATTTAACGACTACAACTCGTAACTACCTTACCAATAAATACAAAAAAGATGGATACCTTAATACAAAGGTGACTGTAAACACGACTGAAGTCACGAATGATTCAATTGCTAAAAGTCGTGTAAACATGCTTGTCTATATCGATAAAGGAGAGAAAGTAAAGATTGATAAAATCACATTTAATGGTAACGAAAAAATTTCTAGCAAAAAGCTTAGAAAAGCCATGAAAAACACTAAGAAAAAGAACTTTTTACGTGTTTTTAAACGTTCAAAATATATTGAAGAAAACTACAAAGAAGATCTTGTTAGCATCATTGATAAATATAAAGAAAATGGTTACAGAGATGCTAGAATTATTTCAGACTCAATTATTTATAAAGACAAGAAAAACATAAGTCTTAATATAACCTTAGAAGAAGGGGAACAATATAAATTTGGAAAAATCACTTTTGTAGGAAATAGTGTTTATACTGACGAACAATTACAAACCATATTACGAATTAAAGAAGGGGAAACTTATAATGGAGTAGAATTACGTAAGCGTATAGCAGACGATACTAAGCCAGATGCATTAGATTTAACTAATCTCTATCAAAATAACGGCTATTTATTTTCTAGTATTAATCCGGTTGAAATTAGTGCGGAAGGAAATGTTATTGATATGGAAATTCGTATTTCTGAAGGAAAACCAGCGTATTTCAATAATGTTTCTGTTACTGGTAATGATCGAACAAATGACCATGTAATCTATAGAGAATTAAGAACTAAACCTGGTCAATTATACAGTAAAGCTAATGTCATTAGAACGATTAGAGAACTCGGACAGTTAGGCTTTTTTGATGCTCAGCTTTTAACTCCAGATTTTAAAAACATGAATCCAAATGAAGGAACAGTAGACTTAGAATATACTGTTGTTGAAAGAGGTTCAAGCCAAATAGAATTACAAGGTGGTTATGGTGGAGGTGGTTTTATTGGTACACTTGGTTTATCATTTAACAATTTTTCGATTAAAGATATATTCAAAAAAGAAGCCTATAAGCCTGTTCCAATGGGAGATGGTCAAACTTTAGCATTACGTTTGCAAGCCTCGCAATTCTTTCAAACCTATAGTTTTTCTTTTTCTGAGCCTTGGTTAGGTGGAAAACGCCCTGTACAATTATCAACGTCTTTATCGCATACAAGACAGTTTCTTTATGATCCTACAACGGGAGGTGCTAATAAAGACAAGCGATTTAATATTACAGGTATTTCTGTTGGAATTGCAAAACGTTTAAAAGTACCAGATGATTATTTCACATTATCACAATCGGTTAGTTTTCAACATTACAACTTAAAAAACTATAATACTGGTTTATTTACTTTTGGTGATGGCTATTCAAATAACTTATCTTACACCATTGGTTTAAGTAGAAATAACTTATTTACAGATCCAATATATCCAGAAGGTGGTTCAAGCTTTTCTATAAGTGCAAAAATGTCTTTACCTTATTCATTATTTAATAACGTAGATTATGAAGCCTTAAAAGAAGAGCGTGATGCATTAGACCCAACTGATGCCGATGATCTAATAAGACTTGGTGAAATAGACCAAGAACGATACAATTGGTTAGAATTTTACAAAGTGAAATTTAAAGGAGATTGGTATACACGTATTGTAAAGAAATTAGTAGTTAAGTCTGGTTTAGAATTTGGTTTCCTTGGCGCATATAATAGTGATAGAGGAGTTATTCCTTTTGAACGTTTCTTTCTTGGAGGTGATGGTTTAGGAAACTATTCATTAGATGGCAGAGAAGTAATTCAACTTCGTGGTTATCCAAATCAATCATTATCTTCTCAAGATGGTGGTACCATTTATAATAAATTCTCATTAGAATTAAGATACCCAATTACTCTTGGAGCGCAAGCTAAAATTTATGGATTGATGTTCGCTGAAGGAGGTGCTTCTTTTGATAACTTTAGAGACTATAACCCATTTGACCTTAATCGTTCTGCAGGTTTTGGACTTAGAATATTCATGCCTGCATTTGGTTTATTAGGTATCGATTTCGGTCATGGATTTGATGCTATTTCTGGAACAACGCTTAAAAATGGATGGGAAACTCACTTCATTATTGGACAACAATTTTAATTTTGGCACGATATTTTCTATAAGCAATATGACGATTTAATGAGTGTGTTAAAATTTTTCAAAATATATTTCGTTAATTTGAAAAGTAAAACATGGACAGAATCGTTATATTTATCTGTCAGTTTAATAATCTTAGAAGATATCAGTAAATTATAAAATAAAACAGATGAAGTATAAAGTTCTTTTTTTAGTGACAGTATTAAGTCTAATGAGCTTTGTTTCTAATGCGCAACGTGGTGTTAGAATTGGTTATATAGATACAGAGTATATTTTACAAAATATACCTGAATACCAACAAGCAACAATGCAATTAGAACAAAAAGTTCAGCAATGGAAGACAGAAATTGAGCAGCGTTTAAATGCTACAGACCAAAAGAAAAAGCAGTTAGAAAATGAAAGTGTGCTTTTAACTAAGGAATTGTATGAAGAGCGTTTAGAAGATATCGTTTATGAAGAAGCTGAAACGTTAGACTATCAACAAAAGCGTTTTGGTCCAAGTGGAGATTTAATGATTCAGAAGCAACAGTTGATGCAACCAATACAAGATCAAATTTTTTCTGCAGTTCAAGAAATTGCTGGCAATAAAAAATATGATTTCATATTTGATAAATCTGCTGACGTAGTGATGTTATATTCTGCTGAGCGATTTGATATAAGCGAATTGGTTATAAGAAGCATCACAAGATCTTCTAAACGTACACAAGCTAAATCTCGTTCTGAACGTAAAGAAGCAGGAAAAGAAGATGTAGTTCCAGTAATTAATGAAGAACTTGATGAACGTCAAAAAGCATTAGAAGAAAAAAAATCGGCACGTGAAGCTGCAATAGCAGAAAAACAAGAAGCGCAACTTAAAAGAAGAGATTCATTAAAAAATGCCTCTGCAGATCGTCGACAAAAAATTCTTGATGATAGAGCTAAAGCTAAAGCAGAACGTGATAGTATTAATGGCTCAAAACGAACTCAAGCTAAAGATACATCTTCAGTAAAAAAAGATGGTACTAAAGCTGAAGCAAGAAATGCTGGAGATAGTTCTGAAAAAACACCTGCGCAAATAGCTGCAGAGGAAAAGAGACAACAAAAATTAAGAGACAGAGAGGCTAGACAAAAAGCGCTCGATGAAAAAAGAAAAAAAATATTAGAGGACAGGAAAAAAGCAAAAGAAGAACGAGACGCTCAGAAAAAAAGCAAAGATTCTATTCCTAATGAAGATAACTAAAAACAATAATTATAACACGTAACAAATTTTAAAATGAAACAATTTAAAACCCTTTTATTTGCATGCTTACTTTTTGTTGGAGCAACAAGCTTTTCAACAGCACAATCTAAAATTGCACATATTAACACAACGCAGTTGGTAGAGGCTATGCCAGAGATGAAAACTGCTCAAGCTGAAATTGAAAGGTTAACAAAAACCTATGAAGCTGAAATCAAGACAATGGCTACAGAACTTCAAAATAAAGTAAAACAATATCAAGCAGAAGTTGACACAAAAACTGAAGAAGAAAACTTAAGTCGATCACAAGAAGTTCAAACTATGGAACAAAGTATTCGTCAGTATCAAGGGCAAGCTCAACAAGACTTACAGAAAAAAGAAGCAGATTTATTAAAGCCTATTTTTGAAAAAGCAAAAGCTGCTATTGATAAAGTTGCAAAAGCGCAAGGTTTCCAATATGTATTAGATTCTACACAAGGAAGTGGCGTTTTAGTTGCAGACGGTAAAGATTTATTAGTAGATGTGAAGACAGAATTAGGTTTCTAAATCACTACACTAAAAATAATTGAATATGAAAGCCACTTACTAAAGTGGCTTTTTTATTTTTGTAAAACAAATGAACACAAAAGCAATAGGCATATTTGACTCAGGTATTGGTGGCACATCAATTTTTAAAGAAATTCATGCCCTATTACCAAATGAAAACTCAATTTATCTTGCAGATAGCAAGCATGCACCTTATGGCAATAAGAGTAAACAAGAGATTATAGAACTCAGTAAAAAAAACACGGAGTATCTATTATCAAAAAATTGCAAACTAATTGTGGTGGCTTGTAATACAGCAACAACAAATGCTATATCTTATTTACGTTCAACTTATGATGTTCCATTTATTGGTATAGAGCCTGCAATAAAGCCAGCAGCTCTTAATACCAAAACCAAAGCCATTGGAATTTTAGCTACAAAAGGAACTTTATCGAGTGACTTATTTCATAAAACAACTGATTTGTATAGTAATGGTATTAAAGTTATTGAACAAATTGGCGAAGGAATTGTTCCCTTAATTGAAGACGGAAAAGCAACATCCAAAGAGATGAAAGCGTTACTTGATTTGCATTTGCAGCCTATGATTGATGCAAATATTGATTACTTAGTTTTAGGTTGCACACACTATCCTTACTTAATGCCTTTACTTCTAGAACTCCTTCCGAAGCATGTTAAAATAATCGATTCGGGATTAGCAGTTGCCATACAAACCAAATCGATACTAGATCAATACCAACTATTAAATTCAATCAGTAAAACACCTGAAAACAGGTTTTACACCAATACCAATACTGTGGTTTTAAATGACATTCTTGATGGGAATTTCAAAGTAGAATACTTAGATTTTTAAACTACTTAAACCAACTCGAATACGTTATGTAGTTGCTCGCTATTCTATTGATTTCACTAGAAATTAGCTCTTGGCTAATATCTTTTATCTTTTTAGCAGGAACACCAGCGTAAATACTTCCAGATTCAACTCTTGTATTTGCTGTAACAACAGCACCTGCAGCAATGATACAATTACTTTCAACAACGCAATCGTCCATAATAATGCTTCCCATTCCTACAAGTACATTGTCATGAATTGTACAACCATGCACAATCGCATTATGACCAATTGAGACATTGTTACCAATAGTTGTTGGTGATTTCTCATACGTTGCATGAATCACTGCACCATCTTGTACATTCACCTTATTTCCCATTTTAATAAAATGGACATCACCTCTAACAACAGCATTAAACCAAATACTACACTGACTTCCCATAGTCACTTCTCCTACAATGGTTGCGTTTTCTGCAATGTAACAATCATCTGGTATTTGCGGATGAATTCCTTTTACTGGTTTTATAATTGGCATTTGTTTACTATTTAAAATATGATAAGAAATCAGCTTTTTTTGAAGCTGAGACCATGATTTGTTTTCCGTTACTCAAAACTACGCTTCCTCCTTTTCCCTTTAGATATTTAGTGACTTCATTGACATTAACTAAATAACTTTTATGAACCCTTGCAAAACCATTTCCATGAAGTGCCTCTTCAAAATATTTCAAAGTTTTACTAACTAGTTTCTTCTTGTTGTTATTTAAGTGAATTTCTGTGTAGTTATCGTCCGCTTTACAATACATAATATTTGCAGTTTCTATGACTTCAAATCCGTCTTGCTGTGGAATTGTTATTTTACCAATGACAGTATTTGCCTTTGGAACGAGAACTTGATCTTGTAAAGCGTCTTCTTTCATTTTAATTTTTGAAACATAATCTACTGCTTTTATTAACTCATCAATAGAAATTGGCTTCATTAAATAATACGATGCATGAGCGTTTAATGCCTCAATAGCATAGTGATTATAAGCCGTTACAAATATGGTTTCAAAATCGACGTCTCCAACTTTATCTAATAAGTCAAAAGCGTTTCCGTAAGGCATTTCAACATCCAGAAATACCAAATCTAAATCATAATTTCTAATCAATACTAAAGCTTCATCTACATTTCCTGCTTCACCTAAAACTTCAACATTTGGGCAATATTTTTTGAGATAATTTTTTAAAATTTCTCTACTTGTCTCTTCGTCTTCTACTATTATAGATTTCAATTTCATCTAGTCTTTTTTTAGGGTCACAACAACTTTGGTTCCTACGTCATCATCATTTTGATAATCATCAATAAACACATCAACTTTGTCTTTATACATTTCATTTAAAATGGCAACACGTTTTTTAATATTTCCCATTCCTTTTGAATTTTGTTTTTTCTGATGCTCCGTTTTTATGGCTTTCGAACGTTCTCTTCCAATCCCATCATCAGAAACACTAATCGCTATTTCATTGTTGCTTTTCTTATCTATTGAAATGCATAAATGTCCTTTTTCAGTTTTATAACGTAACCCATGCCATACTGCATTTTCAATGTAAGGTTGAAGTAACATTGGAGGAATTTGATATTCTGAAACGTTTACAGCATCATCAACAGTAATGTTATAGTCAAACTTATCTTTAAACCTAAAATGTTCTAATTTAGTATATAAATCAAGTAATTCAATCTCTTTTTTCAAAGGAATAAAATCTTCTTCACTATTCTCTAAAACCGATCGCATTAAATGTGAAAAATCAGAGAGGTACTTATTTGCTGTTCGCTCATCATTGCTAGCAATAAAGCTATTCACAGAATTCAAAGCATTGAAAATAAAATGAGGATTCATCTGACTTCTTAACGATTTTAAAGCCAACAAATTATTAGCAAAGCGTTGTTGCTTTATATACTTATACATCACAAATGCCATTACTGTTAAAAGCAACATACCAGCTATTAAAGCATAAATAACTATTTGCTGATTTTTATTACGAGACTCCACAAGACTTTCGTTTAAGGCTCTATCACTTTCAAGGCTATTGATTCTGTTTTGTTGTTCGCTAATGTTTCTTCTTAATCGATCAGCTTGCGACAATTCCTGTTCTCTTTTAACGTATAACTCATCAACTACTTTAGTATAAGCAGTAAATGTTTCAAGAGCTTTTTGATAGTTTCCTTCGTCGACATATACATCTGAAAGTTTTTTAGTCGCATCTTTTTTAACAATTAAATCCTCCTTATCGTCTGCTTCTTCTATACTTTTTTCTAGATAAGGTATTGCATTATCATAATCCTTTTGTAACGCGTAAGCATTCCCGATTTTATAGTTTTGTTTTTGTGAGGTAAGCGCGCTTTTATTATCAATTAATGAATCTTTTTCAACAGCTTCAACATCTTCAACAATTTGTTTTCGAAGTTCTATTTCTTTATCATAGTTACGGTTTTCATTTTGAAAATCGGCCACAGCTCCTTTCTCTTCAAGCGCACGTTTTTTTGTTTGTTTTTCCGCAAAATTCATTGATCTGTCAAAATATTCTTCTGCTTCTTCTGCTTTACCACTTGCATTATAGGTTTGCGCAATTTTTGAATTAAGATCTACTACTTTAGGTGAAATTAAATGATCTTTAGCAACAGTAAGTCCTTTTTGATAAGAGCTAAGAGATAAATCATAATTTTTTATACTGAAATTAGTATCACCTAATCCTTCATAAAGCATTACTAATTGATAATTACCAAGTTCATTTTTATTTATAGCATTGTAGGTCTCAATACTTTCTTGATAATTTTTATTAAGCTCATATGCTTTTGCCAGCCCTAACTTAGACTCGTTAGTTTCAATATTTTGTAGACTTATTCTATAATTGTTAACCGCAAGATCATATTGTTTCCAATGCATATAGACTTCAGCTAGAATCTGATAAGTTTCAGCATTTTGAGATACTGAATTACTATGAGTTAAGGCTTCACCTGCAAATTTTATACTCTTAGCAATATCTTTTTTCTTATAGACAGCAACCGAATCAATTAAAGAATTGAAATGTTTAACATCTCGTCTGAACTTTGAATTTTTATTTTTACTAACCACTGGTTCAACTTCAATAGTTATACGTTCGGCATTAGTTATCGTATAATAAACAGTTTCAAAATCTTTATGTCTTACGATAAGTTCGTCACCTTTTCTTGCCTTTATTGTAAAATGACCTTGCCAATCTGTAATAGTATAAGCGCCTCCATTAATTTCAATATTGACCTTAGAAATTGGCTCATAGGTATCACTTTCTCTTACCGAACCTCTTATATGCAATAGAGGTTCTTCTTGAGCAACCAAATTATAAACAGGCATACACAATAAGAAAATGAGACTATATTTTAAGATTTGTTTCATTTGAAATTTTTCAACAGAATAAACTTACACACTTTAATTCATTAAATAAAATTGAAAAAAGTCAAAACATTTTATCTAAGACCTAAAAAGGTATAGTTCACTCAATAAAAAACCATTCTCACTAACTCACAAACTCGTTTTACTCAATGCTCCTTTTTATTAAAAAAAGATGCTCATAGTTTTATCGTATCAATCTTAAAACATAAATGATGAAAACAATTTTTAATTCGATAGTATTAGGTGTTATAATGATCACATGCCTATCCTGTAATGCAAATAACAAATCGAACAAAGCTAACGTCGTCCTAGTAGAGACTATAAAACACGAAACAACCGAAAATGAAGCTAATAATCAATTTATAAAAGTGGCACTTTTATTAGATACTAGTAATAGTATGGACGGATTAATAGATCAAGCTAAGGCACAACTTTGGAACATAGTTAATGAACTTTCCTATGCAAAATGTGGTGATGAAAAACCAAATTTAGAAATTGCATTATATGAGTATGGGAATGATAATCTGACAGGAGCTGAAGGTCATATTCGTCAAGTATTAGCCTTTAGTAGTGATTTAGATGAAATATCAAAACAATTATTTTCTCTTACTACAAATGGCGGAAATGAATATTGTGGACAAGTAATAGAAACGTCTTTAAATCAATTAAATTGGGGCAAAAACCAAGATGATTTAAAACTCATATTTATCGCAGGTAACGAACCATTTACACAGGGTCGAGTGAGCTATAAATTTGCTGCAAAACTAGCACACAAAAATGATGTTACTGTGAATACCATTTTTTGTGGTGATTATGAACAAGGAATTTCAACATATTGGAAAGATGGAGCAGATTTAGCACATGGTGATTATATGGCTATCAATCATAATAAAGCAACTACTTATGTGTCTACACCATATGATGATCAAATTTTGAAGCTTAATCAAAAACTAAATAAAACCTACGTAGCTTATGGTAGCGTTGGAGAATCAAAAATGACACAACAGTCATTAGAAGATGATAATGCTAGAGGTTATAGTAGTGAAAATGCGGTGAGTAGAACGGTCAGCAAAAGTTCACATTTATATAAAAATGCTACTTGGGATTTGGTAGATGCCGAAAAAGAAAAAGATTTTAAATATGAAGATCTAAATGAAGTTGATTTACCCAAAGAATTGAAAGGCAAAAGTAAATCTGAAATAAAAGATTACGTTTCTAAAAAGAGATCAGAAAGAGAATCCATACAAAGTGAAATTCAAACCTTAAACCAATTACGACGCAAGTATATTTCTAAAAATCAAAATGACAATGATAATAAATTAGAAAATGCAATGATACATGCTATAAAAACACAGGCTAAAGAAAAGAAATATAAATGGTAATTTATTTTAACGTTTCTAAATGAAGAATGTGCATAAGCTTTAATACACGATAGACTAAAGGTCATTAAATAAAAAAGTCTCGGAATATTCCGAGGCTTTTTTATTTATATATGATAAGTACTAGTTAATTGCAGGACAATTACACTCGTATTTTTCCCTTCTACAATTAAAGTTATAACCCAATGTTAGTTGATGAAAACCACCATTATTAAACACTACAGAGTTCACTTGATATGAATATGTATACGCAAATACAAAATTATTATAATCTACTCCAAAAAATGGCGTAAAGTATTGTAATTTTTGACTACTTACACCAGCTCCATCTTGAAATTCGGCGCCATCAAAACTTCTTCTGTATGATATTCCTCCCCAAAGTTTTCCGAAATCCATCTCTCTATAAGCTTTTATATTTACATCAATTGACGATTCATCAGTAGCATCTCTATTCATGTACATAATTGATGGTTCATAGCTCCAAGGACTATTGTATTTACTGAAAGTATTTCCCGCAGAAATTAAATACGTTCTTAAATTATCATAACTCAATCCTTGTTCATTAAAATTAATACCTTCATTATTAAGTACATTTTTGACAGTTGCATGCGCATAGAAATTGATTAAATGATATGAAAAACCAAAATCAACATTAAAATTAGTTGCACTTTGTTCAACACCAGCAATAATTGGATCATAACCATCTGCTAAAAACTCAGTTTCATCAAGTTTATATTGAATTAAACCTGCGCTTAAACCAAATGAAAGCATGTTTAAATCAATCTCATTCCTAGAAAACATTAAATGATGAGCGTAAGTCAGATAACCACCTGTTTGCGAGTGATATCCATTCTTATCGTTATAAAAAATTGCTCCAACAGCAGATTGAGAATCTCCTATTCTACCATTAACACTTAGTGTTTGTAAATTTGGTGCTTCCTCTTGTCCAAACCATTGTTGTCGTGCTGTTAATCTTACCTTAGCACAATTTGCTACTCCAGCCATTGACGGATGAATTAAATAATAGTTATCAGTCAAATAATCTGAATAAATTGGTAATCCTTCTTGGGCATTTCCAATTTGGCTAAATAAAGCTAAACTTGCTATTAAACAATATTTTTTTAAATTCATATCTTAATTATCTTTTCAGGGTGAAATGGGCTTTAAATTCTTTACGTTCTCCGGTATTAGGTTCATTGTACTCTACTACAAACCAGTAGTCACTCGTTGGCATTGGGTTGCCATTATAGCTACCATCCCAACCTTCACTCGTAGGACTTATCTGTTTTATTAGTTTTCCGTACCTGTCAAATATATAAATTTTTGCACTAGGTTGGTCGGCAATACCTTTTATGTTCCATGTATCATTATAACCATCATCATTTGGCGTGAAGAACGTTGGGTAATCCATAACTGTAACCTTATCACTAACATAACCACAACCGATCCTATCTCTTACATCTATATCATGCTCACCTGCAGAAACATCCACAAAGATATTGCTATCCTGCCATGTACCTCCATCCAAACGATATTCATAGTCTCCTAATCCGGTTACGGTAACAACTATAATATGTAACTCTGAAAAAGCATCTGTAGTCACATCTACAAGCGTAATGGTTGGTGGTGAACTCTCTATCACTTCTGTCATTACACTGCTTGAACAACCCGTAATTGCATCAGTCACTGTCACACTATACGTGCCACCTTCACTTGGCTCATAACTACCTGCTGTTGCTCCTGATATCACTGTACCTCCCAAACTCCACTCAAACTCATAGTTTGGTGTTGTTAGTTCTGTGTCTAATACTGGAACATTCAAGACTTCTGTTCCATTTACATCTACACATAATATATAACTATCATCTAAGCCAAATACTGGTAATGGATTCACCTGCAAGGTTAATGGGGCTACAGCATAACAAATTGAACTATCTATCATATTGCCTGTTCCATCATCTATCAGCGTATCATTATCTACTCTCACATAAATAATCTGTGGATTGACTATATTCTCATATAAAAATGGCAATGGATTAACGCCTAACTCGGCATCAGTCTCTGTCTCATAGTAAGTCAATATATAATTTGCTGGATCCTGACCATCTAAAACCTGATCCTGAACACTCCCTGGTATTAAATCAACAGCATCTGTAACTGGTGTTAAATCAAACTGAGCGCTATTATTACTTAAATCGCCATCATCATCCATCTGATCGTCACAAATCTCCTCTAAAATAGGCTCCATACCTGAGTTAGCCTCTGCTGCTTCCTGAACTTCAATATTAAAACTCGGCGTGCTTATTGAACAGCCTGTATCATTATTTGTAATCGCTATAAAAATCTGTTGTGGATTTGTGAGATTTGTATAAGGACTAACCAAGGCATTGATTAAATCATCTGCATCGGTTTGCGTCTCATGGTAAGTCACTGTAAACATTGTTGCATCTTGACCGTTTAAGATTTCAGCATCCTTAAGGGTCAAATCAAAATCGTCGATACCATCTGTATTTAACTCACAAAGTATAAAATCTGTAACGGCTACAACATCTGGTAATGGGTTTACGATTATATCAAAGGTTACTAATGTATAACACTCGGTTATATCATTTGTTACTCGTACATAAATCGTTTGTGGTGTACTTGTGTTGGTATACGCCATTGGAGCCACGATAGCATTCAATCCTAATTCGGCATCTTCCTCTGTCTCATGATACGTCGCAGTAACTCCTGATTCTCCATTGATGATATAAACCTCATTCTCTGTAAGATCAAACTCCTCTTCCATATCGCCTGGATTGATATCATCACACAACTCTAAATCATCTGGATCTAAACTAGGTGTTGGATTTGGTAATACACGAATCGTTAATGTTGTATAATCCACACAACCTGTATCTGTATCTGTAACAACAACATATAAAGTCTGTGGATTCGCCGCTGCTCCATTTACTGAACTATTACTATAAGTCTCTGCATCTACAGCATTAATCTCTGACTGTGCATCTGCATCTGTCTCATAGTAAGAAACACTCCAACTTGATTCGCCACCTGTAATCTCATTATCCTTTAAGGTCAAATCAAAAACGGTAACTTCATCTGCAATCTCATCATCACACAACTCTAATGGTGTTGGTTGGATAGCCTCTGGTGGTAACTCTACTCGGATATCAAAGAAACCTGTCGTTGTTACACAACCATTGAGAACGCTTACTAATCGAACATAAATCGTCTGTGGATTTAAAACATTAGTGTAGTTGGTTACATTTACTATTGGGTTATTTCCTGATTGAGCATCTCCAATAGTAATATGATAGGTCAGTATAAAGTCTGATGGAATCTGTGTCCCTAATATCTCTGAATCCTTAGTCGTTAAATCAAACTGTGCAAAACCATCATTATTGGTGTCACAAATTACATAGTCGTCAATATCTACTGGAACTTCTGGTGAAGGTAACACACGGATGATTAAAACCTCAGAGGTATTATAACAGCCTGTTATTATATTCTCTGCTCGAATGTAAATCATCTGCTCATCCATTACTATATTTGTGTATGGACTAACAAGTGCATTTAGATCCATATCTGCATCACTCTGAGTCTCATGGTACGTAATTGCAATATCTAACTCTCCATTAATGATCTCTAGAGTTTTACTCTCTAAATCAAAAACTTCAAAACCATCATTATCAGCATCACAAACCTCTAAATCTGTCGGAGGCGCTGGTGATGGAATAGGGTTAACTCTTAATAGTATCGTAGCGGTTGTACTTACAAAACATCCTGTAACATCATCTGTAGCTCTTACAAATACCGTTTGTGGATTGCTTGTATTCATGTAAGGACTTACAATTGGATTTGTGTCATTATCTGCATCCAACTGCGTCTGATAATATGTGAAACTAATTCCGGTTTGTCCATTTAACATCTCTGAATTGGAATCCTCTAATGTAAATGCCTCTATCTCATCTCCTGGATTATTATCATCACATAACTCTAATGGAACTGGTTGTAATAGCACTGGAAGGGCATTCACAATTAACTCTAAGGTTGTAATCTTATAACAGCCATTAACTGTATCCTCTACTCGAACCCATAACATTTGATTAAAGGCTGTCGTATTGGTATAGTTAGTTGGATTTAAAATAGCATTCATACCAGATTCTGCATTTGCCTCTATCTCATAATAAGTCACTAGATATTGTAAAGGGTCTAATCCATCTAATATCTCTAAATCTTTACTTGTCAAATCAAACTGCGCAAAACCATCTGCAGACACATCATCACATTCCTCTAAAGGAGTTGGATCTTCTATCTGTGGCGTTGGATGCACTATTAATATAAGTTCTACTATTGTCGCGCAATCTGTGGCGATTGTTGCGCTCTCAACGCGTACATAAATTGTTTGTTGATCTTCTACAATATTGTTATAAGGACTCCCTAACGCATTTACATTATTATCTGCATCTGCCATAGTCTCATGATAACTAACCGTTAAAGCCGGATCGCCTGAAGTAATCTCTGTATCTGCATCAGTTAAAGTAAAAACTCCAAAACCATCACTATCTGCATCACAATACTCTAAAGGAGTTGGCGTATTTGCAACTGGTGCTTGCTCTACTACCAAAGTTAAAAGCGTGGTAGCATAACATCCTGTATTTATATCTTGAACTCGTACAAATACGATTTGACCATTTACTATATTAGTATAAGGAATTGGTAAGGGATTTAATCCTAAATCTGCATCCATTTGAGTTAAATAATAACTCACAGAATAATTAGGATTAGGTGCTATCTCCTGATTCTTAATCGTTAAATCGATACTCGTTAAACCATCAGGAACGCCATCATCACAAACCTCTAATGCTGTTGGAACAACTATAGATGGTAACGGGTTTACTACCAATTCAAAACTCCCAGTTGCTACACAATTTGTCGTTGTACTTACGAGTGCATAGTAAATCATTTGGGGATTACTCGTATTACTATAAAGACCTACTATTGGATTAAGTAATCCTTCAGCATCTGATAAAGTCTCATAATAACTAACTGTGACCATTTGACCATCAGATATCTCAGCATCTTTCGTTGGTAAATCAAACTGCTCTATCTCATCGCCTGGTAAATCATAATCACACAACTCATAAGCCGTAACTGATAATGTATTGGGTATCGGATTTACTAGTAATATAAGCTCTACGGTATCATAACAACCCGTTGAACCACTCTCTACTCTTATGTATACGGTCTGAACACTTGGAACAATATTATCATATGGTATTGCCAAAACATTAACGCCATTGATCGCATCTGACTCGGTCTCATGATACGTCACAACCATACCTGTTTGAACTCCTATCGATTCTGAATCTTTTAAACTTAATTCAAAACTTGAAAATCCATCATTGTCATCATCACAAACCGATAAAGGTGTAACTATATTTGCTGTCGGATTACTTACAACCTCTAAATCTAAAGTAGTGGTATTATAACAACTTGCTTCATTATTTGCTTCTAATCGCACATAAATAGTTTGGTTATTAACTATTGTATTTGTGAACGGAATTGTTAAAGGGTTTGTACCAGCATCAGCATCAACTTGTGTCGCATAATAAGTTACGTTTACAGTAGTTGGATCTAGAGCTCCAATAGCTTCAGCATTCTTTGTGCTTAAATCAAACATTGCAAAACCATCAGTATTATCATCACAAACTTGAAATACTGTAACTGGATTAATAGCTAATATGCTAAACACTAAATCAAAAGTTGTTGTTGAGAAACACTCTTGAGAAGTCTCTGCTATTCTAGCATAAATTGTTTGAGGATTAGAGATATTTGTATAAGGGCTTGCTAATGGTCCTACATTTAAATCAGCATCAGCCTGAGTTAAATGATAGCTAATAACAAAATCATTAGGATCTTGTGCTCCAAAAATTACAGCATCATTATCTGTTAAATAAAACTCACCAACACCTGTCAAATCACAAATATTGAGATCAGGAGCAGGATTTGCTATTGGGCTAGGTTTAAATTCTACTTCAATTGAATCTGATGAGTCACATCCTGGAGCAAAAACTACATTAACCGAGTAATTTCCACTTTCAGTAACTTCAATAGTCGAATCTGTTTCTCCAACAATTTCAATACCATCTTTAAACCATGTATGTGTTGCTGTAGGTGCTTCAGTATCTAAAGCAACCACCTCTCCTTCACAAAGAGCAGTACCTGCGGCAATAGTTATATCATCACCAAGTTCTCCTCCTAAATTAAAACTACCTGCTTCAAGAAATATTGCTGAATCCCAAATAGAATCCCCTTCATCAGCGACAACTAGTTTTATCTCATATGTAGTATTAGGAACAACAGTTGCAGTTGCGGTTAAAACTACTGTTCTTCCTCCATAATTGGTGTCGTTTAAAAGGTAACCTTCAAAAAACCCAGGATTGGCAGTACAATTTCCAGAATCATTTATATTAGTAACACTTACAGGAGTACCATCTGGTAATACAGCAAGATTAGTATAAGCTGTTGTTCCAACTTCTCTTAAAAGGAAAGCGAAACTATCTGCAAAACTACATTCGGTACTTCCATCATATTCTTCAGAAAACATCATATAGCGGAAACTAATTTCATCTGCTGTTGGAACGAAATTAAATTTTATAAATGTTGCGTCATTAGTATTAAATCCAGGATCAGTTGGTGTGAAAAATGCATCTAAATCGGCATCACCAGCCTGACCATTATCAAAAGAGACTAAACCTCCTCCATTTGGAGTATTTCCTGCCGGAAAAGCTCTTCCTGTTGATAAAACAATTCCTTCATCAAAAGGAAAATCAACTGCACCTCCTTTAGTGAAATAACCATAACTTTTGGTTTGAAGAGCATTAGGTGTTCCGTTTACTTGAAATGAAAAATTATCAACTCCTGAACATCCTCCAGAGACAAGAACATTTTCTATTAGTTCTTCGGGTGTAAAAGAAGATTCTGGGTAGGCAGGATTATTAATTGTAACAATAGGTTCCAGTACTAAAACAGTTATCGTTTCTGTATCTGAACAACCTGTAGGATTAGGATCTGTAACAGTTAATGTAACAGTGTATGTACCAGGATTAGCATAAAAATGTGAAACTGAGGTTCCAAAATCTGTAACAGTATCTCCAAAATTCCAATCATAAGTCGCACCAGCAGCAGCATCCGAAAATGTAGCACTTCCATTAAAATCGATATTAGTCGCAGGTGGCACTTCAATTACTCCTGAACCATTAGCTACAGGAATTGTACTATCAATAGATGCTGTAATAATTTGACATTGCTCTTGGCATGTAATATTTGCAGACCAACCTGTTGTAGTACCTGTTGTATTGGAAACAAACTCTAATGTAATACAACCGCTTGTATTAGCTGCGGAAGCTGTAATTATTCCAGGTCCAGCAACTCCAGAATAAGAACCAATTACTGGCGCAGTGGTATCATCACCATCATAAATTGTTAATATATCTATATTGAGTTGGGTACTAAATGTAGAAAAGCCAAGGCTTATAAAATCTCCAGCATTTTCTGGGCAAATAGTAGTTACGATATTTTCATCATTCGAATATGAACCAAATTCTCCTCCAGAATCATAAAACACATCAGGTTCACATCTATTAAATGTACCAACTTGCATCAAAAGATCTTGGGCATAAGAACTAAATGCAAATAATAATAAAAGTATTGTGTATAGTTTCTTCATAAACTTGATCGATCTGTAATCTAAGCTTTATTTCAAAAGGTTACAAAAGAAAAAAAATCATAACAAATTAAAAAACAACAACATACACATATACAATTCATAGATCAAATATCACATCTGTACTAATAACATTTAGTGTAGTAATTAAGCTTTTTCATAATAAAAGCGAAATTTAGTAAATTTTAACTAATTACGTCTTGTTATACCCTATTAAATTGCCAGTTTAACAGTTCTAAACTATTAAGCAATGTACTTTATAACTGTTTTTTTTCAGCTTTAGTATATAATATAAGACAGATCGCTTATGTAATCCTAAAAAAACATAACATTAACCTATTAGTTTAGTATTTTTGCAAAAAAATAAATAACATGGAAAACGTGACAATTTCAATTAAAACCACTTCCAATCCGACTATAATTAAATTTGAAGCTGACCAATTTCTAACTAAACACGAGAGCTTTGAATTCAACACTATTGATGATGCTGCACCATCTCCTTTAGCTCAGCAATTATTTTACTTGCCTTTTGTGAAAAAAGTTTACATTTCAGGGAATTTTATAGCTGTAGAACGCTTCAATATTGTAGAATGGTTAGATGTACAAGATGAAGTTGCTGAACAAATCGAAACTTACATAAACAAAGGAGGTGTTATAATCTCTGATACTTCTGCAAAAAAGAAAGTGCCTGTTACTATTTATGCTGAAAGCACTCCAAATCCAGCAGTGATTAAATTCGTTGCCAATAAAAAACTAGTTAATAACTATCATGAGTATAAGTCTATAGACGATGCAAAAAACTCACCTTTTGCATCTGAATTGTTTCATTTTCCTTTTGTGAAAAGTGTTTTTTTAGATGAAAACTTTGTTTCTATAACTAAATATGATATTGCGGATTGGAATGAAATCACATTGGAGTTACGTGAATTTATTAGAGTTTATATTGAAAACGCAAAAGAGATCGTACTCATTGACGAAAATAATTCTATTGAAAAATCGAATGAAGTTCTAGACACTAAATTTGAAGCTCATGATGATATTTCGAAAGAGATAATCAATATTCTTGAAGAATATGTTAAACCTGCTGTAGCAAGTGATGGTGGCAATATTGAATTTCAATCCTATGATGAAGATAGTAAAACGGTAAAAGTTATATTACAAGGCGCTTGTAGTGGATGCCCTTCTTCCACATTTACTCTAAAAAATGGTATAGAAAATATGCTAAAGGAAATGTTAAACGGAAAAGTTAATACTGTAGAAGCCATTAACGGCTAGGCATCCATCTTAATTTAAGATTATCGTAAAGCACTCTTTTTTAGAGTGTTTTACTAGTTAAAAAGTGATTTTTATTTAAAACAAAGTTAGTTTTTATTATTTTTTTATTATTTTTAATAAAAAGAAAATTATGAAAACTTCACACATTTTATTCATCGCTTTATTATTCCCTGTCATTTCTGCTTTTCCACAACAAGAACTCATAGGTGGTCAAGCTATTGGCGGAAGTCGAGTTAATCTACTTATTGATGTAACACCTGTAGTACTTAATGAATCTGTAGAAGGTTCACCTTACATAAATGAAAAATACTTACCTGCAACCATTTCAGCTTCTGAAGGAGATGTTTTTTATGTAAGGTATAATGCATTAAATGATATTTTCGAAGTTAAAGGCGACAAAAACAAAGCCTATTCTCTTAATAGATACAGAAGAGATATTGTAATTGAAATGCTTAACTTAAATAAAACATATCAAGTATTGGGTTATTATGACGATGAGAAGAATGAGAATTTTGGCTACTTTTTGTATTTAAGCAATCCCAACCCAAAAACCATTCTATTTAAAAAAGAGAAAATCACTTTTATTGATGAACAAAAGGCTTCTACTGGTTATGACTCTAGCAAACCTGCAAAATACAAAAGGTTAAATGATAAATTTTTCATTAAACTAGAAGATGAAAAAATACTTTCTGAATTACCTAGCAACAAAAAGGCTATAGCAAAATTATTTCCAAATCATCAAGATAAGGTTCTTAAATTTATTAAGGAAAACAGAATAAAAACTTCTAAAGAAGATGATTTAGTTCAGCTCATAAATTACATAAACACACTTTAGTTTATAAGATGCAAATCGTATTTAAACTGTTTATTTTTCTAACATAAATACATACGATTTTTTACAAAAAACACTTGTTTTTAGCTTGTAGTACTTTATTTACATAAAATTTAACAACCATCAGTAAACATTTACCTTAATCTTAACACATTATTCTTTCTAATTCGTCAATTTTTTGTTTTTTTTGAAAAAATTTTTTTATGAAAAAGACATATTTATTATTACTAGTAGTATTATTACCTATAATTTCTGTTTCTGGTCAAGAATTTTTGGCTGGACAAAGCGTCGGAGGAAGTCGCGTTTCCGGAATAATTTCTACTACTCCAATTGTTTTAAACGAATCGGTTGATGGTTCTCCATATACTAACAAAGAATATTTACCTGCTAAAATATCAGCTGCAGAAGGAAGTACATTTTTTGTAAGGTATAATGCCATGAGAGATGAATTTGAAGTTAAAGGACAAAACAACAAAGCATATTCACTAAACAGATATAGAAGAGATATCGTTGTAGAAATTGTTCCTTTAAAAAAGAAATATCAAGTATTTGGTTATTTCGATGAAAAACAAAATGAAAACTTTGGTTACTTCGTGTATTTAAGTGATTCTAATGCTTCAACGGTTTTACTTAAAAAAGAAAGGATTACGTTTATTGGTGAAAAAAGAGCTGTTACTAGTTACGACACTCCAAGATCAGCAAGATATAAAAGATGGGATGATAAATTTTTTATGAAGCTTGGAGAAGACAAAATAGTTAAAGAACTACCAAGAGGAAAGAAAGCTATTTCAAAGCTATTCCCAGAACATAAAACCGCAGTTTTTACCTTTTTAAAAGAAAATAAAATTAAAACATCTAGAGAAGAAGATTTAGTTCAATTAATGAATTATGTAAACTCACTTTAGATTATAGAAATACTGAATATATTAAAACCGAATGTGTTATCTAAAAAATAATCCATTCGGTTTTTTTATTTTTGTACATATTAAATAAAAAACAAACACTAATGGATTTACAAAAATGGATAGATAAAGGCTTCGAAATTATTATTGATTTCGGACCTAAAGTAGTGGGAGCAATAGCCATCTGGATTATTGGCTCATGGATTATTAAGTCTTTAATTAAAGGCTTAAGAAAAACTATGGAAAAAAGAGATTATGACGAAAGTCTCAAAAAATTCTTATTAAACTTATTAGGTTGGGTTTTAAAAATTGTACTCATTATAGTTGTTCTAGGAACTGTAGGTGTAGAAACAACATCTTTTGCTGCTATTCTTGCAGCTGCAGGTCTTGCAATTGGATTAGCACTTCAAGGCTCTCTTGGTAATTTTGCAGGAGGTGTTTTACTTATGATTTTTAAACCAATGAAAGTTGGAGATTTAATTGAAGCACAAGGAGAGTTAGGAGTTGTAAAAGAAATTGAGATTTTTACAACCAAACTAACTGGACTTTCTAATAGAGAAATCATTATTCCTAATGGAGCGCTTTCTAATGGTAATATTATTAATTATACTACTGAAGGTACTAGACGTGTCGATTTAGTTTTTGGTGTTGGTTATGATTCTGACATCAAAAAAACTAAAGAAGTGCTTACAAAAGTATTAACATCGCATCCTAAAGTACTTAAAGACCCTGCTCCTGCTGTAACTGTTATGGAGTTAGCTGATAGTTCTATAAATTTTGCTGTACGTCCTTGGTGTAATAGTGAAGATTATTGGGATGTATATTTTGATGTTACTGAAAACACTAAAGAAGCTCTTGATGCTGCTGGAATTGAAATCCCTTATCCTCATCAAGTTGAAATACACAAAAATGAATAGATTTTTATTTTTTAGATTTTAATGCTATAAAATCTTTTAAATAAAATGGCTCAAAATAGGCGACATCTTCGATGTCGCTTTTTTTATACTTTTGGTACGCTAAAAAACTCATTTCATTTGCTGAAGGCAACTTCCCTTCGACAAAAACAGCATTTGGATGGTCTATCATTTTTTTTGTTTTCTCAACACCATTACCAATAAAATAAACTTTACCATCTTCTAAATACTCTGAAAATGAATTATCATCTAAAACTTGAGCTTCAACATTTCTTAATTCAGCATAAGAATTGCTATAAATAGCAGAATACACTTCTAAACGACGCGCATCTAACATTGGCACAATATTTCCTTGATTAATTTTTACCTGATGTGCCAACGCATTTAAGGTTGATACAGAAATAAGCGGAATATTTAACGCATAACAAAGACCTTTAGCCGCTGAAACTCCAATTCGTAATCCTGTATAAGAACCTGGCCCTTTACTCACAGCAATTGCATCAATTTCCTTAAGGGTGAGTTTCGCAGATTTAATTACATCATCGATAAAAACGTGTAATGATTCTGCATGCGAATAATTAACATTATTATCTTCCTTTAAAACTAAAGTCTCTCCTTCTTTTGAAAGAGAGACTGAGCAATTTGTTGTTGACGTTTCTATATTTAATAGGATTGCCATATTAATTAGGAATTAAATTATTCATCAGAAGATACTTCTTCATCTTTTCCTGTGTTTTTGTCTTTTATTTTATCGCCAGAATTTAAGGTTTTAGAAACAATGTTATATGGACCAGTAATAATTTCATCATTTTCCTTTAACCCTGAAATCACTTCAATATTAGTATCATCTTGGATTCCGGTTTTGACAACTCTTAACTTAGCCTCACCATTTTCAGAAATAAAAACACATTCAAATTTCTCTTCACTTTCAGGTTTAATAGTTTCTGAAGACCTTTGTTTATAATCTTTTTTAACTGAAGATGTATCTGTTTTTATAACAATTGAACTTATTGGAACTGCGACAATCTTATTACGTTTATCAGTAATAACATCTACAGTAGCAGTCATTCCTGGTCTAAATGGCGAATAAAAATCTGGCTTACCTTCCATAAGGTCTAGATAAGATTCTTCAAGTATTCTAACTTTAACTCTAAAGTTAGTTACCTGATCTGCTGTTAAAGTTCCAGCAGCAGAATTCGCGATTTCTGTAACTATGCCTTTAAATTCTTTCTTTAAATAAGCGTCAACTTCTACTATTGTAGAATCGCCAATTTGAACCTTTACAATGTCATTTTCATTAACATCAACCTCAACTTCCATATTATTAAGGTTGGCTACTCTTAATATTTCTGTACCTGCCATTTGCTGAGTTCCTACAACTCGTTCACCTAACTCTACATTAAGCAGCGATATCGTACCACTCATTGGAGCATATATTTCAGTACGACTCAAATTATCGTTTGCTTCATTTACAGAAGCTGCTGCACTTTGAACACTATAATATGCAGAACTTCTTCCTGCAACTGCAGTTTCATAAGCTGCAGTTGATCTGTCCCAATCTGCTTTAGAAATAACCCCTTTATCAAAAAGCGATTTGTTTCTATCATAATCTGCCTTAGCTTGTTTTAATGTTGCTTCAGCTTGCTCTAAACCTGCTTTAATATTTTGGTATGTAGCTTGTGATCGACTTACAGCAGATTGAATTAAATCTGGATTAACTCTAACGAGTAAGTCTCCTTTTTTTACTTGTTGACCTTCTTTAAAGGGAAGTTCAAGGATTTCACCTGAAACCTCACTTGAAATTTTCACTTCTACTTCTGGCTGAATCTTTCCTGTTGCAGAAACTGTTTCAACGATATCAACTAAAGTAACTTTCTTTATTTCTACTTCTTTATGATTACCTTTTTCACCAAACCAACCCATTGTTTTCCCAATCACTAAAGCGGCTATAAGGATGACAAGAACAAGAAGGCAAATTTTTACTGTTTTACTCATTTTATGTTAATTTAAGTCGGTTATTGGTAGCCCAAAATAAAATTCTAAGACTTTGAGCTTAAAAATATAATCATATTTTGTTCGTATTACATCAGATTGAGAGTTTTCGTAAACAATACGAGATTGATTAAAATCAAATGCATTTGACATCCCTACATCATAACGTTCTTTTGCATATTCAAAGGCTAATAGACGAGCTTCTTCTGTTTGCAAAGCAGCCTCATACGTTTTTTTTGAATTTTTAGCATCATTATACGCTTGGTATACCGTTGATTCTAAGTCTATTTTGGCTTGTTCTAATAGATACTTTGAACGCTCAACTTCAACTTTACTACGTTTTACATTATTACGAGTTGTAAATCTATTAAAGATAGGAACATTCAATTGAACACCAACCGATGTACCATCAAATAAATACAATTGATCAATAAAAGGAATATCTTCTCCAGTAAATGGATTTAATTGAGTACTTGCCCATCTTGTATTATAACCCCAAAATCCTGAAAGCGTTGGATAATAATTGGTTTTTTGCAATTCTAAATCTTTTTCTGCTAATTCAAAATTGGTTTGTGCTATTTTTACATCATTGACTTCTTCTTTTGCTTTTTCAACAATCTCAGTAGCTTGTTTTTCTAAGATATCACCTCCAACCAATCCGTAATCATCATCTGAAATATCAAAAGTTTCATAATCTTTCAATTGTAACATTTGAGCTAAGCCCAATTTTGAAATAAATAAGGTGTTCTCAGCAGCAATAATTTGTTGAAGTTGCGTTGCATCTGTGGCTTTTAATTCTAATAAATCACCTCTAGGAAGTACTCCTGCATCCACTAATTGTTGGGTGTTTTCTATATTTCCTTTTGTAACATCATTTTGAGACATTAAAACTTTAAGTTGCTCTCTATTAAAAAGAATTTGCAAAAATGAATTTGCTACAAATAATGAAATATCGTCTTTCATTTTATCTAAACGATACTCTGAGGCCATTTTATTAATTTTAGCACGCTGAAGTGTTTTCCAATTCGCAAGGCCACTAAAAATATTGACGCCAGAATTAATTGCGCCAGAAACAGATCTAAACGTATTGTTTTCAAACTGATTGGTAGCTGGATTAATATTAGCTCCAGTATTAACACTATAGGATCCATTTGCACTTAAAGTGGGTAGAAAATTACTTCTTGCTTGATTCTTATTTATATCGGCTAAATTTACATCTAGCTCAGATTGTGCAATAGAAATATTATTTTCTAAAGCATGATTAACACACTCTAATAATGTCCATTTTTTTTCTTGTGCGTTGACTAAAACTCCACAAAGAAGTAATGCTATGATGATTGATTTTTTCATAATGTCTTATATGTCTAGATAAATCCTAAAGTGTTACACTAAATGTTAAAATTATTATTGATCAAATTATTCGAAACCTTGAATTTGGTTCCAAACCTTAATTTTATCGTCTTTTGTGATGCCACTTTTAACCTCAACAAAGATACCATCGCTAATTCCTAATTCTAATTCTTTTCTTTCAAATTTTTGATCTCCAACCTCAACTTCAACGTAAGGTTTTTTAGTTTCATCATCGTATTGCACTAAAGCTTCTTTAATCGCTAGTACTTTTTCAGCTTTTTCTAAGATAATTGAAGCATTAGCGCTTAAGCCCGCTCTAATGAATATTGAATCCATTTTTTTAAGTGTTCCTTTTATTTCAAACTGAATGGCACCATTTTCTTCAACACCTTTTGGAGCAATATAATCTAAAATTGCATCAAATTTCTGGTCTTCAATGGCTCCAACCGTAATTTCTAGAGGTAAGCCTTCTTTAATTTTCCCTACTTCACTTTCATCAACTTTTCCTTCAAAAATCATTTGCTTCACGTCTGCCAGAGATGCTATTGAAGTTCCTTCATTAAAGTTATTAGCTTCAATGACTTGGTTTCCTGCTTTTACAGGCACGTCTAACACCATTCCAGAAACGGTTGCTCTTACTTGAGTTTGAGCCACACTTCCTAAACCTGATGTTGTTCCTGTTTTTATAATATCGTAATTCTGACGTGATTGAGTCACATCAATTCTTGCTTGTCCAACGCGTTGTTTCGCCTGTAAATACGTATTATTAATTTCATCAAATTGATTAGCAGAAATAACACCCTTGTCAAATAAAGCCTTTTGACGATCATAGATCGCTTGCTGCGTTTTAAAATTAATCTCAGCAGTTTGCAATGCATTACTATTCGATGAGATATTATTTTTTGCACTTGTAAGGTTTGACACATTAGGAATGACTCTAATTTGTGCAATCAAATCACCTTGCTTTACATATTCGCCAGCTTCAATAAATATTTCTTCAATAACACCAGAAATATTAGGCTTTATTAGTATTTCTTCTTTAGGAACAATACTTCCTGTAGCCACTGTTTTAACTACTATAGTTTGCTCTGAAGGCTCTTCAGAAGTATATTTTACTGGATCTTCTTGACCTTTAAGCCAAAAGAAATATAAGGCTCCTAAAAAACCGAATACTATAATAAGTAAAATGATAATTGTTCTTGTTCTTTTCATGAGTTGATTGTTATGATTAATTGGTTCTAAGAACCTTAATTGATGACTATATGTTTTTTATTCTACTCTCAATGCGTCTACAGGTTTCATTTTGGTTGCACCATTTGCTGGGATTAAGCCTGCTAATAATCCAGATACTACTAAAATTAATAATGCTGTTAATATAACAGATATATCAACACTCGGGTTCGCAAAATTTTCAACCTCACCAACACTATCCAGAACAGCATTCATTCCCCAAATTATTATTGCTGCAAATGAAACACCTACCATACCAGACAAAATAGTTAATATTAAGCTTTCTTGTAAAATTTGTCCTTTCACCATCCAAGGTGTTGCACCTAAGGCCCTTCGGATACCAATTTCTTTTGTACGTTCTTTTACAACAATTAGCATAATATTATTTATCCCAATAATTCCTGATGCCAATACTAATATGCCAACAAAATAACCTACGAAAGCAAGTATGGTAAACAACCCGTTTATTCGTCCAAACTCTTCAGCTAAATCAAAATGTCCAATGGCACGATCATCATCTGGATGCACCTTATGTCTTGACTTCATGAGGTCAAAAACTTGTTGTTTTACCGTTGTAATAGGCACATTATCTTCGGCAGTGATTGCCATCCATCCAACTCGATCTCCTCTATTAAATGCTTGCCCAAATGTGGTAAACGGGATATAAATTGTACTTGCCTCTTCCTCACTATTCCCTTGGCTATTGCTCATTTTAAATGTACCAACTACTAAAAAGTTAACACCATTTATCTTGATATAAGTTCCAAGCGTTTTTTCACCTTTATCATACAATCCTTTTACGACTCCAGCACCAATCACGCAAATTTTTCGTTTTGCATCAATATCTGAATAACTAATAAAACGGCCCTGAATAACATCCATAGGTTGTTGTTTGATGTACTCTGGATAATCTCCATATATTTCAAATGCTCCAGTTTTTGTTCCTCTAACTACATTATTATTTCCTCTAAATCCTCCCAATTGATTTCTTGGAGATACATATTTCAGGCTAGGAATTTGAGATTTAATAGCAGCTACATCATCAATTTTATAATTAAAATAACGTCCTTTAGGCAAACCTTTATATGGTTTTGAAGTTCCTTGAGTCCACATGAACATAGAATTGGTAGCAAAATCCCCAAAATCTTTTAGGACACCATTTCTTAATCCGTTAGTAAGTGCCAAAAGAACCACAAGAATAAAAATACCCCAAGCGACACCAAATGCTGTCATAGCAGTTCTAAGCTTGTTTGCATTTAAAGCTTCTAATATTTCATCCCAACGATCTCTTTTAAACATACTATTCGTCTCTTAATGCTACAATCGGTTTAATTTTAGCAGCACGATATGCTGGTATAAATCCAGCGAAAGCACCAGCAAACACTAACAAAAACACAGTAGTAAGTGCAATATTAAAATTTACTTGTGGATATTTTATAAAATCGCTTTCAATTTGAGGACCTACTAATTCTAACAATCCTAATCCGAAGATTAAACCAAATAAACCCGCGAACATAGTCACAAAAATGGCCTCTTGAAGAATCATGCTAATAATAGAAATTGGCAAGGCACCTAAAGCTTTTCGAATACCTATTTCTTTTGTTCGTTCTTTAACAATGATGAGCATAATATTTCCGACACCTACAATTCCAGCAATTATGGTTCCAATACCAACAAACCAAAACACAGCTTGAATTGTTGCAACTAGCGAATAAATTTGCTTTGCTTTGTCTAGTGTATTAAAGACTCTAACAGCACTTGTATCATCTGGTGAAACAGTATGCATCAGTTTCAACTCATTTTCAACAGCGTTAGCCATATTTTGAGATAAGGCTACAGCTTCATCAAAATTATCAGACATTTTAACTGTAAATAGCATGTTTCTGATATTATCTCCAGCTCCAAATACTTTCTGCGCTGTCGTTATTGGAATGTAAGCTTGTTGTTCTTCGCGTTCTCCGCCTGGATCAATAAAAACACCTATAACTTTAAAATTCATTCCATAAATGGTGATACTTTTATTGATTGGATCTTCATCTTTAAATAAATCTTGTCTCAGTTTACGTCCAATAACCGCTACTTTTCTAGTGTCATCTAAATCTGCTTGATTTACAAATCTACCAGATTCCATATCTGCATTTTCAATAAATTGATGACCAGGCATTGCACCTCTTACTTGATAATTTACCGATTCATTTTTATAAGAAATTTCGGCTCCCCAAATTGAATATAATGAAGTTTCATACTCAATATTATCTTCATATTTCTGAGAAATCTTATCGAAATTGTCGTTTTTCATCTGAATGTAACGACCAGGATTTAAGCCTTTATAGCCTTTTGTAGTTACACCTGTCCAAACAGTAATTAAATTAGTTGCATCTCTTTCAAATTCTGACTTAACTCCATTTTCAATACCTTTACTAAAACCAAGAAGTATTACTAAAATAAATATTCCAGAAGCTACAGAAAGGCCTGTTAAAAACGTACGCAATTTATTTTTGCTTAGTGTTTCAAATATTTCTTGCCAACGTTCTATATCAAACATATTGAGATGCTCTTACTTGTTTTACCGTATTGTCATCTATGATAATTCCATCTTTAAGATTAACAATACGTTTAGTCATTTGAGCAATATCGTGCTCATGTGTTACAACTAGTATTGTTTTACCTTCGTCATTAATTCCTTGAATAAGTTCCATCACTTCATAAGACGTTTTGGTATCTAAAGCTCCTGTTGGTTCATCTGCCAATAACACTTTAGGATCACTTGCTAATGCTCTAGCTATTGCAACACGTTGTTTTTGTCCACCAGACAATTCACTAGGCAAATGATGAGACCATTCTGCAAGACCAACTTTTTCAAGGTAATGCATTGCTCTTTCTGTACGTTCTTTTCTTTTAATCCCTTTATAATATAATGGCATTGAAACATTATCTAATGCGCTTTTATAATTAATAAGATTGAATGATTGAAAAATGAAGCCTAGAAATTCGTTTCTATATTTAGCGGCGATTTTTTCATTTAGACCTTTAATGGATACGTTGTCAAGCACATAGCTTCCAGTATCAGCTTCATCTAACATCCCTAAAATATTTAGAAGTGTAGATTTTCCAGATCCTGAAGACCCCATTATAGATACAAGTTCGCCCTCCTTTACATCAAAATTTATTCCTTTTAAAACGTGAAGCGAATTGCTTCCCATGTGATAAGATTTGTGTAAATCCTTGATTTGTATCATAATGGAGATGGTTGATTCTTAACAAAATTACGACAATCCATAAACGGATTATCCTAACTATTTGTTAAGAATTGATTTTGATTGATATTTATAAGACTTCTAAATACACAAAATGTTACAGTAAAACGCAGATAATTTTATTTTATTTCATTCTTGTTTCTGAAGAACTTCCAATAAATTATAAAACCTATACTTCCCACAAGAATATATGGAACAGCCATGAGGTACATTATACCATCATTTACACCTTCGGCCGTAGATTGTCCTTCTTCACTTTCTAAGACTGCTCTACACATAGCACATTGCGCATTGCTACTTAGAAAAAAGAACATAAAAAACACCAAACAGATTAACTTTTGCTTCATATCTTAAACATAATAAGGTGATATCATCATGTATACAATTACTCCTGTAACAGCAACATACAGCCATAGAGGAAACGTGATTTTGGCGATTTTTTTATGACGTTCAATATTATTCGTTATGGCTCTAACATAAGTTATTAAAACAAAAGGAATGATTACAATAGATAATAAAATATGTGTCAATAAAATGAAATAATAAACATATTTAATAGTGCCTTCTCCTCCAAACTTTGTTGAATCACTTGTCATGTGATAGGCTACATACATAATCAAAAACACTACAGAACACCAAATAGCTGTTGTCATTAGATTTTCATGAAGCACTATGTTTTTATTTTTTATTGCAATAAAAGCAACAATAAGAACAATCGCTGTTAATCCATTTATAGCAGCATAAATAGGCGGTAAAAAAGTTAAAGGTTCAACTTCAATTCCAAAATCTTGCAATTTCACTCTTGAAAGCACAGCTACTACTATAGGAATTACTATCGCTAAAACTACAATCCACTTATTATATTTTTTTTCTTCAATAAGATTTTCGTTATTCATGATGCTTTAATCTTCTTTTAAAAGTTTTGCAATATCTTCTTTTAACATACTTATCTCTTCTGTTTCGCCATCTTCATCCTCTTTTTCCGTTTCGCTAATGATTCCTTTATAGAATATTTTAGGGTTACCAAAATCATCTTTTCTAGATCGAATAAATCCATTTTTATCAATTAAAGCAAAATTTCCTGAATGCTCAAAACCACCTTCAACGTTAGGGTTTTCGCCAGCATATATATTAAATCCAACATTCGCTAATTCGAAAATCTCATCTTTGTCACCAGTCATTAAATGCCAATTTGGATTTATAATTCCGTAGTTTTCAGCATATACTTTTAAAACCTCTTGCGTATCAAAATCAGGATTTATTGTAAATGAAGCTACTCCAAAATCTTCAAAATCTGAAAATGTGTTTTGAATTTGGACCAAATTCCTATTCATTCTTGGACAAATTGTTGGACATGTTGTAAAGAAAAACTCAACAACGTAAACCTGACCTTCAAAAGTGCTATTGGTTATGGTTTTACCATTTTGATTAACAAATGAAAAAGCAGGCACTTTTTTGGGTTGACCATTAATTTCTATAAACATTAAATCTGAAACAAAACCTTCAATATCTGTAGACACATTACTACTTCTACTTTCTGTTCTTGTAACATCATCTTCTGTAATTCTATCTACAATTTTAGGAATAAAAATAATTCCGAAAACTAGAATTATAAAAGCGATACCAATAAAAGAGTAGTTTGTTTTTTTTGTGCTCATAATAATTTATTTATCGTTAGCCTTTAAATCTTCTGCACGTCTTGAGGATGAATCAAATTCTCCTTTACGTTTTTGACGATACTCAGTAAATAAAATTCTAAGATCGTCACTCATTTTGTTTTTCACTTCAGCTACTTCTATACAATCGTATGAATACAAAGGATAGATGGGTTCGTTTCTTTCTTTCTCTTTATCTTCTCTATCATCAAGTCTACCTCGTTGAGCATTATCTTTGTCTACTATAAAAATATGATCAGTAAATAAATTTTCATCAAGCTTTTCTTCAGTTTTCAAGCTATTGAAGAGATTATTTATATCATTGGGTTCACCAAAAACATAATGCCAAAAGCGCATGTCATCATAATTATTTATCTCTTTTTGAAGTTGTTCAGCTTTAGTTTCTGTGCCTTTAGGAAGCACAATAACGATTTGAAACTTTTTAAACCCTTTAAATTTATCATAAACTAATTCTTTTAAGTTTGAAGCCGCAATAACATGATTAATTGGCTCATTACCTAAAAACCCAATAATTGTAATGTGGTTTTCTAATTGTATTTTTTCTTCAGACTTTGAAGAAAAAAACTGCAATTCAGTTACATTATTATCAATAATATCTAACGGATTATAATTGTGTGTCGATGGATATAAAAACAACAAAAACATGACAGGTAAAAAAAACAAAACACATAAAACTAGGATCGTTTTTAATGACATTTTCTTCATGATTTATAGTATTTAATTTGTTTTACAAAAATAAAAAAGACGGTTTAAATAAACCGTCTTTTTATATACTTTATGTGATTACAATATGTTAAAAGTCTCTTTTTACAAATCCGCTTGAATATACAGTTTCAATGTAACCTCCTTCTTGTAAAAGGATAAAAATAAGATAACATATTAAGAATATAGCTGTCCAAACCACCATTCGTCTAAGGGCTTTAACTTCATCTCTCATGTGCATGAAATCCCAAGTGATGTAATATGCTTTAACGATTGTTAATATGATAAAAATCCAATTAAGAATTTTCATTCCAACAACCTTAGACATTAAAGATTCTGGTTTATAAATACCTAACACTACTTCTACTGCTGTAATGATAGAAAGTAAGATTAAAACTCCCCAAATTTTTTGAGTGTTTGATTTAAACTTTATCAAACCTCTTAATATTTCTAATTTATGTGCGTCTGCCATTTTAAATACTATTATTCGAAATTAAACAAGATAGAAGAATGTGAATACGAATACCCAAACTAAATCTACAAAGTGCCAATATAATCCAACTTTTTCAACCATTTCATAGCTTCCTCTTCTTTCATAAGTTCCTAAAATCACATTGAAAAAGACAATGATGTTAATTACTACACCCGAGAATACGTGAAATCCGTGAAATCCTGTTATAAAGAAAAAGAAATCAGCAAATAATGATGTTCCATATTCATTGACATGCAAATTAGCACCTTCAACAACTAGTTTTCCATTATTTTTAATTTGACTTAATGACTCTTCTCTAGACAATACTGTTTTCTCACCTTCAGCATTTATAGTCTGTGTTCTAACTAAAACATTAGAATTCGCCTCTAGACCATTATACACTTCGTTAACAGTGTAAGCTGGCAAAGCACCTTCACTAACAAACCACAAACCACTTTTACGATCATGTTGAACTCTTTCTCCATGGGCATCTATTGCAATATCTCTTACGGCAACTCTATCTCCATTTACATCAACAAACTGAAGAATATTTCCACCTTTAGTTTGTACAGCACCATAATCACCTTTAATGAATGTTCCCCATTCCCAAGCTTGAGACCCAACGAATATTAAACCTCCAATAATAGTTAAGAACATATACCATATAACCTTGTTCTTTTTCATGTGATGTCCAGCATCTACTGCAAGTACCATAGTTACTGATGACATAATCAATACGAATGTCATGAAAGCAACATAAATCATTGGATAGTTTCCGTGGAAAAATGGAATGTGTGTAAACACTTCGTCTGCGATTGGCCAAGAGCCAATAAACTTAAATCTTGAAAATCCGTAAGCTGCTAAAAACCCTGAAAAAGTTAAGGCATCAGATACGATAAAGAACCACATCATCATTTTACCATAACTAGATTTTAGAGGTTGATTACCTCCACCCCAAGTTTTGCCTTCTGTTCCAGTATTTGCTACTGTAGTATCCATATAAAGCGTTTAGTTATTAAAAGTTGCACAAAAATAATCATTTTATCTATGTAAAAAAACATCATCTTCTAAAAAATGAAAACATAGACCAATACTAGACTAGATATAGGCTTTTAGCCTATCAAATTGACTGAAAAATTATACTAAATATGATAAAAACAAAAACAAGAATAGCCACAGTATATCTATAAAATGCCAAAAGGTAGCAGAAAGGTTCATGCCTAGCATTTCTGTTGCGTTATATTTTTGTTTAAAATGATTATAAATTACGACCAACAAAGAAATAAGACCTGCTGCAACATGCAAAATATGTACAAATGCAATGACATAAATGAAACTCATTGTGACATTACTAGTTGGTCCTGTAAAATTATAACCAGAAGCTACAATTTGACCAAAGCCATAAAACTGGCAGTAAATAAATGCAATTCCCAATGCAAAAGTCAGCAATAGCATCAAAGTAGCATTGTTTCTGTTGTTATTCTTAATTGCTCTTTTTGCTAATATAAAAGTCAAACTACTTATGACAATTAGCACACAACTTACCAAGAAAGCATTAGGCATTTCAAAATCATGCATCCAGTCTTCACGTTTTCTACTTACCAAAACGGCACTGGTTAATCCTGCAAAAGACATGATAAGTGATATAATTCCAAACCAAAGCATCATTCGTTTTGCTCTATCGTTTTTCTCCTGTATTGTACCTTCTGTTAAATCCATATTTATCTTATAAACTTATCAACTACATAAACTATTTGTAACAATGTGATGTATAAAACACTCGACAACATTAACTGTTTTGCCGCTTTAGCTGTTCGTTTTTTAAATAATTCAAATGCATAATACAACATAACCAAACCTAGTATAAAAACGATAGCCGCAGCTACAATAGACAATTTCAAATCTCCCGTAACTCCAAACACTGGAACAATAGATATCAAAATAGTCCAAATGGTATACATGATGGTTTGCACTGCAGTTCCTTTATCACGTTTCCCAGTTGGCAACATAAAAAAGCCTCCTTTTTTATAATCATCAAAAAGGAACCAACCAATAGCCCAAAAGTGAGGAAACTGCCAAAAAAACTGTAAAGCGAATAACGTACCTGGTTCAATACCAAAATCATTGCGTGCAGCAACCCATCCCAACATAAAAGGAATAGCGCCAGGAATTGCACCAACAAATACAGCTAAAGGTGTTTTTGTTTTTAATGGAGTATAAACGCAAGTATATAAAAAGATAGATATGGCTCCATACATAGCTGTACTAGGATTAATCACATATAATGTTGTAATTCCTGCAATTGTAAAAACAGTAGCAATAATAAATGCTGTTTTTACAGACATTCGTCCAGCTGGAACTGGTCGGTTTTTAGTGCGATCCATTAAAGCATCTAAATCTCTTTCAATGATTTGATTATATGCGTTAGAAGCACCAACCATAAAATAACCACCAAAAGCCAATAAAATCAAAGTGTATACATCTACTTCTACTGCGCCAAGTAAATATCCTGCAAGTGCTGAAAAAACGACACTGACAGACAGCCTTATCTTAGTGATTTCTTTGAAATCAGAAATCATTGATGCTTTTGGAGCTGAAGTTTTTACTGTACTCAATACAAGTGATTTTATTGCGTTTGCAAAGATACTCGGAAAAAAGGTTTTGAGCAATGCTAATTAAAAGTAATTCGATTTTTAATGAGGTTTTATAATTTCAGAGAAAAACAAAAGATTTTTTATGTTAGTTTAAAAAAGATAACATTTTTTAGAAATCATTATACCAATTAAATAAATCGGTTCTAACTCCAATATTAAACCAAGACGTATTTGTGTTTAATGCTGCTGCTGTATCAGCTTCAGGATTATAATCCCTAAAAGTCACATTAGCAAAGACTCTTAAATTACTAACAGGATTAATTATATATCCAGCCATCAAATCAGCTTGAAATACTTTAGTAGAATTTCCTTGACCAACCGTGATTCCTGTATCAGCAATACGATCGTCTTCAGTTCTATAAATATTAGAACCATAATTAGCGAAATTAGTACCATCATTAAAATCGAAACCTCGCTTACCAAAAATCAGTTTCGCATCAGCAAACCACCTTTTATAATTATATCTCCCAATTATTATTGCCTCACTAAAATTTGCTCCCCAAAGATGCGCCATTGGTTGATTATTATGAGCATAATTTAAAACAATCGAATTATGAGAATACGTATACGGCCTCACTTTATTATATTCAAATTGTAGCATTAAATTTTTCACTTTAAAAGCATCAAAATATTTAATTCCTAACTGGTATCCAAGCTTGTTTTTCCAACTTTTATTTCCTCCAGTAATATCATCTAGTGAAAACTCATCAACAATAAATTGTCCATAAAGATTGACTTTGTTATTCCACTTATATTTCGCTGATGCACCTAAAATTGCATTACCAGCTTCAGGACCTGTTGCAAATTCGATAGCTCTATAAAAAATGACAGGATTTAGATAATTCGCATCAAATCCTCTATCATTAGAATCTGTCCATATTACAGATTCAAATAATCCAACATTTAATCGTTTAGAAACATTCCAGCTTAAATAATGAGTTGCCATATATTTGGTTAGAAAGGCATCTTCTTCTGTAACCTCAGGTCTTACATCTCTTAGCCACATCCAAGTATTGGTATATTTAATTTTCCAAAATTTAGTGTTTAGTTTTAAAAATGGGTAAGGGCTTGCAACGTCACTTTGTAACAACGATCTGTAACCGTCACCAATAAAGTTCTTGCCATGACCAAATTGAATATTTATGAAATCTGAAGGCGTATAAGACACATAAGCTTCTGCTACTGGATAGTCGTAAGCATCATCTTTAAATCTTTTGGCAATACCTCTACCAGGTATTATTGCAGGATCTGAACCAGAAGCTTTTAAACTTTCAGCATATTGATTAAAATATTGAGCAAATCGACCTTGGCTTTCAAATACAGAAACTGTAAAATTAAACTTCTTACCTAAACCTCCTTGTATTAAAAGGCCTCTTGTATTATTAAACGTCGTATTAAAATCTGCTTCAGTATCTTTACCAAGTTGCAAATCAAATATTGGATTTAAAGTAAACCAATACTCTTTACTTTGGACAGCAACCAAATGCTCATCCCAAAGTTTTCTACTCCACCATCCATCAGTGCCTTTTATTAAAGATTCCTTTTCTGCTTCAAAATCGTAATATTTTGAAACATCACTATAAACAAAGGGTTTAGCAGCCGTATGACTGTTTGTTCCCAAGCCATTCATTTGCTGATCGAACTTACTATAATAATTATGAGTGAACGGAATATTAAGCTGACTTTTATACTCTAGCTTTTCATATTTCGTAGTATTGATATTAACACTATCAAACTCATTACTTACTAAATCATTTAAATCTACTATCTCCTTAACGCTTGGCAAAGGTTTTATTTCACTAGTTAAAATTTCGGGATCAACCAAAGGAATCTTTACACTTATAGAATATTGATAATACGTTGGTCTACCATTATATGTTCCTGGAGAGACCTTAGAAAGTGATTCAAAAACACGTTTGATTTCATCTTTAAGTTCGACATAAACCGCATCAATATGAAGGAGATTTACTTGACCTTCCTTATCAACTTCAAATAAAATTTTTATATCTCCTTTATAGGACTCATCATTAACAATTTGTGGCACTTTAAATGTGCTGTAAATATGCTGATTTATTCTGTTATTAAAACAAACTTTAAGAGCATCAATTGGTTGGCCTTCACATCCAGGAAAAATTGGTGGTTTTTCATAACTATCAATTGTTTGTGCATTTAAAAAACCAATAAAAAAAGTAAAAATAATAATGCAGCAATTTTTCATAAACAAGGGATGCGTTTTTCTAGCTCGAAAGATACTATTTTTTTCAAAAGAGATAACAAAACCTATAGCCAATTCGTATTCATAATAAAAAAAAGCCGTCATCAAAATGATAACGGCTTTTCACAGCAAAGATGCTAATGATTTATCTTACCTGAAATTTTATTGGTAAGTTATACAATACTGCTACAGGTTTATGACGTTGCTTCCCAGGAGTCATTTGAGGAATCTTATTTACGACACGATTAGCTTCATCTTCTAATTGCTGAAGAGGAGCTCTCGTTTTAATTTCGGTGATTAGACCATTCTTATCAATCTTAAATTGCACATCAATTTTTTGCATCCCAAATAAACCTAAATCGGCAGCTAAGCTAGTATTAAACTTTCTCTGAATTAATTTCCCTAACTTATTTGACATGCATTTAACACGCTCTCTATTGGTCGTTGCTTTTTCACATCCTGGATAAATTGGCACTACCTCAACATCTTTCATACTGAATGGAGGCTCGATAATTTCATCTGGTTTTTCAATATTACCAAGACTACCAACATCTATTGGTTTATTTAAAATTTCATTTTTTGATATAACAATTGGGTTTTCAATAATTACAACATTATCTTCAACAATTACTGGTGGCTTGTCAACAAGAGATAATGATTTCTGCTCTACTTGTTTTTCAATTTTAACATCTGTCTCAATCGTGTAAGGTTTGACCAGCACTTCTCCAGTATCTTCAATTTGGGCGATTTCTTGAATGGTAAACTCTTTCTTTTCAAATTTCATTTCAAACAAACCATAAGTGCCCAACAAACATAAAATAAGCCCTATTTGAAAATAGAGCATTGAGTTTTTTTGTAAATTTGCATCATGCTTTTGCGATTTTTGCATCTTAGCATTGCTCTGACCAGCAATACTGTGCGATTTTTTAAAATTTTTCATAATATTAAAATGTTAATGTTAATGTTATGATAAAATCGCAATAAGTATACCAAAGTAAAAATCCCATCTAATTAATTAGATGGGATTTTGAATATTAATATGTTTACACTTACTGTCTAGTCTTGTACTTGGAATAAAATTGGAAGTGAGTAAGGTACTGTTACGGCTTTTCCACGTTGTTTTCCTGGTTTCATTTTTGGAAGCAAACCTATTACTCGTTTTGCTTCTTTTTCTAAACCTGGATGCGGAGCTCTAGCTCTAATATTAGTAATATTACCGTTTTTATCAATTTTAAAAATAACGCTGATACGTTGCTTTCCTGAAAGCCCTAAGTCTCCAGCTAATTCAGTATTAAATTTTCTGTTTACAAATTTTGCAATCTTATCAGACATACATTGCTTTTTAGCATTGTTTCCTTTTTCCTTTTCACATCCTGGAAAAATTGGAACATTCTCAATGACTGCAAATGGCACTTCAATATCTTCTTCGACTTCTTCTACTTCTACTTCTTCCACCTCAACAATTTCTTCTTCTTGATCAGTTTCTGTAGATTCAATTACTGTTTCTTCTACCTCTTTTTCATCCTCTACAATTTCAATTTCTTCTGGAACAACTGGTGGTGGAGGTGGTGGTGGTGGTGGAATTATTTCCTGTTGAGTGATTGGAATTTCTTCTTCTAATTCATCATCAACATCTACCATTCCATAGTCTATATCAGATTTATCATATGACTTATAGTTTATTGTTAAATAGGTCAATGCCATCATTAACGTTAAACCGACTGCAAAATAGAGAGATGCATTTCTGCTCACATCAGATTTTGTATTTTTTTTAGGTTCCATATCACTTAAGGTATTAAGAATGCTAAATTAACCAAAAATATGTTAAAAAAGCAAGCTATTATTTATTTTAACTTTAGTTTCGTTTTAAATCTCAACAACAACATTATAAATACCACTCCTATTGTATTTGCAAGAACATCATAATAATCTGGTGTTCTAAAATCTGTTAATGTTGATTGTAAAACCTCAATAATAATGCCATAAACAAATGCAATACTTGCCGAAAGTAAAATAGCCTTTTTTACTTGGGTTGTTCTAATGTAATTAAAGAGCAAAAAAGTAAGAATTGCATAGGCCAATAAATGATAAATTTTATCATCAAATGTAAATCCCAATTTTGGAACTCCGCTAATATTACCTAAACTACCATAAGTGAGTGCTATTATATAAACGAGCACTATTGGCAACGACAAACGTTTAAGCACCTACAATAGCTTTATAATCGTCTGAAGAAAGCAAACCTTCAACTTGTGAAGCATCAGAGAATTTCATTTTTATCATCCATCCTTCTCCATATGGGTCGGAATTGACCTTTTCTGGTTCATCTTCCAGAGATTCATTAAATTCAACAATTTCGCCAGAAAGTGGTAAGAATAAATCTGAAACGGTTTTTACAGCTTCAACAGTACCAAAAATCTCTTCAGCATCAAGTGTTTCATCAACAGTTTCAACCTCAACATAAACGATATCACCTAATTCACTTTGAGCGAAATCAGTAATTCCTATCGTTGCAGTGTCACCTTCAATCTTAATCCATTCGTGGTCTTTTGTGTATTTTAAATCTGATGGTATATTCATCTTATTAGTTATAATTATTATGCTTACAAAAATAATTTTTTTGGATTAATTTCTATAATTAATTACCAAAATTATATCGCAGAGTAAATCCTGAACGTATTGTTGTTTGAGGAAAAGCTGTTGAAATCTCATACTCAGAGAATGTATAATCAAAATAGAAAATAGCAGTTAGGTTGTTAGTAAATGCATAATCAGCAGCAAACTTTAATCCCCAAATTGTTTGACCTTGAGTAATTTGATTGTTTTCAATATCTAAATATCTAATGATCGTTTTATTATTTCTTACTGAAATATCAGCTTTCAAATTTAAATCACTCTTAATGATTTGTTTAGGACCTGCTAATTTAGAACGTATTCTTAAATCTTTAATACGATAACCAAGCCCTAAGATATATTCATTTCCTTGAATTTCTGTAAGGAGATTATTATCAAAACTTAAAGACAAAATTCTATCCTTTTTCATTTCAGCCAATATCTTTATTGAATTTTTCATTTCAAAATCCAACCTAAATAGCGGACTAAATTGTTCTTCTAAATTGATATTACTAAATATGGTTGCATTTTTAAAATTACCAGCTTGATCTAGAACTTTGTCTTGATCTTGATTTTCATAAGTAACTCCTGGTTTTAAACTTCCAGGCTCTAAATCTAGGTTTGATCTGAATTGATTAATAGTATAACTAGATCTATAACCATGCGTGATTGAGAAACGCTTAAAATTCTTTTTAAACCATTTCATTTTCATGAAACCTGTATATTTCAATTGCCAATTAGGAATTGGAATATCTCTAAACGCTGATAAACCTATTTTATCAGCACTCTGACCTTTATAAGCCGCTAAAAACGCTGGCAATAATACGGCTTGGTTATTTTTACCAAAACCTAATGGAAAACCTTCGCCATCTCTAGCAAAGTTATCTGTTCCATAAAACTCTTTAGCCAAACGATTTGCAATTACTATTCTATTAGATCTAAAATCATCAAAAGGAGCAGATTGAGTTTCGTCGCTAGCACTAAATGCTGTTTTAATAAGAGCTGTTGAAATACTAAAGTTTCCAAATGAATTGGTTAGTAATCCATTGTAAGTATCACTAAAACCATCATCATTAAGATCTGTGGTATTAAAGTTTTGAGTTAAATTTTCTGAGTAAGTCCTGTTTCCAGTGATATCAATTTTTAAATCTTTTATCAACTCGACATTTGCAGATACATCAAGAATTTTAGTTGTAACCTCAGTATATTGCTGATTAAAATCTGGAAACACAGTTAGCCATCCATTTCGTGCTGCTCGATCTCTAATATCTGCTTGGCTACCAAAAGTAAATCCTAAAGACGGTTTTAATGTTCCTAGAAAGCCTGGAGTTGGCAAATAACCTGGTAAAAATGTACCATTATTTTCAGAGTAGTTAATTTGAATTCGTTTTACGCTAGTTAATAAATCGATAGCACCATTTAAAATTTTTGTTCCTGCACCAACCTTACTCTTAATTGGATTACCATTTGCATCAAGATTATTAGCATCTGATTTACTATCTTTTTTAATATCTTTTGCTTCAAGCCCTTTTGGAACTGCGTTATTTGACGCACGACCACCTCTAGCTGCTCTAACTGGTTTTTTTACAAGTCCTACATACTTGTAAAGTTTAGCCATATCTAAGGTAGAATTGATATTATGAGTATTCGCATTTTGAATGGAATTACCTAAGTTATAGGTATTAATAATATTTGGATCATCTTGATCTCTGATCTGTAAATTCTGATTTAAATCTGAACCTTTTTGCCATTGAAAATCTCCAGTATAAGAATATGTAGCTCTTAAAAAGCTTAATGTTGGAATTTTATACAATGGAATTTCATAATTAATTTGAAGTTGTTGATTTTGGATATTTGGGTCTCCAAAATCGAAGAAGCCATCCCAAACATCTAAGTCAGAATCCTGTCTTCCATTTAAAACATCATCAACAAAATAATTACGAACAATATTAGAGTTTGAGGCTGTGAAATTAAGGCTTAATGCCTTCGTAAGGTTATAATTAATAACATACTGAAGGTTGAAATTATAATTTCTTCTATACAGTTCTTCTAAACCAATATTATCACCTGTTAAATCGACTTCTCTAAATTTCTGTTTATTAAACTGTCTAATTATATCTGTATTTATTGAGAAACTAGTTGGAATTGGATTGAAATTAAAATCTTTAAGAATTTTCCAATATTTCCCTTTAAATAAAGAATCGTTCTTTTTGAAAGGTTCTATACTCTTTGGTTCAAAACTATAGTTATAATTAACTCCAGCTCTCACATTTTGGTCTAAAGAGTTTTCAATTTCAAAATCTCTATGTTCAGTTTTATTATATGAATAGTTTAAAGTTAAATTTTCAACATCATAAAAACGAGGCTTTTTATCAGTAGTTCTATTTTTTCTTACACCAATAAAATTAATACTCTGTCGCTTTGTATATTGCTCATTAACATTTAAGATTGAATCCTTATTGTTTGTATTTGCTAATTGAGTTTCTAGTTTAATGTCACGATAAAACTCATCATATTCTGGTGTAATTATTTCTTCACCAATACCATAATTGAATGGAATTTGCATTCCCCATTTTTTAGGCAAAAGCTGTCCTAAATTCATATTGGTTACGATATCAAATTGTTGAACATCTTCTCTACTACGCTCATTTGGTCGTTGTTCAACAGAACCAAATCCAATGGTACTTTTTCTTCCTGTAGCACTAATATCTGCGAAATCAGCAAAATTTGCATCCACAGCTGCCACAGCAGCCCAACCACCTTCGTTGTCTAAATCTGATAAACGAAGTTCATTAAACCATGCTTCAGCGCAAGCATTCATACCATTATTGTCAGGATTTTTAAGTCCAACCATTAACACTCTAACATCTCCAAAGTTTGGATTACCTTTAATAGCAACTCTTTGTTGTCCTATAGTATGCGTGTCAAATTCATCAACTTCGGTGAGTTGACCATCTTGAACATCATAAAATGTAGGATCTTCATTTGCTAAAGTTCCATTAGTAATCCCTAAGGATTTTATCTGTTCAAGAACACTAAGTTCAATATTGATTTCATTAACTTCAGGCCAGATATTTTCAGCTGTAGATGACCCAGAAGACACTTGCAAAGGCACTTCGATTTGATAATAGTTTTGAGTAAAATCATTACCCATACGAATAAAACCAACCATATCACCATCAACTAAATTGCCTGTTTCACCTTCTTGAGCATGTATAAACATTCGCAGTTTATTATACTGACGCATATCTATATTAATATTTTTAAATACACCTCTAGAATCTCTAGGTTCTAATTCGCAAACCTCAACTTGTAAGGATTGTTCATTCTGTCTGATAATATTGTTGTTATTATTAAGTTGTTCAAGCTCAACTCCTGGAGGCAACACATAATTCCCATCATTTTCCTGTAAGCCAACAACGCCTACATTAAGGTCTGTGTTATCACTGTCATTATTTGGCTCTTCATCTAGAGTAAGTGTATAACGTCTCCAATCACTTCTAACTAAATCTAATGTTGCAAAACGTAATACTCTTGGTTGTTGAAACCCGTTTACAAATAGTCTAGCAAAACGTATAGATCTAATATCAGTTATTCCACCAATAGCATCAGTTGGGTCAGAGATTGGAACTCTAAATTGGTACCAAGTCACATTGCGTTCATCACCATTTGGAAGTGTGACATTTCTATTTTTAATATCATTAATTTGAGGATTCGAAATATTCAATGACGATGGTGTAATATCTATTTCATATTGAAAATAGCTATCAATCGTATTCATTGTATTATCTCTATTAATATCTTCAACATCTGGCTGAGCCGTTGAACCTCTATTAGTATCAGAAAATTCGTCCGGAGAATTTCCTTCTAAACCGTTATATTTTTTGTAACGTTCAAAAATATCTCCACTAGTATTTAGATAATATCTGTAGTTATCATTTGCTGGATCTGGTCCAAAAGCAGCACCATTAGGAATGATCGTTGCTTCTTCATTGTCATCATAACCATCATAACCAACATCTTGATTATCTCGGTTTGCTCCTGTAGATGAAAATGTATAAATCAAAGATTGATTTCTTGGCACTACAGTAGTATAACTCGTTGGTATTAAATCGCTAATATTACCATTTTCGGGAAGTCCGTTTTCGAATTGCTTTTTACCATCTTTTAATACATCTTCAGAGATATTTCCAAGATTTATAAATAGTTTTCCTCCATGCGCAGCAGCAGGAACAGCGTCATCTAAGAAAGGATCTTGCACCCAAAAATCGATATATTCAACATTAGCTTGCTCAAAATCTGTAGACGTAATTTGTCTTGTAATACCTGCCCAACTATCATTGGCATCAATGACTCCAGTTGTAGCATCTGGATCAAAATTATAAGGACCTCTTTCTGTTGGATAGTAGGCTAAATCTAAAGAATTTATGATCGTTTGCTGGCCTTGAGCGACATTAATTTCAGGGAATACTTCGTCAATGAATATTCGTCTCGTATATAAATTCGACACATCATCATCTGTAATTTCACCAGGACGTTGACTACTATAAAAAATTGGATCAATAGTATACCAGTTTAGCATGGCTCTATCAAATCCGTTTTGTAAACCGTTTTCATCTTCACCAATAAAACCTGGATACGTTTTACCTAATAGTCTAGGTCTACTAGACAAAAACCAAGATTGAGGTGATAATAAATCGATAGCACCTTGAGTGCCTTCAAAATCATCAACATAAGCTGTAGCTTCATTATTAAAATCTGTCCCTTTTGGAGCACCTGGAGCTAAATATGCAAATTCACCTCTAACAGATAAATTAGAAGGCACATCTGTATCTACATTTGGAAGTTTATTTACTAAACGTGTAAAAAATGGAATCTCAGTTGAGTAATTACCATTAAAACCAAAAATGGTGTTGTTAATTGGTTCTGTATTATAATTTGCTTTTTGAGTGATTGGTCTTTCGCTAAGATTTAAAATAGTAGCTCCTAAAACAAAATTCTCATTAAACTGGTGTTCAACATTTACACCTGTAAATCGTTTTGTTTGTTGACCAAAAACTGCATTATTTTCTACGGAAACGTTTATTGGAATATTAGAAGCTTTTAAAGCCTCATCTAGAATTTGAACACGTCCAATTTGATAATTTACAGTATAATCTACACCTTCAACTAAAGTACGACCACCAGCAGTAACAACAACAGAACCTCTTGGAACATTAAATGCTCCTAAAGGAATACCATCACCACCAGAAGATTTATAACGTCCTTTAATTTGAAACTTATTCTTTTCTGCTTCATCTAAAGCTGCTGTTTTAGTTTCTTTATACAGGATATCATAAACATATTTTTCTTGATTTAAGTTTGTATATGTTTCTTCCTCATAATCTGCAGCATTATCATTTGGATTACCATCATCATCTAGTACATCAAAAAGGTAACGTCCAAAAGGTTCAACTTTAGTAAATATAATTTTTCCATTTTGTGATAATACCGTCATTCCTTCTACATAATCAAAGAAACCATCACCTCCAGCTTGTGGATCGTTATTGAAATTTAATCGGTCTAAATGAAATAATCGAATTAATGGTGTATCTACAATCTCACCATCATCAGTGGTATCAAAAGGAGAGTTATTATCAAAAGTTGGGAATGGTATTGTTGTTCCATCGGATAAAACCACTGGAGAAATATAATTTAATGGCGAAGCTTCTGTATAAAAAATGTTAAGTTTAAAATCATCTTTTTCTAATTGAAATGCTCCTGTGTCATAAATATTTTTCATCATCAAGTCCCAAATAGGCTGATCGACACTTGTTACAGGGCTCTTAAGCATCTTAACAATTAAACTTTGAGTAGAGCCTTCAAGAACAATGGAGTTGTCATTAATTCCATCACCATCGAAATCTGTACCATTGTCAAGAGTTCCATCGCCATTTACATCGGCATCAGTTGCATCATTAATTCCATCTCCATCTGTATCAGTGCCATTGTCAGGAGAACCATCTCCATTTACATCTACATCTGCATCATTAGGAATGCCATCTTGATCATCATCATTATTTGTTGCCGTAGAATTAACACCATCATTTGCAAATTCACCAACTTGATACACTTCTCCACCAATAGTATATTGGAAAGCCACTGCTAAAATTTCATCATTTAAAAGTCTTTGGTTAAGTGAAATATAACCTAGTTGCTGTTGTAATTGATAGTCGGAACCTTCTTGTAATTTTCTAGCATTTTCTAATTTACCAAAATCGAATCCTTCATTGGCTGGCACCTGAATACCTTGTTCGACAGTTGTAATATCTCTAACTAAAGGAGACAGTAAAGAACCTGGTCCTGCTATATTTGTTGGATCGAAGTCGTTATTACCATTATCTGGTGGCTGATTAGCACCTACATTAACAAATCCTGGTGGTGGACTATTTAAACCTATTACTTCTGACTCTCCTAAATCTTGGAATGCTGCTAAATTTCTAACGTTATCTGTTTGATTACTTCTATTTGTCACCCAAACTTCAACACGTGTAATTTGGATATTATTATTAATGTATGGATACCGAAGCATCGCTTCATCATAATTATTTCTAAAGTGTTGTGCCAAAAAGAAGTGTCTATTTTCATCATAATCCCTTGCGAAAAACTCAAATTCTTCTAATGTTCCTCCACCTTGAGCAGTAACAGATTGTGATTGAGATCGTTGTTCAGAAAAGATAGCGGTCACTCTTGTTTTTCCAAATTGCAATTCAGTTTTTACACCGAAAAGACTTTGGGCTCCAGTAATTAATGAACTATTAAGAGGCATGGCAACGTTACCTACTTCAATTTTTCTTACAATATCGTCTTCGGTTGGTGTGTATTCTAACTTAATTAAGTTTTGAAAATCAAAAGTAGATTCTGTATCATAATTAGCGGTTACCTGTAATCTTGTTCCCACTTTACCGAGTAAACTTAAACTGATACGTTGATCAAAATCAAATGTAAAATTACTTCTGTTTCTAGGAGAAAATGTTGGATTATCTTGTTTGGTATACAAAATACCTAAATCCATTTCAACAGAACCTTGAGGAATCACTTCTATAGTATTACCACCAAAAACAGTTTCGAAAAACCCTGAATTGATATAAAACTCTGGCAACAGATTTTTTTGCTCTTCTTCAGCACCTTCTTTTTTACCCTCTTTCGCATCAATTTTTTGTTTATAGTACAATTGTTGTTGCTCTTGTAAAACTAATTTTTGAAACTCTGCTGGTGTTAATATTATTGGATAATTAATATTAAATTTGCCAACTGATTCTGTATAAATGTAACGATCTGTAACAGGATCATAAGTATATTTTGAAACAATACTTTGAGGATTAGGCATATTCATACTACCTAATGAAAAGCCTGTTTTAGCTGTAGCTGTAGTATCTTGTCCTGTTGGTATTTGCTGTGAAAAAGCAGAAGTACTAACTAGCACCAAAATTAGAATCAAGATAAAACGTTGTAAAGATTTAAGCAAGGTATCGTTAGTTATTTTAATCAAATTTATAAATTTTTTAATGCGTCCTTAATAAGGGTTTCTACATTTGAATCTGGTTGTTGCGACAATAATTTGTCTAATACGCGTTCGGATTGTTTTTTAGCAAATCCAAGAACTTCTAAAGCAGATAACGCTTCATCTTTATTAGTATTGTTTTTATTAACAGAAACTTCATCAATATCATAAACCTTCAAAACTTTATCTTTTAAATCTAATATTACTCTTGCCGCTGTTTTTGCACCAATTCCTTTTATAGATTGAATCAAAGCAACATCGCCATGAGCAATACCTTCTTTAACTTGTTGTGGAGTAAGTGAAGACAACATAGTCCTTGCTGTGCTAGCTCCAATCCCACTAACAGACAATAAAAGTTTAAAAATTTCACGTTCAGAAACTGAAGAAAATCCGTAAAGCGTATGTGCATCTTCGCGCACAATCAAATACGCAAATAACTTTAGGTTTTCTTGATCAGGAATTTGAGAATACGTATGTAATGATATGTTCAACAAATAACCAACACCATTGCAATCTATAACAACATCTGTTGGGTTCTTCTCTACTAATTTCCCCTGAATATGCGTAATCATTTATTAGCTTAGGTTAAAAACTCAAATGTAATAAAATTATTTACATTTCAAAGGTGATGTTTGCTAATGTTTTAGGCGTTCATTTTCAATTTTTTCCTTTTGCTGAGCATCAATTACAGCGATTGCTGTCATATTAACAATTTCGTCAACACTTGCATCTAATTGAAGTATGTGAACGGGTTTACGCATTCCCATCATAATTGGACCAATAGAATCTGCTTTATTCAACTCTTTTAAAAGTTTATAAGTAATATTTGCTGACTCAAGATTAGGAAAAATAAGTGTATTTACTTTTTTGCCTGCTAACTTTGAAAACGGAAAAATATCTTGAAGCATTTCACTATTCAATGCAAAATCGGTTTGCAACTCTCCATCTACCAATAAACTAGGATGACGTTTGTGTAAATATTCAACAGCTTCACGAACTTTTGTTGCTGTTTGACTTTTTGAAGATCCAAAATTTGAAAAAGATGTCATTGCCATAACAGGTGTCATGCCAAACATTCTTACAACTTTAGCTGTCATTTGAGCAATACGTGTTAGATCATTAGCAGAAGGATTAATGTTTATAGATGTATCACTTAAAAACATTGGTCCGCGTTTGGTCATCATCACATTCGTAGTTGCAATTCGAGTAGCTCCTGGAGCTAAACCAATAAGTTCAAGCATAGGCTTAACAACTGTAGGATAGCTTCGAGAAAAGCCAGTAACTAGGGCATCGGCATCACCTTCATTAACCATCATAGCTGCAAAATAGTTACGCTCACGCATAATTTTTTCAGAGGAGTATAAGGTTACGCCTTTGCGTTTTCGGTTTTTCCAATAGACTTCAGCATATTTATTTTTACGCTCTAACTCTTCGTCAGATTTAGGGTCGATAATTTCAACATCAGCATCAAACTCAATTTCTTCCATAAGTTCTAAAATAGTCTCTTTTCGACCTAATAAAATTGGAATAGCAATGCCTTCATCATAAGCAATTTGAGCAGCTTTTAAAACGTCAAGTTGATCTGCTTCAGCAAAAACAACACGCTTAGAGTTTAATTTAGCACGATTATGTAGTAAACGTACAATCTTATTATCTGCACCTAATCGCTGTAATAACTCTTCTTCATATTTGTTCCAATCTTCAATAGGCTCTTTACTCACACCACTTTCCATAGCTGCTTTTGCAACAGCAGGAGGCACAGTAGCAATAAGTCTTGGATCAAAAGGTTTCGGAATGATATAGTCTTTACCAAAAGTTAATCGCGTTTCGCCATAGGCAATATTTACTTGTTCTGGCACAGGTTCTTTAGTTAAATCGGCCAATGCTTTTACTGCAGCCATTTTCATAGCCTCATTTATTTTTGTAGCTCGAACATCTAAAGCGCCTCTAAAAATAAAAGGAAAACCGAGTACATTGTTCACCTGATTAGGATGATCACTTCGACCAGTAGCCATAATGATATCATCACGTGTATCAATTGCTAACTGATATTCAATTTCTGGATTTGGATTGGCCATTGCAAAGACGATAGGATTTGAAGCCATCATTTTTAACATATGTGGTTTCACGATATCTGCCATGGATAAACCTATAAATACATCAGCACCTTTCATAGCTTCTTCAAGAGTATCTATTTTTCGATCTGTTGCAAATTCAGCCTTTTGAGACGTTAGATTATCGCGATCCTTTCTAATAACACCTTTACTATCTAGCATTACCATATTTTCTCGTTTGGCACCACAAGATTGATATAGTCTTGAACAAGAAATGGCAGCAGCTCCTGCTCCACTAATTACAATTTGAACTTCATCGATCTTTTTTTCGGCTATTTCTAAAGCATTAATTAAAGCAGCAGCAGAAATAATTGCAGTACCATGTTGGTCATCATGCATTACTGGAATATCAAGCTCTTCTTTTAATCGCTTTTCAATTTCAAAAGCTTCAGGAGCTTTAATATCTTCTAGGTTAATACCTCCAAAAGTTGGTGCAATATGTTTTACGGTTTGAATAAATTCTTCAATATTCTCAGTATCCACTTCAATATCAAATACATCAATATCTGCAAAGATTTTAAAAAGTAATCCTTTACCTTCCATCACAGGTTTTGAAGCTTCAGGACCAATATTACCTAAGCCTAAAACTGCTGTCCCATTTGAAATAACAGCAACTAAATTACCTTTAGCTGTGTATTTATAAGCGTTGTCTTTGTTTTTTTCAATTTCTAAACAAGGTTCAGCAACTCCTGGCGAATACGCTAAAGACAAATCCCGTTGTGTCGTATATTTTTTTGTTGGGATGACTTCAATCTTTCCTGGCTTTGGTTTTGCATGATATATTAATGCCTCTCTTCTTTTACTTTGCTTGCTCATAATCTAATTGGATTAAGCTGTAAAGATACGACATGAAAATAATTTTAAGTCAATCTTTCAAAAACTTAATATTACGTTGCAAACCTTCAAATTTAGTTCGTTTTACTGCAGACTTTTTAAACACTTTATTGAATGTATCCTTTGTAATTTCTTCCCAATCCTTTTTCGTCATTGATAATAATTCTGGATGTGGATTGAATAAAGGTTCGTTATGTGCTTTTGAAAAACGATTCCATGGACAAACATCTTGACAAACATCACATCCAAACATCCAATCATCAAACTGGCCTTTAAAATCGGAAGGAATATTTTCTTTCAATTCAATCGTAAAATAAGAAATGCATTTACTGCCATCAACCACGTATGGTTCAGTGATTGCTTCGGTTGGACACGCATCAATGCAAGCTGTACAGGTTCCACAATGATCAGTAACTGCATGATCATATTCTAAATCTAAGTCAATAATCAGTTCTGCAATAAAATAAAAAGAACCAACTTGTTGCGTGAGTAAATTGCTGTGTTTTCCTATCCATCCTAATCCAGATTTAGCTGCCCAAGCTTTATCTAAAACAGGAGCCGAATCTACGAATGCACGACCATGAACCTCACCAATTTGATCTTGAATAGAATGTAACAACTGTTTCAACTTATCTTTTATGACAAAATGATAATCGGTTCCATAAGCATATTTGGATAGTTTATAGGCATCGTGATTTTGAATTTCAGAAGGGTAATAATTCAACAATAAAGACACGACACTTTTTGAACCTTCAACCAATTTGGTTGGATCTAAACGCTTATCAAAATGGTTTTCCATGTAACGCATTTCGCCATGTGCATTATTCTTTAACCATTTTTCAAGTCTTGGTGCTTCAACTTCTAAAAATTCAGCTTTACTAATTCCACAAGACAAAAAGCCAATGCGTTTAGCTTCGGATTTTATAAATTGACTGTATTTCGATTTGTAATCTATCACTTCGATCTTTCTTCAAATTCCAGGAACGCATTTTTTGGTTTCAAAGTAATTAATGGTGTGATTTCTATGCTATCAAAACTAGAATGAATTTTATATTTAGAAACCAATTCGCTAATTGCAATTATCATTTCAAACATTGCAAAATTATTTCCAATACATTTTCTTGGACCTGCTCCAAAAGGAAAATATTGGGATGAGAATTTTCGTCCGCCTTCATTAAATCGTTCTGGCAAAAATGCATTTGGTTGCTCCCATAAATCAGGATGACGATGCATTTCATATACTGAAAAGAGTAAGTTAGAACCAGCTTCAAAATGCATTCCGTTAAAATCATCATCTGTAATATTAACACGGTCAATAAAATAAGCTGGTGGATATAATCGCATGGATTCTTCAAGCACTTGCTGACAGACTTTAGATGTTGACACACGCGTCATTAAATCTGAATTATTTCTGCTTAAATTTTGCCACTCTTTATAAATTTTATCTTGCCATTCTGGATGTTTCGCTAATAATTGAAATGTAAAGGTTAAAGCATTTGATGTGGTTTCATGACCAGCAGTAAAAATAATTAAGATTTCATCGATAAGCTGTTCTTCACTCATTCCTTTACCATCGTCATATTTTGTTTCTAAAAGCATGTCTAACAAATCGCCATAGTTTTTGCCTGAGGATTTCCGTTCATCGACAATACCTTTTAAAATAGTTCGAGCTTCTTTTGAAAGGTTTATGTGCTTTTGTAATGTTCCGCTTATTTTAAACCACCATGCTAAATAAGGCTGACGTAATTCTTTAACGAGCATTCTTTGATTAGCTTCGGTAATAAACTGAAGCTTTTCCATATCTTTTCCTTTAGCTGCTTTTGTGAATAGTGATTTCACAACGGTTTGAAAAGCCAAATCATTTAGGATTGGAAATAGGTCTATTGTTTTATCAGTTTCTATGTTTTTATATTCAGAAATTATGGTGTCTTGCATTCCTACCAATAAATTTTCTAATTGTTTTTTATGGAAAGCAGGCTGCATCATTTTGCGTTGCTTCTTCCATTTTTCTCCTTCGGAAGTTAATAATCCTTCACCAACATATTTTACTAAGTCTTCCGTTTGAATTTTTGACTTGACATAATTTTTTTGATTTTTCTGAAGAACGTATTGTGCAAATGCAGTATCTCTAACAAAAAAGACTGCATTATTGAAGCCTATTTTTAATCTGAAGACATCACCTTTATCATTAAAATTCCGATGGTGAAAAGGTAAAGGATTCTTAAGAATCTCTAACGAATGCTTTATGAATTTAATTAAAGGAACAGTAGGAATGTCTTTTTTTGAATGCATTAAAAACGATTTCCTATAAAGGTAAGATGAGATTTTGAAACATATTCAATATGACAACCTTTTTTTAAAATAATCCGCCTTGTGAAGGCCCTTTAATTTTACCTAAATGTTTATAAGCTTGTTCGGTAACTTCACGTCCACGAGGAGTACGCATAATAAATCCTTGTTGAATAAGAAAAGGCTCATATACTTCTTCAATCGTTTCTGGACTTTCACTAACAGCTGTTGCAATCGTTGAAATTCCGACTGGACCGCCTTTAAATTTTTCGATAATAGTTTCAAGGATTTTATTATCCATTTCATCTAAACCATGAGCATCAACATTAAGCGCTTCTAATGCAAACTTTGCTATTTTTATATCGATACTTCCATTCCCTTTTATTTGTGCAAAATCTCTAACACGACGTAATAAAGCATTTGCTATTCTAGGTGTTCCTCGACTTCTGCCAGCAATTTCAATTGCAGCTTCCATTGAGATTGGAACATCAAGAATTGCAGCACTTCTTTGTACTATACTAGTTAATAAATCGGTTTTATAATATTGTAATCGGCTTTGAATACCAAAACGAGCACGCATTGGTGCTGTTAACAATCCTGATCGCGTTGTGGCTCCAACAAGCGTAAAAGGATTTAAATTGAGTTGAACTGTTCTGGCATTAGGGCCAGATTCAATCATAATATCAATTTTATAATCTTCCATAGCAGAATACAAATACTCTTCTACTATAGGACTTAATCTATGAATCTCATCAATAAATAAAACATCGCGTTCATCAAGGTTAGTCAACAATCCTGCTAAGTCTCCTGGTTTATCAAGTACAGGACCAGAAGTCACTTTAATACCAACACTAAGTTCACTTGCTAAAATATGTGCAAGTGTTGTTTTACCGAGGCCTGGAGGACCATGAAACAAGGTATGGTCTAATGCTTCATTTCTTTGATTAGCTGCCTGAACAAAAATTTGAAGGTTCTCTAGTACTTGATCCTGACCTGTAAAATCATCAAAGGATAAAGGTCTCAACTTTTTTTCGACGTCTATTTCTTCTGAAGAGAAATTTTCGTTTGTAGGATCTAAGTTTTCGTTCATAAAATTAAATTAGAAACTGAAACTTGTTCAGCTCAAACAAATATAAACAAAAAGCCTTTCGATATTTACGAAAGGCTTTTCAATATTTTATAAAGACAGTTTAATGTTGAAGTTCTTCTTCTCCATCTTTTAATGGAATATTCTGAGGCACGAAATCGACATCATGTCCAGGTTTACTGTAATCATAAGCCCAACGGTGAACGTGAGGAATTTCACCTTCCCAGTTTCCATGAATATGTTTTACTGGAGCTGTCCACTCTAAAGTTGTAGATCTCCAAGGATTTTGTACTGCTTTCTTTCCGAAGAAAATAGAATGGAAGAAATTCCATAAATACACTAATTGAAATACTCCACCAACAATAGCAAACATAGTTATAACAACATTTGCATTGGCAGTATCATCAAATAATGGGAAATTTGAATTTGTATAGTAACGTCTTGGTAAACCAGCCATACCTATAAAGTGCATTGGAAAGAACACACCATAAGCACAAACTGCTGTCACCCAGAAATGTAAATATCCAAGGTTTTTATTTAGCATTCTACCAAACATTTTAGGGAACCAATGATAAATACCAGCAAACATCCCGTAAAGTGCCGAAATACCCATTACTAAGTGGAAATGCGCTACAACAAAGTAAGTATCATGAACATTAATATCTAAAGCACTATCTCCTAAAATAATACCTGTAAGACCACCTGTAATGAAAGTTGAAACAAATCCTATTGAAAACAGCATGGCTGGATTCATCTGGACATTTCCTTTCCAAATGGTGGTTATCCAGTTAAAAGCTTTAACCGCTGAAGGTATTGCAATTAATAAGGTTGTAAATGTAAATACAGATCCTAAGAACGGATTCATACCTGATATAAACATATGATGTCCCCAAACAATAGTTGAAAGGAATGCAATTGCTAAAATTGACATAATCATCGCTCTATAACCAAAAATAGGCTTACGAGAACTAGATGCCATAATTTCTGAAACTAGTCCCATAGCTGGTAATATCACAATATAAACTTCAGGATGACCTAGAAACCAAAATAAGTGTTCAAACAAAACAGGAGATCCACCTTGATAATGTAAAACTTCTCCTTGAATAAATATATCTGACAAGAAGAAAGATGTACCAAAACTTCTATCCATTATTAACAATAACGCGGCAGATAATAATACTGGGAATGATACAACACCAATAATGGCTGTTACAAAGAATGCCCAAATTGTTAATGGTAATCTTGTCATAGACATTCCTTTTGTACGCAAGTTAATTACGGTTACTATGTAATTTAATGAGCCAAGTAATGATGACGCAATAAATATTGCCATAGATACTAACCATAAAGTCATTCCCATACCAGAACCGCCTTGAGCCATTGGTAAGGCACTTAAAGGTGGATAGATCGTCCATCCTGCTGCAGCTGGTCCAGCTTCAACGAATAATGAAATGACCATAATCACACTAGATAAGAAAAACAACCAATATGAAACCATATTTAAGAAACCAGATGCCATATCTCTTGCACCAATTTGTAATGGAATTAAAAGGTTACTAAACGTACCACTTAATCCTGCTGTCAATACAAAGAATACCATTATGGTACCATGAATGGTTACCAATGCCAAATAAATATCAGCATCCATAACGCCATCAGGAGCCCATTTCCCTAATAATGCTTCAAAAAGAACATTAGGTTCTTCTGGCCATGCAATTTGCATACGGAACATAATCGACATTAAAACACCAATAACTCCCATAATAGTACCTGTAATTAGATACTGTTTAGCAATCATTTTGTGATCTTGACTAAAAATATATTTAGTAACAAAAGTCTCTTTATGATGATGTCCGTGATCGTCGTCGTGTGCGTGAGTATCTGCGTGTGCTGACATAATCTATTTTCTTTTTTTAATCTTTTAGTTAGTTAAAGAATTCTTGAACGTTTTTTGTTCACTTATCCAAGCATCATATTCTTCTTGAGTTTCAACAATAATCTTCATTTGCATATTATAATGAGATGTACCACATATTTTATTACATAATAGTAGGTAATCAAACTCATATATTAATTCTTGTCCTTTAGCTTCAATTTCAACTTGTCGTTCTAATCGTAGTGTATTGATATTTTTTACTTTTTCAATAATATCTGGATTACGACGCATATCAGTAGTTGTCACTGAAGGTGTGAATCCAAATTGAGTAATCATACCTGGAACACAATTCATTTGTGCTCTAAAATGAGGCATATATGCAGAGTGTAATACATCTTGCGAACGCATCTTGAATAAAACTGGTCTTCCAACAGGTAAATGTAATTCAGTGGTTATTACATCATCTTGAGCATAAGGATCCGATTCATCAACACCTAATATGTTTGCACGATCAATATCAATTAATCTCACATTAGCCATACCCAATGTATTGTCTTCTCCTCCATAACGAGCTTTCCAGTTAAATTGTTGCGCATATAACTCAATAACCATTGGGTCATCACTTTCATCAACATTCATGATAGTTGTCCAAGTAAATAAACCATAAATAATTAATCCAGCTAGCACAACTACAGGAATAAATGTCCAAATAGCTTCTAAAGTATTATTATCAGCATAAAACAATGCTTTACGCCCTTTTTCACCTTTATATTTATAAGCAAAATAGTGTAATAAAAATTGAGTAAAGGTTTGAACCACAAAGATAAGAGCCATTGAGATAACCATTAAATTATCTAAACCAGGTCCATGTTCTGAAGCAGAATTTGACATTAATGGCAAATCTCCTAAATACCAGAAACTTGCGATAGTAATGGCATAGATAAAGATTAGGAATCCCATCATTAAATATCCATTAAGAGTATTGTCTTTATCTGTAGCTACTTGTCCATTATCTGAACCTACTTGAGAGAGATCAAATATTTTCACCATTTGCCAAATTGCAACAGCTATGAAAAGTACTATTATAAGTGTTAAAAAAGCAGTCATTGTCGTTTGTCTTCTTTATTTAATATTATTAATAATGGAAATGTTCACTCTCTTTTAAGAAAGGATTACGCTCTGGTGTCAATGGCGCTTTTGTTAAAGCAGTAAAGACAATAAATATAAATAATCCTGCAAAGAATAACATTGAAAATATTTCTGGAATTCCAATTGACCATTGATCACCAACTGTTGCTGGCATAATCATATTAAATATGTCAATATAGTGACCACATAAAATAACGATACCTGCCATAATAACGAACCAAGGAATACGTTTGTAATCACTATTCATTAATACTAACAATGGGAACACAAAGTTCATAGCAACCATCCCTAAGAAAGGTAATTGGTAATCTTGGAATCGTGTCACAAAGTAAGTAACTTCTTCTGGAATATTAGAATACCAAATAAGCATAAATTGTGAGAACCATAAATATGTCCAAAAAATACTAAATGCAAACATGAATTTAGCTAAATCGTGAATATGGCTATCATTTACTCTAGGCAAATACCCTTTAGATTTTAAATAAATAGTAATCATTGAAATTACAGTGATACCACATACCATCATTCCTGCTAGAACATACCATCCAAATAATGTTGAGAACCAGTGAGGATCAACACTCATAATCCAATCCCAAGACATCATTGATTCAGTATACAAAAAGAAAACTAAGAATGCTGCCGAGATACGGAATGTCTTTTTAAAATTTTTGTCGTCGTTTGCTTTATCTTGAGCAATTGAAAATTTACGAGAGAAATATCTATAAAGAAACCATCCACCGATAAATATCAACCCTCTTAAAATGAACATCCCAACATTTAACCAGCCTTTTTTACCAGCGACTAATTTATCATAATGTTCACTTGATGGATCAACCATATCTGGATTCATCCAAACAAAAATATTGTTATGTCCAACATAGTGAGATAATGCTGCTATACCTAAAACAATTAAAGCTCCTGGCAACATGTATGCAGTAATACCTTCCATGACTCTTAATAGTAATGGAGACCAACCTGCCTGTGCAGCATATTGAACTGCATAAAAAGCTAACACACCAAGTGCAATCATAAAGAAGAAAAAAGCTGCAACATATAAAGCTGACCAAGGTCTATTGTGCATAGCATGCATTACATGATTCACATGTTTTGTATGTTCATCAACTTCTGCATGTTCTCCATGAACTGGAGCAACAGCGTGAGTAACTTCATCATGAGCATGTTCAGTTCCTTGAGCATGGTCAACCGCATGAGAATCATCTGCTTCAGCTTCATGATGATTTGCTGTTTCTCCATGACCATCACCATGATGAGATTCGCTAGCCAACATTTCTTCAACTTGGGCAAAATCTTTATGAGATGAGAAAAAACCATAAGCAACTCCAATGGCTCCTATTATCATAAGGCCAATTGCAACTGATTTTAATTTACTTGAAAATGTATACATATCTATATATAATCTTTATCTATCTTATTTTTCTAAGTCTCTTTTTAACGTCAATACGTAATCAACAACTTGCCAACGCTCTTCTTCATTTAACTGATTAGCATAAGAACCCATTGCATTTTTTCCGTAGTAAATAGTATGATAAATACTACCTTCTGTAATAGCTCTTCCTGCATCATCATAACTAGGAACACCTAATATTTTTTCTCTTTTCACTAATTTACCTTGGCCTTTGCCTTTATTTCCATGGCAAATTCCACAATAAATATTGTATAATTCTTTTCCTCTTTCACTATCAACTTGTATTGAATTTAGTGAACTCTTTAAAGATTCTTTCGCAAAAAGGTAACCATCATTAGTGTTTTCAATTTCAAAAGGCATAAAATCTCCTCTTGGTATTGAACCTTCTGCTGGTAACTGAGCTTCAACTCCTCCAGGAAAAGCATCAGACTCTGCATAAGTTTCATAACCTATAGGCTCATACATATTTGGCATAAACTGGTAGTTTGGTCTAGTATCTTTCTTACATGAGAGAATACTTACAAACACCATTAATACTACTATTATTTTAAATAAGCTTTTCATCTGAATAAATTAGTGCTCTTTATCAATTAAATTAATTTCTACTGCTCCAGTTTCTTTTAATAACTCTGACAATTCGTTTTCGTTACCATTAACAGCTATTTCCATAAGGAAATGATCATCAGTAGTTCTAGGATCAGGGTTTTCAGCTTTTTTAAATGGCCACATTCTACTTCTTAAGTAAAACGTGATTACCATTAAGTGAGCTGCAAAAAACACAGTCAGCTCAAACATAATAGGCACAAAAGCTGGCATGTTTTCAATGTAACTAAAACTAGGCTTTCCTCCAATATTTTGTGGCCAATCTTCAATCATGATAAAATTCATCATCACAATTGCAACTGTTAAACCTACACATCCATACATAAATGCAGCAATTGCAATACGAGTTGGTTCTAAACCCATCGCCTTATCTAGTCCGTGAACAGGAAAAGGAGTATAAATCTCTTCGATGTGATGTCTTTCTGCCTTAACTTTCTTGACAGCATTCATCAAGACGTCATCATCTGTATAAATAGCGTGAATTACTTTTGAAGCTTCCATGTACTATTTTTAGTTTATTAATTTTTTAGCTTGTCCAGACCAATCGTCACGTTCAGCTCTTCCTGGAAAAGAACCTGTAATTGAATCTAGCAAGTCATATTCTCTTTTTGTCATTTTGCTAACTTGAAGGAATGTATAAATACCAATACTATTCAATACGTCTTCCATTTTAGGTCCAATGCCGTTTACTTGTTTTAAATCATCAGCAGTTTGAGAGTTCGCATCAAAAGCACCAATCGAACCTAATAGATCTGTTACTTTTGCTGAATTATCTTCAGTAGGTTTAGTTGATTCTTTCTTTTTAACAACTGTTGCTTTACCAGATGTTCTTTCATCAGAACCTGTACCAACTAGACTATCTCCTCTATCTCTAATATTTTTATAACGTTCACCAGAAGATTTCAAAATCGTTTTCACTTCTGCTTGAGCTATTACAGGGAAAGTTCTTGCATACAATAAGAATAATACGAAGAAGAAACCAATAGTTCCTATGAAAATTCCGATATCAACAAATGTTGGTGAAAACATTGTCCAAGATGATGGTAAATAATCTCTATGCAATGATGTTACAATAATTACGAAACGTTCAAACCACATCCCAACATTAACAACAATAGAGATGAAGAATGAGAACATAATACTTGTTCGCAATCTTTTAAACCACATAAATTGAGGTGAGAATACGTTACATGACATCATCATCCAATATGCCCAAGCATAAGGACCTGTTGCTCTATTTAAGAATGCGTATTGTTCATACTCAACACCAGAATACCACGCAATGAATAACTCTGTAATATATGCCACACCTACAATAGAACCAGTAAGCATAATTACGATGTTCATTAATTCGATATGTTGAACAGTAATATAATCTTCTAAATTACACACTTTTCGCATAATAATTAAGAGTGTGTTTACCATTGCAAAGCCAGAAAAAATCGCTCCTGCAACAAAGTAAGGAGGAAAAATCGTCGTATGCCAACCTGGAATCACTGAAGTTGCGAAATCGAAGGATACAATTGTATGTACAGAAAGCACAAGAGGTGTTGCCAAACCAGCAAGAACTAAAGATACTTCTTCAAAACGTTGCCAATCTTTTGCTCTACCAGACCATCCGAAACTCAATAATGAATAGATTTTCTTTTGGAAAGGTTTAACAGCTCTATCTCTTATCATTGCAAAATCAGGAAGTAAGCCTGTCCACCAGAATACTAATGATACCGAAAGGTATGTTGAGATTGCAAAAACATCCCAAAGTAATGGTGAGTTAAAGTTTACCCAAAGTGAACCAAATTGGTTTGGAATAGGTAACACCCAATACCCTAACCAAGGTCGTCCCATATGAATAACAGGAAACAAACCTGCTTGTACAACTGAAAAAATGGTCATTGCTTCTGCAGAACGGTTAATTGCCATTCTCCATTTTTGACGGAATAGTAAAAGTACAGCAGAAATTAGTGTTCCAGCATGACCAATACCAACCCACCAAACGAAGTTAGTAATATCCCAAGCCCAACCAACGGTTTTGTTTAGACCCCAAACACCAATTCCAGTAGAAATTGTATAAATAATACATCCTATTCCCCAAAGGAAGGCAATTAGTGCTATTGAAAATACAATCCACCAAGATTTGTTTGCTTTTCCTTCAACTGGAGCAGCCACATCTACCGATACATCGTGATATGATTTTTCTCCCGTAACTAAGGGTCTTCTAATAGGTGCTTCGTAGTGAGACGCCATAATCTATTATAATTGTTTCTTAATTAATTTTTATGCTTCTGTTGTATTTCTCACTTTAGTATGGTACTGCACATTTGGCTTAGTACCAACACTTTCTAATAAGTGATACATACGATCATCTTTTAAAAGTTTTGCAACTTCACTGTCTTTATCATTGATGTCACCAAATACCATTGCTCCACTACTACAAGCTGCAGAACATGCTGTTTGAAACTCTCCATCTTTAATTTCACGTCCATCGCGTTTAGCATCAAGAATTGTTTTCTGTGTTTTTTGAATACACATAGAACATTTTTCCATTACACCACGAGAACGAACAACAACATCTGGATTTAATACCATACGTCCTAAATCGTCATTCATATAGTAATCAAACTCGTCATTCTTATTGTATAAGAACCAGTTGAAACGTCTTACTTTGTATGGACAGTTATTTGCACAATAACGTGTTCCTACACAACGGTTGTAAGCCATATGATTTTGACCTTGACGACCATGTGATGTTGCTGCTACTGGACAAACTGTTTCACAAGGTGCATGATTACAGTGTTGACACATTACTGGTTGGAAAGCTACTTGTGGATTATCAGCTGGATGTTCCATTTCTCCAAATCCGCCTAACGACCCTTTATCTCCCCAAAGTCCAGAAAATTCTTCTTTTTTAGTATCATCTTCAGAAAACGTATCTTCTGAAGAATAATATCTATCAATACGCAACCAGTGCATATCACGACTTCGTCTAATTTCTTCCTTACCTACAACAGGCACATTGTTTTCAGCGTGACAAGCAATTACACATGCACCACAACCTGTACATGAATTTAAATCAATAGATAAATTGAAATGATGACCAATAGATCTATCAAACTCATCCCATAAATCAACTTCAGGAGATGTTACTTCAACCTCTTCATGATTTAAAGATACTGTTGGCACCTTATTCCAAACATTTCTATCTTTTGTATTGAAGATTTCTAAAGTTGTTTCCTTTATAATATCTCCACGACCCATTAATGTATTCTGTAACTGGACACATGCAAATTCATGCATTCCAGAAGCTTTACTAATAGATACACTTTGTACGTTATTAAAATTCTGATATAACGGATAAGCGTTTACACCAGTCTTCATTTCGTCTTTTAAACCTGTAGTTCTACCAAATCCTAAAGACAGTCCTAAAGAACCTTTAGCTTGACCTGGTTGAATAATTACAGGTACATTTTTAACAGTAACACCGTTTACAATCAAATCCGCATAACTACCATTTAAACCACCCGTTGCTTCATGCTCATTTACTAAATTCAATGATTTTGCATCAGCTGCAGAAATTGTTAAATAGTTATCCCAAGATGTTCTTGTAATTGGATCAGGAAATTCTTGTAACCAAGGGTTGTTAGCTTGTTGACCATCTCCCATTCCTGTTTTTGTATAGAGTTGTAACTCCATACCTTCGGTTTTAGAAGAAGCTAACGTCCTTGCAGCATTTCCTGCATTTATTGCAGCTATACCTGAAACAGAATTTGAGTTTCCTGATGTTGTAGTTGAAGATGATGTTGTCGTAACATATTCATCTTTATCTTCATCCTTAATTCCAACACCAACAGCAACATCATGAATAATCCCACCAAATAAAGTTCTGTCTTTTTTATCTTTTAGCTCTGTTGACGTCTCTGTAGTTGTAATAGAAGACCCTGTTGGATTACTTCCAAAAACTCCAGGAACATAAACCCCATCTTGAACGGCTTTATTAAAGGAAGTTCCAGATAATACTGAAGTTCCCCAAGCTTCTTTAATATACTCACGATACGACAAATCGTTATCAGTCCATTTTAATAATGCCTCTTGAAATTGACGCGTATCAAATAATGGACGTATAGTTGGTTGCATTACGCTGAAATGTCCTTTTTTCATTTCAACATCTCCCCAAGATTCCAAATAGTGAGGTGCAGCTGCGATATAATCACAAGCTGAAGATGTTTCATCAGATTTTAAAGAGAATGCTACAGATAATTCTGTCTTTTCTAGACCTTCGGCAAAATCAACTGCGTTAGGAAGTGTATACATTGGATTTACACCACTCATGATTACAGCTCCAACTTTTCCAGCTTTCATATCAGCAACTAAAGTCATAAGCTCTTCAGTACGACCTTGTCTTGTTTTAATCGTTGTTTTGGGATCAAATGCTTTACTACCTAAAGACTCATTAATTGCTAATACAACTGCTTGAGCATTGACATCTTGAATGCCAGTAACTAAAACTCCGTTTCTTCCAGCTCTCTTTAATTCGTTTGCTGCACTTTGAACAGCTAAATTTATATTTTCAGGTAAGTCTGATGATACAGAACCACCAACAACTAAACTATATAATTTTGCTAAAGCTTGTTTTTGTTGACTTGGAGTTAATGGCACACGTTTATCTGCATTTGCTCCAGATAATGACATATTTGATTCAAATTGAATATGACGAGACATCTTACCTTCCTTTGGCACACGCCCTTTAGCATATCCTGAATCAAATCCTCCACCTTGCCAATCTCCCAAGAAATCTGCTCCAACAGACACAATTGTTCCTGCCTTAGAGAAATCATAATTTGCTAAGCCACGTTCACCATATTTAGCTTGATAAGCATCTAATGCTGACGATTCTGAAACTGCATCGTAAACAACGTGACGTACATTTCCATATTTAGCTGAGAACTCAGAAATTAATTTTGATGTCGATGGACTCGCAAATGTTTGTGTTAATAACACGATTTGCTTTCCAGAAGACTTCATTGCATTTAACTTTTGCCCTACTTCTGTATCTAAAGTTGACCAAGAAATTTCAGATTCACCTTTCATTGGTGACTTCACTCTCAATATATCATACAATCCTAAAACTGAAGCGTTAACTCTAGCATTAGCACTACCATTAGTACCAGCCATTGTATTATTTTCAATTTTAATTGGACGGCCTTCACGAGTTTTAACCAATATACTTGCAAAGTCAAAACCATTAGCAATGGTTGTTGCATAGTAATTAGCAACTCCAGGAATAATCTCTTGAGGCTGTACTACGTAAGGAATAGATTTAATTACTGGCCCTTCACAAGCCGCTAAAGACGCTGCAGCAGTACTAAAACCTACATACTTTAAAAAGTCACGACGCGTAGTAGAAGACGTTTCTAAAGATTCTTTATTACCTAAAAACTCATCGGTAGGAATCTCATTAACAAATTCATTCTGTTTAAGCGTCTCAACAATAGAGCTATTTTCGTTTAGCTCTTCAACACTTTTCCAGTATTTCTTGTTTGATGACATATTATATAATTGAATTACTTCTTATTAAACTTATTAGTAATGGCATTTTCCACATTCCAGTCCACCCATTTGAGCAGCTGTTAATTTATCTACACCATATTTCTTAGACAATTGCTCATGTATTTTTGTGTAATACGCATTATCTTTTACATTGACTTCCGTTTTTCTATGACAATCGATACACCAACCCATTGTTAAAGGTGCATATTGATACATCACTTCCATTTCTTCAACGGGTCCATGACATGTTTGACATTCTACACCTGCAACAGTAACGTGTTGTGAATGGTTGAAATACGCAAAATCAGGCAGATTATGAATTCTTACCCATTTTACAGGTTTTGTTTCACCAGTATACTTTTGCTCAGCATCATCCCAACCAACAGCATCATAAAGTTTTTTAATTTCAGCATTGTAATCAACACCATATTCATTTTGACCTTCAGCTTGTGTCTCTGCTGCAACTTCATAAATAGATTTATGACAGTTCATACAAACATTTAACGAAGGAATACCTGACGTTTTACTTACTCTAGCCGACGAGTGACAGTATTTACAATCAATACCATTATCTCCAGCATGTATTCTATGTGAATAGTGAATTGGCTGAACAGGTTCGTAACCTTGATCAACACCTACTTGCATCAAATAACCAAATACAAAATAAGCACTTGATAATAATAGAAATATTGAAAAAACCAAAACTAGGAATTGATTTTGCACAAAGGCTTTCCATAAAGGTAGACTCTTGTCTTCTTTTGCAATATCTACACCTTTAGCTTCAGCAAAACGATTTAATGTTTTACGAACTAAAATCAAAGCCATTGCTAATAACACAAATAAGATTGCTAATGCGCCTAAGATTAATTTATTAGAAACACCATCAGAATCAGCATTTGTTCCACCTCCTGTTTCAGTACCTGGAGTTATTACTGGTTCCTTTTTAGGTTCAGCTGTATATGCTAATACATCAGAAATATCTTGATCTGATAATTGAGGAAAAGCAGTCATAGCTGTTCCATTATACTCATTAAAAATTTGGTTAGCATACGCATCACCAGTTTTAACTAAACCAGCACTATTTCTAATCCATTTGTCTAACCACTCTCTTTCTAAACCTTGCTCATCATTTAGACGCGCTTCCACATTACGTAAAGCAGGTCCAGTCATTTTCTTATCTAATTGATGACAAGATGCACAGTTAGTATTAAATAAAGTTTTTCCTTTTGCGGGATCACCTTCTTGAGCAGTAAGTGAAGTAGAAATCGTGAGTAAAAAAACTAACCCTAAATTGAGAAAATTTGCTGTTAGTTTACGGTAAATCACTTGTATCATAGTGTTAGTTGAATTATCTTCTAAACTTTGGTATGATTTTTTCATTAATTAAATTGAAAAAAACGTTTGTAAAATCTCACGCAAAAATAACATATAATGTCGATTTTAGAAATGTTAGTGAACTGTTAATTGTTAATTTATACAGATTCTAAATAATATTTTAAATCTTCAATAAGTTATATAATTGAAACAAATATGTTCTCACTTAAAAAAAAACATTTTCTTTGCATTAAATTAGATAGTTATGATTAAACATGATATAAAATTTTTAATAATCGCGATCGCTTTTTTAAACCTTTCAATTGTGAGTTTTGCACAAAGTGGAACTGTTTCTATAGATCAGGATAGTGATATAGATAAATTATTAGAATTCAAGAAAGACGTTAAAACGGTAAATCTATATAAGATTCAAGTATATTCTGGAACTCGTTCGGGTGCTGAATCCTCTAAGCAGAATTTTTTAAACGCATTCAATGAATGGCCTGTAAGTATGGAATTTGATTCGCCAAACACAAAAATATGGGTCGGAAATTTTAGAAGCCGATTAGAAGCTGACAAAGCGCTTTTAAAAATAAAAAGAAAATATAATAATGCTTTTATTTTTGAACCTAAGAAAGATAAAAAATAAATCGATTGTATTTAAACCTCATAAAAAAAGCGACCAATTGGTCGCTTTTTTTTTATACTTCTCGATATCATTTCGATAAAATCACAATCAGTCAAAGTGACATTGATTATTTCAATTTCTTTTTAACTTCTACTTCTTGGAAAGCTTCGATAACATCATCAATTTGAATATCATTGTAATTTTTTAATTGCAAACCACAATCGTAACCTTTTGCAACTTCTTTGGCATCATCTTTAAAACGTTTTAATGATGTTAATTCGCCAGTGTGAATTACAACACCATCACGAATTAAACGAATTCCTGAACTTCTATAGATCTTACCATTAGTTACCATACAACCAGCAATAGTTCCAATTTTAGAAATCTTAAAGGTTTCTCTAATTTCTGCTGTACCAGTAATTTCTTCTTTAAGCTCTGGAGACAACATACCTTCCATCGCATCTTTCAAATCATTGATGGCGTCATAGATAATAGAGTATGTTCTGATATCAATTTCTTCGTTATCTGCAATTTGACGTGCATTACCCATTGGTCTCACATTAAATCCGATAATAATTGCATCAGAAGCTGTTGCTAATAAGACATCACTTTCGGTAATGGCTCCAACACCTTTATGTATGATATTAACTTGAATTTCTTCAGTAGATAATTTTTGGAATGAATCTGTTAATGCTTCAACAGAACCATCTACATCACCTTTAAGAATGATATTTAATTCTTGGAAATCACCAAGTGCAATTCGACGTCCGATTTCATCAAGAGTAATATGACGTTGCGTTCTAACAGATTGTTCACGTTGTAACTGTGTACGTTTTGCTGCAATTTGCTTAGCTTCTCTTTCATCTTCAAACACATTAAACTTATCACCCGCTTGAGGCGCTCCATCTAATCCTAATATTGATACAGGAGTTGATGGTCCAGCAACTTTAACTTCATTGCCACGTTCATCATGCATTGCTTTTACTTTACCACTGTTTTTACCAGCAAGTACGTAATCACCAACTTTTAATGTTCCAGCTTGAACTAAAATTGTTGATACGTATCCACGACCTTTATCTAAAAAGGCTTCAACAACAGTTCCGTTTGCTAATTTATTTGGATTTGCTTTTAACTCTAATAATTCAGCTTCAAGCAATACTTTTTCTAATAATTCTTTAACACCAGTTCCATTTTTAGCTGAAATATCATGGGATTGGATTTTCCCTCCCCAATCTTCAACTAATAAATTCATTTGTGCCAAGCCTTCTTTTACTTTTTCAGGATTTGCACCTTCTTTATCAATTTTATTAATTGCAAAAACTATTGGCACTTCTGCTGCTTGAGCATGAGCAATAGCTTCTTTAGTTTGCGGCATGATTGAATCATCTGCTGCAACAACAATAATTGCTAAATCGGTTACTTGAGCACCACGAGCACGCATGGCTGTAAAGGCTTCGTGACCTGGTGTATCTAGGAATGCTATTTTTTGTCCATTTTCTAATTGAACACCATAAGCACCTATATGCTGTGTAATTCCACCAGATTCTCCAGCGATTACATTTTCTTTACGAATATAATCTAGAAGCGATGTTTTACCATGATCTACATGACCCATAACTGTAATAATAGGAGCACGTGATACTAAATCTTCTGGTTTATCTTCGATCTCTTCAATAGATTCTTCAATATCAGCAGTAATAAAATCAACATTATAACCAAATTCATCAGCCACAACCGATAAAGTTTCAGCATCTAAACGTTGGTTCATGGTCACCATCATACCGAGTGACATACATGCCGAAATAATTTCAGTCACAGAAACATTCATCATGGTAGCAACTTCATTAGCAGTAACAAACTCTGTTACTTTAAGAATTTTGCTTTCCGCATCTTCAATTTTCTGATCAATTTCTGTTTGTTCTCTATGTTGTTCTCTTTTTTCTCTTCTATATTTTGCGCCTTTTCCTTTGCTCGATTTACCTTGAAGTTTTTCTAGCGTTTCTCGTACTTGCTTTTGAACTTCTTCTGCACTTGGCTCTTCTTTAACTGTTGTTGTACGTTTTCCTTTTCCTTTATAACCACCTCTTTGGTTTCCGCCTCTGTTTCCATAACCAGCATTTCCTCCAGGAGATCCTGGCCCTTTACTAATACGTCTTCTTTTCTTTTTATTTGCGTCACCAGAACCCGTTTTATTATCAGCTGGTTTCTTTTCTTCTTTTTTCTTTTTAGGCTTATTAAACTTAGAAAGGTCAATTTTTTCTCCAGCAATTTTAGGGCCTGTTAGCTTTTTGTATTGCGTTTTTAAGGTTTCATCTACAGGCTCACTCGGAGACTCGTCTTTAACTTCTTTCTTAGGTTCTTCTTTAACTTTATGATCCGCCTTCTTAGGCGTTTCTTCTACCTTCTTAGGAGTTTCCTCTTTTTTAGGTGATGCTTCAGTTTTTGGAGCATCTTCTTTAACTTCTTCCTTTTTAACTTCAGGTTTTTTATCTTCCTTAGGTTCTTCAGGCTTTGGTTCAGCTACTTTTTTAGGTTTGTCTAAGTCTATTTTACCAACTTGTTTGGGACCACTAAGTTCAGCTTTTGCTTTAACAACTTCTTTACTCTTTCTCTCTTCTTCTTTAGCCTTTTCTTCTAACTCACGCTCTCTCTGTTCGCGCAATTCTTCCTTTTCCTTTAGTTTTGCTTCACTAACTTCCTGCGACGCCATTTTTTTATTAGCATCCGTTTGAAATTCATTGGAAAGAATTGTGTAAACGTCCTCTGATATTTTGGTATTAGGACTCTTCTCTATTTCGACGCCTTTTGATTCTAAAAAATCAACAGCACGATCAATAGAAATATTGAGTTCTCGTAATACTTTATTTAATCTTGTTTGAGCCATAAATCGCTTATAATATAACTTAAAAATCTTTTATACCAAATTAACTTTACAATGTTAAGCTAGTATTATTCTTCGAATTCTTCTTTAAGAATTCTAATAACATCTAATATTGTTTCTTCTTCTAAATCTGTACGCTTTACAAGATCTACTACATCTTGTTCTAAAATACTTTTTGCAGTATCTAAACCTGCTTTACTAAATTCTTCAATAATCCAGCCTTCAATTTCGTCAGTAAATTCATTTAACTCGACATCTTCCTCAGCACCTTCTCTAAACACATCAATCTCATAACCAGTTAATTGACCAGCTAGTCTAATATTATGACCACCTCTACCAATAGCTTTAGAAACTTCTTCAGGTTTTAATAAAACTTCAGCACGTTTTGTTTCTTCATTAATTTTAATTGAAGTTACTCTTGCAGGACTTAATGCTCTTGTGATAAAAAGATTAAGATTATTTGTGAAATTGATAACATCAATATTTTCATTTCCTAATTCACGTACAATACCATGAATTCTTGAACCTTTCATACCAACACAAGCACCTACAGGATCAATTCTATCATCATAAGAATCAACAGCAACTTTTGCTTTTTCACCAGGAATACGTACTACTTTTTTAATCGTAATTAAACCATCAAATACTTCAGGAATTTCTTGTTCAAATAATTTTTCAAGGAAAACAGGAGCCGTTCTTGACATAATAATTGCTGGCTTGTTTCCTTTGAGCTCTACACTTTCAATAATGCCTCTCACATTTTCTCCTTTTCTAAAGAAATCAGAAGGAATTTGCTTATCCTTTGGAAGAATAATTTCGTTACCATCATCATCTAATAAAATGATAGCTCTGTGACGAATGTGATGTACTTCAGCAGAATAAATTTCCCCTTCTAAATCTTTAAACTGCTTATAGATGTTGGTATTATCATGTTCGTGAATTTTAGAAATTAAGTTTTGTCTTAATGCTAAAATCGAACGACGACCTAAATCAACTAGTTTAACTTCTTCAGCGACATCTTCACCAACTTCAAAATCAGGTTCTATTTTTTGTGCTTCAGATAATGCTATTTCTTGGTTTGGTTCTTCAACTTCATCATCTGCAACAACGATTCTATTTCTCCAAATCTCTAAATCACCTTTATCTGGATTGATAATAATATCAAAGTTATCATCGTCGCCATACTTTTTCTTTAAGGCATTTCTCAACACATCTTCTAAAATCGCCATTAACGTTACACGATCGATTAACTTTTCGTCTTTAAACTCTGAAAAAGAATCAATTAACGCAATATTTTCCATTATTCTTATGAATTAAAATTTTATTACAACTTGAGCTGTACTTATCGTATCGTATGATAATTCAGCTTGCTTTTTTACAGTTACTTTGCCTTTCCCAATTGGTTTTGGCTCTCTTGTTTTCCACTCCAGAAGAATTTTTTCATCATTAACTTCTGTTAGTTTACCTTCAATAGCTTCATCATTTATTGTTTTCACACTCAATGTTCTGCCAATATTCTTTTTGTATTGTCTTTTATTGATTAAAGGTGACGTTGCTCCTGCTGACAACACTTCTAAAGAAAAATCTTGTTCTTCTCTATCCAGATTATGCTCTATTGCTCTACTAATAAACATGCAATCTTCAACAAGCACTCCATTGTCGCCATCTATTACAACCTTAATGATATTATCTCCTGACATATCAAAATCGACTAAAAACAGGTCTTCTCTTTCACTTAGACCTTCTTCTAATAATTTTTTTACGGAATCTCTGAACATTTTTAGTATAAAAAGAGCGGACTTCCCGTCCGCTCATTATTCTTTTTTCTTCAAACAACGCTGCAAATATACAATAATTATATTGATTTCACCAAGCTGTGATATGTCGATTTTTATTATTAAATTTAGGTAATTAAAATCAACCTTAAACTTTATGAAAAAAATATTAGTTCCAACAGACTTTTCACAAGAAGCAGAAAACGCATTAAAAGTAGCTGCGCAGATTGCAAAGAAGCATGGTAGTGAAATTTATTTATTACACATGTTAGAAATTCCAATGCAAGAAATTGATGCTGTAAATTCGCATGTTGAAGTTCCAGAGGTAATGTTTTTTATGAAAATGGCTCATAAAAAGTTTGAAGAAATTATGGAAAGTGATTATTTAAAAGATATTACTGTTCATGAAATTGTTAAACCTGAAGCATCATTTAATAATGTTACAGATATATGTCATGAGCAAGGTGCAGAAATAATTATCATGGGTTCACATGGTGCTAGTGGTTTTAAAGAAATGTTTGTTGGCTCTAACGCTGAAAAGGTTGTTAGAATGTCTGACATACCTGTATTAGTTATAAAAAACGAGCATGAGGAATTTAGCATAGACGATTTGGTCTTTGCTTCAGATTTCAAAAATGACAGTAAAGAAACCTATCGTCAAGCATCTGAATTTGCTACAGCATTTGGAGCTAAGGTTCATTTGTTAATGGTAAATACTGCAGGTAATTTTACAACTACTAAAAATGCAAAAGAGCGTATTAATACTTTTATAGAAGATTATAGCTTTAAAAATTATACGATCAACATATATAATGATGATAGTGTTGAAAAAGGGATTTTAAACTTTTCAAAAGATATTGACGCAGATCTTATTGGGATTAGCACACATGGCAGGCAAGGTATTGCACATTTTTTTAATGGAAGTATTAGTGAGGATTTAGTAAATCATGCCAATAGACCAGTAATTACATTCAAAATATAACAAACAAATTTATAAAAGAAAAAGTCTTCCAAATAATTGGAAGACTTTTTTGTTGGCCCACTAGGGATCGAACCTAGACTCTTTGGTACCAAAAACCAATGTGTTGCCAGTTACACCATAGGCCAATCTCTTAAAGAGGGTGCAAATTTAGTACAAAGTTTTATTTGTACAAACAAAATTCTATAAAATAATCAAAAAAGTATAACGTTTACTTAAAAACTTGAGCGTTTCATATAATTATTACTAAATTCGCTCGCACTAATAGACCTTGAATATGACACATTTCAACTTCAAGAAATGGAATACCATTTTAGGATGGTTTACGTTTACAATAGCATTGATTACATATGCATTAACCATTGAACCCACTGTAAGTTTCTGGGATGCTGGCGAATACATCTTAACTTCTTCAAAGTTACAAGTTGGGCATCCACCTGGAGCTCCTTTGTTTCAAATCTTAGGTGCTTTTTTCTCGATTTTTACTTTTGGGAATAATGAATTAATTGGTATGATGATGAACATGATGAGTGGCGTTGCTAGTGCTTTCACTATCCTTTTCATGTTTTGGACAATTAGTTTATTATTAAAAAAACTAGTATCTAATGAAGGTGAAGTCACTCAAAATGGATCAATTGCAATTCTAGGTAGTGCTTTTGTTGGCAGTTTAGCATTTACATTTACTGATTCGTTTTGGTTTAATGCTGTTGAAACTGAAGTGTATGCAATGGCTACACTAATTATGGCGATTTTGTTTTATTTAGGTTTACGCTGGGAACAAGACATGAACAAGCCTAGAGGTCATAAATGGTTAATCTTAATTGCATTTGTAATCGGACTTTCATTTGGCGTACACTTTATGGGACTTTTAACCATACCTGCTCTTGGCTTAATTTACTTTTTCAAGAATTATAAAAAGGTCAATCCTAAGAATTTTATAGTAGCAAATGTAGTTGCAGTTGCCATCTTATTATTCATATTTAAATTACTGCTTCCAAATGCCTTAAAATTATTTAGTGTATCAGAAATATTCTTCGTCAACACTATAGGCTTACCTTTTAATTCGGGGTCGATAATTGCTGGATTAACACTAATTGCAATATTTTATTTCAGTTTAAAAAAAACAAAGAAGAAAGGCTTAAAATATGCCAACACTCTTATTTTGTGTTTAATCTTCATTTTTATCGGATTTTCATCATGGCTAATGCTACCAATAAGAGCAAATGCAAATGTAATTATTAACGAAAATAACCCATCAAGTGCAAGAGAGCTTCTAGCATATTATAACTTAGAACAATATCCTGAAACACACTTGTTTTATGGTCCACTTTTTACAGAACAGTATACAGGTTTAGATGAAAACAACCCTTACATTGATGATAAACCTAAATATGAAAAAGACTATGATAAAGGCGAGTATGTCATTGTAAATGAATATAAAAATTCCAAGCAAAATTACAATTCTGTTCAAGCAGCAGTTTTGCCACGTATGTGGAGCACAGAACATGCTGAAAACTATATGATGTTTACCAATTTACTTGAGTTCAAAATCAAACCCGATTTAGGTATTACACTTTACAATGATGCCATTGCTCAAGGCTATCCAAATGACGAAGCAAGTCAGTATTCTAACTTAAGAGTGAATAGCATTAAAGAACAAGTAAATGCCTTCAGAAAGGATGTTATGGAAGGTCAAGTTGATTATGAAGATTATCATATGTTTCTGAAACAATTTGGGCAACAATATTTAGATATCGAAAAACCTTCTCTTTTAGATAATTTTCATTACATGATAGATTATCAATTAGGCTATATGTATTGGCGATATTTTATGTGGAATTTCACAGGACGTCAAGACGATATTCAAGGAAAATATACAGATTTACATGGTAATTGGATTAGCGGAATTGATTTTATAGATGAAATTCATCTAGGTATGTCTCAAGACAATTTGCCTAGTGATGTTGAAAACAACAAAGCTAGAAACACCTATTATTTCCTTCCATTTTTATTAGGACTTATTGGATTCTTTTATCTCATGTCTAAAGATCCTAAACGGTTTTGGGTGATGCTAGTATTCTTTTTGTTTACAGGATTGGCTATTCAATTTTATACCAATGTAAGACCATTTGAACCAAGGGAACGAGACTACTCTGTAGTAGGATCTTTTTATGTGTTTGCAATTTGGATTGGCTTTGGAGTTTATGCCATTTATGATCTTTTAAGAACTCAAGTGACCTCAAAGTTTTTAGCTCCAACGATCACTATCGCTTGTTTGGTTTTAGTTCCTGGTATTTTAGCAGCTAATAATTGGGACGACCACGATAGATCTGACAAGTATACTGCCAATGCCATGGCAAGACAATATTTAGAATCTTGTGCACAAAATGCAATACTTTTCACCATTGGTGACAACGACAGTTTCCCTCTTTGGTATTTGCAAGAAATTGAAGGTGTTCGAACTGATGTTAGAGTTGTTAATACAAGTCTGTTTCAAACCGATTGGTATATTGATCAAATGAAACGAAAAGCATACGAAAGTGACCCAATTCCTTCTCAATTGACTCATGATCAGTATAAATACGGAACTAGAGATTATGTAATGAGGCGAGAAATTACAGATGACACGTTAATGATAAAAGACTTCATGAATTTTATTGCTAATGATGACCCTAAATATAAACTGAAATACATTTTACAGCGTGAAGGTGAAGATCCTAGTGGTTATCCATCACAATTGCTGAATTCAAATTATTTCCCAACGAGATATATTAGAGTTCCTGTTGACAAACAAACTGTTTTAGACAATGGTATAGTTAAGCATAAAGATGCTGATAAAATACTACCTTATTTAGACGTTGAGATTAAAAGTAGTGCTTTATACAAAAACAGATTATTGATGTTAGATATCGTAGCAAATAACGATTGGAAACGTCCTATATATTTCACAGGAGGTGCTTTTAGTGATGAAGATTATATTTGGATGAAAGATTTCCTTCAATTAGATGGTTTGTGTTACAAATTAGTACCTATTAAAACAGCTATTGATAGAGCTAATCCATTTGATATGGGTCGAATTGATTCTGAATTGATGTACGAAAAAGTAATGTCTTGGGGCTGGGGAAATAGTGGTAGTGACGCTATTTACCATGATGTTGAAACTCGAAAAAACGGCATAACTTATAGAGGTAATCTTGCTCGTTTAATAGAACAACTTATTAATGAAGACCAACCAGATAAAGCAGAAAAAATAGCCGATTTAGCAATGGAAAAAATGCCTGTTGATAAATTTGGATATTACACTTTACTAGAGCCTTATATTGGTGCATATTTTGAAATTGAAAAGACCGAAAAAGCTAGAAAACTGTACCAAGATATTGCAATAAAATATCAAGAAAGTTTAAAGTATTACAGCGAACTATCAATTGAAAATCAAACACGATATCTCGACGAAATTGTTTCAGATATTGAGCGCTATAGAGGATTAGTTGATTTGCTGGTCATTTATGATGATAAGGAGTTAGCATTAAAAGAAACAGAGAAATTCAACAATTATCTTAGACTCTTTAGGCATTTTACTGATGAAGATGAGCCTGTTGATGATGATTACTTAAGAGAAGATGTTGATATTGCAAAAGATACTATAGATAGTATTCTAAAATTAGATCAATAGTGAATTGTGAAAATCACACCTGTTAAAACGCCATTAGTAGCAAAAAAAATGTTTCCAAATTATGTTTGGGATATTCCAACCAATACTAAAGAATTATATTTGACTTTTGATGATGGACCAACTCCAAAAGTCACAAATTGGACCTTAGACATACTCAAACAGTATAACGCAAAAGCTACGTTTTTTTGTATTGGTGCAAATATTGAAAAGCATCCTGAGATATTTCAAAACATTATAAAAGCAGGTCACACGATAGGAAATCACACCCAACACCATGTTAAAGGTTGGAAAACAAAAACCAAAACCTATATTTCAGAAGTTCTACAGGCTGAAAAGCAAATAGAACTACAACGATCTGAAAGATCTCATTTATTTAGGCCTCCATACGGACAAATAAAACCAAAACAAGGCAAAAAACTAATTGCTTTAAATTATAAAGTTATTATGTGGGACGTATTATCTTTCGATTGGCAGAAAGAAACTTCAAGAGAAGAGTGTTTAAACAATGTCATTTCAAAAAGCAAAAAAGGTAGTATTATCGTTTTTCACGATAGCATAAAAGCATCAAAAAATATGATGTATGCACTTCCGAAAGTTTTGGAATATTTTAGCGAAGCTGGTTTTAACTTTAAATCCTTGAATTTCTAAAGAAACTCTTGAACAATCCCAATAAGTGTATTAGCATCTTGTTCTCCACTATGACGCCATTTCATTTCGCCATTTTTATAAATAATAAGTGTTGGCAAGCCTTTAACACGAAGTGCTTCAGCTAATTCTTTGTTCTTATCAACATCTATTTTTATAACCTTAGCTTTATCACCAAGAGCTGCTGCTACATCACGCATTACAGGATGCATTGCTGTAGATTGTTCATTCCATTCAGTGAAAAAATCCAATAAAACAGGAATATCAACATCTATAAGTTCCCCAAATTTTGACATACGTTTAAACTTTTAAATTAAACATGTTACTACAAATATAACATTTCCACACTATTATGCATTATTTGAGCCTTTTTTAAGTGTAATCACAGTTACCTCAGGCCAAATTCCAACTCGACCAGGATAACCTAAATAACCAAATCCTCTATTTACATTTATATATTGTCCTAATTCTTTATAAATTCCAGCCCAATGTTTATACCTCCATTTTACAGGACTCCATTTTATCCAACCAGGAATTTCAATACCAAATTGCATCCCATGTGTATGACCACTCAAAGTTAAATGGTAATGGTATTCATCATTTACAACCTCAGCTTCCCAATGACTAGGATCATGGCTCATTAATATTTTAAAATCTTCAGAAGCGACTTGTGCAGATGCCTTCTTCAAATCTCCAGCTTTTTTAAATCCACCTTTTCCCCAATTTTCTACACCTACAATAGCAATTCGTTCTCCATTTCGTTCTAAAAAATGAGATTCATTTAATAACAAATTATAACCCATTTCTTTTTGAAGTGCTTTTAAAGCATCTAGATTTCGAGCTTTCTCTTCCTTTGTATCCCAACTTACATAATCGCCATAATCATGGTTTCCTAAAACTGAAAACACACCATCTTTAGCCTTCAATGTGCCAAAAAGATCTTTCCAAGGCAACATTTCTGAAGCTTTGTTGTTTACCATATCACCAGTAAACATAATCACATCTGACTGTTGTTCATTAATCAAGTCAATACCATACTTTATCTTTTCTCTGTTGTCAAAACTTCCGGAATGGATATCACTAATTTGAGTGATTTTATAACCATCAAAAGCCTCAGGTAAGTCTTCAAAGTGAAGCACATAATCTAAAACTCTAAATCGATATTTCCCTCTATACATTCCATAAAGCAAAGATGCAAATGGTATTGCAGCTAATCCAAGTGCGACAGTACTAATAAACTTTCGTCTTGACGGTAAGTAGAATGATTCTTTTGTTGCAAAAAGTTTGTCATACACACCTAGAAAAACTCGAATAATATCTTCTCCAATCAGGATAGGTACAATAATTAAATTTAAAGACATAAAAGCCAGTAAAAATCCAAAAGCATAACTTTTGGCAGGATTAAGAACTCGACCTTCAGCTCCTACCGAAAATTGATAAATAAAATTCCCTGCTACTATAATTGCAATAGCTATAAAAAGATAATGCAACCAACTTATTTTAGTTACTGTTTTAATGGCTTGATAACCATATACTGAAAAAAGAAAATAGATTAAAATAAAGATAATCCAACGCACCATACCTGTAGTTTTTTCAAAGGTAACCCATTTTAAAATGTAACTATATAGATGAAAAACATATTTAACTATACCTTAAGATTTACTATCTTTTCATTCGAATAAAAAAGCCTTTCATGAGATTACTTTTTTCTTTTGTTTTTATAGCTTTCATTTTATCGAGTTGTAACCCTGATTCTGAGACATATATCGCAAAAAAAGATACAGAACTTATTAATTATATAAACCCTTTTATTGGAACTGGAGGTCATGGTCACACCTATCCTGGTGCCTCAATGCCGTTTGGAATGATGCAACTTAGTCCAGACACAAGATTAGTTGGTTGGGATGGTTGTTCTGGTTATCACTATAGCGACGACTATATTTATGGGTTTTCTCACACACACCTAAGCGGAACAGGTGTAAGTGATTATGGCGACATCCTTTTGATGCCCACAAATACAATCAACTTTAATAATGGTAGCGACGGAAAATCGGGTTATCGTGCGCACTTTTCGCATGACAATGAAACTGCTGAAGCTGGTTTTTATAAAGTGCTTTTAGATTCTACAAACATTGAAGTAGCATTAACTGTTTCTAATCGAAGTGGCATTCATAAATATAATTATCCATCTTCAAGAAACCAATATGTCATCTTAGATTTAGACCATCGTGATGAATTGTTAGACTATAGAATCCAAATGATTAACGATTCTACAATTACTGGATTCAGACATTCTAAAGCTTGGGCAACAGATCAACGCTTGTTTTATACAATTCGTTTTTCAAAACCTATCAAGAATATTACATACCTAGAAAGAGGTGCTCCTATCTCTAAAAACTATAAATATATTAGTAAAAAAGCAGCTATTGAATTTGACAATTCGACTAATGAACCCGTTTTTGTAAAAATTGGTATTAGTGCAGTTGACCAAGAAGGTGCTCTTAAAAATCTCGAAGCCGAAATAGGCAGCAAAACCTTTGAGCAAATAAAAACAGAAGCACAAAAGAAATGGGAAACGCAACTTGAAAAAATAGTTATTGAATCACAAAACGAAGATCACAAAACCAATTTTTATACTGCATTGTACCACACAATGATAGCTCCAAATTTATACCAAGATGTAGATGGCCGTTATCGAGGCATAGACTTAAAAATTCATGAAACCTCAAATTTTGATTATTACACAGTATTCTCACTTTGGGACACTTATCGTGCCGCACATCCATTATATACTATTATCGAACAAGATCGAACTAATGACTTTATCAATACTTTTATCGCTAAATATGAAGAAGGTGGTATCATGCCAATCTGGGACTTAAGTGCGAATTATACAGGTTGTATGATTGGCTACCATGCGGCTCCAGTAATTGTTGATGCTTATTTAAAAGGTATAAATGATTATAACGTTGAAAAAGCGTTTGAAGCGATGAAACATTCGGCAACTCGAGATAAACTCGGACTTAAATCTTATAAAACATTTGGATTTATTCCTGTGGAAGAAGAAAGCGAATCCGTGTCTAAAACCTTAGAATATGCTTATGACGATTGGACCATTGCTCAAATGGCTAAGTCTATGAAAAAAGAAGAAGATTATAAAACTTATACTGAAAGAGCACAGTACTACAAGAATAGTTACGATTCAGAAACACAGTTTATGAGAGGTCGTTTCAGAAATACGTGGTTTGCTCCTTTTGACCCTTATGAAGTGAACTTTAATTACACTGAAGCCAACGCTTGGCAATACAGTTTTTATGTGCCTCAAGATATTACTGGTTTTACTAATCTTCTCGGCGGAAAAGATAAATTAGAAACGCAACTCGATGAATTATTTAGTGCTCAAGCTGAAACTTCTGGCAGAAGTCAATCTGACATCACTGGCCTTATAGGGCAATATGCTCACGGAAACGAACCAAGTCATCATATGGCTTACCTCTATAATTTCGTTAACAAACCACATAAAACTCAGGAGAAAGTTCATCAGATATTAACCGAATTATATACCAACGAACCTGATGGTATTTCTGGCAATGAAGATTGCGGACAAATGAGTGCGTGGTACGTGTTTTCTTCAATGGGATTCTATCCTGTAACTCCTGGTAGTAACCAGTATATTATTAGTTCACCTTTATTTGACAAAGCAACTATTAATTTAGAAAATGGAAAGAAATTTTCAATTATTGCTCATAATTTAACTGAAACCAATAAATACATCGAAAATGTTTCTTTAAATGGTGAAACATTAAACAGAAGTTATCTATTTCATGAAGACATCTTGAAAGGTGGATTATTAGAATTTCACATGACAGGACAGTCAACTATTTGGGGAACTCTCGATGGACAAGAACCAAAAACTGAAATTGTCGAACATTTAATTGTTCCAGTACCTTTTATTGCAAAAGGTGAAGTTACTTTTAAAGGTGAAACTGAAGTGATTTTAGATAATGTCGATAATGAAGCGTCTATTTTTTACAGTTTCGACAATTCAGAATTTATAGCATTTGAAAACCCTTTAATTATTTCTGAACCAACAACTCTTAAAGTCTATTCTGAAAACAACGGAATCAAAAGTGCAACAGTCGAAACCAAATTTTATAAGATAGATCCAAATCTGTCAATTAAACTCGAAACCGAATATGCAAATCAATACAATGCTGGTGGAAATGAAGCATTAATTGATGGTGTTTTTGGAACACAAGATTTTAGAACTGGAACTTGGCAAGGCTATTGGAATGAAGACTTGATTTCCACTATCGATTTAGGTCGTATCAAACCAATTCAAAATGTAAACGTGAACTTTCTACAAGACCAAGGTGCTTGGATTTTTTATCCAACTGAAGTAGAATGCTTAGTTTCAAAAGACGGAACACAATACAAATCTATTGAAACCATAAAAATAGATGCAGCTTTTAAAAATGAAGATATCATCATTAAAAATTTAGCTTTTAAAATTCCTTCAGAACATTATCGCTACGTCAAAATTATAGCTAAAAAAATGGGAGAGTTACCGACTTGGCATTTAGGCAATCCTCAAGATGGCAAAAGCTGGATTTTTGTAGATGAAATATCAATTAAATAAAAAACGAATTAATATGAATCAACAAAAATCATATCGCTCGTCGTTTATTCTTTTAACCACATTATTTTTTCTTTGGGGATTTATTACTGTTTTAGTAGATTCTTTAGTACCAAGACTAAAAGAGCTTTTTACATTAAGTTATGCGCAAGCCATTATGGTTCAGTTTGCTTTTTTTGGTGCATATTTTATCTTATCAGTTCCTGCAAGTTATATTCTTTCAAAAATTGGCTATAAAAAAGGAATCATTCTCGGCTTGTTAACGATGGCTATAGGCTGTTTACTCTTTTATCCAGCAGCATCTTATCGTGTCTTCGGAATATTTATTCTCGCTTATTTTATTTTAGCTGGAGGCATCACCATTTTACAAGTCGCAGCCAATCCTTTTGTTACTGTTTTAGGTAGTGAAGAAGGGGCTTCAAGTCGATTAAATTTATCTCAAGCGTTTAACTCCTTAGGAACTGCAATCGCTCCTCCCGTTGGTGCTTTATTTATATTAAGCGATCGAATTAAAACCGAAACTGAAATTGCAAATCTTACAAGTGAAGCTAAACAATTATATTTATCTGCTGAAGCTTCAGCAGTACAAAAACCCTTTTTAGGATTAGCAGTTTTCATCATATTAATTGCCTCAATTTTCTTTTTTGCAAGACTTCCAAAGTTAATAGATGAAACACTTACAGGAACTTATTCTGGAGCATTCAAAAACAAAAACCTGATGTTTGGTGTTTTAGGCATTTTCTTTTATGTAGGTGCTGAAGTATCTATTGGCAGCTTTTTAGTCAACTATTTTCAAGACATGAATATGGTTCCAATAATTAGAGAAAGTTCAGCACTAATGAACATTGCAGATGCTGTCGCAACCATGTTCTTTAAATCTTTAGATGGTACAGACGAAAAGGCATTACTTGGAATTTTTGTAATTTTCTATTGGTCTGGAGCAATGATTGGACGTTTTGTAGGTTCGTATTTAACCAAAATCATGAAGCCAGGGAAAGTCTTGGGCATTTTTGCAAGCATTGCAATTCTATTGATTGTTATTTCAATTTCTAGTTCAGGTTTAATTTCAATGTGGAGCATTTTAGCAGTAGGATTATTTAACTCAATTATGTTTCCAACCATTTTCACACTTGCTATTGATGGTATTGGAGATTTGAAACCTAAAGGCTCTGGATTATTATGCATGGCGATTGTTGGTGGAGCGATCATTCCATTAATTTGTGGGAACCTAATTGATGAGCTCGGATTCAAACTTGCATTTCTATTTATTACCATTTGCTATGGGTATATTTTATGGTATGGTTATAAAAATTCTAAAAAAGTAATCCTATGAAACGTAGAAACTTTATAAAAAAAGCATCGCTTACAGGAGTTGGACTTACAGTTGGAAGTTCACTTATCAATTGTGCTGACACACCTTCCGAAGACAAAAAAGTAGTTGCAGGATTTTCAGCTAAAGAAACATTGCCAATGGTTATAGCTACTTGGCACGTGATAGATGCAACTGCAAAAGCAATGGACGTTTTACAAGCTGGAGGCAATGCCTTAGATGCAGTAGAACAAGGTTGTATGGTAGAAGAAGCTAATGAAAAAGGGCAATCTGTTGGAAAAGGAGGTTTACCAGATCGCGATGGAAATGTAACACTTGATGCTTGTATTATGGACAAACATGGTAATTGTGGATCTGTAGTCTATCTTCAAAACATTATGCATGCAGTTTCAGTGGCAAGAAAAGTCATGGAAGACACACCTCATGTCATGCTAGCTGGAGAAGGCGCAAAACAATTTGCAGTTTCAAAAGGATTTAAAGCTGAAGATTTACTGACTGATGCTTCAAAAGAAGCTTGGAAAACATGGAAAGTTGAAGCCCAATACAAACCTATTATTAATATCGAAAACCATGATACTATTGGCATGTTAGCAATCGATAAAAATGGTGATATTTCGGGAGCATGTACAACAAGTGGATTGGCTTATAAAATGCGTGGACGCGTAGGAGATTCGCCAATTATTGGGTCTGGCTTGTTTGTAGATAACGAAATTGGAGGTTGTGTTGCTACAGGTTTAGGAGAAGAAGTAGTTAAAACCGTTGGTAGCTTTTTAGTGGTTGAACTCATGCGACAAGGAAAAACGCCTCAAGACGCATGTGAAGAAGCAATTAGTAGAATCGTAAACAAACCAAATAGTGACTATAAAAATTTTCAAGTTGGTTATATTGCTGTGAACAAGAAAGGTGAAACAGGAAGTTACTCCATACACCAATGGTTTAGTATGACTAAATTTCAAAAGGGTGTCAATGAACAAATTCAATCAGATTATTTTAATAAAGCATAAATGAGTAAATTGGTGAAACAAACCATCTAAATTTTTAAATAAATTGAAATACATTTACCTTATTTTCTTGTTATGTTTTTCATATGTTTTGCAGTCTCAAAATAACACAGATAAACAAAAATTTATTGATTCCTTAATTCGTGTTGTTGATACATACGATGATAATTTTGAAAAAATAAGAGTCCTCACAAGCAATGCTGGTCAGTTACGTTATTCAAAAGATTCACGTGTTTTAATTGACAAAGCCATTAACGTTTCAAAAACTAATAATAATCCAAAACAGTATGCTAATTCTTATTACTCCTTAGGTAATTATTTCTATTACAATAGTCAATTAGATTCGGCTGAAGTTTACTTAGACAAGTCTATATCTTACGTTAATGATGAGACCATGCCTTTTTTAAGAGCATCAAATTTAATGACCAAAAGCGCCATTTACAGAAAGCACGGAAATATACCATTAGCTTTAGCAACTATGCTGAATTCTAAACGTTCATTAGATAAAATCGATACTTTAAAATTAGATGAAACCCAACGTCATAAATTTAAAGGTGAAAGTTCTGTTTTAAACAACTCTTTAGCAAATTTTTACAATCAAATGGAAGAATTTGATAAAGCTTCCGAGTATTATGACAATGCCTACAAAGCATCTCTAGCTCTAGAGTCCTATGTTAATGCTGGAATTATAATTTCCAATAAAGGTGAAATGATTTTAAATCAAAATCGATACAAAGAAGCTCTCGAGCTATTTAAGAAAGGGAAAGTACTTAAAGAAAAAGGCAAAGCTCCAATGCGATTTATTATGAGTTCAGCTTTAAATATAGGCAATGCACATTCTAAGTTAAAAAACTATACAGAAGCACTAACATATTTAAATGAAGCTCATCAATATTATGAAGAAGAAGGCATTACTGAAAATTTAACCATTGCAAAAAATTATCGTGGAAATCTATATTTTGAAACTGGTAAATACGATTTAGCTATTCAAGAGTGTAAAAGTGCAAAAGTCTTAGCATTAGAGTCTGAAAATCTAGAATTAACTTCTGAAGCATGTGATTGTTTATCTAAAGCTTATAAAGCTGTTGGACAATTTGATAAAGCTTTAGAAAATTATCAACTACTCACTAAAACTAACGATTCTATTTTTAATGAAAATAACATCAAAAAGCAAACGCAACAAGAAATGCAATATGCGTTTAATAAAACTGAAGAACTAAATGCATTAGAACTTGAAGCCAAAGAAAAACAAAGTAAATTGTATTCTTATTTAGCTGTATTAGGTCTTTTATTAGCTGTAGTTTTAGGTTTTTTCTTTTACAGAAATAAAAAGCAGAATATTAAACTTGCCAAGCAGAAAAAATTACTTGAAGTTTCTGTAGATGAAAAAAACGTGTTACTTAAAGAAACACATCATCGTGTAAAAAACAGCTTTCAAATTGTATCTAGTTTATTGTATTTACAATCTGAAAACGTTGAAGATAAGGAAGCTAAAATTGCCATCAAAGAAGCTGAAAACAGAGTGCGATCTATGGTATTAATTCATCAAAGATTATATAATAAAGATGAACTAATTGGAATTAACACCCAAGATTATTTTAGTGATTTGGTCCGTGATATTTTTGAAAGTCATCAGTTTAAGTCCGAATCAATTTCATATAATTTAAATGCAGAACCTTTAGTTTTAGACATTGAGACTACTACTCCAATTGGTTTAATTTTAAATGAACTCATTGTAAACACCTTAAAACATGCTTTTGATGAAGTTACTTCAAAAAGCAGTATAGATATTATGTTTTATAAAGAAAATGAGCATTTGATATTAAAAGTTATCGACAATGGCAAAGGCTTTGAAGGTGAAGTTAAAAGTACATCTTTTGGAATTACTTTAATGAAAGCTTTATCTAAGAAATTGAAAGCCACATTAGATTATAGGTCTGAAATAAATAAAGGAACAGAAGCAACATTAATTATAAAAAAGTATAACCTACTTTAAATAATTCTTTAATATAAAATGCAGTCACTAAAAATAAAGCATCATTCACTAAGTTTTTAAATGATATGGTTTAGCTTTATCATAGTTTCCTAAAAAGCCAAGATTAATTTGAAAGCATTACAAATTTATATTGTAGAAGATGAACCCTTAATTGTATCAACCATAGAAACTGCCTTGTTAAAACAGGGCTACAAAATTGTTGGCGATGCCGAAGATGTTATCAGCGCTATAAAGGATATTAAAACATTACAACCTGATTTAATTCTAATAGACATTCAATTAGAAGGTTCGCAAGATGGCGTTGATTTAGCTTTAGAATTAGACAAAGCGCAACTTCCTTATCTCTTTTTAACCTCTCAAACCGATCCTGAAACAGTAGCTCGAGTAAAACAAACAAATCCTTTAGGTTATATCGTAAAACCTTTTACCGAAGCTGGATTACGTAGCAATATAGAATTGGCTTGGCATAATTATGAGTCAAGAAATTCTGATTTTTTAATGTTAAAATCAGAAGGTAGATTACATAAAATTAATCAAGACAGTATTTTGTACCTTAAAGCATTTGATAATTATTGCTATGTGTATACAGCTTCCAAAAGCTACTTAGTGCCACATACATTAAAATACATGGCGGAACAATTAAACAAGGATAACTTTATTAAAACACATCGTTCCTATTGGGTAAATGTGAACCATATCGATTCGGTTGGTATCAATGAATTGGTTTTAAAAACCGAACCCATTCCAATAAGCGCTTCACAAAAAAGCTTGGTATTGAGTAAATTAAAAAGCACATAATCTAGATTATCTGTGTTTACTAAAAAAAGTAATGTATTTACTAAATATAATACTGGCAACATAACTTATTAATTAGTTTTAACTAGCTATTAATAAGAATTTCAAGTGGTTTTTCACAAATAACGCTCCTACATTCCCACATCGTTATTTCCACTAAAATTCACCTCAAAGACATCTGTTATGAATTTTAGACTACTAATATTTTGTGTACTATTATTTACAATTTCAATTATAAATGCCCAAGTTGGAATTGGAAACACAAACCCACAATCCTCTTTAGACATAAGTGCAAGCAACAGCTCAAGTCCAACAAATAGTGATGGTATTCTAATTCCGCGAATGAGTGCCTTTCCTGCTTCTCCTGGATCAACACGTGACGGAATGCTTATTTTTTACACTGGAACTAGTAGCTCAGGCAAAGGGTTTTATTATTGGAATCAAGGTACAGGTTGGGTGTTTTTATCATCTGGAGGCAAAAACACTTTAGATCAAGCTTATGATGAAGGAGGTGTGGGAAATGGTAAAACTATTAATGCAACAGATGGTGCAGTAACTATTAATGGCGAAGATGGTTTGTTGATAACTGGTACTTTTGGAGTTGGAGAAACAATCTTAGCCTCTGGCTCAGGTACTCGTATGTTTTTTAATCCTCGAAAAGCTGCTTTTAGAGCTGGTTACGTAAATGGAACAAATTGGGATGATGCTAATGTTGGAGACTATTCTACAGCTTTGGGATATGACACAAGATCTTTTGGAGATTATTCAACTGCTTTAGGAATTTTAACTGATGCTTCTGGATTTTCTACTACTGCCTTGGGATATATAACAGAAGCTTCAGGGAATTATTCTACGGCGTTTGGAAGAAATTCAACGGCTTCAGGAGAGTATTCTACTGCCTTTGGAAACAACTCTACAGCTACTGGAGAGTATTCTACTGCTTTTGGAGACAATACAACAACTTCTGGAGAGTATTCTACCTCTTTTGGAAGAAATTCAAGCGCTTTAGGAGATTATTCTACTTCCTTTGGATACAACACAGTAGCATCAGGAACTTATTCTACGGCGTTTGGAAGAAATTCAACGGCTTCAGGAAATGACACTACTACTTTTGGATATGGAACTGAAGCCACAGGAGTTCGTTCTACTTCGTTTGGATCTTCAACTGAAGCTTCAGGTGCTTATTCTACCTCTTTGGGTTCTGCAACTGAAGCTTCAGGAAATTACTCTACCGCTTTTGGGCGTAACACCGAAGCACCTTCGTATGCAGAAACTACAATAGGTTTATATTCTACAATATATACGCCTTCTAGTTTAACCACTTTTAATAATAATGATCGGCTATTTAGTATAGGTAATGGCACTAGTAGTAGTAGTAGAAGCAATGCCTTAACCATCTATAAAAATGGTTTGATGAATATTAATGACGAGTACAATATGCCACTTACAGATGGAATTAACGGTCAAGTATTAACTACAGATGGTTCTGGACAAATAAATTTTACAACATTGTCTTTAACTAATACACAAAACACTTTAGATCAAGCTTATGATGAAGGTGGATCTGGAGCCGGAAGAACTATTAATGTAGATAATGGCAGAGTCACTATGATAGGTGAGTCAGAAATACTTGACCTCTCTTCTTCTAACATAGATAGTAATAATGATAGTACACTGAGTATTAATTCCTATTTAAATGGTAATAATAATAATAATGGTATTTATATAGGTTTATGGGGAACAAACCCAACAAGTAGCCCAAATATAGGAGTGTCGAATGCCATAAACAATTACATTAGACATAGTACAGTAAATGGAATCACAACTGGATTGAAAAACTCTTTTGTTTTAGGAACAAATTCGGGAATGAATCCATTTTCAACTGGATTCAGAGGTGTCTTAAATGATTTCTATTCGGTGACAAATGCAAATGGCAAAAATATTGGAATTGAGAATTTATTTTCGAGAAGTTCTAACATGCAGATAGGAATAGAAAATAATTTTAGGGCAAATGCCACCTTATCCTATGGTGTTTGGAATCATACACTAGGCAATTTGAATTCTGAGCATACAGGTGTATATAACCAACTAAATAACATTACAGGAACGAGCAATACTTATGGTGTACGCACCTCTATATCTGGTTGGAGTACTGGAATAAAATATGGCAGCTATATAGATATTAACTCATCTGCTGGAGGAACTCATTATGGAATATACAGCAATGTAACCAAATCTAATAGCTATGCTGGTTATTTTAGAGGACGAATGTCTTTAGGTACAGGAACTACTAATAGATATTTAATGCCTGATGTAGACGGAACAGCAAATCAAGTATTAACTACAAATGGTGCAGGAGTTACGTCATGGTCAATACCTACAGAAGTAGATGGTGATGTTACCAACGAACTACAAGATTTAACTTTAACTGGAGACGAATTACAAATTTCTAGTGGTACATCTGCAAACATGCGAGCATTCATGAATCCAAAATATCCAGATGGATTTGCAAATGTAGATCCTATAACATTTAATGATTTAACAGGAGCAAATAACTATACAGTACCTGCAGGGAAAAATTTATATATTACTAATGTCTTTAGTGATTCCAATTTTGCCGACCTCACTGTTGATGGTAATTTTTCTATTCTATCTGGACAGCAAAACACGGCTGATTATCAATCAATCAATAATCCAATAATTGTAGGCTCTGGTAGTGTCGTAGAAGCAGATCTAGCATTAGTGAAAGTGAATGGATTTTTAGTAGATGCCTATTGTGAACCTATCAATATCAATGCAACTTATACAGTGCCAGCTGGTAAAATCCTAGTTATTCTTAATTATTTGGGTTTTCACAGTGATTTAATTGTGGCGAGTACTACAGTATATAATGGTAGCGGAACAAATAATAATGCAGGATTCATTTCTTTTATAAACCCCATATTTGTAGACACTGGTGAAGCCGTTAGTTCAACTGCCGGATCTTATAATATTAATGGTTACTTAATAGATAAGTAATCTGTAATTAATTATAATTTCAACACATATCTATTAATTGAAAATGCTATTCAATTGTATTTTTGAGAAGAAAAGTCGTTTGTAGGGAACGGCTTTTTTTTATTAAAACCACTTAATCGTTAAATCCACAAGCTTTTGTTTAAAGTTCGTATAAGGTGGCATCAATAAATCTACAGCTCCAATAGTTTGTTGTTTTAAGACCGAACGTTGATTTGTAAATTCTAAAAAACCGAAATAACCATGAGACTTTCCAATACCACTATTGTTAGAACCTCCAAAAGGTAAATTATGATTTAAGAACTGTAATAAGTTATGATTAATACACGTACTTCCTGCTCTAGTATTATTGATAATGTAATTGATATTCGTTTTGTTTTTACTAAAAATATACAATGCTAAGGGTTTTTCTTTTGAATTAATATAACCAACAACCTCATCTGTTTTACGATAAGTTTTGATAGGAAGAATTGGTCCGAAAATTTCATTCTGCATAACAGCACTGTCTTCAGGAGCATTAAATATTAATGTAGGCTCCATATAATTGTCTTTTTCTTCTGAAATTCCACCAAGTTCAATTGAAGCGTTTTTAGAAATAGCATCTTCCAAATACCCTTTTAATCTATTGAAGTGTTTCTGATTCACAATTCTTCCTAAGGAATCTGAAGCGGAAGGATTTTCAGAATAAAACGCTGTAAGATGCTTTTTAAAGGCACTTTTAAATTCAGATACAATAGATTCATTAACGAATACATAATCTGGAGCAATACACGTTTGTCCAGCATTGAGAAACTTTCCGAAGATAATTTTCTTAACGGCTTTATCTAAATTAGACGTGTCATCAATAATGACTGGCGACTTTCCTCCTAATTCTAAAGTCACCGAAGTTAAATGCTCTGAAGCAGCTTTCATCACGATTTTGCCAACTTGTGGAGACCCTGTAAAAAAGATATGATTAAAAGGAAGCTTCAGCAATTCTTGTGATACCTCAACTTCACCTTCGACAAGTGCAACTTCATTGTCATTAAAAATGTCGCTTATAATAGTTGACATCACCTTAGACGTATGTGGTGTCATTTCACTCGGTTTTAAAATAACCGTGTTTCCTGCAGCAATGGCAGACACTAATGGTCCGAATGTAAGATTCACAGGAAAGTTCCAAGGAGAGATAATCAAACAGACGCCTTTAGGTTCATTTTTAATCCATGATGAACTTCCAAGCAAAGCCGTAGGTGTATCAACCTTTTGTCGTTTTAACCAAGACTTTAAATGCTGACTTACAAAATTAATTTCGTCAATGACAGGATAAATCTCTGTAAGGTCTGTTTCGAGCGTTGGTTTTTTGAAATCTGCATAAAGCGCATCTCTGATCTCTTGCTTATACGTTTTTTCTAAAGCAAGCTTAAGAGCTTTCAACTTTTTGATACGTTCTTTATAAGTTGTATTACCAATATGAAACTGATTTTCTCTTTGTCTCTTGAAAAGGGTTGCGTAGGTATTATCTGAATAATTCATTCGTTGTTCTAGTAAAACTGAAAGATACAAAATTCCGTACCTCCTATTTATCCGATGAGTATTAAAAAACCATCGATGAACGGTAAATCCTAACGCATTTACACTCACAACCCATATAAACAAAGGGATTATAAAAACTAGTGTCAATTTCACCGCCGAAATGCACATCAAAAAACCACTTACCCAAGAAATATATCACTTAATCTACAACGTATTTATTGGGCTTCAAGCCGATTTTGTGTAGTTCACCGATGTTTTTTACGAACCGTTTCATCTTAACTAAAAATCGGTCGTTTTATCCAAAAATTTCATCCTCAACCTGTATTGTGATGTTTCTTTGACATGAGTTTAATAACAAAAACAAACAATTATGAAAACAGTTTTAACAATATTAGCGATCACATTATTACCTTTCTTATCTACAGCACAAGAAGCTAATACAGATATCAATAATGACGATACAATTGAAACTGTAATTGAAAACAATATTGAAACTCAAGTAATTAAAAGTGAAACTGCTGCTGCTTCTGCAGTAAAAGCTCAGATTATTAAAATTAACCGCAAGAAGAGTTCTGAAATCATTAGCATTAAAGCTTACAGAAAGAGTTTACACATTAAAGTAAAAGAAGTAAGAGTTTGCTAAGAGTCAATAGATATTATAAAAAAAGCCCGAAACAATGTTTCGGGCTTTTTTTATTTTTATTCTGAAAATAACTAAGCAAGATTTAATTCTCCTTTTGCTTCTAGTTCTTTAAACTTCATAACTAAATCTAATGCATCAGGAATCACATCACTACATAATATAATTAGCGAGCCTTTTACTGCATTTTTAACAGCAAACGTGATTGCTTCTTTCTCAGAAGGAATAATAGTCGTTTTCTTATTAGGATCTTTCATTTTAATGCCATCATTCAACATTTTGATAAGCTCCTCTTCCGTTTTTCCGCGTAAGCGTTTATCCTGACGAATAATTATTTCATCAAACATTTCAGCTGCAATTCCACCCATTTCATTATTATCTTCAACACGTCTATCACCAATTCCTGCAATAATACCAACTTTAACTGTGGCATCTAATTCATCTGTAAACTTCTGAAGTGCTCTCATTCCCGCTGGATTATGTGCATAGTCTAAAAGAATTGTAAAATCTTTGAATTCAAATATATTTAAACGTCCAGGAGTTTGAGCAGCAGAAGGAATAAACGTTTCTAAAGCAGCTTTCATATCTTCGATGCTAATACCTTGTACATGTGCAGCTAATACAGCTCCAAGTACATTTTGAATCATGAATTTTGCTTTTCCTCCATAAGTTAATGGAATGTTTTCAGCCTTCATTAAACGCATTTTCCATTCACCTCTACAAATAGTAACCCAATCGTTTTCATATACTGCAGTAATTCCATTAAGTCGTTGTAGTGCTTTTATACGTGGATTATTTTCATCCATAGAAAATAGAGCAACATTACAATTCACATTACGTCTCATATCATACACCAAATCGTCATCTGCATTTAAAATAGCATAGCCATCTGGCAATACTGTTTCAGGAATTACGGCTTTCACTTTTGCTAATTGTTCAATGGTATGAATTCCTTTTAACCCTAAATGATCTGCAGCAACATTAGTTACTACAGCGACATCACATTTTTTAAATCCTAAACCAGCGCGTAATAACCCTCCTCTAGCACATTCTAAAACTGCAAAATTCACCGTTGGATCTTTAAGCACAAATTCTGCACTTGCAGGACCAGTGCAATCACCTGTCATTAATAATCGATTTTGGATATACACACCATCGCTAGTGGTATAACCAACACGATACCCTTTCATTTTAGCAATGTGTGCTATTAAACGTGTTGTAGTTGTTTTCCCGTTTGTACCAGAAGTTGCAATTATAGGAATACGTCCAGTTTCACCTTTTATTGGAAATAATTTATCTATCACAGGAGCTGCAACATTACGTGGCAATCCGCTTGTTGGTGCTAAATGCATTCTAAATCCTGGTCCAGCATTAACTTCAAGAACAGCGCCTCCAGTTTCGGATAATGGTTTAGAAATATCTGTGGTCATGATATCAATACCGCAAATATCTAAATCAATAATTTTAGATATTCGTTCAGCCATACTTACATTAGCAGGATGAATAATGTCTGTAATATCTTCAGCTGTTCCTCCTGTACTTAGGTTTGCAGTATCTTTCAAAATTAGTCGTTCGCCTTCTGCAAGAACTGAATTTAGCGTATAACCAGCATCTTTAATGATGGTTTTTGTCAATTCATTAGTTGTTATTTTGGTAAGCACATTTTCATGCCCAAAACCACGACGAGAATCAGAATTCACTATGTCAATCAATTCTTGTACTGTAGATTTTCCATCACCAATAACATGAGCAGGTGTTCTGATTGCTCCAGCAACTAATACATTATTAATGACTAACAATCGATAATCTTCACCAGTAATAAATTTTTCGACAATGATTGCTCCACTTTTAGAACTCTCTTTGGCATGATGAAATGCTTGAAGTGCATCTTCATAATTTTGAATATCAACCGTAATACCTCGGCCATGATTGCCATCAATTGGCTTAATCACTAACGGATAACCTACATAGCGACAAGCGTCTTCTAAACTGCGCTCGCGACGAATAATATCACCTTTAGGCACTTCAACTTCAGCTTGCTCTAAAAGGTATTTAGTATCTTCTTTATCGCAAGCCAATTCTACACCAATACTACTTGTTTCACTCGTTACAGTAGCTTGAATTCGTTTTTGATTGGCTCCATAACCTAACTGACACAATGAATATTTATTTAATCGAATCCAAGGAATTCCACGAGCTTCCGCTTCTTCAACAATAGACCCAGTACTTGGACCTAATCGATCTGCTTCACGTAACTCACGCATTTCCTGAATATCTTGAGATAAATCATAGTCTTCACCACTAATCAAAGCGTCACAAATTCTAACCGAAGCTTTCGCTGCAAAACGACCAACAGATTCTTCCATATAAGCGAAAACCACATTATAAACCCCTTCTTCTCCATAACCTCTTGTTCTTCCGAAGCCAACATCCATTCCTGCAAGTGTCTGAATTTCAAGAGCAATATGCTCGATAATATGACCCATCCAAGTACCTTCTTCAACACGTTGAAAAAATCCACCAGCTTCTCCTACAGAACAACGATGTTCATACATCGTTGGAAACATCGTTTTTAATCGATCATAAAAACCATCAATCTTATTAGATGGTAATTCTTCCATCTCTTCAAGATCAAGAACCATTACTATTAATTTATGTCGTCTAACAGACCAATAATTTGGTCCTCTCATGGCATTTATCTCGCGTATTTTCATGTAATATTATTTTCAGTTAGTTAATGTGAAAGATTATAAATATAACATTTTTCAATAGAAAATTTAGTTTATTTTTGTCCAATATTCAAACCAGAGAAAGATTTATATGTTGACGAATAAAGGAACACTAATACCTATTGGTGGAAATGAGGATAAAGGAACAGAAGAGAACGAACAATACACTTTAGAGTTTATTGATGAAGGCATTTTATATCATGTTGTTAGAGAAGCTGGAGGTTCGGATGCTAAAATTGTTGTTATCCCAACTGCATCAAGTATTCCTGTAGAAGTTGGAGAAAATTACTTAGAAGCGTTCTCAACTTTAGGTTGTGAAAATGTTACAGTATTGGACATTAGGAGCAAAGCAGATTCTGAAAAACAAGAATCTATAGATTTAATAACATCTGCTAATTGCATCATGTTTTCTGGTGGTGATCAATCTAAAATTACAGACAAAATTGGAGGCACTAAAATTCATGAAATCATAAGACATCGTTATAAAAACGAAAAGGGTTTTGTTGTTGCTGGCACAAGTGCAGGTGCAATGATGATGTCACAAGAAATGATAGCTGGAGGTAGCGCTACTGAATCCTTTATTAAAGGAGCCGTAAACATGTACAAAGGATTAAGCTTAATCCCTGGTTTAATTATCGATACACATTTTATTAAACGTGGTCGTTTTGGTAGAATTTCTGAAGCTGTAGCAAAATTCCCTAAGTTAATTGGTATTGGTCTTGCAGAAGATACTGGTATGATTATTAAAAATAATAAATGTAGAGTTATTGGCTCTGGTATGGTTATAATCTTTGATGGTAGACGTATAAAACACAACAATCATAAAATACTTAGTCCAGGCACTCCAATGTCATTAACAAATATGCGAACTCATATTTTATCTAATGGAGATTCCTTTCATATCGATAAGAAAAAAGTGAAAGTGCTCGCTATAGAAGCACCTTTTATCTAATTTTCTTGAATCTTATTCTAATTTCTTATAGATTTGAGTCTTATGAAAGTTAGGGTTTTTATAGGCATACTTTTCCTGCTACTTCAAGTCGGCTCAATGACTTATGCACGTTTTATACCTGAACGCTTTTTTTGTTGGGCACCATATGATACACATGTAAAGTTTGAAGTTTTTGTAACTATCGATGGAAACACCTTAAACCCAGAAGACACAGAAGCGCGTTACAAATACAAAATGAAGGGTTGGGAACAACGCTCTATTGATAATATCTTCTCATTGATTTCACAATATGAACGTACGTATGGCAAAGTTGATAATGCAAAAGTGCTAATGACATATTCTATTAATGGACATGAAGAACAAGAATGGCGATTTGAACATGAATAGTTTATCTGCATTCATATTAAGACCATTTCAATTTGAAGGCACAAAGTTGCAGCCAAATGTATTATTGATGTGTAAGCTATTGGTCATATTATTGACTGCTCATCACATGTTTTTTAAAATCGCTGATCCATTTATCCCTTTTATTCCTACTTTAGATTGGTTTAATGAGCATCCTAATTTGTTTAAGTATTCTCTAAGATTCATCTACGCATTAAGTGCTTTTGCTTTGCTTTTCAATATTAAAGTTCGTACAGCAAGCATTGTAACTGGTTTAGTCGTTATATTAAACATACTGGCTTCAAAACCTTTGTTTTTTAATCATGCTTTTATTTGTGGTTGTGCTTTGTTTTTAGCAGGATTAACTAACGACAAAGAACCTCCTTACTTACTAATATTTCAATTAAGCTTGGTGTATTTTGGAGCTTCAATAAATAAATTTTTAGAACCAGACTGGTGGTCTGGAGCGTTTATGAACACGTGGTTAGGAGTTGCAAGAGAGAATCCTATTTATTTGTATTTTTCTGAGTTTTTACCAGAATTACTCCTTGCTAAAGTATTATCTTATATCGCAATGTTTACTGAATTTATAATTGCTATATTAATCTTAATAAAGAGAACTCGACATCTTACACTTTGGTTTATCATTATTTTTCACATGTCATTATATACATTAACTTCTTCTAGATTTGGTCACTTTATAGATTCATTAGCTATCATATTATTGGCGTTTTTGAGTATCCCAAAAGAACAATTGATTGTGAATTACAAATCGCAAACTTTAGATACATTAAAACGTTTTTTTAAGTTTCTTGATCGAGACAAAAAGCAAATATGGTCACCTTTTTCTTCGGAAAACACATATTGGCTTAGTCTTAAAACTAAAAACAAAATAGTATATAATCATGATGCTTTGAAGGATCTCTTTTTATATACACCTAATTTTTTTATGCTCATACTATTTATAGATATGACATTATATGTTATTCTCTATAATCATAGAACGACGTTGTTTGTATTCAATATGATCTTTATATGGAGTGTTATTTTTTATTTCTTACCAGTAAAATGGTTCAAGAAGAAGATATAATCTTATAAGTTTAATTCCATTTCATATTGATTCACAGTATTTTTTAAACCTGCATTTTCTATTGCAATACGTTTAGATTCAAGTCGATCATCCAGATTAATAATTCTCACTTTTTCTAAAATCGATTGAATTGCATATAGCAAGCGTTCCCAATTTCCAATTTTGGTATTAAACACCTCAAATTGATTTATAGTTCCATCAGGATTAATGGCAAAAAACGATTCTAATTTAGTATTGTTATATACATAATAGAACCTAGATTTCCCATGCTTTAAACTGGTATAATGAAAGTCCCAAGAATACATGTCTTGATTAGGTATTTGCTCCCAAAGCACTTTTTCAAAAGGAATTTTCTCAACATTCACTTGACGTTTATCAACTGATAATTCACCAGCAAAACAATTATAAGTCTTACAAATTTTAAACCCAATACTTTCATATGATTTTATAGCTTTGTGATTTTCAGTAATCACTTCTAGAGTACATTTTGTGATTCCATTTTGAATTAAACCTGGAATCGCATGCGCATAAATAGACTTTACTATTTTCTGACCACGATATTCAGGAATCACTCCTGTTCCTGTATTAAATGCAATGTATTCACCATGACGTTCATCAATTGCGTTAATTATAAACCCAACTAATTTGCCATTATCAAACATACCATAAGACAAATTGAAGTTCACTTTAGCGACTTTCCAACATTGCCTATAATAGTTATAATCTGTTGGCATTTTGACAAAATAATTTTCAAACGCAGATAAAAAACACTCCATAATCGTATTAAAATCTGTATGTCCTAAATGCCTAACAATCATGGTTTATTTATAAATTGAAATGTCTTCTTCTCCTTCGGAATTTTTACTCGCACGATACATGCCCTCCGTATTAAAAGGCATTGCGATATTTCCTTTGACATCCACAGCAATCAATCCTCCATCACCTCCAATTTCAAGAATGCGTTTATGAATTACTTCATCTGAAGCAGCTTGTAAACTCATATTTTTATGTTCCATCAAACAAGCCACATCATAAGCTACAACACCTCGAATAAAAAACTCTCCACTTCCAGTACATGAAATTGCACACGTTTTATTATTAGCGTAGTTTCCTGATCCAACCATTGGAGAATCACCAACGCGTCCCCATTTTTTATTGGTCATTCCTCCTGTTGAGGTTGCTGCTGCAATATTTCCATCTTTGTCACAAGCTACAGCTCCAACGGTTCCAAATTTTGAATCTTTTTTAGTAGCATGATCTAATTGAAAACGATCTGTATCTTTAATTTCTAACCATTGCTTATGACGAAATTCATCATAGAAATACGCCTCATTTTCCAAGGTATAATTAAGTTCTTTAGCAAACTGCATTGCACCTTCTCCTGCCAAAAACACATGTTCGCTTTTTTCCATCACATCACGAGCTAAACTTACCGGATTTTTAATACCAGAAATTAAACTCACAGCTCCTGCGTTTAATGTTTTTCCATCCATAATAGACGCATCCATTTCGTGAGATTCGGTTGCTGTAAACACAGAGCCTTTTCCAGCGTTAAACAATGGAGAATCTTCCAAAACCTGAACAGCAACTTCAACAGCATCAATTGCTGATCCACCTTTATTCAAAACAGCATAACCTTTATTGAGTGCTGCTTTTAAATCATTTCTATATTGAGCTTCTAATTCAGCCGTCATCATTCCTTTAACTAAAGTTCCTGCTCCTCCATGAATGGCTATTGAAAATGTTTTCATTTGTTAATATTTTACTTCGGAAAAATACAAATTGCTATTTAAAATAGCTGCACTAATTATTTAAGTTTTTATAAATTTAGTACTTTGGGAACTTTTGCCATTAATAATAAAAAGAAACAAATCATAAAGCACCTATTTTTTGGAATTTTAAGTTTAATTATGTGTGCTCTTTTTGGGAGTTCATCTTCTTATGCTCAAAACTTAATATTTGACCATTATGGATTAAACGAAGGATTACCTCAAGAAACCATTCATTGCATAACGAAAGACAAAGATGGTTTTTTATGGTTAGGCACATCAGATGGTGTGGTGCGTTTTGATGGACATGATTTTGTAGTTCCGTTAGCAGATGATATTAATGGATACCGAATTGGTGCTATTCTGGCCAATAACTCAAATTTATATATTGGCACAGGGCAAAAAGGGCTCCTATCGCTTAATTTACAAACTGAGGTTATTAAACAACTCCATATTAGTGATAGTAATTGCACAAGGATTACAACCCATGATTCCTTAGTAATAGCAACGTATTATAATCAAGGTGTAGTAATCATAACTAATGACCATGTTATACCCTTAACCTTTAATTCTGAAAACCCAAAAGAAATCTTAGGCCTTGCTGTTATTGATGACATGGTTTATTTAGCTTCTAAAAACGGAAGTCTCTATAATTTTCATTTAGATACCCAAAAATTAAATCAGACTATTACACTCAATAAAATCTGTCAAACCTCTTTTCAAATCAACAATATTGTAGCTTTAAACAACAGCTTATTTATTTGTTCAAATGATGGAATTTTCAAATTAAGCGACACTTTAACTCCTGAAAAAGTTAACATATCAACGACTAATTCTTCAGAAAATTTCAAAATAAATGACATCATAAAAACCGATAAACACTACTATATTGCTACAAATTCAGGTCTATTAAAATGTACTTATAGTGATTCTATATTTACAATTGTTAAGCATTTCAAATCTGATAAAAAATATGATGCATACACGATTAATTCAGATGATATTTATACGCTTTTCTACGATAATGAACTTCTATATATTGGTAACATAAATCTCGACATTGCAGCTATTAAGAGTAATCCTGTTTTTGAACAACCTACAGATAAATTTAAATTAAAAAATCCGTCTGTTTTTGCTGTTATAGAAACTGAAAACTTCTTATTTATAGGGACTTCGAGTGGTTTAATCATTTCTGACAATAAAAATCTTGACCACTACATTATTTTACCACAATATGATCGTATTCGAAGCTTCACACAGGACAACGAGAATTATATTTGGTTTGTTGGAAACAAAGGTGCTAACGTTATCGCTTTAAATGATTTAAACCTCAATGACCCAAAAATTATTGGACTTCCTGTTTCAGAAAACAACCCATTATCAATCCCAAATGAAAATTTAAGAAGTGTATATACCGATAATGAAAATACAACTTGGATTGTAACTTATAACTCTGGTTTTTCAAAATTTACAGGTTCAATTAAAAACAATGATTTAAAATTTAAAAATTACAGTGCCAAAAGCTTTCCTTCACTTTTTACCCTATCTATGCTTCAAGATCAAAATGGATCTTATTGGATGTGTACACAAAATGGTTTGAGCAAATTTACTATTGAAAATGAAGTATTTAAGCTTATAAAAAATTACGATGAAACAAATGGACTCGCTACAAAAGGTGTTTTGAGTGCGTTTATAGATTCTAATGAAACGCTTTGGGTCGCCTCAAGAAAAGGACTCAATAAATACAACGCGCAAACAGATCATTTTACAGCCTTCGGAAAACGCGACGGACTCACAAATACTTTTGTGTACAATATTACTGAAGATGATAATAAAAACCTTTGGCTATCCACAAATGACGGATTGTTCAGTTTTAATGTTTCCGAAGAGACCTTTGCTAATTACAATCCGAAAGATGGTGTTCAAAGTACAGAATTTAATCTTGGAGCTGTGTTCAAAAACATCAATAACGGGAACTTGTATTTTGGTGGCATTAATGGTTTAAACATTTTTAATCCAAAACGTATTGGAGAACTAGACAAAGAAGGAGAATTAAAATTCACCAACCTAAAGATTAAAGACGCTTATGTGTCTCCAATAGCATCATCAAACGTAATTCCAACAAGCATTATTAACACTAAATCAATTCATCTTAACTATGATGATTTTCCAGTAAACTTAAGTTTTTCTGCACTAGATTTTAGACCAAACAGCAACACAAACTATGTATACAAACTGTTGCCTGATGACGCAGATTGGAATACTTTAAATACTAAAAACAATCTTCAGCTTTTAAATTTATCATCAAAATCGTACACCCTTCAAATACAAGGAACATCTAGAAACAACCTCTGGCAAAAACCGCCTTTAGAATTGAAGATATCGGTTACTCCTCCTTGGTTTAAGAGTAATTTAGCTTACCTCACTTACCTATTATTATTTTTGGGAATTGTTTACGCCTTTTATAAAATAAGCTTACAGCGACAAATTGCAGGACAAGAATCTAAGCGTCTTCAAGATTTAGACGATTTAAAATCTCGATTCATTACAAATATTACACACGAATTTAGAACACCACTTACTGTAATTCTAGGGTATTTAAGTAATCTAAAAGAACGTTACTCAGAAAAAGAAGAAATTAATGTTGCTATAAATACTATTGAGCAAAACAGTAATAATCTGCTCCATTTGGTTAATCAAATGTTAGATTTAGCCAAATTAGAACAAGGAAAATTAACTCTCAATACAACACAAAGTGATGTTGCATCTTACATTCAATACCTAACACATAGTTTTTCTAGTATTGCTGAGGAAAAATCGATAATTCTAAAGTTCGAATCGGAATTTAACGAACTAAAAATGGATTTTGATGCTGAAAAAATGCGACAAATACTCACCAATTTAATTTCTAATGCACTCAAATTTTCTTCGGAAGACACACACGTTACTGTTGCTTTAAAAAAAATAAATAATCAGTTAGAAATTAAGGTTATAGACCAAGGCTTAGGGATTCCTGAAGACGAGTTACCTCATATTTTTGATCGCTTTTTTCAAGTCGATAACCAAGATTATAAAGTCTCACAAGGCACTGGAATTGGTTTATCACTAACCAAAGAATTGGTTCAACTTATGGAAGGCGATATAGAAGTTCATTCAGCAGTAAATCAAGGCACAACATTTACAGTTAGATTTCCAATAAAAAACTCTGCTCAATTAAGCTCACCAGAACTAAAAGCATTAAAAAGCACGATTGGCGAAACTTATGTGCCGCAATTAGATGATATCATAACTCCCGAAGATACCAACTCCGTTTTAATTGTTGAAGATAATACTGATATGGCACGTTATATTGCTTCATGTTTACAAGAGCAATACAAAGTAACATTTGCAAAAAACGGTTTAGACGGTTTTGAAAAAGCAAAAGAAACCATTCCAGATATTATAATCACAGATGTTATGATGCCAGTTATGGACGGATTTGAATTGACTCAAAAGCTTCAAGCGCAAATAGCAACGAATCATATTCCTATTGTGATGCTGACTTCAAAAGCCATGCAAGATGATAAGTTAGAAGGCATTTCTAGTGGTGCAGATGCTTATTTAACCAAACCCTTTCAAAAAGAAGAATTGTTGTTACGTATGCAAATGCTCATCGCAAAACGAAAAAAGTTACAAGAAAATTATTTGATAGACACAGTCGCTGAAAAAACAGAATTAAAAAAACAAACAACAGATAAAAACCTCATCTTTTTAAATACAATTATAGAAGGGATTCATAACCATTTAGACGATTCTAATTTTGGAGCTACTGAATTAGCTCAATTTATGACTATGAGTGATTCACAACTCTACCGAAAACTGAAAGCTATTTCTAATACAAGTACTTCAATTTTTATTAGAAAAATACGCCTTGAAAAATCGAAAGAATTACTAAAAAACTCCAATTTATCTATTTCAGAAATTGCATATTCTACAGGATTTAACGACCCTAACTGGTTTAGCAAAGCTTTTAAAGAAGAATTTGGAGAAAGTCCATCGTATTTTCGCAACTAACTCAAAATCAATATTATTACATTTGAAATGAATAGATAATCTTTATGATTATTATTGCATTTGACAAAATACTACCTGTTTTTGAAAAAATAATCTAGGTCAGTTTTTGAGTTTACAAATAGGTTTGTAATGCTATTAATTATAAACCTATTCCTTGATTAAAATATCCACACTACTTGTCTCATTAATAATTATTAATTCAAGTTTCTTAGCTGGTCATATCACGATTCAGTTAATGGGAAATCTTAACCCATTTGTACTCATAGCTAGCGAACTATTTCTAGTTATAAGTTATTACACCAATACCATCATAAGCGATGTAAGAAGTGCATTTGATGTCGTAGCAAAACTTTAATCTCAAGAAAATTAAAAACCAACATTATGAAAAAAATTACTTTACTATTTTTATGCGTTTACACAATAAGTTTTTCTCAAAACACCTATGTGCCAGATGATAATTTTGAACAAGCATTAATCGACCTAGGTTATGATTCTGAACCGATAGACGATTATGTCCCAACTGCAAATATTAATACGCTTACAAATTTAAGTGTATCTAGTAAAGGTATTTCAGACCTTACTGGAATAGAAGATTTTACAGCACTTAGTAACTTACTATGCTGGAATAATAATTTAACCGAATTAGATCTTTCACAAAACTTAGCTTTAACCGATTTAAAATGTAACGGAAACCTCTTGACTTCCTTAGATTTGAGTAACAACTTAGCACTTACCAATTTAAAATGCTACGACAACCTTTTAACATCTTTAGATCTTAGTATTAATTCTAATTTAGATTATTTAAGATGTGAAGACAACCAATTAACATCTCTTAATGTTCAAAATGGAACTAATGAAATTATTACATTCTTCAATGCAACTTCAAATGACAACCTCAACTGTATAAATGTTGATGATATTACCTATAGCAACACTAATTGGACAAATATTGATTCGCAAACTAGTTTTAGTGAAGATTGTGATGCGCTTTCAATAGACGAATTTAATCTCAATACTTCTATTTCTCTATATCCAAACCCAACATCAAATCGCTTAAATGTGGCTTTTGAAATTACAGTAGATTCCATTCTCGTCTATAACATTCTCGGCAAAGTGGTTGCTAAAGCTTCAAACCAAAACCACATAAATCTAATACATCTAGATGCAGGCATGTATTTAGTAAAAATACAAGTTGAAAACAAAACGACTGTTAAGAAAATCCTACACGAATAAACTAGATTTCTAACTTCAAAACCCTATTATCATGAAGACAGTAAAATTTATATTGATTCTGTTACTGACCTCTTTAGCAGGTTTTGCTCAAGTAGGAATTGGTAACACAGACCCAAAGGCAAGTTTAGATATTTCAGCATCTAATACAACAACACCTTCTAATACAGATGGTATTTTAATACCTAGAATAGATAATTTTCCAAGTCCAAATCCTAGTTCTGAGCAAAATGGTATGATGGTATTTGTAACAGGTAATGGTGCTCCAACTAAAGGCTTTTATTATTGGGACAATGGAACTACGAATTGGATTTCGGTGGTTGGAATAGATACAAAAAACACATTAGATGGTGCTTATGATGAAGGAGGAAGTGGTAATGGTAGACTAATTACCGCAGACAATGGTGCTGTTGAAGTTTCTGGTGAAGACGGTTTTCAAGTCACTGGTACTTTTGGAAGCGGCAATAACATAAATCTTTCTGGAGCAGGTGTAAAAATGTTCTTTAATCCGCGTAAAGCAGCTTTTAGAGCTGGTGAAGCCGGTTCAAATGAATGGAATTCTTCTAATGTAGGTGAACATTCAGTTGCATTTGGAATAGGCAATGAAAGTTCTGGAGTAAGATCAACGAGTTTTGGTTTAAACAATGAGGCATCTGGAGCTCAATCTACAGCCTTTGGGACTTCTACGCATGCTATAGGATTTTCAGCAACTTCTTTTGGTTTTGACACAAATGCTAGCAATCATTATTCAACTGCTTTTGGTGCTAGCACAACTGCTAATGGATGGTATTCAACAAGTTATGGTGGATACACCATTGCAGATGGGTACGCAGCTACAGCAAGTGGCTGGTATACAACGGCACCTTCATTTGCTGAAACGACCATAGGAATGTTTTCTACAAATTATTCAGCTATTGCTAATTTATCTTTTGATTCAAATGATAGATTATTTACCATTGGTAATGGAGAAACATTCTTCACAAAAAGCAACGCGCTTACCATATATAAAAGTGGGCTAATGAATATAAACGATGCCTATAACATGCCACTAACTGATGGTACAAACGGACAAGTAATGACAACAGATGGATCAGGTAATGTTACATTCAGTGATATTGTGGCTGTAGATGATAATGATTGGACAAATGCAGGTTCATTTTTACATCCTACTGATGGTATTTCAGAAGATATAAGTATCGGAAAAACAACTTCACCTAATGGTAAACTAGATATTGCATCTGATAAAACTTATGGAATTTATATAAACAATCTACACAATGGTAGTAGTTCAAATAACAGCATTTACAATATTTTTGATACTACTACAAGTACTGGTTTAAAAACAGGAATACATTCTGTTTTTTCAACAGATTTAGCTGGAAATCAACTAGGTATTTATAATTCCTTTAATAATGACTCTCCAGGAGACAGAACAGGTGTAGATAATTATATTATTGGTAATAGTAGTGGTGAAATGATTGGAAACAAAAACTATATTGCTTTAACTTCTGGTAATGGCGACAGTTACGGTACAAAAAACAGTTTAGCCTCAGAGAGAGCTGGCATACAATATGGCGTTCATAATTTTGTTGGAGGTGGTGGCTTAAACTCTTATAGCAGGTACGGAACCTATTCACATGTTATTGCTTCAAGTACTGGAGGAGCTGCTTATGGAACGCGTCTTTTTGTAACTGGAATTGGCACAGGTAACAAATATGGTGTGTATTCAGAAATTAGTAATACAGCAGCAGGAACAAATAATTGGGCTGGGTATTTTCTTGGAAGCGTATATGTTGGAACCAATACAGTAAATGGATACAATTTACCAGCAACTGATGGTACAAACGGACAAGTAATGACAACAGATGGTGCAGGAAATGTAACGTTTCAAAATGCAGCAATAAATACAGATAACCAAAACATATCAGGCTCTATGCTCTCAGGTACAAATCTTACAATTGGCATAGAAAATGGAAGTTCACAAGTAATAGACTTATCTAGTTTAGCTGGTGTAGAAAAAATAGATGATTTAATAGACGGAAAAAGTGATAATGATGGCACAGACAATGGTTCTTCTCTATTTTTAGGAGTTAACGCTGGTGCTAATGATGACAGTACACATAATTTTAATGTTGGTATGGGATTTGAAGCCTTACAAAACAATATCTCTAGTTGGGGAAATACAGCCATTGGCTACCAAGCAATGCAGGCTAACACCATAGGAATGAATAGTACTGCTACTGGATCTTTTAGCTTAACTAATAATTTAAGTGGAACTAATAATTCTGCATTCGGAAATGGCACACTATCAGCAAATACCTCAGGAAGTTTTAATTCAGCAATTGGTCAAGGTTCCTTAAATTCTAACACAGATGGATCTTATAATACGGCTCTAGGCTATTGGTCTTTATTAAATAATGATTCAGGAGCTAGAAATGTGGCTTTAGGCTCAAGTTCAGGATACACTAACAGCACTGGAAGCAAAAATGTTTTTATCGGTTATCAATCTGGATATTTTGAAATGGGCTCAGAAAAACTTTATATTGAAAACTCTAATGCAGATGCAAATAATGCTCTTATTTATGGTGAATTTGATAATAATATTCTTAGAATCAATGGTGAATTTCAAATAGGTAACCCAGTGACAACTGGTTATACATTTCCATTAACAGATGGGTCAAATAACCAAGTCATGATTACAGATGGCTCAGGAAATTTGAGCTTTCAAGACATTGTTGGTGATGGAAACACGCAAAACACATTGGATGAAGCTTATGACGAAGGTGGTATTGGCAATGGTCGTTTAATTATAGCAGATAATGGCGCTGTTGAAATTGGTGGAGAAGATGGGTTTCAAATTACTGGCACCTATGGAAGTGGTGATCTTATATCATTGTCAGGTGGAGGAACACGACTATTTTTCAATCCTCGAAAATCAGCTTTTAGAGCAGGAACAACATCTAATACTGAATGGGATAACACAAATATTGGAAATTACTCTACAGCTTTTGGTGATTCAAATATAGCATCAGGAGAAGGTTCAACTGCAACTGGTTTTAGTAATACAGCTTCTGGAGTTTTAGCTTTCGCAACTGGAGAAGAGACCACAGCTTCTGGTGCAAGTGCTGTAACTTTTGGTGTGAACACAACAGCATCTGGAAATTACTCAATGGCCTCTGGCTATTTAACTGAAGCAACATCAGACTATGCAACTGCTTTTGGAAATAGAACTGAGGCTTCAGGAAATCAGGCTGTAGCTTTTGGCTTTTTAACAGACGCATCTGGTAGTAATTCTGTAGCTTTTGGTGATAGCACAACAGCCTCTGGTGATAGATCCGTTGCATTTGGAAATAACAATACAGCTTCAGGTGGCTCATCTGCAGCATTTGGTGTAAGCAATATTAGTAGTGGTACCGCAAGTTTTTCTGTTGGAAGTAATAACTCATCATCATCAAATTACAGCATTACTTTTGGCGTAGAAAACAATGCTACCAATACTAATACATTTGCACATGGATATCGCAGTACTGCTTCTGGCAGTGCAGCTGTAGCTATGGGACTGCAAAACAATGCTCCTTCATGGGGAGAAATGACAGTTGGAACTTTCGCTTCAACTTATGCACAAAATAGCACAGCTAGCTGGCATGCTAACGATCGTGTATTTACAGTTGGTAATGGTACTATTACTACCTCTAGAAGTAATGCACTAACTATTTACAAAAATGGCCTAATGAATATTAATGACGAATACAATATGCCATTAACCGATGGTGCAAATGGTCAAGTCATGACTACAGATGGTACTGGTAATGTTACATTTCAAAATATTCCAACGGTTACAGATACTGATAACCAAACTATTGATGTTCTAAATCTTAATGGCACTGATCTCGAAATCTCTTTAGAAGATGATGGACAAGCCACTCAGACATTAGACCTATCGTCATTACAAGATGGTACAGGCACAGACAACCAACAAATAGACACCTTCACTTTTAATTCATCATCTAATGTACTAACTCTAGAAATGGAAGACGATGGACAAGTTCCACAAACCATAAATCTTTCTAGTTTAAATCCTCAAAAAGCTGCTGCTCACTTAACCTTAAGTGCTGACCAAAGCAATTCGGGTAGTGGGACCACTAAAGTCGTATTTGATACTGAAGGTTTTGATATAGGGAATAATTTTGATACTGCCACTGACGTATTTATTGTTCCTGAAGATGGTATTTATCGAGTTAATGCTCAAATAGCAATTAATTCATCAATATCAACTGGTAGTTTTGATATACGTATTCGCGTTGATGGTAGTCAAGTAAGAATAACAGCTTATAATCATTCAGGAACTGGTAATATCATCCGACAAATTACCAGTTTGCTAGAGCTAACCGCTGGACAAACCATTGATATTGCGTACCAAAGAGCAACTGGAGTAACTGTAAATTCAAATAATTCAATAACCTATTTTGATATTGAACAATTGTAATCCAGTAAGCTTTAAGACCTAGAAATTTATTTACAAAACCTGTAGTCAATATGACACCACATATATAACTTAATTGAATTGTCTTCAGTTATTTTTAGTTTGAAAGTCGTTTGTAGGGAGCGACTTTCTTTTTTTATTACTACGAAAACGGGAATCTTTAAATACAGCCTATTTTTAATTTAGCATTCTTTCATTTCAAGACTTAAGTTTTGTAATTTGCATGTTGTCCGTTCGAGCGCAGTCGAGAACTTTTTTTAAAGGGCAAAAGCATGATTTAAAAAACCTCTCGACTGCGCTCGAGGAGACAGAACTTTCAATTTTAATTTCATTATGTCTGATCAAAAACGCTTATTTCTAGTAGATGCTTACGCACTTATTTTTCGAGGTTATTATGCCTTTATAAAGAATCCAAGAATCAATTCCAAAGGCGAAGACACGTCTGCTATTATGGGCTTTATGAACTCCTTATTAGATGTCATAAAACGTGAACGTCCTGATCATTTAGCGGTTTGTTTTGATAAAGGTGGTAGTGCAGATCGTGTAGAAATGTTTGAGGCTTACAAAGCCAATCGCGATGAAACTCCTGAAGGCATAAAAACTGCTGTGCCTTATATATATGAAATTTTAAAAGCCATGCACATTCCAATTATGGTGAAGGAAGGCTATGAAGCCGATGATGTGATTGGAACCTTGGCAAAAAAAGCTGAAAAAGAAGGCTATCAAACCTTTATGGTGACACCAGATAAAGATTTTGCGCAGCTCGTTTCTGAAAATATTTTTATGTACAGGCCTATGTTTGGAGGTGGTTATGAAACTTGGGGAATTCCTGAAGTTCAGAAGAAATTTGAAGTCACAGATCCTTTACAAGTGATTGACTTTTTAGGTATGATGGGAGATGCTTCCGATAATATTCCTGGTCTTCCAGGAGTTGGCGAAAAAACCGCTAAGAAATTTTTAGCAGCTTATGGAAGTATGGAAAACCTGTTAGCCAACACACATGAGCTAAAAGGAAAAATGAAAGAAAAGGTCGAAGCAAATAGTGAATTGGGTATGCTTTCAAAGAAGTTAGCCACGATAATGTTAGATGTTCCTGTAAACTTTAATGAAAAAGATTTTGAAATGTCGGAACCAGATATTCCTAAAGTCACAGAAATTTTTCAAGAACTAGAGTTTAGACGATTAATTGATAATTTTAATAAAACATTTTCTGCAGAAACGGTTGCGCCTAAGGTAGAAACAACACAGTCAACTGAGGCTAAAGTTTCAGATAAAACGGAAACAAAAACAACACCAAAGGAAGTTAAATCGGCTGGTGCTGGACAATTTAGTTTATTTGGAGGTGAAGACAATTCCGCGGAAGCGACACCAAGTAACACAAGAAAAACGGCTGAAAACACATCGCATTTTTATCAGAGTATCGCTTCAGGAATGGCAACCAAACTATTCGTGAAAAACCTGATGAATCAAACGTCTGTATGCTTTGATACTGAAACCACTGGACTTAATTCGTTGACTGCTGAACTCGTAGGTATTTCATTTTCTTGGGAAACAGGTAAAGGATTTTATGTGCCATTTCCAGAAGACAAAAATGAGGCTCAAAAATTGATTGAAACCTTCCGACCATTTTTTGAAAATGAAAACATCCAAAAAATTGGTCAGAATTTAAAATACGACATCAAAGTCTTAGCAAAATATAATATTGAAGTCAAAGGAAAACTCTTCGACACTATGCTAGCGCATTATTTGATTAATCCAGATATGCGACATAATATGGACGTGTTGGCTGAAACGTATTTGAACTATACTCCAATTTCAATAGTAGATCTTATTGGCAAAAAAGGCAAGAATCAATTATCGATGCGAGAGGTTCCTTTAGAGAAACAAACCGAATATGCTGTTGAAGATGCTGATATCACGCTTCAGTTAAAAGAACATTTCGAGAAAGAATTAGGTGAAGCCAATACTCAAAAGCTATTTGATGACATCGAAATTCCGTTGCTACGTGTTTTAGCGACTATGGAATTAGAAGGTATTAATCTAGATAAAGGTTTTTTAAATTCTTTGTCTGAACAACTTAATACAGATATTGAAGCACTTGTAAAAAACATTTATGAAGCTGCAGGTGAAGAATTCAATATTGCCTCACCAAAGCAATTAGGTATCATTTTATTTGAAAAACTAAAATTGGTTGACAAGCCAAAAAAGACAAAAACGGGTCAGTATAAAACAGGAGAAGATATCTTGTCTTACTTAGCGAAAGATCATGAGATTATTCAAAATATTTTAGATTATCGTGGACTCGCAAAACTGAAAAGCACTTATGTTGATGCTTTACCACTTCAGGTTGAAGAAAGTACAGGCAGAGTACACACAGATTATATGCAAACCGTTGCTGCAACAGGACGATTGAGTAGTAATAATCCAAATTTACAAAACATTCCAATCAGAACAGAACGTGGACGACAAGTTCGTAAAGCATTTATCCCTAGAAACGAAGACTACACTTTACTAGCTGCCGATTATTCTCAAATAGAACTTAGAATTATTGCTGCTTTAAGCAAAGAAGAAACCATGATTGAAGCTTTTAAAAACGGAGAAGATATTCATGCGTCGACTGCTTCAAAAGTATTTGGTGTGCCTATTTCTGAAGTCACTCGTGAGCAACGTAGTAATGCCAAAACCGTCAACTTCGGAATCATTTATGGAGTCTCTGCTTTTGGATTGAGTAACCAAACCGATTTATCTCGAGGTGAAGCCAAAGAGCTTATTGATACCTATTATGAAACCTATCCGAAATTGCGAGCTTACATGAGTGAGCAAGTCGATTTTGCAAGAGATCATGGTTATGTACAAACCGTTTTAGGTCGACGTCGTTATTTAAAAGACATCAATTCTCGTAATGCGATTGTTCGTGGAGCAGCAGAACGAAATGCTGTGAATGCGCCTATTCAAGGCTCTGCTGCAGATATTATTAAAATTGCTATGATTAACATTCATAACAAAATGAAAGCTGGTGATTATAAATCTAAAATGCTCTTGCAAGTGCACGATGAATTGGTATTTGATGTTTATAAACCAGAGCTTGAAGAACTCTCTTCGCTTATAAAAACGGAAATGGAAGGTGCTTTTAAAATGGAGGTTCCTTTGGATGTTGAAATTGATACTGGTTTGAATTGGTTGGAGGCGCATTAAATAGCATTTAGATGAAAATAATTCCTGTCACTTGTGCAATAATTCATTTTGGAGATAAAATTTTGGCTGTTCAAAGAAGTGAAACCATGAAACTTCCTTTGAAATGGGAATTTGCTGGTGGTAAAATTGAATCAGGAGAATCCGAAATTGCTTGTATTAAACGAGAAATATTTGAAGAACTAAATATTCACATTGAAGTAAAAAAAAGATTGACTCCTGCGACTCACCAATACCCAAATTTCAAAATTGAATTAATTCCTTTTACCGCTGAATTTGTTTCAGGAGAATTGAAACTTAGAGAGCATAGTAGTTTTATTTTAGCCAAAAAAGAAGAATTGATTAATTTAGATTGGGCAGAAGCTGATTTACCTATTTTAAAAGAATATTTAGCAACTTAAAACAATTCTTCAATCCCAATTTCTTTGAAATAATTATAAGTTCCATCATAAAAATGACTTGGTCTTGTATGGTCTATATCTGAACCTTCAGGTAAATAAATTATTAAACCTTGCCTTGCTCTAGTTAATAATACTCGGTAGGTGTTTTTTAAATATTCTTTACTTTTTTCTATATGGATGTTATTCCATTTAGTACCACGAAAACTCTGAAATTTCCAATGTCCATCTACAATATGAAAATTTGCTCCCCAAGCCAAACAAGTATAATCAATTTCTAAACCTTGTATATCGAATTCTGTTGCTGTTTCTTCAAGAAAATTAGAAGACCTGACATCTTCATTTATATTTAAAAACCATTTTGGCGCTTCAATTTCGTTTTTAACATCAATTCCAATAGATTTCAATCTCCTTGCTCCTGAAGAAGCAACAACTCCTATTCTTTCTGTACCTTTAGCTTGTTCTCGAAGCCATTTTTTTGCAATTGTCAAATTTCTAGTAAAGAATATTGGAAAATCATCCTTAACTAATTTAAATAATTCTTTTGCTCTTTCGTTATTGATTTCTAAAAACTCATGAACAAATTCTGATATTTTTTCAGACCTAAACGAGCGAACAGAAACAGATAAATGTAATTCCTTTTCAGAAACTGCGTTCTCAATAAGCCATAATTTTTGACAATTAGTTCGAATATAGTTTTGGCTTTCAGTTATTAAATCGGAATAATGAATATTCCATTCTTGATAATTCTCTTTGAAAGTATTTATCCATTCCTCTATTCCGGCTTCTCCTCTGTTTATCTCTTGACCACCACCAATCAAACAAACAATCGTACACCAATCTGAATGTCGATTCATTACATCTATTAGGAATTCAGGTTCAGACATTGAAAAGCCTTCTTCATTCATCCAAGAAGTCAACTTATCTTTATCCCAAGCTCTTTGAGCTTCATCAAATACAACTACTTTTTCGTTTGGTGGTTTTGTATCTGTTATATATTCATTTCTAAAGTGATGTATATTTTGAATAAAAGTATTTGCTTCACTTCTTGCATCTGCAATTTTAATTTTTTCTCCTCTTTCGTTGTAGTCTTTAACACTATCTCTTGACAAAGCTTCTCTTAAAACATCAACTAAAGGACCGTTACCTGAGAGAAATACTGCATACTCATTTTCATCTACTTTCATTCTTTCATTTGCAATATTCAAACCTGCTAAGGTTTTTCCTGCACCTGGAACACCTGTTACAAAACAAATTGATTTCTTCTTATTTAACTTTGAATATTCAATCACCTTATTCAAACAAGTAGTGGTTTTTGATAAATTAATAGCTCCGGAATCATAACGGGATATTTCCTTGACATCATGACCTTTATACAAGGCTTGAGCAGCCTCAACTATCGTTGGAGTAGGCTTATATGCTGAATCCTCCCAATATTTTATATTAATTTTATAATTGGAAGAATTTACAAATCCCTTGATTACTTCCTCAATTCCATTTTTATTACATTTTACTACTTCATTAAAATCTAAAACTTCATCTATCTCGAAAATAGTTTTTTTAGCATTTGTAGCTACTAGAACTGGAACTAATTTAGCATGATGACTTCCTTCATGAAAATTTCTTAAGTCTAAAGCATAATCAATGGCTTGCATCTGTGCATGCTTAGTATAAATATTTGTCCCAACTTTAAATTCAATTACGAAAATGCAATCTTCAATTATCACTATATTATCAACCCTTTTACCCATTCTGGGAATCGCAAATTCAAAATAAACTGACCCATTAAAATTACCTAGTTGTTCTTTAAGAATTTCAATTTGCTTGAGCCAGGCTTTTTTTTGTAATTCCTCAAGTGAATGGCCTTTATGATTTGAACTTAGTTGCCCATAAATTGAATTTGAATCTTCAGTGATGAAACTTGAAATTGAATTACTATAATAAGCTCTATTCATTTAGTTATCAGTTTTAAGTTCATAATCTTGATAACTCAACTTTGAATTCTGGTTTTTGAAATCTAACAAATCAGACAAATTCATTTCAAAAGCTTTTGAAAATACAGCAATATTGGTCAGAGATATATTTCTCTCACCCCTTTCAATCATACCAATATAAGTTCTATGAAACCCTGTTTTGAAAGAAAGTTTTTCTTGACTTAAATTACTTTCGAGTCTTAACTCTCGAATTCTTAGTCCGAATTCTTTAAGAATAAATTTGTTTACCATATATCGAAACTATACTTATTGTATGCACTAATCAACATACAATAAGTATCATTTTGTTATATTTGTTTTTAAAACAACTCGGCATGAAAAAATCTAAAATGACATTATTTGCCATTTATAAGAATGGGATACATTTAGGAAATGAGAAAGGAAAAGATATTGATGATGCTATTAATAAATATCTTGTAGCATCTTTTTTTGAAGAGTTTTTAGATGATTTAGAATTCAAATCTCTTTACAGTGGTAAAATCGCAATGAAAAGTATTCATTATTCTTAGAAGGAAGATAATCTCGACAAAATATTATCTCCTCCTCTTCTTAGACTTAAACTTAGCCTTAGTCTTCCGCTGATTAAAAGGAACCGCATCATCAAACGTATGTTTCGCCTCACCACTTGGCTTATTTTTACGCCATTTTTCGTCTTTTTCAGGAAGCAATACGTCTAATAAATCTTGACGACCAAGTTTGTTTAAGGTCTTTTTAATCCACGCCTTATTTTCGTCCTTATACCAAAAGAAAAAACGATGTTGCTCATCTTTTTCTTTGCGTGTTATAGGTGTGTTTACTTTTTTAAGCGTGTAAGGATGGTAACCACTATAATAAATCACAGTAGCTACAGTCATAGGTGTTGGTGTAAAGCCTTGCACTTGCTCTAACTGGAAACCCATATCTTTTGTTTCGGCAGCTAGATTTGCCATATCCTCCACTTCGCAAGCAGGATGGTTAGAAATAAAGTAGGGGATTAATTGCAGTTTTAAACCTTTAGCGACATTAATCTTATCAAAGCGTTCCTTAAACTTATGGAAGTATTTAAACGAAGGCTTTCTCATCAATTTCAACACAGGATCACTCGTGTGCTCTGGCGCAACTTTAAGTCGTCCAGACACATGTTTGGTCATCACTTCTTCTGTGTAATCGTCTAACTCTTTGGGATCTGCATTTTTATTAAATTCTGGAACTAACATATCGTGACGAATTCCAGAACCTATAAACGATTTCTTCACTTTTGGGTGACTATCAACCGCTTTATATAATTCGGTTAAAGGTTTGTGAGACGTATCCAAATTACTGCATATCACTGGTGAAATACAACTAGGAGCCACACATTTGTCGCAGATAGATTGTACTTTTCCTTTCATCTTATACATGTTGGCACTTGGTCCACCAATATCAGACAAATACCCTTTAAAGTCTGGCATATTTGCGACTGTATCGACTTCTCTTAAAATAGATTCCTGACTTCTAGACGCTATAAATTTCCCTTGATGTGCAGAGATCGTACAAAAACTACAACCACCAAAACAACCACGATGTATGTTGATTGAAAACTTAATCATTTCAAACGCAGGAATTGGTCCTCGCTTATTATATTTTGGATGTGGTAATCGTGTGTAAGGCAACTCGAATGACGCATCAATTTCATCTTCGGTCATGGTTGGATAAGGCGGATTTATCATCAACGTCTTATCGCCTACGTTTTGAAAAATTCGTCGTGCTGCTAACTTATTTGATTCCTGCTCAATAACTTTAAAGTTAGACGCGTATTTTTTCTTATCCTCTAAACAAATTTCATGCGATGCGATTTCAACATCTTCCCAATTACTATTCTTAGGAATTTTAGCATCTTTATTTAAAAGCACTGCTGTTTGCTTAATCGTCGTAATGCTAGAAAACGGAACCCCTTTCTGCATCAAACGCACCACTTCTTTCAAGGGTTGTTCTCCCATTCCGTATACCAACATATCAGCTTTAGAACTTTCTAAAATGCTTGGCATCAACGCATCACTCCAATAATCATAATGTGTCACACGACGCAATGACGCTTCAATTCCACCAAGTAGCACAGGAACATCTGGCCATTTTTCTTTTAGAATTTTAGAATACACTGTGGTAGCATAATCTGGACGAAATCCAATATCTCCATTTGGCGTATAAGCATCTTTATCACGACGTTTTTTATTCGCATTGTAGTTACTAATCATAGGATCCATACAACCACCTGTAACTCCAAAAAACAACTTCGGAGCACCAAGCTTAACAAAATCCTGAAGATTATCTGTCACACTAGGTTGCGGAACAATTGCAACACGCAAACCAAAACTTTCTAGTAAACGTCCAATTACAGCAGGACCAAACGTTGGATGATCCACATAAGCGTCTCCACTAAACAAAATAACGTCTAGTTCGTCCCAACCGCGTATTTTAACCTCTTTGTTTGTGGTAGGCAACCAATCTGAAAGTTTTAATTCACTCATCGCACTGCAAAAGTAGTTAAAATATTGCCGCTTAGGCAGTACAAAAAGTTAAGGTCTTTATTTGGGCGTTACCACACTCATACCTACAAGGTTTCCAAAACCTTGCAGGATCGCTTAGGTCGTGCTCTCGGCAGTCGCTTTTTTGTGTTGCATAAGCGCAACAGTACAAAAAGAGCTTCAACAAATGCCTCCATCACTAACGCAGTTAACAAAAATGAAAATTACTAGTGAAATGAAAAACGTCAGTTCGAGTAATTTTGAGATTATTGAAGTTAAAATATATTTTAATTGAAAATACCTAAACGAAGTTTAAAAAATCGTATCGAAAACTCATTTAAAGCAGACAACCCAGTTCTCGATACAAATTTTACTCATTTTTAATCGTAAAATTCACTCGAACTGACAAATGTCATCAATATGATCAACAGATTATAAAACTTATTTCAAACTCAAATCACAAGTCTAAGCCTTTCAAACTCTCAACGCGATTTCTAACTAAGAAATCATCAATCGTCTCAAAATGCTCAACCACACGTTTGTCTTTAAATTCAAATACCTTTTTAGATAAGCCTTGTAAAAAATCACGATCGTGAGACACAAGTATCAGTGTTCCATCAAAATTTTGAAGTGCTTCTTTTAAAACGTCTTTAGATTTTAAATCTAAGTGATTTGTTGGCTCATCTAGAATAAGTAAATTCACAGGTTCTAGCAATAGTTTCACCATCGCTAATCTGGTTTTTTCTCCACCAGACAACACACTTACTTTTTTATCTATCTCGTCGCCTCTAAACATAAAACGACCTAAAATATTTTTGACTTGTGTTCGTACATCACCTTTTGCAACCTCATCAACTGTTTGGAAAATCGTTAAGTCTTCATCAAGCAAAGCGGCTTGGTTTTGAGCAAAATAACCAACTTTAACATTATGACCTAAACTACATGTTCCTTCGACTTCAATTTCACCTAAAATAGATTTTATCATGGTCGATTTCCCTTCGCCATTTCGACCAACAAAACAGACTTTCTCTCCTCTTGCAATCGACATATTTGCATCTTTAAACACAACATGTTCATCATAAGATTTAGAAACATCTTTAACTGTTACAGGATAATCACCTGAACGATTTGTTGGTGGAAAACGCAATTTTAAAGCTGAGGTATCTACATCATCAATCTCTATAATTTGCAATTTTTCAAGCATGCGTTCTCGCGACGTTACTTGATTCGTTTTTGAATAGGTGCCTTTAAAGCGATCAATAAACGCCTGATTGTCGGCAATAAATTTCTGCTGTTCTTGATACGCTTTTATTTGATGTGATCTTCGGTCTTCACGCAATTGCAAGTAATGTGTGTATTTTGCTTTGTAATCGTAAATGCGACCCATGGTCACTTCAATCGTACGATTGGTAATGTTATCAATAAAAGCGCGATCGTGTGAAATCACAACCACTGCATTGGCTTTATTAATCAAGAAATCTTCCAACCAAATCACAGATTCAATATCGATATGATTCGTAGGCTCATCTAATAAAATCAAATCTGGTTTTTGAAGTAATATTTTCACGAGTTCTATTCGCATGCGATAACCTCCAGAAAACTCATTGGTTTGTCTTGTGAAATCTTCTTGTTTAAAGCCTAAACCTTTAAGCGCTTTTTCAACTTCAGCATCATAATTTACATCTTCTAAAGCGTAGTAACTTTCCCCTAAATCTGAAACACGCTCAATAATTTTCATGTAATCATCAGACTCGTAATCGGTTCTAGTTTCAAGCTGTTTATTTAAGCCTTCCATTTCATCACGCATTTCAAACACATGACTAAAGGCTTTTGAGGCTTCATCAAAAACAGTGGTATTATCTTCAGTTAATAAATGCTGTGGTAAATACGCAATAATTGCGTCTTTTGGCGTTCTTACGTTGCCGCGTGTGGCATTTTGAACACCTGCAATAATTTTCATCATTGTCGATTTTCCTGCACCATTTTTTCCCATTAATGCAATTTTATCATCTGCATTAATCGTGAATGACACATCACTAAACAACGTGTGACCACTAAACTCTACTGCTAAATTATCTACTGAAATCATCCTATAAATTTTAAAGCTGCGAAATTACTAAAAACCAAAGTTCAATATATAAAAATATTAATTTTAATAAGGAAGTCAATAATATTTCTATTTGTCACCTTGAGCGCAGTCGAAAGGTCTCCCATAAAAATATTTATAAAGGTTTCGACTGCGCTCAACCAGACATTAGAACATTAAAGACTTGACTAGTTTCATATAATTCTTTCGTTTTTTTGAACTAATATTGCAATCATTAAAGCACAATGAGTATCCTATCAACAGACATATCAAAAGCGGTTGCTATTTTAAATGCAGAAGAATTAGTTGCAATTCCTACTGAAACGGTTTATGGATTGGCAGGAAATATCTTCAGTGAAAAAGCCATAAAAAGTATTTTTGAAACGAAAAAGCGTCCGTTTTTTAATCCGTTGATTGTTCATATTCCTTCTGTAGAAGTATTAACAACTATAGCAAGCTACATTCCTGCTAAAGCAAAACTTTTGGCTGATGTCTTTTGGCCTGGACCTTTAACGCTTGTGCTTCCTAAGAATTCAACAATTCCTGACATTATTACTGCAGGAAAAGATACAGTAGCAGTACGTATTCCGAATCATCCAATGGCTTTAGAATTACTGAACCATTTAGACTTTCCTTTGGCTGCACCAAGTGCAAATCCGTTTGGGAGTATTAGTCCGACAACTGCGCAACACGTCAACGATTATTTTAAAGAGGACATCAAAATGGTGCTTGATGGAGGCGCTTGTCAACGTGGAATAGAATCTACAATCATCGGATTTGAAGGCGAAGAACCTGTGATTTACCGTTTAGGCTCCACATCAATTGAAGAAATCGAAAACGTGGTTGGATCGATTCAAATAAAGAATAAAAAGGACATTGCTCCAAATGCTCCAGGCATGTTAGATCGTCATTATGCACCTTCAACACAAACTATTTTAGTAGATGATCTTTCTAAAGCTGTTGAAGAACATTCAAACAAACGAATTGGTGTTTTAGCAATTAATAAATCTTTAGAACATGATGCTATTGCATTTCAAATTGTACTTTCAGAATCTACAGACTTACAAGAAGCGGCTTCAAAGTTGTATGATGCCTTACATCAATTAGACAAACAAGATTTAGACATTATCATCACAGAGCGGTTTCCAGATTTTGGCTTAGGAAAATCTATCAACGATCGCTTGCAACGTGCGACTGTAAATAAATAACTATTTAAAGTTTATAAGGTTCTTTTAACTCTTTTTTTTATTTTTAGTCTTTATATCAGGTAATTATCAAAAACCAGCCTAACTCTAATGACGAAGACCTACAGAAACGCTACATATTATATTTTTATATGTCTCATTTTTATCACTTCACAATCTAAGGCTTTTGTATGTTTTCAAGAAGATCGCAGTATTGAACACAAGCAACTAGAAAATCAAAAACAGAAAGCTGATAGTCTCTTTGGAATTCATAAAATTAAAGACGCTGTTTCTGTATATCAAGATGCAATTAGCAATTTTAAAAAAGACAACTTAAAAAACAAAGGGCTGCTTTTTGAACTTTATGCTGATTTATCATATTGCTATGCTTATGATTATTTAAATAATCTAGACAATCAAAAAAAATATTTAGAAGAAGCACGATTAATTCTAGATGAAAAACTAGTAAATCCTGAAAAACTAGTTAACTTTTATCTGGACTTAGCTATTGTAAACAAAGAGGAAGGTGATTATTTAAAATCACTAGGTTTTGTAAATAAAGCTAAAACTGTTTTTAAGACTAGAAAACAGGATTTAATAAACACTAAAGGATTAAGTTCAACTCTCGAACTACAAGCGTCAGTTTTCGAATCTGAAATTAACTATCTCCAAATGTTGGAAGATGAAACAAAATTGCTTGACACTTATCAAGATTTTAAATCATTTTATGATGCCAATTCATCTAAAGCATCTTTAAATTCAATTTTTAGTCAAGCGCTTTTTAGAATTGGTCGTTATTACCAGAAAAGAGATTTAAAACAAGCCGTTTACTTTTTTGACGAAGCCGAACGCATAAGTCCTTCAATGAATACAAAAATATATTCTGTGATTTGTAAAGGGTTTAGCCATTTAGATTTTAAGGATTATCAAGGTGCTCTAAAAGTCATGGAACATCTAAAAACATTCGAAAACCTAAATAAGTTTCAGCAATTAAATGTGTATGAAATTGCGAGTAGATGTCATTCAGAATTGGGACAAAAACCTGCATTAATCGAAAACACAAACAAAGCTCTTACACTTCTAAATAAAAACAATTCAGACGTTGATGTCCTTAATTTTAACGCTGAAGAATTCTCGCCAATTACCGAATTAAAGTATCCAGTATTATTGAATCAATTCGCCATGTTTTTGGAAGACATTAACGATGACACTTTGAATAATACTGCTGATGAAATTTTTAGAATTGGACTAAAACAATTTGCAGATCGCATAGATCATAATCCGTTAAACAAACATTTTGTAAACTATGAGATTATAAAAAACAGGGTTTTACAACAAATTGCTGATCACGAAATCAGTGACCTAGAAATGATACAATTTCTAAATAGGATTGAACGTATTGAAACCAAATCTCAATTTAACACCATTTTACTTAACCGAAGTTTAGCCGAAAACACATCAGATTTAGATGAACTGTTTAATAAAGAATCCAATCTACGTTCAGAACTTACAACATTAAAACAAAAGCAACAAAATGGTGACTCGCTTGCAAAACAACACATCTTTGATATTGAACTAAAAATCACTGACATCAAAAACGAAATCAAGTCCGAAAATAGTCCAATTTACAAATTAACGAATACCGATTTTTCTCTTGAAGATTTAAAAATCCCTGAACAGACGACCATCTTAAAATTTACAAAGGCAAATGATGAGTTATTCAGAATTTACATAAACTCTAATACAGTAAACATCGAATCACTTGGTGATTATGAAACTATAGAAAAACTCACAAAAAAGTATGTATCTCAATTAAAAGACCATACTCAAATTGAAACATTAAATACATTATCAACAGAACTCTATGATGTTTTATTAAGTGATATTTCGATCTCAAATCAAACCGTTATCATCGCAGATGCTATTTTAAATTATTTACCATTTGAATTACTTAAAAACGACAACAATTACTTCATTGAAACCTCAGCAATAAGTTACGCAAATGGCTTGAGCTATATTGATACTGATGCTTATAAAACTGTTAATCATAAGAAAAATATTACTTTTTTCGCACCTGCTTACAGTAAGTTTACAGCAACTGAATCACAACTAGCAGTAAGAGGTGAACCATATGATTTACTTGGCGCAAAAGAAGAAGTGACCATTTTATCTGATTTACTTGATGGAACCGTTTATGAAAACGAGAATGCTTCAAAATATGAATTTATCAATTTACCAAAAGACTATGCTATCATTCACTTAGCTGGTCATGCGTTTTTAAATGATGAAGATCCTGAACTTAGTAATATTTTATTTTCAGATGATAAAGAGGATAACCAGTTATTTGTTTCAGAATTATACGGACTTAAAAGCAACGCAGACTTAGCAGTATTAAGTGCTTGCAACACAGGTGTTGGAGGCTATTCTTCTGGAAAAGGTATTGTCTCACTTTCTCAAGCCTTTATGTATTCTGGAATTCCAGCTACAGTTTCAAGTTTGTGGAGTGCTCCTGATAATTCTACAAAAGAGATTATGATTTCTTTTTATCAGCATCTAAAAGACGGAAAATCTAAATCTGTTGCACTACAACAAGCTAAATTAGATTATTTAAAGTTGACTTCAAATCCGAAATTAAAACATCCTTATTACTGGGCTGGATTTGTACTTTATGGAAATGATGCACCTATCGAATTAACTAATAATTCTTGGGCATTATATTACTGGATCAGTATTGGTTTCGCTATACTGCTTCTTGGTTTTGCAATTAAAAACAGTCGACGAAAATCTTAAACTGCAAGTTTTAAACTATCCTCTATTATTTTGAAACTCTTTTATAGCCACATTTAAAGTCATTGTTCCTGAGCCTTCATGTAATACTTTCGTTTCTGGCAAATATTGTGATTGAATAGAACTACATTTTGCTTTTTCTTCTTCAGAACTTACGACGCGTTTTTCAACACATTGCTCAATATGTATGCCTCTAAATTCTGCTACAAACCGCTCTTCATTAAACGTTTTGATGTACAAATAACCTGAATAAGGCTGAGATTCAGTTTTGGTATCATCGTTATAAAACACTATTGAAAAGTTTGAATTGTTCTGAAACTCTTCAGCTTCTGTATTAGCAATTGCCGAATGATCTAATTTATTTAGATAAGGCTCAGATAAAGCTAGCAATTGTTTTTGTGCTTCTTCTGGAGATAATTTTCCTTCTTGCATCAGTTTTGCAATTTCTTGGCCTTTCACTTTAATCACATCAGCCTGATTTTTCAATTGATTTTCTTCAGACCTATTTCTAGATGCATTCATTGTATTCACTTGAGAAAGATTGTGCTTATGTTCTGCCAAGTTTTTTTGTAAATGCGTCACTCTAACATACACACTGTCGTCTTCTGTAATGGGAAACTTAAATGATCGTGTGAAATCAACATCTAAAATTAATGATTTTGACGTTGGACAATCCTCACAATTATCAGTTTGATGCTTGGTCATATCAATTTCATGAAGCACAAGCATTATTTTCTCCTTAGAAATTTGGGCTTCAGAAATCTCTAGATTAGAATTCATTTTAACGCCATCATAACTCACATGCTGTTGAGCAGCCATCGATATTGTAATTCCGAAGAAAAATATACCAACCAAATAATTTAAATAGTTCATAAAAAGTTCGTTTTTTAGTTAATGTATCCTGCTTGCTTTGCCATAGCAATCGCAATGGTTTTGTAATCTCTTTGCTTCGATTTTTCTTCATTAAAACCAGTTCCTGGTGCAATTACAGACAAGGTATAACCATCAAGTTTTATATCTAAGGTACGTTTACTTCCCATCCAAAGTGATGCTTTTCCCATATTAGGAATCCACTCAGCACTTTCATACATAGATTTTTTAAGACTCCATGCTTGAACCCAATCTTCTCCTCTACCAGCAGCCTCAGCAACATCTGACATATAGTCGTCCTTTTTTACTTCTGGCATTATTGTAATTGAGCCTGACAAATATTGGAATTCATTATCTCCAAATTGAATTCGATATTGACAGGTTGGAAGTGGTGTGGCTCCATAATTATTCGACTTTGTAGGATCTATAACAGTCACTTTTTCTTCGGAAACTTTATATAATTTAGCCATTGTACTTGCTGAAAGCTGATCACAAGCACTCATTTCTTTGCTATAATTGATGTTATTTCCTTTAAAGTTTTCATTTACAAAAGAAGTATCACTTAAGTCTTCTACATCAATTGATTTTCGATCACCAAGGCATGAGGTGATAAACACAAATGATAGCACTGTCATGATTATGTATCTGGTACGTTTCATAGTTTTTTTTATTTTAATTGATTACTAATTTTTTTGTTATTGTAGTTGCATGATTTGAAATCTTCAGAAGATAAAATCCTTTTGATAGTTGACTAACATCCAAACGATGATTGTAAGACTTAAGATCTTGCTGATTTAAAATTTGCTTTCCAGAAATCGTATAGAGTTGAATGTTCTGAATTTCTTTTTCTGATGAAATTGAAATTAGATCTGAAGCTGGATTTGGAAACACAGAAATATTGCGTTCTGAAATTTCAAACGGATTAGTATTAAGCGTTTCTGGTATGCCAGCAAACAAAGCAATGAGAGGCGATTTAGGTTGCGCATTATAGCTTCTAAAATCTCCACCAACTAATAACTGACCAGAATCTCTGAGTTCTAAACTATTCACAGTATTTGAAAAGTCATCTGTTCCTGCATACGTATCAGGATCTTGAGATACAACTTCTGGATTGAAGGTATCATCAAATGTACCATCACTATTTAAACGCGCTACACCTCTAATGTCTCTACCATCTATATCATCAAAATTTCCGCCTATAATTAGTTTACCATCGTCCTGTAACTCCATATCCTCGACTCTTGCATTGATATCTGCTAGAGTAAATCCTGTATCTAGAGATCCATCAGCATTTAACTTTAATACGCTGCCTCCTTGAGAGCTGTAATAGCCTCCAACTAGTATCTGACCATTTCCTAATACCTTAACGATTTTGGTAGTACCTGAAATTATACCAGTAGCATTAAAGGAAGTGTCTCTTGTACCATCTGGATTAATTTTAGCTAAGCGACCAGTAATAATATCGTCGTTATAACTGTATGTACCTATGAAAAACTGCCCATTATTTAGAAGAAAGATATCGTAAATTTGAGATGCACTCGACACAAAAAACGTAGTATCTATACTTCCATCTGCATTTAATCTTGCTAAATTTCTTGTCGTAAATCCATCGAATTCATCAAAAAATCCTCCAATTAAAAATTTACCATCAGCTAATTCAACTACAGTATCTATCAAATTACTACTAGACACACCAGTACCAACACTAAATGTATTATCAAAAGAGCCATCGTTATTAAGTTTAGCAATACCTGGAGCTGGATTTCCATTATAGGTTTCAAATTCACCAACAACGATTATTTTTCCGCTTGGCTGTTCCATAACATCGTTAACGCCATCGTCAAAACCATTAATTAGTTCATCAGTTCCAGTACTAAAACTTGTATCTATCGATCCATCGGAATTAATCCTTGCTATATTTCTACTAAACACATCGTCATATTCTCTAAAACGTCCAGCGACATATAACTTGTTACCTGAAGCCTTAGTAATCTCTCGAATTTCTGTACTGAAGTATTCTTCGGTTGGACCATGTCCTGAATTAAAACTTAAATCTACTTGACCAGAAGACGTCAACTTAATAAGTCCTGATTTTTTATAACTATTATGTTTATCAAAATTTCCTCCAACAATAAAATCGCCACTAGGCAAAACTAAACTTGTATATACGCTAGCGATTTCAATCCCAAGATCATCAACATTAAAAAAAGTATTATCAAATGTACCATCACTATTTAATCGTGTATATCTAGACACAGCAGTTCCATCATAACGGTTATAATCGCCTCCAATGAGTATTTTACCATCAGACTGAATAACTACATTCTCTATATTTCTAGCAGCAGTATATCCGTTTGACGGTTGAAAACGACCAACACCAGCACCAGAATTCAATATGGCATCTAAAGAACCATCTGTATGTAATCGTACAATTTGATTCTGACTTGTAGCATTAAACGCTGTGAAATTACCAACAACTAATAACTTACCATCTTGTTGCAGTGCTATATCATTTACAGCACTATTAAAGCCTGTTCCAATAGTATATGAGGTATCTAGAGTTCCATCACTATTTAAACGTGCTAATCGTTGTTGCGTAACACCATTAACTTGGTTAAAATTACCAGCAATTAAAATCTTATCGTCTGATTGAACACGAACTGAATGTATTGGTTCTCCAGAATTACCATTGCCTAAATCGGTTACAACAGTGGTAAAAGTTTCATCTAAAGAACCATCTGAATTAAGACGTATTATATTTTCATTGTTATCAATAGTACTACTGACACAATAAGAAATATCTCCAACGATAATAATTTTTCCATCAGATTGTAAAGCAACACTCCTAATATCACCACAACCACTTGTGTTTCCTGGAGCTATAAATGTTTCATCTCTAGTTCCATCTGCGTTTAATCGCATAATATCTTCTTCTAGCAATTCATTATCAGGATGAGGAGTTCTCATCTCAAAACCACCAGCAACAAGTATTTTTCCATCTGGCTGAATCACAATGGAGTTAATACTCGAATTACTATCTCTTAAAAGCGTTTGATTGAAACTAGAATCTATAGAACCATCAGGATTCACTCGAATTAATTTAGGACTCCAAATTTGATTGTAAGTCTCAAAAGCACCTCCAATAAGCAGTTTCCCATCTGGTTGAACAGCAATTGTATGCACAGCACCACTGACGCCTTTTTGCCCTTTGTTATCTCCAAGAAAAGAGAGATCTATAGTACCATCATCTTGTGCTTGTAATGATAGAATTGAAATTAAAAAGAAAGCTATTTGTGTAATTTTTTTCATAATAAATTTTTAATGATTGATTAAAACATTTTTTTATAATCCTGAGAATTTATGATTTTACTAATATGATCGTTAATTGCAATTGTTGTACTAGTCATAGTACCTTCAGAAGACGTCATAGTATATGCCATTATATGACCATCAATAGCTTTAGAACTTTGACCAAACCAATTTGGAAGTTTAATTTCTGGAGCGACCCATAATATCATTTTGACCTTTTCATCAGACAAGTTGTATTGGTAACAAGTAGTGCCAAGTATGGTTTTTGTTTGTCCTGTTTTCTTTATACTACTGTAATCATATGTTGACATTTCACCCATAGGATTTGTTTGCCCTTCTCCCATCATGGTTTGAAACATTTGCATTTTCATTCCTTGTGTTTCAACAAAAATGATTGAATTACCTTTATCCATAATAATGATAGATTCACCATCCGTTTCGGCTTCAGAAAAATCACTCATGTTAACTTTCATTCCAACATAATTTTCATTTGGATTAAACAAGTAGGACATTTTATAAGTTCTATTATCTTCAGAAGACGTAATCTCTACAACTGTTTCATAAGTAAAACTATAGGTTTGTTTCGCATCAGAAACTAACGTTTGAGGAAAAAGATAAAATGGCAGCAACAACAGAATTAGCATAAATTTCATAGAAGTTTTCATATAATAAATTATTAATGGTTTTCTCTTTGGTGTGCTAACTTTTTAAAATGTTAACAGCTATCTAAAAAAAATTATATTTGTGTCTGCTGTTAATATTTCACCTCAACTAGCAACTAATGAATACAAACATATCTGAGTCACAAATGCAATCACGCTTAAGACGTAGTGATAAGCATGCCTTAGAAAGTGTTTACATTGAAAACAAAACTGCTTTTTTAAATTATGCTTCTGGCTTTAAAATTGATAAAGGAGCGGCTTTAGATATATATCAAGATAGTATTGTTGCGATGTATCAAAATTTTGTAATGAATCAATTAGTATTAGAAAAAAGCTCTATAAAAACCTATTTATTTGGCATTGGGAAGTATAAAATCTATAAGTATTTGAATAATGAGAAACGAATGATTACACCTAAAGCTGACGCCTTAGATTTTGAAGAAATTCAACTCGAAGAAGATTTGCCAACAGAAACACAAATAAAATTATCTCAAAATTTAAAGTTAATTTCAGAGAGTTGTCAGCTTATATTAAAACTGTTTTATTACAGAGGACTTACCATTGATGAAATTGTTGAACAAACAGAATACAAAGACCCAAACACTGTAAGAAGTCATAAATCAAGATGCTTGAAACGTCTTAAAACATTATTTAAAGTACAATAATGCAACACGAAGAACTCATACAAAAGTATTTTAATAATACACTTACTCCAGATGAATCTAAGGAGGTTTCTAAACGTTTAGAAACCAATTCAGAATTTCAAACCTTATTTAATGAGTATAAAGATGTTCAAACTGCATTTCAACTAAATGAAAAAGAAACATTAAAAGATTATTTAAGCACTTTAGATCAAAAAGCAATCCCATTTTATAAGAGGCTTTTAACTAACAAACTTCTTTTAACGACTATCGCTAGTTGTTTGATAATTGGTGTCTTTTATTTTAATTCTAAAAATACGTTCTCAGATTTATTTGAAACCTATTATGACAGTTACCCAAATGTTTATCAACCTGTGATTAGAGGTAATGAAATAAATAAAAACGCAGATGCCTTTAAAGCTTACGAAAATGAAGATTATTTAAATGCTGAACAAGCTTTTAAAATTGCTTTAGAAGCTAATGATGATGATAACATTCGTTTTTATTATGTTATGAGTTTATTAAACCAAAATAAAACCATTCAAGCAAAACATATTCTTGACACTCTAAAAACCAAAGAGCATAACTTTTTAGCTGAAGTCTATTGGTATAGTGCATTAATAGCAATAAAAGATAAGAACGATTCTGAAGCAATACAAAATCTTAATACTGTTAAAAAACTGAATAGTAACTTTAAGGCAAATGAGATAATAGAATTGCTTAATAAGCTAAAATAAAAACACCACTTTTAGCAACACAAAAAAACACGCACGTCTGTTTGGTTATCAAATATTTAATCGTAAATTTGCAAACTCTTTTTGAGAGAGAAAAGTTTAACCTACTTGTCGTGAGACAAGTAATTAATATGAATAAGTGTGGACACATTAAGCTACAAAACGATTTCAGCAAACAAGGCTACTGTTAATAAAGAGTGGGTTTTAGTTGACGCTGCAGATCAAACGCTAGGTCGTTTATGCTCTAAAGTAGCAATACTTTTGAGAGGTAAACACAAGCCTAACTTCACACCACATGTTGATTGCGGAGATAATGTAATTATTATCAATGCTGAAAAAATCAACTTATCAGGAAACAAGTGGAATGACAAAACGTACATTCGTCACACAGGTTATCCAGGTGGTCAAAGAAGTTTAACTGCGACTGAATTGTTTGGAAAAGATCCAGCAAGAATCGTAGAAAAATCAGTAAAAGGAATGCTCCCTAAAAACAAATTAGGCGCTGAGTTATTCCGTAATTTGAATGTTGTTGTAGGTTCTGAGCACAAACATGAAGCTCAAAAACCAAAAGCAATTGACTTAAACAAAGTTAACTAATGGAAGTAATTCACAAAATCGGTCGTAGAAAGACGGCTGTTGCTCGTGTGTACCTTGCTAAAGGAAAAGGCAAGATCACGGTAAACAAAAAAGACATGGAGGTTTATTTTCCTACTGCAACATTGCAGTACAAAGTAAACCAACCTTTAACCATGACTAACAACGATGGCAACTTTGATATTACAGTAAACGTTTATGGTGGTGGCATTACAGGCCAAGCCGAAGCGATCCGTTTAGCATTATCTCGTGCAATGTGTGAGATTGATGCGGAACACAGACTAATATTAAAGCCAGAAGGATTATTAACAAGAGACCCAAGAATGGTTGAACGTAAGAAGTTCGGTCAGAAGAAAGCAAGGAAGAAATTCCAGTTCTCAAAACGTTAATCCTATTCTTTGTTATTATTCTGAAGTTTCTTCGGAATATAAAAAATTTCAAAAGCTGTTCTGGTCATTCATCAGAACAGCTTTAGATTACAACTGCTGAAAAATTCAGCAAAGCATAAAAATCCTGAAACGAGTTCAGGTACAGTTTAGCATCTAAATGATGAAGGCGAGCGTAAGCAACCACTTTTTCATTGCTAATTTAACAGAACGTAAACGAATACAAAATGAAAGTAGAAGTAAAAGACTTACTTGACGCAGGTGTACACTTTGGTCACCTAACAAGAAAATGGGATCCAAACATGGCTCCTTACATTTACATGGAACGTAACGGTATCCATATCATCAACCTTTACAAAACTCAAGCAAAAATTGAAGAGACTGGAGAAGCATTGCACAAAATTGCAGCTTCTGGAAAGAAAATCTTATTTGTTGCTACAAAAAAACAAGCGAAAGACATCGTTGCTGAAAAAGCAGGAAATGTAAATATGCCTTACATTACTGAAAGATGGCCTGGTGGAATGTTAACAAACTTCGTTACAATTAGAAAAGCTGTTAAGAAAATGGCTATGATTGATCGTATGAAGAAAGATGGTACATTTAACTCTCTATCTAAAAAAGAACGTTTACAAGTCGATCGTCAAAGAGCAAAACTAGAAAAGAATTTAGGTTCTATTTCTGATATGACACGTTTACCTGGAGCATTATTTGTTGTAGACATCAAACGTGAGCACATCGCTATTAAAGAAGCTCAGAAATTAAAAATTCCAATCTTCGCAATGGTAGATACGAATTCTGATCCACGTGAAGTAGATTACTTAATCCCTTCTAATGATGATGCATCTAAATCTATTGATTGCATTATGTCAGCAGTTGAAGCTGCAGTTGCAGGTGGTTTAGCTGAAAGAAAATCAGATAAAGCAGAAAAAGACGCTAAAAGTGAAAAATCAACAGCAGCAAAAAAAGAAGTGAAAGCTGAAGCAAAAGTTGAGGCTAAAGCAGAAAAAAAAGCTGAAGTAGTTGCACCAGTTGCAGCAAACGAAGAAGAATAAATATAACAATTACACAATAGTATTAAGTCGTTTAATTGTTTTCTTATGAAATGATAATTAAACGACTTTTTTTAATTTTATAACATTATGGAAAATACTGTAAAAATTACAGCCGCTGAAGTAAATAAATTAAGACAAGCTACTGGAGCTGGTATGATGGATTGTAAAAAAGCCTTAGTTGAAGCTGGAGGTGATTTTGATAAAGCCATTGAAGTACTTCGTAAAAAAGGGCAAAAAGTAGCAGAAAAAAGAGCAGACAGAGATTCATCTGAAGGCGCTGCAATCGCAAAAATTAATGCAGATAACACTTCTGGTGTTGCTATTGTATTAGGATGTGAAACTGATTTTGTTGGAAAAAACGAAAACTTCGTAGCATTAGCTAACCAATTAGCAGATATCGCTTTAAATCACAATACTAAAGAAGAATTTTTAGCTGCTGATTTTGGTGGTATGACTGTTGCTGAAAAACTAATAGAACAAACTGGAGTTATTGGCGAAAAATTAGACATCACTGCATTTGAGAAATTAGATGCTCCTTATGTTGGACAATATGTACATATCAATAAAATTGCAGCTTTAGTAGGTTTATCTGCTAAAGTTGATAACGTAGAAGTATTAGTAAAAGATGTTTCTATGCAAGTAGCTTCAATGGGAGCTTCTACATTATCTTATAAAGATTTTGATGCAGATTTCGTAGCCTCTGAAACCGAAGCTAGAATTGCAGTTATCGAAAAAGATAATATCGAATTAGGACGTTTAGGAAAAACATTAAAGAATGTACCAAGTTACATCTCAATGGCACAATTAACTCCTGAAGTTATTACTGAAGCTGAAAATGCTGCAAAAGCAGAATTAAAAGCAGAAGGTAAGCCGGAACAAATCTGGGACAGAATTTTACCTGGTAAAATGGAACGTTTCATTTCTGATAACACCACTTTAGATCAAGAAAAATGTTTACTAGATCAAAAGTTCATCAAAGACGAAAAGAAAACTGTTGCTCAGTATGTTGAATCTTATGGCGATGTTGCTGTTACTGGATTTAAACGTGCTACTGTAGGATAATTTATTCCTATAAAAACAAGAATATTATATTAGAAAAGCTTTCCAATTAATTGGAAAGCTTTTTTTTATGTCATAATTCTACTTTTCTAAATTACAATAATGATTATATTTGTTAAACCTTAGTTCTCATGAAAGTGAGAATCTCTCAAAACGACACAACCAAAACATGAAATATAAAAGAATTCTACTCAAATTATCAGGTGAAGCTCTAATGGGTTCTCGTCAATACGGAATTGATCCTGAACGATTATCAGAATACGCTAAAGACATTAAAGAAATTACAGATTTAGGTGTAGAAGTTGCTATCGTAATTGGTGGCGGAAATATATTTAGAGGCGTCGCTGGAGCCATGAATGGTATGGATCGTGTTCAAGGTGATCACATGGGAATGCTAGCTACTGTGATTAACGGATTAGCATTACAAAATGCATTGGAAGATGCTGATGTAAAAACACGTTTACAAACCGCTATTAAAATCAACGAAGTTGCAGAACCTTTCATTAGACGAAAAGCAATGAGTCACCTTAGAAAAGGCCGTGTCGTAATTTTTGGAGGAGGAACAGGAAATCCATACTTCACTACAGATTCTGCAGCTGTATTAAGAGCTATTGAAATTGAAGCAGATGTAATTTTAAAAGGAACTCGTGTTGATGGCATTTATACAGCAGATCCTGAAAAAGATACAACTGCAGTTAAGTTTGATCATATATCCTTTGAAGATGTACTAAAGAAAGGACTCAAAGTTATGGATACTACAGCATTCACACTTAGTCAAGAAAACAAGCTGCCAATTATCGTGTTTGATATGAATAAAAAAGGAAACCTTTTAAAGGTCGTTTCAGGAGAAAATATAGGTACTAAAGTTAATATATAAGGTTGGCTTATTTTTGGTAAGTATTTTACGAATTAAAGTTTTTTAAAAATGAACGAAGACATAAAATTTATATTAGATTCAGCTCAAGAAGCTATGGATGGTGCCATGAAGCATCTCGAAAAGCAATTTTCTAACATTAGAGCTGGGAAGGCAAGTCCTGCCATGCTTGGAAGTGTTATGGTAGACTACTATGGTTCTCAAACACCGTTAGCTCAAGTGGCAAATGTGAATACTCCAGATGGTAGAACAATTACTGTTCAGCCTTGGGAAAAAAGTATGCTTCAAGAAATTGAACGTGGAATAGCTTATGCTAATTTAGGTTTTAACCCAATGAATAATGGTGAGACCATAATCATTAATGTTCCACCTTTAACAGAAGAACGAAGACGTGATTTATCAAAACAAGCGAAATCTGAAGCAGAAGACGCAAAAATTGGTGTAAGAAATGCACGAAAAGAAGCTAATTCAGATATTAAGAACCTAGACGACGCTTCTGAAGATCAACAAAAAAATGCTGAAATTGACGTACAACATATGACAGACAAGTACGTTAAAAAGATAGACGATGTTTTTGATGTCAAAGAAAAAGAAATCATGACTGTATAAATCTCAAAAGCGACTTACTAAAATGTCGCTTTTTTATTCTATTAATTTTAATCCATTATTAGCCCTCAATGCATAAGTGTTTGTTTTTATTATTTATAACACTATGTTCTTATGCATTGCACTCACAAGAACCTAAAAATCAAAAAGATTCCACTATAGTCAAAAAAGATACTATTAATCAAATTGACTATCTCAAACATTTAGGGAATGGTTATTTTCCAACACGTTTTTTAAATGTAGATCTACGCTACCTCATAAAATACAATCAATACGAAGCACTTAGAACTGGTTTAGGAGGTATAACTAATGATGAGTTTTCGGAGAAATATCGTATTGATAGTTATATCGTTTATGGATTTAAAGATCATCGCTTCAAATATAGAATTGGAGGAGGTTTTAGAATTAATGAGGCCACAGATACTTGGATTAATCTCGCATATATTGATGACATACAAGAAACAGGAAGTTCAAATTTTCTGACAGACAAACGCTTTTTCCAGTTTTTTGAACCTCGATTATTGAATATTGATTTATTCCATAAACACATTACTAAAGCTATAAATATTGAACATCAGTTATCAAATCATTTAATTACAGAAACTGAATTTGCTATCAGTAAAATTGATCCAACATATAATTACATTTTTGTAATTGATGATGAAAGCTTTGAAAACTTCGATGTTTCAACTGCCAAAATCAGTCTAGAATGGAGTCCGTTTAGTAATTTCGATACTGTAAAAGAAAACGTAATAGAAACTAAAAATGGGTTTCCAAAGTTCACACTACAATTAACTCAAAGCTTTAAAGATGTCATAAAAGGTGATTTTAATTTTTTGAAAGTCGATTTTAGAACGCGCCATAAAATTACTTATAATGCTGATGTGTTTTCAGAAATCGTGCTGAGTAGCGGACTTGCGACTGGCAGCACTCCTATAACTCATTTATACCATGCTTATCCAAATAATATTAGAAAAGAAACCATTAGGAATCGCTTTTCTGTAGCTGGAGTTAATAGCTTTGAAACCATGTATTTTAATGAATTTTTCTCTGATAGATTCGCGACTCTTCAATTTAAACACTTTGTCAAACCTTTTAAAATCAGTAAACGATATAGGCCTCAGCTAGTTTTGATTTCGAGGTTTGCTTTAGGAAACATGCACGATATTGAAAGGCATGAAAACATTACGTTTGGAACACTTGAAAAAGGCTTCTCAGAAGCTGGTTTTGAACTCAATAAATTACTCTTCGGTTTCGGTCTTAGTTTCGCATATCGTTATGGTGGATATCACTTACCGAAATTAGAAGATAACATTGCTGTAAAATTTACATTTAATGTGAGCTTATAAATACTATAAATTAGCATTAATTTATAGAGCTTATCTTTTGGTTTTTTCTACCTTTGTCGCTCCTTTTTAATAGGTAGATGTTTAAATTATTTTCAACAGGTTTTTGGGAAGTTATTGCGCGACTAATTTTGCGTAATAAAATTGGTATACTCATTTGTATCGTGTTGGCAACTATTTTCTTTAGTTGGCAATGGGAACACATGCGCTTTACCTACACCGAAGCAAACTTATTACCTGATGACCATGAAGTTAATGTGACTTATAATGAGTTTTTAGACATCTTTGGCGAAGAAGGGAATCTTATTATTCTTGGTGTTAAAGACTCTACACTATTTACTGTTGAAAAATTAAATGCTTGGAATCGGCTTTCTGAAGATTTTAAATCTTATGATGAAGTTGAAACTGTAGTATCAATTAAAGACCTTCAGAAATTAGTAAAAAACACAAAAGCTGAAAAATTTGATTTGGAGCCTTTCATAAAAGATTCAATCACTTCAAAAGCTGAAATTGATATTCTACAGAAAGAACTCTTCAAACAATATCCTTTTTATGATAACTTTTTGTTCAATAAAGACACAAAAACAATCCGAACAGCAATTTATCTTAAAAAAGATATCGTAAATACTTCAGCAAGAAAAGACTTTATCATGCTTGCTCTTCAAGATAAAATTGATGATTTCGAAACTAACAATAATCTTGATGTTAGAGTGTCTGGCATGCCATACATTAGAACATTAAACTCGCAGAATATTGTTGATGAAATTGGCCTTTTTATTGGCTTAGCACTAGGTGTAACGTCTTTAATATTCTTCTTATTCTTTAGGTCATTTAGAGCCACTTTTATTTCTCTCATTGTTGTATGCATTGGTGTCATGTGGACCTTTGGTATTTTAGGTCTGCTCAACTATGAGATTACCGTTTTAACTGCTTTAATTCCACCTTTAATTATTGTAATTGGAATTCCGAATTGTATTTTCTTAATCAATAAATATCAACATGAAGTAAAATTACATGGAAATAAAGTAAAGTCACTGCAACGTGTTATTACCAAAATTGGTAATGCAACATTAATGACAAATGTGACTACAGCTTCCGGTTTTGCTACTTTTATTTTAACTGAAAGTACGTTGCTTAAAGAATTTGGTATTGTAGCTTCTTTAAGTATTCTCGCTATTTTCATATTATGTTTACTTGTAATTCCTATCATTTACACCTTTTTACCTTATCCTCAAGAAAGACATTTAGAGCATCTAAATAAACGTTGGATTGGTGGTTTTGTAGATTGGATTGAGCGAATGGTTAAGCATAAAAAAATCACAATTTATTTAACATCTTTAATACTTTTAGTTGCAAGTATTATTGGTATTTATCAAATAAAAATTTCTGGTAGCCTAATTGAAGACATGCCAAAAGACACAGAATTCTTTAAAGACATTAAGTTTTTTGAAAGTGAATTTAATGGCATAATGCCATTAGAAATAATGATAGATACTAAACGCAAAAAAGGCGTTATGAAATTAAGTACGCTTAAGCGTATGAACGATTTAGAAGACCTCATCAATGAGATTCCTGAATTATCTAGACCAATTTCTGCGGTGAGTTTGGTAAAATATAGTAAGCAAGCTTATTATAACGGCAATCCAAAATACTACCAACTACCAACAAGTCAAGAAAATAGTTTCATATTATCTTATGCCAAAAACTCGTCTTCTAATGTAGACATGCTTAAGAATTTTGTAGACAGTACTGGTCAGTATGCACGTATCACAACCTTTATGAAAGATATTGGCACTGATAAAATGGAGCGTATTGAGGAAAATCTTCAAAATAAAATTGACAAGCTATTTCCTAAAGAACGCTTTGAAGTTACAATGACAGGAAAAGCATTAGTATTTCAAAAAGGAACAAAATATTTAGTACGAAACTTAGTAATCTCGTTAAGTCTTGCTATTTTTCTTATTTCTCTTTTTATGGCTTACATGTTTAGGTCATTCAGAATGATTATTGTGTCACTTGTTCCAAACTTATTACCTTTATTAATCACTGCAGGATTAATGGGCTTTTTAAATGTCCCAATAAAACCATCAACGATATTGGTGTTTAGTATTGCCTTTGGAATTTCAGTAGATGACACCATTCACTTTTTGGCTAAATACAGGCAAGAATTACAAGCCAATCACTGGAAAATACGCAAATCGGTTTATGCTGCTTTAAGAGAAACAGGTGTAAGTATGTTTTACACATCAATCGTTTTATTCTTTGGTTTTATCGTCTTCACAACATCTAGTTTTGGAGGTACAGTAGCTTTAGGAGCATTGGTTTCTGCAACATTACTATTTGCAATGTTATCAAATTTACTATTGTTGCCTTCTCTATTATTATCTCTTGAAAGAAGTATTGCTAATAAGGAAGTATTAAAAGAACCAGCAATAAATATTATTCCGCAAGACTCTGAAGACATAGAGGTCATCGAAGACGTTGAAAATTCAGAAGACACCATTTCATAAAACATTTATATTTGTATAAAATTTAATAAAAATGACATATTCAGTTTCACAATTATTAACACAAGATATTACACTACAGCCTCTTGAAATTAAAGGATGGGTTAGAACGTTTAGAGCAAATCGATTTATAGCTTTAAATGATGGTTCTACAATTAATAATATACAATGCGTGGTTGATTTTGAAAATACTGATGAAGCACTTTTAAAACGAATTACAACTGGATCAGCTGTTCACATTAAAGGAAACTTGGTAAAGAGTCAAGGAAAAGGGCAAAACGTTGAAATACAAGTTACTTCTATTGAAATTCTTGGAGATTCTGATCCTGATGAATATCCAATTCAACCAAGAAAACACGGCTTCGAATTCCTAAGAAAAAATGCTCATTTACGCACTAGAACAAGTACATTTAGTGCTGTAATGCGTTTACGTTCGTCATTATCATTTGCGATTCACAAGTATTTTAATGAGAATGGTTTTTACTATATGCACACTCCAATTGTTACAGGAAGTGATGCCGAAGGTGCTGGAGAAATGTTTAAAGTAAGTGCCTTAGATGCTAAAAATCCTCCATTAACTAAAGATGGTGATATTGATTATTCTCAAGATTTCTTCGGAAAAGAAACCAATCTTACTGTTTCTGGTCAGTTAGAAGCTGAAACCTATGCCATGTCTCTTGGAAAAGTATATACTTTCGGACCAACATTTAGAGCCGAAAACTCAAACACATCTCGTCACTTAGCTGAATTCTGGATGATTGAACCCGAAGTAGCATTTATGGATTTAGCTGGAAATATGGACTTAGCTGAAAACTTTATGAAATCGGTATTGAGTTATGTTTTAGAACATAATCGTGAAGACTTAGAATTTTTAGAAAAGCGCTTGCTTGATGAAGAAAAAACAAAGCCACAAGCCGAACGTTCTGAAATGAGTTTGATTGACAAAATAAAATTTGTAGTCGATAACAACTTCAAACGTGTAAGCTATACTGAAGCTATCGATATTTTAAAGAACAGTAAACCAAACAAGAAAAAGAAATTCAAATATATTATTGAAGAATGGGGAGCTGACTTACAAAGTGAACACGAACGTTTCTTAGTAGAAAAACATTTCAAATGTCCTGTCATTTTGTTTGATTATCCTGCAAATATCAAAGCGTTTTACATGCGTTTAAATGAAGATGGAAAAACAGTTCGCGCTATGGATATTCTATTTCCTGGTATTGGTGAAATGGTAGGTGGATCTCAACGTGAAGAGCGTTTAGATGTTTTAAAAGAAAAAATGAAAGCGCTAGATATTGACGAAAAAGAATTATGGTGGTATTTAGATTTACGTAAATACGGAACTGCTGTTCATTCAGGTTTTGGACTAGGTTTTGAACGTCTAGTTATGTTTGCAACTGGAATGGGAAATATTAGAGATGTAATTCCTTATCCTAGAACACCTCAAAATGCGGAGTTTTAAATTCGACTCCTCTCAATTATTCTATTTTTAAATTGTCATTAAGAACGAAGTGAAGAATCATAACAATAAAAAAGATTCTTCAATCGTCAAAATGACTCCTTCTGAATGACAGTTAAATTTTAAATTATTCATAAAAGGCATTGTTTTTGTAAGTCGTATATCAATAGTTTTTTTAACTTTACTATAATACCAAATTCAATACATGCTTAAACAATATCTACAGTTTAAATTATCTCAGAAGTTGTCGCCACAGCAAATTCAGCTCATGAAGTTGATTCAGTTGCCTACACAAGCTTTTGAGCAACGTTTAAAGCAAGAATTAGAAGAGAATCCAGCTTTGGAAAGCGGAAAGGAAACTAAAGACGAGTTTGAAGACAATATGGATGAGTTTGATAATTCTGATGATGAATTTAATGACAATGAAACCATTGAAGCTGAAGATATTAATATAGATGATTACTTAAGTGATGATGAAATACCAGATTATCGCACTCAAGCCAATAATTACAGTGTTGATGATGAAGAAAAAAATGTGCCATATGCTGCTGGCACTTCTTTTACTCAACATTTAAACAATCAATTAAATACATTCAGGCTAAATGATAATGAACGTGATATTGCTGTATTCTTAGTCGGAAGTGTTGATGAAAGTGGCTATATACGTCGCTCATTAAGTGATATTGTTGATGATTTAGCTTTTACACAAGGTGTATATACAGATGAAGAATCAGTAGAGCAAATATTCCAAGTTGTACATCAGTTAGATCCTGCTGGTGTTGGAGCTCGTAACTTACAAGAATGTTTAAGCATTCAATTACATAGAAAAGAAAAGTATCCAGATGTTGAATTGGCTTGTAATATTATTGACAAGGCCTTCGATCAGTTTACAAAAAAACATTATAAAAAACTACTTCAAAAGTTCGACATTACCGAGGTGCAACTCAAAGATGCCATCGAAGAAATTGAACGCCTTAATCCAAAACCAGGTGGTTCATATGCAGGGAACAATAAAATGGCAGAGCATGTTGTTCCAGATTTTGCCATAAAGATTGTAGATGGTGAATTAGACCTTACTCTTAATGGTAGAAATGCTCCAGAACTTCATGTGTCTAGAGAGTATAGTAATATGATGAAAGGTTATAAGGAAGCAAAAGACAAGAGCAAATCACAAAAAGATGCAGTGCTTTTCATCAAACAAAAATTAGATGGAGCAAAATGGTTTATTGAAGCTATTAAACAGCGTCAACAAACATTATTTGTTACGATGAGTTCTATTATGAATTACCAAAAAGAATATTTTCTTTCTGGTGATGAACGCAACCTTAAACCAATGATTCTAAAAGATATTGCTGATGAAATTGACATGGACGTTTCAACAGTTTCTCGTGTTGCAAACAGTAAATATGTTGACACGCCATATGGTACAAAATTGATTAAGGAATTTTTCTCAGAATCAATGACAAATGATCAAGGTGAAGAAGTATCTACACGTGAAATTAAGAAGATTTTAGAAACCGTTATTGAAGAGGAAAATAAGCGTAAACCTCTCACTGATGAAAAATTAGCGACCATACTTAAAGAGAAAGGTTATCCAATAGCACGTCGTACAGTTGCAAAGTATCGTGAACAGTTAGATATTCCTGTGGCAAGATTGAGAAAAAAAATATGATAAATCAGCTTCTAAAAAGCATATCGTTTATTTTTCATCCATTGCTGATGCCATTATTGGGTGTTATTTTCTATTTCTCAAAAACACCACGTTTTATTCCTGAACCTATACTAAAAGCAAAACTATTTTCAGTAACGATACTAACAGTAATTCTTCCAATATTGCTATACTATCTTTTAAAAACTTTAAGAAAAGTAGACTCGGTATACTTAGAAACAACAAATGAACGAAAGCTACCTTTATTACTAAATTGTTTCATTATTGCTTTAGTACTAATTAGAGTACTTCCTCAAAATGAAATCCCAGAATTATATTTCTTTTTTATTGGTGTATTAATATCTACAATTACTTGTTTTGTTCTAGCTGTAGTACAGTTTAAGGCAAGCATACATATGATCGCAGCAGCTGGCTTTTTTATGTTTGCAGTCGCGTTAGCCATTCATTTTAAAATCAATATAAACGGAACTATAGGATTAATGTGCATTATTCTAGGCGCAATAGCAACATCTAGATTACACTTAAAAGCTCATAAACCTATTGAATTAATTATTGGCACTTTTGTAGGCATGATGCCACAATTAGTGTTGTTGAATTATTGGATTTAAAATATTTATAGAATATAGAGCATCAATCCTATTCGAATTGATTTCATATCAATAGCTTCTCCATCAACTAATTTTGCATTACTAAAAATACCGTTGAGACCATAATACAAATGGAAACTTATATTTGAATAGCCTGCACTAAAAGTCAAACCATATTGAAAGGCGTTAAAATCATCTATGTTAGACAATTTAATATCACCATCATTACTATTAAACTTAGAAGAGTTAAACAATACATAACCAAATTTCACGCCTGTATAAATTCGCCAAAAGTCATAATCAGTAGCAGTAGATGTTCTCCATCTAAATTCGATAGGGAATTCAATTAAGTACGTAGTAAATTTATTTTTAGTATACTCTATATCATTATCATTTAAAATAACATATTGATAATCAGCATTATTTTCAGAAATTTGTAATGTTTGATTATAGGAATTTGAAGAAAACCCAAGTCCAACACCAAGGGCTAGGTTTCTTCTTTTATTAATTGGCATATCGCGTATAAAACCGAAGTGATAACCACTTGAGAAACCACTTTGAGACACACCATCAGGTTTGTTTCCTAACAAATTATAGGTCACAGAAAGATAAAATTGATCCTCTCTATATTTATCATCAACGATAGCAGTTGAATCTGCTTTAATTGATGTTTCTATAGCATTTTGTGCATTAAACACATAACAACCTAAAACCATAAAAAGCAAACAAGAGATAACAACTTTCATAGTACAAATATAACGCAATACCGAATAAAATATTAGAGCGATTTCATAAAAAAAGCATCCTAGAAATCCAGGATGCTTTTCAATTATTTAATGTAAACTGGTTTAATCTAAATTTGATTTAGCATCACCAGTTGCAGTTGTGTAGTTAATTCTAAAAGCGCTAGCTTTTCTAAGCTCTTGCTTAATATCACCTACAATACCCATATTTGCTTCTTTATCAACTTTTAATGACACTGTAAGCTTTGGTATTAGTTCTTCACGTATCGCAGCTCTTTCTGCGTTAATGAAAGCTTGTATTTCACTAATGTCAGCTAATTTATCATTGAGTTGTAATCTAGCTTCAGTACCATACTTCTCATAAGCTTTAGAAGGTTTTCCTGCATAGATATAACTAATTGGATATTTCTTTTCAAGTTTTTCAACTTGATCAGCCTGAGGCAATCTATTTTCTATTAATAGATTATCTTCTCTCATTACAGTTACCACCATAAAGAAAAACAACAGCATAAATACAATATCTGGAAGAGATGCCGTATTTACTGCTGGCAAACTATTATCTTTTTTACTTTTAAATTTAGACATGTTTTATGTTTTAATTTATTCTACTTCAGAAAGCTTTTGAGGTATCTCAATTTTAATTTGCTCAATCACTTCTTTAAGTTTTGTTCTGTTTCCAGGAAACTTAACATCATCATAAGCTTTTTCCATTGCGATATAGTCCATATCAGGAAACCCTTTCTTAGGTCCAATTTCAAGAGCTCTTCTGTTACGAAGTTCGTTATATGCTGCTACCAATTCATTTTGAACAGTTATATATGCTGCATAAGACGTTTGTCTATCATTTTTCAATGAAATAATTGCTTTGTCAGGATTGTCAGATGATTTTGGATCTTTTGCGCCTTTACAGTAATCACATGTTCTGTCTCCACCATTATCAAGAAACTTTACTGCTGCTTTTCTTAAATCCTTAATTTCCATTAATTCATCTTCAACTAAAAGCTGATCTTTACCATTTAATAATACGGTAAAAATATTCTTCTCCTTGATAATTACATCTTCATCATTTTCTTCTATTGGAGGTAGCTTACGAGTAATACCAGAATCTTTTGGTATTGTCGTTGTTACTAGGAAAAATATGAGCAATAAGAATGCAATATCAGCCATAGATCCTGCATTTACTTCTGGTGCTGATCGTTTTGCCATAATTTAGTTTGTATTATTATTAACTTATCATCTTTTTAATTCCGAAAAACGACATTAAACCTGCCGCTAACAAAATTAAAATATAGAATGCTTTGATTCCTGCTTCAACCATTTGAGATCCGTTTGCAGATAAAATTTTACCTTCATCTAACACTCTTTCTTCTCCTGAAGATGCAAACCATGCAACTATTAAAACAAGTGCAAATACACCTATAGAAATTAGAGCTTTCTTAAGTTTATCTGGCTGACTAACTAGGTTCACAAGACTAAATACTATTGTTGATATTGCTGCAATAGCCAAAACAACATATGCTAAATTAGCAAAGCTCGTTAAAAGACCTTGATTAGCAACATCTGTTTCAATAGCTTCATCTCCTAGCATCATTATTCTTACTAAGAAGTAAACTGCAATCAGACCAATTACTAAAGCACCAATTTTGATTATTTTTTGAATATTCATATTATGTATGATTTAATAAATGATTATTACTTTTTGTGTCTTACCAATAAATCCATTAAAGTAATTGAAGCATCTTCCATATCGTTAACGATGCTATCAATTTTTGAGATAATGTAATTGTAAAAAATTTGTAATATAATAGCAACAATCAAACCAAATACAGTTGTTAATAATGCTACTTTAATACCACCTGCTACTAATGAAGGGTTCATATCACCTGCAGCTTCAATTTTATCAAAAGCATCAATCATACCAAGTACAGTTCCCATGAAACCAAGCATTGGCGCTAATGCAATAAATAATGAAATCCAAGAAACGTTCTTCTCTAACTGTCCCATTTGAACACCACCATAAGCCACTACAGCTTTTTCAGCAGCCTCAAGATTTTCATCTGCTCTATCTAAACCTTGATAAAAAATAGATGCAACAGGTCCTTTTGTGTTTCTGCAAACTTCTTTAGCAGCTTCAACGCCTCCTGATTGAAGAGCATCTTCAACACCTTGAGTTAATTTTTTTGTATTAGTAGTTGCAAGATTTAAATAAATAATTCTTTCAATAGCAATTGCCAATCCTAAGATTAAACACAATAATACAATTCCCATAAAAAATGGTCCACCTTCAATAAAACGCTCTTTTACTTGTTGTGTAAAAGATAAGTCTTCAGTTGGTACATCTGCGTCTTGTAATGTAGTTGCAATTTTAGTTGCAGCATTTACGGTAGTAGTGAAAGCCATTAATCCTGCTATGGCTAAGATAGAAAATAGTCTTTTCATCGTTCTTGTTCTTAATTTTATTAGTTTAAGCGTTAAAGATATAAAAAAATTGGAATTAAAAAATAAAAATTACATCAGAGTACAAAGGTTTTTCTTTCAATTGTGTCTAACTTAATTCAACACTTATATGAACATCTAACAAAATGTTCGCTTTTTATATTTGGGCACAATTTTAATACCAAAATTTCGCAATATTAATTTCCAACTACTTATTACTTTTAAAGTATTCATATTTAAGTATCAAGAATAAAATGTAACTTTGAAATAACCCAAATATAAATTTCATGATAGATAATTTCATATCAAATCTACAAGATGGCATCTACCACGTACTTCATTTTAGTGCCTTTGACCATATTCTTTTTTTGATTGTCTTAACCCTACCTTATCTTTTTAAAGATTGGAAGCGATTATTATTAATTATAACCCTTTTTACTTTTGGACATTGCATATCATTAAGTTTAGTAACCTACAATATTATAAGTGTCGATATCAAAGTCATTTCGTTTCTTATTCCTCTTACTATTTCAATAGTTGCACTTTTTAATATTTTTACTTCAGGAAAAAAAATACTTCAAACAAAAACAGGGTTACTATTTTTAATTGCATTCATTTTTGGACTGGTTCACGGACTCGGTTTTGAAAATGACCTCAACTCATTAATATCGGCATCTGAAAACAAACTACTAGCCATTTTGGAAATTGCTTTAGGAATAGAAATTGGTCAGCTTGTTATTACGTTTATCGTTATCTTTTTAAGCTTCCTTTGTCAAACGATATTTAGATTTTCTAAACGAGATTGGGTCATGGTAATTTCTTCTATAGTTTTAGGCTGTGTATTACCAATGCTTATTAATAGCAAACTCTTCTCTTAAAAAAGAGAGAAAATAATCCAGATTTTGGTAAAACTTTAACTTAAACATCAAAATTTAATGTCTGTACCTTTTTTAATAATCACTACTTTTGAAAAGTTCATATACTAATTGACATTGTAATCAAACTATGAACTGATAATATTCATTGTAAAGATTTTAATTATTAAAAATGTCTAAAGAAAAACAACTACGATACGATAAAGCCTATTTAAGAATTGCTAAAGAATGGGGAAAACTCTCACATTGTGAACGCAAACAAGTTGGTGCATTAATCGTAAAAGACAGAATGATTATTTCAGATGGTTTTAATGGTACTCCAACTGGGTTTGAAAACTATTGCGAAGATGAAGCTGGCTACACCAAATGGTATGTACTTCATGCTGAAGCTAATGCCATATTAAAAGTAGCAAACTCAACACAATCCTGCAAAGGAGCTACGTTATATATTACACTTTCTCCATGTAAAGAATGTAGCAAACTTATTCACCAAGCTGGCATCATTCGTGTAGTATATCATGAAGGGTATAAAGATGATTCAGGACTTCAGTTTCTGAAAAAAGCAGGCATTGCACTAGAACTTATAGAAGATTTAAAAGCATAAATGAACTTTCAAAAAAAATACATACCATTATTATTAGGGATTGGCATTGCCCTAGGCGTATTTATTGGTGGAAAACTAAATTTTTCTGATACTTCTGATCGTTTATTTACTAGCAACAGTAAAAAAGATAAACTAAACAGACTTATAGATTATATCGATTATGAGTATGTTGATCAAATCAATACAGATAGCATAGTTGATGTAACTGTTAATAGTATTTTAGACAATCTAGATCCTCACTCAATATATATACCAAAAAGTGAGATGCAAAGTTCAACCGATAATTTAAAAGGTGATTTTGTTGGTATTGGAGTAAGCTTCTACACCTATAAAGACACTGTTACTGTAATTAGACCAATTGAAGGAGGTCCAAGCGAAAAAGCAGGCATCAAAGGTGGTGACCGAATCATTATGGCAAATGGTGATTCTATTTTTGGGAGAGAATGGACTAATGAAGCGATCATTAAAAAATTAAAAGGTAAAAAAAACAGTAAAATTACGCTCAAAGTATATCGCCCAGGAGAAGAAGAATTACTCACCTTTAAAGTAAAATATTCAGATATTCCAATTAGAAGTGTTGATGCAGCATATATGCTAACGGATGATTTAGGCTATATAAAAATTAACCGCTTTGCAGAATCCACATACAAAGAATTTAAAAAAGCACTTGACCAACTACAAGATAAAGGCGCTACAAAATTAGCTCTAGATCTTCGGGATAATCCTGGTGGTTTATTAGATATTGCCAAGCAGATAACTGATGAATTTTTAGAAAACAATAAACTCATTTTATTTACTAAAAATAAAGTTGGCAAAATTGAAAAAAGCTACGCAACTCGAAGAGGTGATTTTGAAGAAGGAGATATTTATATACTAATTAATGAAAACTCAGCTTCAGCAAGTGAAATTGTAGCTGGCGCTTTACAAGACAACGACAAAGGCACCATAATTGGAAGACGAAGTTATGGCAAAGGCTTAGTGCAACGTGAAATGTCTCTAGGAGATGGCAGTGCAGTACGACTAACTGTTTCCAGATACTATACACCAACTGGTCGTTCAATTCAACGTCCTTATGATAAAGGCAACAATACTGATTATTACAATGATTATTACAAACGTCGAAGTAATGGAGAATTTGAAAACCCTGAAAACATGCAAATTTCAGATTCTTTAAAATTCACAACTCCAAATGGCAAAATTGTGTATGGTGGTGGTGGTATTATTCCAGATGTCTTTGTTCCATTAAATACCAGCAGACAAAATGAAACACTTAACTATATCAAACGTAGAGGATACGTGAGTAATTTCGTGTTTGAAGAATTAGATATTGACAGAACTATTTATGATCATTTTAGCATTACTGACTTTATAGAAAATTTTAGTGTTAGCGATGCTCTTGTTGAAAGATTTCAAGATTATCTTAATCTAAAAGAAAGAACCAACATTTCATTTGTTAACTATCATGATCAAATGAAGACCTTAATTAAATCAGAATTAGCAAGTCAACTATACAATAGCAGTACTTCTGAACAAATCATCAATGAAACTGACACGATGATAGAAGAGGTGATTTTATTAAGTAAAGCCAACGAAACTCTAGATAATTAAATATTGAAAAGTTATATTTTATCGTGAATTTTAGTATGCTTACCGTCATTCCATAACGTTAAAATATCTGTAGCAACTTGTGCTCCACTTCCTGAAGCAATAGCAAATTGGCTTCGCCATCCTGCCATAGTTCCTGCCACATAAAGATTTTCATCAACCAAATGATTATTGTTCTTTAACCAAATACGTTCTTTTTCAGTCACAGCTCTTGGGTGTGGCTCTATATAATTTTCTATACCTTGAATAGTTATCAAATTGGTATAACCAACAGCGATAACGACTACCTTTGATTTGTACTTGTTTTTATTTGTAGTAATAATAAATCCTTCCGAAGATTTAATAATCGACTTTACTTTTTCATCTTCAATTTGTTCAACGTGAGAATATAGATGAGTTAATTGTCTTTTACCATCTTCTAAAATAGATGCTCCTGTGGTTCCTGGTGCCAAACCTAAAACATTATTAAATAAAGCGTTTTGTAGATGTGAGGCTCGTTGATGCATAACGATCCCGATGCATTTGTCTTCTGCAAATGATTTTGATTTTGCAGACCCTAAAACTAAAGCACAAGACATTCCTGCTGCTCCACCTCCAACAATAAGAACATCAAACATTAGGTATTGTTTTTTAGTTTTTGATCCACTTTTTTAGACAACCTTAAAATTTGCAATAAGGCGATTGCACAAAGTGAAGCAAAAATTGTTATCAGTGCAACAACACTTTCCCCTTCAAATGGAGCATCCCAATTAATTTGGGTAATATTATATCCTATTAAAGCTATAGCAATAACAGTAAAGATGATGGTAACTATTTTCATCTGTTAAAATTTAATTATTTGTTTCAAATGTAATTCGCTATTAAACATTCGTTTGTATTAAGAATTGTCATAGCTCATTTCACCCGTAAATTTAAGCAAACTCAAAAAGGGCTTTAATATTATGAGCAAAAAGTTTTACAGCAATAGCTAATAATATTACGCCAAATACTTTTCGAATAATATTAATCCCATTTTTACCTAAAACATGTTCGAGCTTTGCAGATGTTTTAAGCACAATAAAGATAACAATAACGTTGCATATCACTGCAATAATTATATTTTCGATAGCAAATTCTGCTCTTAATGATAATAGCGTTGTTAAACTTCCAGGTCCTGCAATAAGCGGAAATGCTAATGGAAACACTGATGCTGTCATTGCACTAGACTCATCATCTTTATATAAGGTAATCCCCAAAATCATTTCTAAAGCAATAAAAAAGATTACAAAAGCACCAGCAACTGCAAATGAATTAACATCGACACCAATTAAAGACAATATATTTTTTCCTAAGAACAAAAACAAAATCATAATTACACCAGCAATTAGGGATGCTTTTTCGCTTTGAATATGACCTACTTTTTTACGCAAATCGATAATTATTGGAATATTTCCAATAATATCAATAACAGCAAACAACACCATAAATGCTGTAAATATTTCTTTAAAATTCAATTCAAGGTTCATGACTTACAAATTTTCGGCAAAAGTAAGTCTTTAAGTGAGATTAATAACGTTAAATAATGGTAAAGTTTAACTATTTTTGTCATTACTATTTTTAGCTTAAAGTCGTATGTTCCAACTAGGAAAAACAATAGTTTCAGAAAGCATTATCGAAAAAGATTTTGTTTGTAATCTTTCCGCATGTAAAGGCGCATGTTGCATTGATGGAGATGCTGGAGCTCCTTTAGATTCTGAAGAGATCAAAATTCTAAAAGATATCTACCCAAAAGTAAAGCCATTTTTACGTAAAGAAGGTATTGCAGAAATTGAAGCTCAAGGCACGCATATTACAACGGCATTTGGAGATTTTGAAACCCCTTTAATTAATGGAGCCGATTGTGCTTATGTTATTTTTGATGATAAAAAAACGGCACTTTGTGGCATTGAAGAAGCTTACAATCAAGGTGAGATTTCATGGAAAAAACCTGTTTCTTGTCATTTATATCCTATTCGAGTTAAGGATTATTCTGAATTTTCTGCTGTAAATTACGATAATTGGGAAATTTGCGACGACGCATGTACTTTAGGAAAAGAATTACAAGTTCCTGTTTACAAATTTGTAAAAGAAGCACTTATTAGAAAATTTGGTGAAGATTGGTATGCTGAGTTGGAGAAAGTCGCAGAAACTTACAAATAACATTAAGCGGTTCTTTTTGCTATTATATGTACAGGAATATCAACAATGATTTTGGTCCCAATAGCATTTTGGTTCGTATCGTATAGATCTTCAATACGTATTTGATAATCATATGTGAAATCTTTTGAAAAATTAGCCAATCTAGCCTTAGTTAAAGAGATACCAACTGACTTCCGTTTCAACAATTTACCTTTATTAATTTCAGCTGAACGTATTCTTCCAATCCCATTATCTTCAATACAAATAGTAACAAATTCTGCATTTGTTTGAGATACATTAAGTTTAATTTTTTTATCATCTTCCTTTTTAGATGACAAACCATGCCAAAGTGCATTTTCTAGAAAAGGTTGCAAAATCATTGATGGCACTTTTATACTTGCAGTATTGATATTGTCTTCAACATATACATCAAAGCTTATTTCGTTTGAAAACCTAATATTTTCAATATTCATATACAGTTTCATCGTGGCTAATTCATCTTCTAAAGAAATTTCTTTTTCAGTAGAAGCAACTAAAATTTTTCTGATAAATTTTGAAAACTTATTCAAATAATAAACTGCATTTTCTTTTTCATTATTAATAATATAAAGCTTGATAGAATTAAGTGAATTAAAAATAAAATGTGGATTCATCTGACTGCGCAGCATGTCTTGTTCAAGAGTCAGGATTTGTTTTTCTTGTTGCAATTGCCTGTTTCTATAAAGCGAAAACAAAATTGCTCCAATAATTAAAAAAGCTAGTATAGAGTACCAAAAGAACTTCTTATTGCGCTCTAATCTAGATTTTACAATTTCATTTTCATCAGCTAAAGCCTTAATTTGGTTATTCTTTGCTTCATTTTCATATTGAATAATAACATCATTAACATATCGCAAATTACGGTCGTTAGCAATTGTTTTTTCTAATGCAATAGCGTCTCTATATGCATTTAAAGCTAAGCTAGGCTTATTGGTCATTTCATACAAATCTGACAAATGCTTTTGAGCTTCAACAATCGATAATTTTAAACTGTATTTTTTTGCAACATCTAATCCTCTTTTTAGATTGGTTTCAGACAAATCATTCAAACCTAAGTGTTTTTGAGCCCATCCCAAATTAATATATGAGGAAGAAATATAAAACTGATCACCAATTTTCAAGGCCTTTTCTAAAGCTTTTTCAATACTAGTTTTAGCTGCGCTAAATTTCTCTTGTTGGATATATACTTTTCCAATGCTATTGTAACAAATAACACGCCCAAGCTCTGAGTCTATTTGATTATTATAATCTAATGATCGCTCATAATTGTTTAGAGCCTCCTCTAATTCTCCTTGAGCTTCATAAGTAAACCCTATATTTTGATAGTTGATAGCCAAGCCTAACTTATTACCTGATTCTTTTTCAATTGAGAGCGATTTTTGAAACTGTCGTTTGGCCAATTCATACTGTTCTAACACCAAATAAATATTACCAATACTATTTTGAGACACAGCAATATTATATTTTATTTCTTTTGAAGGCTCATCTATTGATCTAGCAATATCAAGTGCTTTTGTATGAAAATCAAGTGCAGGTTTTACAAGATCCATCCTTCGATAAACAACTCCAATATTATTAAGGTTAATAACTCTTAATTCTAGATTATTGACCTCAACTGCCAAAGCATTTGCTTTTTTATGGACATTTATGGCGCTTTCATAATGTGAATTATTTCTATAAAACACACCTAAATTATTTAATGCAAAACTTTCACCTTCTAGATAGTTAAACGCTCTAGACTTTTGAATTAAAGCATTCATCTTTATGGTGTCTCTTTCAAATTCTGAAAAGATAGAATCTAATATTTCAAAATCTCTAGGTTTAGTTGTTATGATAGATTCTAATTGTAACTCAAAATCAGACTTCAAATTATCCTGAGCTTGAAGACCTAAACATAAAATAAAGCAGAAGGTCAAAACAAATACTAATTTCATTTTGACAACAACGGTTAAGCATATGTTTTGAAGATAACTCACTCTATAATTTCTCTAAAAAATCTGATTTTCGCTGTCTCGCTACAGGAATTTTATGATTAGACTGCATCACAACATAACCTTCACTCTTAATAAATTCTTTTATTTTATTAAGGTTAATGACATAAGAATTATGTATTCTAAAAAAACAATGATCAGGTAAAATAGCATCAATTTCTTTTAATTTTTTCGTAACAACTATTTTTGGAGCGTTTTCAAGAATAATAGTGCTGTAATTACCATCTGATTCCACATAAAGAATATCATCAATACTCAAAAAAATTAGTTTCCCATCAGTATTAATTGTAATTCGTTTTTTATCCAATTTACCATTAAAATTAGTCAACACTTCTTCAACCTTTAAAACATTTAAAGCTCTAAAATTGTACTTCTTAATTTTTTGAATGGTCGCTTCTAGATCATCAGAATCTATTGGCTTTAATAAATAATCAATAGCCTCATGTTTTAATGCTTTAATTGCATATTCGTCATAAGCAGTAGTAATTACCACAGCAAAATCTTTGTTTGCTAGTTTTCCTAGAAACTGAAAACCATCCATTGTTGGCATTTGTATATCTAAAAACAAGCAATCTGGAGTGTTGGCATTTAGATAAGTTATCGCCTTCTCAGGATTAGAGAACGTCTTAATAACTTCAATATCACTACTAAAGTTAGATAACTCCCAAGATAAACTTTGGATAGCCTTTGGTTCATCATCTACTATTACAGCTTTTATCATAATATCAAATATATAATATTATGAAACAAAACATCTGTAATATGTATGGTTAGCATTCTTTTATGTGTATTGTGCAAAAAATGGGCTTTTTAAGGTTGTCTTAAAATAACAATACCAACTATACACTATTCATGACCAACTACACAAATTCAATTTGAGTACCAATTTAAAAGTTACATATTTGACTAAACAATTAATGACCAATTACACATTAATACATAAAAATAAGTGATCGTGGGGATTCACTATTTGATTAAATGCTATTAATCATAAAAAGTCAGGGTCAAACCTGACTTTTTAATTTTAAGGTCTATACAAACACTATTACACAGTTAATAGTTTTCGTTAGTTTTTGTTAATTATTTAGGGATTAAAGAGAGCTGTTAATGCTCTCTTTTTTTGTTTAATTTATACTGATATTTTACAATCTATTCAACGTAGCAAACATCGGCTACACCAACTTATTTAACAGGATTATACTTACTTTTATTAATGAAACTATTTAATCGTATTGATTTAATTATCAAATACTTATGATTATTTTTAACAAATCTTTGATTTTTTTATCAAATTATCAATTGTTAAAAACTTGTTGAAAAGCTTTCCAGAAAAACAGCAAAATATCTCATACATTTTTGAATCTTTGTTAGTTCCAAATCACACGATATTTTTCAGTAAATTTTTAAATCAAAAACCCAAGTAATATGTCTCAAGTTGTAGAACCAATTTTGCAAGAAAATAAAGATCGATTCGTTATTTTTCCTATCCAACATCATGATTTATGGGAATGGTACAAAAAATCTGAAGCAAGTATTTGGACTGCAGAAGAAATTGATTTACATCAAGACATTACAGATTGGACACAAAAATTAACAGACGATGAACGTTACTTTATCAAACATGTTTTAGCTTTTTTCGCAGCAAGTGATGGTATTGTAAATGAAAATCTAGCCGAAAATTTCGTAAATGAAGTACAATATAGTGAAGCTAAATTTTTCTATGGTTTCCAAATTATGATGGAAAACATTCACAGTGAAACCTACTCATTGTTGATCGACACGTATGTAAAAGATGAAAAAGAAAAAGCTGGTCTTTTTAATGCAATTGAAACATTTCCTGCTATTAAGAAAAAAGCAGATTGGGCATTAAAATGGATAGAATCTCCAAGTTTTGCCGAACGTTTAATCGCTTTTGCAGCTGTTGAAGGTATTTTCTTTTCAGGGTCTTTTTGCTCAATATTTTGGTTGAAAAAACGTGGTTTAATGCCAGGTTTAACGTTTTCAAACGAATTGATCTCTCGTGACGAAGGCATGCATTGCGACTTTGCAGTTCACTTACACGAACATCACTTAATAAACAAAGTACCAAAAGGTCGCATCAAAGAAATTTTGGTTGACGCATTAAATATTGAAAGAGAGTTTATTACAGAATCTCTTCCTGCGAGTTTAATTGGTATGAATTCTAAATTAATGTCACAATATTTAGAATTTGTAACTGATGGACTACTTCAGGATCTTGGTTGTGAAAAAGTTTACAATACAGCAAACCCTTTTGATTTCATGGACATGATTTCATTACAAGGAAAAACAAATTTCTTCGAAAAGCGAGTATCTGAATACCAAAAAGCTGGTGTTCTTAATAAAGAAGAGGAAGAAAACAAATACGATTTTGGCTCAGATAGTTTCGACTTCTAAAACCAAAACAAAAATCAAAGACAGAATTATTTTGATTGGCTTAATGACCCTTTAGTTGAAACAACTTTAGTATAAAATTTTATAGTCAGTTTTAATTTCAGTATAAAAACCTAATAATTAATCTAGCTATTAATTGGCTTCCTAACTAATTAATAGCAACCAACTAATCCCTTTTTCTGAATGGTGGCTTCAGAAAAAACTAAAAAATGTGTAACGTATGTTTGTATTAAAAAGAGACGGAAGAAAAGAACCAATAATGTTCGACAAAATTACGGCAAGAGTTCGTAAATTATGTTACGGACTTAACGAACTTGTTGATCCAATTAAAGTAGCAATGCGAGTTATTGATGGTTTATACGATGGTGTAACAACTAGCGAATTAGATAATTTGGCAGCAGAGCAAGCTGCTACAATGACTACTGCTCATCCAGATTACGCACGTTTAGCTGCTCGTATTTCGGTATCTAACTTACATAAAAACACAAAAAAAACCTTTAGCGAGGTGATGACAGATTTATATACTTACGTAAATCCTAGAAATGGCAAAAAAGCACCTTTACTAAGTGATGAAGTATACAACGTCATCATAGAAAATAAAGAAAAATTAGATTCTGCAATTATTTATAATCGTGATTTTGGTTATGATTATTTCGGATTTAAAACATTAGAGCGTTCTTATCTTTTAAAATTGAATGGCCAAATTGCAGAACGACCACAACACATGTTAATGAGAGTATCAATTGGTATTCACCTTAACGATTTAGATTCAGCTATTGAGACCTACGAGTTGATGTCTAAAAAGTACTTTACACACGCTACACCAACATTATTTAATTCTGGAACACCAAAACCACAAATGTCATCTTGTTTCTTATTAACAGTAAAAGACGATAGTATTGATGGTATTTATGACACATTAAAACAAACTGCTAAAATTTCACAATCTGCAGGAGGAATAGGTTTATCTATTCATAATGTACGTGCAACAGGAAGTTATATTGCTGGAACAAACGGAACAAGTAATGGTATTGTACCAATGCTTAAAGTGTTTAATGACACAGCACGTTATGTAGATCAAGGTGGAGGAAAACGTAAAGGAAGCTTTGCAATGTACATCGAGCCTTGGCATGCAGATATTATGAGTTTCTTAGATTTAAAAAAGAATCATGGTGCTGAAGAATTACGTGCTCGTGATTTATTTTACGCGATGTGGATGCCAGATTTATTTATGAAACGCGTTCAGGAAGATGCAGAATGGACCTTAATGTGTCCTAACGAATGCCCAGGATTATGTGACGTTCACAGTGAAGAATTTGAAGCATTATACACAAAATACGAATCTGAAGGAAAAGGTCGAAAGGCTATAAAAGCAAGAGAACTTTGGGAAAAAATATTAGAATCTCAAATTGAAACTGGAACACCTTACATGTTGTATAAAGATGCAGCAAATCGTAAGTCTAACCAGAAAAATTTAGGAACGATTCGCTCTTCAAATTTATGTACAGAAATTATGGAGTACACCTCTCCTGATGAAGTTGCTGTATGTAATTTAGCATCTATTGCATTGCCAATGTTTGTTAAAAATGGAGAATTTGATCATAAAGAGTTATTTAGAATCACGAAACGTGTGACTAAAAACTTAAACAGAGTTATTGACAGAAATTATTATCCTGTAAAAGAAGCTGAAAATTCAAATTTCCGCCACAGACCAGTTGGTTTAGGAGTTCAAGGATTAGCAGACACATTTATTAAATTAAGAATGCCTTTTACAAGTGATGAAGCTAAGACCTTAAATCAAGAAATTTTTGAAACCTTATACTATGCAGCAGTAACTGCAAGTATGGAAGAAGCAAAAGTTGATGGTCCTTATGAATCTTATGAAGGATCTCCAATAAGTAAAGGTCAGTTTCAGCACAATTTATGGAACATACAAGAGGACACCTTGAGTGGTCGTTGGGATTGGGATAAATTAAGAAAAGAGGTTGCCAAGCATGGTGTTCGTAACTCATTATTAGTTGCACCTATGCCAACTGCATCAACATCTCAAATTCTTGGAAACAACGAATGTTTTGAGCCATACACGTCTAACATTTACACACGTCGTGTATTGTCAGGAGAATTCATTGTTGTAAACAAACATTTATTAGAAGATTTAGTTGAATTAGGACTTTGGAATGAAGACTTAAAGAACGAAATCATGAGAGCTAATGGATCTATTCAAGATGTAGATTGCATTCCTGAAGATATTAAAGAATTGTATAAAACCGTTTGGGAATTATCTATGAAAGATATTATAGATATGTCTCGTCAACGTGGTTACTTTATTGACCAATCACAATCACTTAACTTGTTCTTAGAAGGTGCAACCATGGCTAAGTTAACATCTATGCACTTTTATGCTTGGAAAAGCGGCTTAAAAACAGGAATGTACTATTTACGTACTAAGAGCGCTGTTGATGCTAAGAAAGTAACAATTACAAGAGAAGTGAAAGCTGAACCTGTTGCAGAAGTGCAAGAAGTAAAAGTAGATACTGTTGCTCAAAAACAACAAATCGCTGCTGAAACTGCAGCAAAATTTGCTAAGCAAACTGCAGAGAAAGTAGAAGTAGAACCAATGAGTGCTGATGAAATGAAAGCGTTAATCGCTCAAGCTAAAGAAGCCGAAGGTGACGATTGCTTAATGTGTGGTTCTTAAACCCAAAGTATTAATTAAAATAATAAAAGCATCTCTTTCGAGATGCTTTTATTATTTTAACATATCTGTCACTGAGTAAACATCACTTTCATTATAATACCAAACTCTGTTATGGCAGGAATAAATAATTTTTTTTATAAGAGCTGTTTTTGAGGATTATTTTAAATCTTTTTTGCTTTTAAAACAGGAATCTTTTACTTTAATGCCTATTAATAATTTTTTAGTCGACAAACTTACTTATGGAATATAACATTTATGTTATTACTTACCTTACAGTGCCGTTGCAACGCTTTTGCAATGAGTTGATAATACTATTAAAAATTAAAAGATATTCAATATCTGTTAAAAATCTAAACATTTAAAAATGATTAGAAAAACGATATTCTTTGCGCTTTTAATTGTTCTTGCAATTCTACTTTATTTATACCCAAATTTCAAAACGATAGCAGCTGGTATTGCCATCTTACTTTTTGGGATGATTATGCTAGAAGAAGGATTTAAAGTTTTCACAAAAGGTCCTTTACAAAATTTATTAAAAAAAACGACAGACAAATTATACAAAAGTATTACCGCAGGAGCACTAGTAACAGCTTTGATTCAATCAAGCTCCTTAGTGTCAGTCATCACAATTTCATTTATAAGCGCAGGACTTATAAGCTTATCTGGAGGAATAGGTCTAATCTTTGGAGCAAACATTGGAACTACAGCTACAGCCTGGTTGGTCGCAGGATTTGGTTTAAAAATTAATATTTCTGCATTGTCAATGCCAATGTTGGTTTTTGGAATTATTTTTTCAATCCAGAAAAAAGCCTCATTAAAAGGCATTGGAAATGTTTTGGCTGGCTTAGGATTCTTCTTTTTAGGCATTCATTTTATGAAAGAAGGCTTTGACATTTTTAAAGAATATATAGATTTAACCCAATACGCCATATCAGGATTTAAAGGTGTAATAATCTATACACTATTAGGAATAGTAATAACAACAGTTTTACAATCAAGTAGTGCAACATTAGCATTAATATTAACTGCATTAGCAGCAGGTCAAATAGAATATGAAAATGCCTTAGCTTTAGCAATTGGAGCAAACATTGGTACAACCATTACAGCTGTTTTGGGATCGTTAAGTTCTAATGTGGCTGGAAAAAGATTAGCTGGAGCACATTTAATCTTCAATGTTTTTACTGGAATTGCGGCTTTAGCTTTAATTTATCCATTAGCAAATTTAGTTAATAACATATCTAAATTTACAAACATTAGCTCAACAGACTATACTTTGAAATTAGCATTGTTTCATACCATCTTTAATATACTTGGTGTTATTATCATGATTCCATTTATAAAACCATTAGAACGTGCGTTATTAAAATTCTTCAAAGACCATAAAGATAAAGATATTGATGAACCAAAATATCTTAATAATGCAGTTTTAAAATTTCCAGCTTCGGTAATTTCGGCCTTGATAAATGAATCAAAATATTTATATAAAAACACCATTTTTGAAATAGTTGCCCATGCTTTAAACATTCATAGAGAAGATATTAAATCTGATAAAAAAGTAAAAAAGATTTTAAAAAAATCTACCAAAGATTTACAAACAAACGTAGAAGACCTCTACTATAAAAAAGTTAAAACTATTTATGGTGAAATTATTAAATATGCAATAACTGCACAAAATGATTTTAAACTTAATAGAAAAGAAAATGAAGCGATTACTGATATTAAAGTGGCGAATCGTAAAATGGTTGAAATCATTAAAGATGCTAGAGAACTAAATAAAAACATTACCATGTCTTTAGATTTAGATAATAAGCATATGTTGAAAGAATATGATGGCTTTAGAAAAAAAATCATCAAAGTATTACGTATTATTTATTTATTCAGAAAAGCTGAAGATTCTGAAGTATATGCAAAAAAACTACTCCAATTAAAGAATGAAGCAAAAGAGAATATTAGACAGAGTAATAAATCCATTGACAAATTAATCAGAGAAAATTTAATTTCTGCTGAAATGGCATCTTCCCTATTTAATGATTATACCAACGTTAATGATATGGTTAAAAAATTAATTGAAGTTGCAGAGTTGCTGTATGGAAAGAAAGACACCTTATTAGACAATGGTAATTAGCATTTAGTGCTAGTTCTTTAAAATATCTGTTGCCAAGTAAGCATCGTCTTTATTGTAATACCAAGCTCTTACTTTAGGTATTTTAATTTGATTAATTGTTTCAGTATCAGATAACATAATATACTCTCCACTATCTGGCTTTAAATTACCTTTTTCATCCGTTTTAAAGAATTGATAGATTTCCATGGCAAAAGTTTCTGGATTGAAATAAAAGTACCACACATCACTACCTACAGTTTTATCGTAAGTTACTTTTAACACCAAATACGATTTGCCTTTAAATGTTTTTCGTTCAACAGTTTCAGAAATATTAGTGCCTTCATCTTTTAGCTTCATAGGCAAACCATATAAATATGTATAATAATTTTTGTACATGTTAGCACGATCACAACTTAGATTGTTTGAAAACAATTCAGCTTTACTTAAATCTGTTTTTCCGTTTAACGAAATAGTACACATGCCTTTATCAACTGTATATTCTGTAACAATAGTATCTTTAGTCGCTTTTACTTTGAAAAACTCTGTTGGAAGGTTAATAGTAACATGACTAATCCTTTTTGAATTTTTAGGCATTTCCATCTCAATATCAAATTCAGCTTTAAATGTACTCCATTGTTTATTTGGATCATGATATTCAATTGCTTTTTCTAAAAGTGATGAGCCACTAATTGTTTGAGCTGTTAGGTAATGAAAACTGAAAATGAATACAAATAAAAATGTGAGTGGTTTCATATCTGATTTTTTAGATTCACTAATTTAAACTATTTGATTTTAATTGAAGAACCTTATATTTGAAATTCACAAACACTACGAATCATGAATCAAACTCACAACAATGTGCCTAAAGATGTTTTAGCATCTAAAGGAATTAGATTTGCAAACTTAATTATTGATTATATCGTACAGATTGTTTTAGGTGCTATTCTCGGCATTGTACTTGCACTATTATCTGAACTTACTGGAAGCTATGCTCTCTATGATATACTAATAGAATCAGATAGTAGGCTTTCAGATTACTTATTTGGCGCTTTTATTTTATTAATATATTTTAATATTATTGAAACATTTACAGGACGATCCATAGGCAAATTGATAACTAAAACTAAAATAGTGACACATGAAGGCTTGAAACCTACATTTAGTGATATTTTAATTCGTACACTATCTCGTTTAATTCCTTTTGAACAATTATCTTTTTTAGGTCAAGATGGAAAAGGCTGGCATGATTCAATTTCAAAAACGTATGTGGTTGATATAGAAAAATTTGAAGCTAAAATTAAAATAAAACAAGGCATTGAAGAAATCGGGCAAATTGGAGACTAAATATGGTTTTCAAACCATGATTTAAATTCCTGATATGAATCCAAAATTAAAAGAAGTTGCTCAAGTCATTTTTTAATTAGGTTGTTTTGCATTTGGTGGTCCTGCTGCTCACATAGCAATGATGGAAGATGAAATCATTGAAAAACGCAAGTGGATGACTAGAGATGATTTTCTTGATCTCATTGGAACTACAAATCTTATTCCTGATCCAAACTCAACAGAAATGACAATGCATTGCGGTTATGAACGAGCTGGCAAAGCAGGTTTATTTATAGCTAGTATTTCATTCAATATTATTGCGTTATTTTTTAGATTCAGTAAATATCGCTGCAGTTTCAGTTATGATTGCTGTATTACTTATAATGACAAAAGAAACACTTATAGAATGGCAAAGTATCACAATTGCTATAATTGCTTCGTTTTTAACTTTTAAAACAAAAATAAACACCATTTGGACTATCATTATTGGTGCAATTCTAGGATTTCTTTTAATGACTTTAGCCAAATAAAAAAAGCCATCATAATTATGATGGCTTTTTTATTTATAAATTATCTTTTATTCTTCTTGCTCTGAAGACTCTGGGTTTTCAATAATTTCATCTACAACTGTAATAGTTGCAGGTTCAACAGAACTATCAAAAGAGTTATGATACTCTTCTAGCAAATTCATTGTAGCTTTAATTAAATCCTTAGTCTCTAAAAGCATACTGAAATACAATGTCGTATTCTTAGGGCTTGATTCTTCAGTACGAGTACGAGCTACTTGTCTTTTAATTTTTTCTTTTACAAGTTTATAAACTTCCGTTCTTTCATCTAAAATAGCACCTATTTGTTCAAAAGATTCAGAGTTAAATGCAGCTCTTGTGTCTTCAAATAAAACTTCTAACTTATCATCAACCTCTTTAAGTTCTTTAATTTGACTGAATTTAAGTTTCTTATGATTATTATTAACGTGTTTATGACTTACTTTAGAAATGTATTCTAACGACTGTGTCATATCTTGAAGATAACCAAGAATATTGATATAGAAATCACTAGCATCAACACTAGACTCATCTAAATTTTTAATAAAATAAAACACATTATCTCGTAAATCATCTACCTCTGCCGTTAACTTAACAACTTGTTTCTTACTCTTTTTGAGTAATGCTAAATCCTGTCTAGCAAGTCCAACAATTGCATTAGAGTAAATTCTATTTGTACGCTTCACTACATTGGCAATGTTATTTGCACTTTCATGAATCACTCCTTGTACAGAACTACTTTCTGCTCTAGTCAAAGAATCTTCTGCTTTAACTTCTTTAGCCTTTTTATTATGTGCTATAGAGCTTCTAATTAACAACCCAAAAGCTGTAACCAATAAAATTGGAAACATAACATCTAAATTTAAGTTCAATAGATATGCTACTAAAGCAGCTGCTGTAAACGCGCTAAATGCAGTAAAAAACCATCCTCCAATAACATTTAATACACCAGCAACTCTATACACAGCACTTTCAGCTCCCCAAGCTCTATCTGCTAGAGAAGTTCCCATTGCCACCATGAAGGTGACATAAGTTGTAGATAATGGTAATTTATAAGATGTTGCTATAGAAATCAATACTGCGGCTACCATCAAATTTACAGCAGCGCGTACTAAGTCAAATGCTGGTAATTCATATACCTTATCTTTAGAAAGAGGAATCACAGGTGTTTCAAATTGTTTTTCAATTTTTGCTTGCCATGATTTAGGCAGCATATAAGATGACATTTGCGACATTAACATTGCTGATCTCACAAAACCTCTAGATAGCCAGTTGGGCTGAAAACGTTCTTGCGTTTCTCCTTGGCTAGATAAATCTAAAGATGTTTTTACGACACCTTTTGCTTTTGTTGAAAACCACAAAGTTAAAACCATAACCATTCCTGCTCCAAATAATAACCAGTTGTTTGTTGGTACTTTTTCAGCTAAGATATCCATCGGGAATTCAGTTGCTAAAACACCTGAAGCGGACCATTCTAGAAAAGCATTATAAGCAGCAACAGGCACACCTATAAAGTTAACCAAATCATTTCCTGCAAAAGCTAAAGCCAAAGCAAAAGTACCGACAATAATAATTAGCTTGTAAATGTTCGTTTTTGCAAAAGCTATTAAAACATAAGACAATAAAGACCAAAATACTGAACTTACTAGGACTATTGATAGCACTTGTGTTTCTAGAAAATCTTTCATAGTACCACCTCCAAGAATATCAAAAGATTCTTTAGCATAGGACGTTCCTTTTAGGCCTTTCATGAAAATAAAATAAGTTATTGCTGTCAAAGCAAATCCTCCAAATAACGCACCAACCCAATGTGCTTTATTTTCAAAATTATAAGACAAAAGTAATCTAGACACCCATTGTACTAATGCACCTATAGAGAATGCAACAATGACGGAGAGCAGTATCCCAAATATAATTTGGGATGCTTTTGATGTATTTATATAATTGATAACTTCGTCAAAGTTCCCGCCATCATGACCAATTTTTATTAACGCCATTGCAACAGCTGCACCTAATAATTCGAAAACAATAGACACTGTTGTAGATGTAGGCATTCCAACGGAATTAAAGAAGTCAAGTAGTAATATGTCTGTTATCATTACTGCCATGAAAATAATCATGATTTCATTAAACATAAACTCACTTGGATTAAAAATCCCTTTACGTGCTACTTCCATCATTCCACTAGAAAACACTGCGCCAACAGCAACTCCTAGACTAGCAACTATCATAATAGTTTTAAATGAAATGGCTTTAGAACCAATTGCAGAATTCAAGAAATTTACTGCATCGTTACTAACACCTACAACCAAATCAGCAATAGCTAAAATGGCTAAGGCAATAATCATATATAAATATATATTTTCCATAATTTAATTTAAATCGTTTGCAAATATCTATAGTGTTTAAAACACTTGTGTTATCTAATTGTTATCTTTTAAAAATGAATATCAAAACCTAGTCGAAAAGTGATTCTAGCATCATTACCATCAATACTTGTATAACTTATATCAGACTGAATTTTTAATTTATGACCAACTACAAATCTATTGAGACCAAGTGTATATTGCTCTATTGGCAAAGCACCAGTCACATTTTTAAAATCTAAAGTTGTAAAACGAGCAGCAATTTCATAATTACTTTTAAATAAATAACCCACTTGTAAGTTAACAGCATTACCTGTTAACACAATATCACCTGTTGGTGTGGTTCCATCTATTTCTGTAGCAATTTCATCTCCAGCTGTACGATTAGCATATTCTCCCATAAATGAGAACCCTTTATATTTAAACATGGCATCAGCAAAAATAGTAGTTTGATCAGTTTCATATATTGAGCCATCTGTTCGTATCATATAATCGCCTGAAAATCCTTGCTCTCTGACCGCATCTTGATTATAATTATATGTAAACCCTAGCATCAATTTTGGTGTTGCTTCACGTTTTAAATCCGATTGACTAAAATCGCCTTTCGATTTAAATGTTCCGAAAGGCAAAAATTCCAAACGACCTGTATATTGAAGTCCACCTTCATTTCCTTCAGAAACATTACGACCTTCTCCTTGTGACACTGATAATTTTTCACGCATTAAAAAATTAGATCCCAATTTAGTTTTATGATGTAATTGAACACCTAAATCACGATCAATATTAAATCGACTATTTAAAAGTGAGCGATCAATCAACTGAAGATTTGCAGAAGACACAACGCGTTCCACATTGCCAGGTAATTTAGTTTGTCCTGCCCAAAGTTCAAAATTTTCTGCGAAATTCCACATAACAACAGCATCTAAAATGTAACGTGGTGTGTTTCTATTAAAGTCGTTTGCACCAGAGATGTCTCTGTTAGACAATCCTAACTCAACTTTATATTTAAGTTTTGTTGAATACGCAAAACCGCTAAACTTCAATCGTGCTCTTCTTACAATAAAATTATGTTCTGGACTTCCATATTTATCTCCATCATGATCCCATGAGGACACAGAACGTACTTGAAAACGAGGAGCAAATTTCACACTAAATGAGCTGTCTTTTGCTACAAAATTGATCATTCCTTTACCAAATGAAGTATCACTAATTTCTTGGGCTTTTGAAGAAATAATTGTGCACAATACAAGTGCAATAATTAAATTATATTTCATTATAAGGTACTAGTTTTTGTCGCTGCAAAGAACCAAAACTAGTGTTAACTTAATGTTTCCTTAACATTAAATTTAAAATGAAAGAAAAAAAACTGCCTTGGCCAAAGGCAGTCATTAGAATTCATGATAATTAGTCGACAAAAACTAATAGATTATACGAAACTAATATGTCTTATAAGACAAGAACAAATGTATTTCAGCAGTATAACTACATTGTAATCTTAGTATTAATTAATTATTAAGATTTCTACACACAACAAACATAATTAACTAACTAACAAACAATGCATTATAGCTTTAATGTAAAATTAATGTTAATTAATTGTTGCTTAAATATCATGTAATCTTTATATTTGTGTATTAAATAAATTTAAAACCCATAATTATGAACAAAAAAGTATTGCTTTTATTCGTTTTATTAATCAGTGTGGTTTCTTTTGCTCAGCAAGAGAGAAAATTAGAACTTAACAAAGACACCAATTTAATTGATGTAACGTATTATCATGACAATGGAGTTATAAGTCAAACAGGAACTTATACTTTAGATGGTAAATTACAAGGTGAATGGTTAAGTTATGATACTGATGGTAAAAAGAGTATATCGGCGAATTATGATAATGGGAAAAAAGTCGGCAAGTGGTTTTATTGGAATAACACCACTTTAAAAGAAGTAGATTATACAAGTAATACTATTACAAGTGTTACTGAATGGGACAACAAAACATCTGTTGCTATTCGTAATTAAGAATTACAGACATAAAAAAAAGCATCCAAATTGGATGCTTTTTTTATACAATAGACTAACTATTTATTGGTTTGTCCAACCTGCTCCCCAAGTTGCATAATCTGTAGCTACGCCATTTCCTACACCAGAAATAAAATCTGTTTCAGCAAACGTCTCACCTGTATCATTTTTCAGGATTAAAATAACATCTGTAAAAGTTACATCAGTTACACTTAAGTCTCCATTAAGAACTCCTGTTCCTGTTGGATTTGAACTTCCTGATCCAGCATCACCATCTAAATCAAAACCTTCTTCAAAACCTTCAATATAAACGTTTGTAAAAACACCTTGCGACCCAGCTCTTAAACGTATCGCTTCATTACCAGTTCCTGAACCATTTCCGTAGATTGCTAAGTTATTTACAGTTGGCTTTGAAAAGAATATAGGATTTGAATTGTTTCCAATATCAGTATTGTATCCATCTGCTTCAATTCCTTTATCGTGTTCAGAACCATGCTTAACATAAGCATTAGTAATTGTTCCACTGAAACCTTCGGTCCAGTCAATAGAATCATCTTGAGCATTAACTACAGATACAAAACTAGCATTTACAGTTCCTCCAAAAAATTCGACACCATCATCTTTACCTTCGAAAGCTTGTATGTATTCTATTAATGTACCATTACCTACGCCATAAAAAGAGAATCCGTTATTTTCAGACTGACCATCTGCTGCTCCTCCAGAGTAATCTACACGTACATATCTTAAAATTCCTGAGTCGTCAGAAACAGATGTTCCTCCATAAGGCAAACTTGCAATTTCTGAAGTAGCTGTTGCAGCACCAGATACAGAATTAATAGGTGCTTTACCTAACAAAATTAATCCTCCCCAATCTCCAGCTGCAGGTGAAGATGCATCCGAAGTAAATATTATTGGGTTATTTGCAGTTCCATTTGCTACAATTCTTGCTCCTTGAGAAATAGCAATATAAACATTAGCTCCAGCTGCTAAAGCTTCAATAGTCATACCAGCAGGAATTGTTAATGTTGTTCCTGAAGTCATAATTAATGGCCCATTAACGACATAGCTATTATTTGCATCTAAATTTAAATCTGCAGTGTATGTTCCAGATAAGAAAATGGTCTCAGGATCTGTTAGCCCATTACCTCCATTGTTATTGGTAATGCTATTATCATTGATAATAATATCAGCAGTATCATCTGATGTACAAGAAGTAGCAAGCATTGTGATAATTGCGAATCCTAATATTAAATTATTTTTCATTTTTTTGTTTTTTTAATTAAAGTTCTGGTTTACGTTTATAGTTTATTATTAAAATTTGTATTTAAGTTGTACAGACATATCTATTCCTCTTTCATAATTTGTAACATCTTTACCATTAGGAGAGGTTACCAATACATCACCTACTGAAGTCCCTTCTCTAAAATATTGTACTGTCGGATTTAAAAGGTTTCTAGCTGCTACATTGATTTCAAATTTTTCAGATATTTTATTTTGAAGTACAAAATCTAAATTTGGCAATCCTTTTTCGATTACATTACCTAATTGTCCAGAGCCAAGCGCATCAATCCGATCAGAGAAATAAGAGAATATAAGGTTTGCAGCAGGTTTGTAATTTCCAAAAGTTGGAGAATAATTAATATCAGCGTTTATAATGAATGGCGAAGCACCTTGTAATTCTTCACTATCATTTCTAAAACTTACATCAAATAAAGCCCCATCGATTGATTCGTATAAATCTTGTTTAGTATGAATGTAAGTCGCATTTAATCCTACAGAAAGTTTAGCCTTATCATCGTCATCTCCTATGTTCATAATAATATTTTTTCTAACCTCAGCTTCAAAACCAATTACTTGAGCTTGGTCACCTGTTCTGAAAAAACGTTGCGTTCCAGTGGCATCAAATGCAACAACCTGATTAATAGGGTCATTAATTTGCTTATAGAAAGCGGCTACAGATAATATTTCAGATTTACTTATAAACCATTCATATTTTAAGTCTAAGTTTAAAATTTCTGAATAACCCAATACATCAGGATTACCTCCTATTCGTTGTGACACACCTTCATATACAAATGGTGCAACTTCTTTAAACTCTGGTAGTGAAATGGTTTGACTTGCTGAAAAACGCAAGTTCTGATCTTCAGTTAAACTGTATTTAACATTTAAACTTGGCAAATACACTACATCAGAAAAAGACCTACTCCCAACACCATCGTTTCCTTGATTTATAACATCGTAATTAATGTTTTGTGTAAAAGACTCTACACGAACACCAGGAACAAACAACCATTTATCACCTGCTTTTAATTCAGCATTAAAATAACCTGCATATACATCTAAATTTCCTTTATATGTGTTTTCATTTAAACCAGGTCTGTTTGTTGTTCCCAAAGTTTGGTTTCCATCAGCAGAAATTGGGATTGGTCTAAACACTTTAACTGTATATAAACCATTTGCCTCAGGATTTATCTGTAGGTTATCTAAAGTAAAAAAGGCATTTAAATTATTAGGGTTACCTACTTGTGTTTGAGACCCAATAATATCGTAACCATAACGATTATTATCAAAACTACGTTCTTTAGCTCTACCGTTATACCCGAAATTTAACTTGATTTTCTCAGTAGCAGTATATGCTAAATTTAGAGTACTATTAAGCTCTTCATCATCAATATTTTGGAAATAACGTTGGTTATCAAAATCTACATTACTATAAAATGTAGGATTTGTTGAAGGGTCATTATCAAAAACTGTGTCGTAATTTTCCATACTAACACGTTTTCTATCTGGCTCATGAGCCTGTACAACGTTAAATCCTACAGCCCAATCAACATCTAATTTTTCAAAATTATGCTTACCCATTAATTGGTTTACATAAATAAGATTTTGATTAAATTGAACATTCATTTGGTAAAACCCTTTATCTGTATTTGAAATAGCATCTCTATTTCGGCCTAGACCATCAATACCAAAATATCCCACCTTATCAGAGGAACTATTGATAAATAAAGAATTAAATCTGAATGAATTTTGACCATCTACTTTGAAATTTAATCCAAGCATTGCCGTGGTTTGGGTAGAATATTCGTATTCTTCTGAATCTTCAAAAGATTTTTTCTCCACATTAGTATAGTCAGTAGTTTCACCTCTTCTATATTCAAAATTATTATTGAAAGATCCTGTACCATATATACTTAATCGTTCACCGTTTTTGAAATCGAATGATTTTCCAAAAGAACCACTAAAACTAACTGCAATTGGAGTATATCCTTCAACAGGATCAATTCCATGTGATAATACTACAGCAAATGGATTATTATCATATCTATTATAAAATCCGAAGTAACTTGTACCTTCACTCTTAACAAATTTTTCTCCAGCGGCATTTGAATTAATTGTAGATCCAACTTCGAAATCAAAAAAACCGTTTCCTTTATAATCTTTAGAAGAAACATCTACATTACCAGCTGAGAAATCACCATAAAATCTAGAAGAATATGCCTTACTTATTGAAACATTTTCAATAATATCAGATGAAAACAAATCTAAATCTATATTCTTTTTATTGATATCATTTGATGGCAAAGACAAACCGTTAAACGTCGTGTTTTGATATCTATCACCTAATCCTCGTACATACACATTACTTGAACCTTCTTGTTTAGAAACACCAGAAATCTTTGCAACTGCACCTGCAGCATTACTAATTCCTTTTCTCGATAACTCTTGAGCACCAATACTTTGTTTTATTTCTATAGCTTTCTTTTGATCTAATAACAATGCAGTTTCACTTTCTTTTCGTGTTGTCGTTTTTATAACAACTTCATCTAAAGTGGCTGCACTTGCAGACATAGAAACATTAATTTCGGTAGCTTTATTAGCTACAACATCAACTGAAATTTCTTGAGATTCGTAACCGACAAAACTAAAGACTAGAACATAAGTTCCTGGTGATAAATTTTCAAAACTATACAATCCATCAAAGTCAGATGTTGTTCCTGTAGTAGTTCCTTTAATTAAAACGTTACCAAAAGCTAGAGGTTCGTTGTTATATTCTTTATCAATTAATTTCCCTACGATAGACCCAGTATTTTGAGCAAATCCAAATGTGGTAAAAAACAGAATCGTTAGTAATACAAATGTTCTCATTAGTAGTTTTAATTTATTGCAGCAAAGAAACTGTTGTTGTGTAAAGTCAAGGTTAATACGAGGTTAAACCTAAGTCATAAAAAAGTTACCTCAATGTTACCAACGCTTCGTTATTTTTGTAATAAGGAAACGATAATTTAACATTGATATGCTATCTTGCAGAAGCTTAAAAATTTACTATGAATTGGGAACAACTTTTATCACTTAAACGTTTTGGTGACACGCATAAAAGATTACGAAAAGAACAAGATGAAACGCGATTAGGTTTTGAAGTTGACTATGACAGAATTATCTTTTCTTCAGAATTTAGAAGTCTTCAAGACAAAACTCAAGTGATTCCATTATCTGAAACAGATTTTGTTCATACACGATTAACACACAGTTTAGAAGTTAGTGTTGTAGGCAGATCGCTTGGAAGAAAAGTTGGGCAAAAGCTTCTTGAAAAACATCCACATTTAAAAGACACTTTAGGCTATCGAGCGAACGATTTTGGAACCATCGTTGCAGCTGCATCTTTAGCTCACGATATTGGAAATCCTCCTTTTGGACATAGTGGTGAAAAATCTATTGGTGAATTTTTTAAAACTGGTGATGGGAAACGATTTCAAAATGAATTAACTGATAAACAATACCAGGATCTTTGTGATTTTGAAGGTAATGCTAATGGCTTTAAAATTTTAACGGAAAGCAGACAAGGTAGAGAAGGTGGCTTAAGACTTAGCTATGCAACACTTGGCGCTTTTATGAAGTATCCAAAAGAATCACTTCCTAAAAAACCAACATCTCATATCGCAGATAAGAAATACGGTTTTTTTCAAAGTGAGACAAAAGCATTTAAAGATGTTGCTAATGAACTTGGCTTAATAAAAAGAGGCGCAGAAAATGACATTAGTTTTTGCAGACATCCTCTAGCTTACTTAGTTGAAGCTGCAGATGACATTTGTTATACTATCATTGATTTTGAAGACGGAATAAACTTAGGACTTATTCAAGAAGAATATGCGCTTGAATATTTAATCAATCTTGTAAGAGACACTATAAACACTAAAAAATACAATTCATTATCGACTACTCAAGATAGAGTAAGTTACTTAAGAGCCTTAGCAATAAACACCTTAATTAATGAAGCTGTTGTTTTGTTTATGTCTAATGAAGAAGACATTCTAAAAGGAACCTATTCTAAAGCGTTATTAGACCAAAGTAAATATGAAGCTCAAATTACAGATATTATCAAATTGAGTATTGAAAATATTTATCAATCTAGCGAAGTTATTGATAAGGAAATTGCAGGATTTAAAGTTATAAATGAACTTTTAAATGTTTTTACAAGAGCTGTAGCAAATAATTTCTCAGGACATTTATCTAGTTTTGATAAGTTAATTTTAAAAGTTTTTCCTAAAAATATAAATCTAAAGCAAGATACATTATATGAAAACTTATTGTCAGTATGTTTTTATATTTCAAAACTATCTGATAGAAATGCCATCTTAACCTTTAATAAATTAAAAGGAAACCATTTATAATGAAAATATAATTTGGTTTTTTTAGTAAAAAAAGGTTTCCATCTTAGATTCTTTATAAATCTATGCATTTCGTCGAATAAATTTGCATTTTAACTTAATAAAGATATATATTGATAGTCCCAAATCATAAAACCTACTATTATGAGAAAAAATATCCAATTTGTGGTTGTGATCTTTTTTGTGACTATAGCCTTTTTAGTGATGTTAAATGATATCACAAATAATAAGAATCCAAAGTATCAAAATTCTGTTGAATTATACGAAGTTACTAATCAATCAGATTTAGCTGCTACAGATTTAGAAGACGAAGAGTAGCATTTAAAATAGTACTAACACTTAAGGTATCAATATTTAAATGTGCTTGTAATTGTTCTTTACTGCCATGCTCAACAAATACATCAGGTATTCCAATTACTTCAATTGTATTTTGATAGTTGTACTTAGAAGCAAATTCAAGAATAGCACTTCCGAAGCCTCCAGAAATTGTACCATCTTCAATGGTAAAGATGGTTACATATTTTGCAAAAATTTGATGTAATAACGCTTCATCTAAAGGTTTTACAAACCTCATGTCATAATGCGCAATAGCGTCAATATCATTTACGTTTTTGAGTGCTCTTGTTACCGTTTCAGAAACAATTCCAATACTTAAAACAGCAAGACTACTTCCTTCTTTTAGCAATTCTCCTTTTCCTATTTCGATTTTTGAAAAAGGTCGCTTCCAATCTAAAATAGAACCTCGTCCTCTTGGATATCTAATAGCAATTGGTTGATCTAATCCTAGTTGTGCAGTATACATTATATTTCGAAGTTCAATTTCATTCCTAGGCGCAAATAGAATTAAGTTTGGGATACATCTTAAATATGACAAATCAAAAACACCATGATGTGTTGCACCATCTTCACCAACCAAACCAGCACGATCCAAACAAAAAATTACTGGAAGCTTTTGCAATGCTACATCATGAATAACTTGATCGTAAGCACGTTGCAAAAAGGTAGAATAAATATTACAAAACGGAATTAATCCTTGAGTTGCCATTCCTGCTGCGAGCGTTACAGCATGTTGTTCGGCAATACCTACATCAAAAGCACGTTCTGGAATTTCCTCCATCATAAACTTTAATGAGCTTCCTGTTGGCATTGCAGGTGTAATACCAACAATCATTTTATTTTCCTTTGCTAATTCAACTAGTGCATGTCCGAAAACATCTTGAAATTTTGGTGCTTGCTTTATAGTAGACTTAGCATGAACTTCTCCGGTTTGAGCATCAAATTTTCCTGGTGCATGATATTTGACTTGATCATCTTCTGCTTGTTTTAAACCTTTTCCTTTGGTTGTAATTACATGTAAGAATTTTGGTCCTTTAACAGTTTTTAAACGCTCTAATTCGGAAAGCAATGTCGGTAAATCATGACCATCAATTGGTCCAGAATAATCAAAATTAAGGGCTTCAAATATATTATCTTGTTTCTCTTTGCCTTTTTTGACGTTAGTTAAATATTGTTTTAAAGCTCCAACACTTGGATCGATACCAATGGCATTATCATTTAAAATCACCAGTAAATTAGCATCAGTAACTCCTGCATGATTTAAACCTTCAAAAGCCATTCCGCTAGCAATAGATGCATCACCAATAACTGCAATATGATGTTTATCTTCTCCTTTAAGTTTTGAAGCAATAGCCATTCCTAAAGCAGCAGAAATTGATGTAGATGAATGTCCAACACCAAAAGCATCATACTCACTTTCATCACGTTTTGGAAATCCGCTTATGCCACCAAACTGACGGTTGGTATGAAATATGTCTTTTCTACCTGTTAGTATTTTATGACCATAAGCTTGGTGTCCAACATCCCAAACTAAGAGATCTTCAGGTGTATTAAACACATAATGCAAAGCTAATGTTAATTCTACAACACCAAGACTAGCACCAAGATGTCCTTCTTTGGTTGCCACAATATTGATGATAAACTCACGTAACTCTTTAGCAAGTTTCGGCAACTCATCAAGATTTAATTGTCTTAAATCTGAAGGAAAATTAATATGGTCTAATAATTTTTTCATTCCATTACAAATGTAGCATTTGAAATTGTATTTTTGATTAAGAATCTTATTGCATACATGGAAAACCCTTTTAACGACATCTACTTTATGAAAAAAGCCTTACTTGAGGCTGAAGATGCTTTTGAAAAAGGTGAAATCCCTGTAGGTGCTATCATAGTAATTAAAGATAGAATTATTGCCAGATCACATAACCTTACCGAATTATTAAACGATGTTACTGCGCATGCTGAAATGCAAGCCATTACTGCTGCAACCAATTTTTTAGGCGGAAAATATTTAACTAATTGTACACTTTATGTGACATTAGAACCTTGTCAAATGTGTGCTGGAGCTTTGTACTGGAGTCAGATTTCAAAAATTGTTTATGGAGCTTCAGATGACAAACGTGGATTTAAAACGCTTGGCACAACAATTCATCCTAAAACTGAAGTTGTTTCTGGTGTTCTTGCTAAAGAAGCTTCCGAATTAATGAAACGTTTCTTTATTGAAAAACGAAATTTAAATTAACACACTAAATCCTATTTATTTTAAAGCTGTATTAAAAACAATCCATTCCAATTAGTAACACTTGTTTCTGTTTCGATAATTTATAAGTATTACTGCGTTAAGGATTGAGGCATTGTTGGAGCTCTTTTTACAGAAATAAAGATTCTTTAACAAACTCAGAAGGACTATAAAAAAAAGCGACTGACGAAAGCCTGACCCTTGTGGTAACGCCCAAAAACAAAAAAAACGCCTAACTTTCGTTAGACGTTGAAACTGTAATAAAGTATATCTCTTAGAGAACTTGCACGTTAGCGGCAACCATCCCTTTTCTTCCTTCTTCTTCGTTGTACTCTACACTATCGCCTTCGCGTAACTCAACACCATTAAGGTTTGATACGTGTACGAAAATGTCTTTTCCTGTTTCGTCGTTGGTAATGAATCCAAATCCTTTAGAATCATTGAAAAATTTAACTGTTCCAGTCATTGTAATAAAATATATAATTAATTTAAGTTGCAAATGTACATCATAATTTAATGCGATGTGTTAATAAATTGTAATTTTTTAAATTATTGATAACTAATGGTTTAAAAACACAGGCTTTTAAGAAATTCTGAATTAAACAGGCTTTTAATTGTTGTTTTATGCTATTAATCCTTCTGATTTTCTCGCATTTTATCTAGATTTTCTTTAGTTAGCATGTAGTCTTTAACGTCTTTATCTTTCCAACGATGATAAGAAAACAAAGGAAAAACAATTATAACAAGTCCTAAAACACCAAAACCTATGAGTTTTTGAGAATAAGCTACATCTAATAAAAAACCACAAAGTATACTTCCAAATGAGGCTAAAAATGCGATAAGAATAATGTATTTCATATTGTATTTATCTTGAATTATGTATCATTCTATCACAATTAACTAAATAGAAATACCTCAAAATGATGACTCTTAGTTCTCAACTGCATTTGAAATGACAGTAGTAATAATTTAAGCCAATTTATCTATGTTGTAAAATTAATTAATTCACGTCGATAAGCGGTTAATAGTTTCGATTTTGACACAAATCCATAATAGATACCATCTTTAATTACTGGTAAATTCCAAGCTCCAGTATCTTGAAATTTTTTCATAACCATTTTCATAGAATCGGTTTCATAATAAATGTGTTCAGGCGGATTATGCATAAAGGTTTCAACAGTTGTAGATTCATAAAGTGTTTGATCGAACATCACATCTCTAATATTGTCTAATAAAATTACACCTACCATCTGTTGTTTTTCATCAACAACGGGAAACAAATTTCGGCTTGATTTTGCGACACCTTGATGTAACATTTCTCCTAAAGACATTTCAGGATAAAGGACAGTAAAATCTTGTTCTACAACACTATCTAATCGCATTAATGTTAACACTGATTGGTCTTTATTATGTGTTAACAATGCTCCTTTTTCAGCCAATTCTTTAGTGTAAATTGTGTGATCTATCGCATTTTTAGTAATAATGAAAGACATTGAAACCGTAATCATTAAAGGTACAAACAATTGATAACCTCCAGTAATTTCAGCAATTAAAAAAATAGCAGTTAAAGGTGCATGTAGTACTCCTGCAATTAAACCAGCCATACCAATGAGTGTGAAGCTAGATTCCGACACCTGAAACCCTAATCCTATATTATTAATGATTTTAGCCACTACGTTTCCGAGAGCACTTCCCATTACCATAGTTGGAATAATAATTCCTCCAGCACCACCAGCTGCAAAAGTTGTAGACATGGCAACAGCTTTAAATATTGTAATTCCAATAAGCAATGCAATTACTACCCAAATATTATCCAGATAATCATCAAATGGCGTTTTTCCTAATGCATGCAAATGATTTCCATCGAGAAGATCATTAATAAATCCAAAACCCTCACCATAAAGAGGCGGAATAAAATACAGCATGATACCAATCGCTAATCCACCAACAATAAGTTTTTGTCCGCTGGTTTTAAACCGTTCAAAAAATTTATAAACTGCAAAATATATTTTAGAAAAATAAATAGAAGCGATACCAGTACCAATACCTAAAATAATAAAAAACAAAGTATCTCTTAATTCGAAAGGAGTGGTTACATTATAAGTGAAGAGCACACTATTTCCAACAAAGAAATAAGAGGTTAAAACCGAAGACACTGAAGCAATTAACAGAGGTAATAAGGACGCAAAAGTCAAATCGAGACTAAAAACTTCTATGGCGAAAATAATAGCTGCAATTGGAGATTGAAAAATAGATGCAATAGCTCCAGCTGCAGCGCAACCAATCAATAACGTTCTCGTTTTTCTATCGACATGAAACAGCTGACTAATATTTGAACTTACTGCTGAAGCTGATGCAATAGCAGGACCAAGCAACCCAACCGAACCTCCAAAACCTGCAGTAATTGGTGCCGTAATTAAAGGCAAATAAATTTTGCTACGCTTTAACAATCCGTTCTTTTTAGAGAGCGAAAAAAGGATACTAGGAATGGCATGTTCTACCTTTTGTTTGGATACGTATTTTACAAATAAATACACGAGCCAAAGTCCGATAACTGGGAGAATAAAATAAATACTATTTCTTGAGACTATGGCGAGATGGTCTAACATCCATTCAATACCATACGTGATATTCTTTATTGTTACAGAAACTAAACCAGATAATAAACCAATAAGCATTGCTAATAAAAACACAAAATTTTTCTGTGAGATGTACTTATATCTCAACACTAATAAGCGTTTTATGACGTTTTGTATTGACATTATTGTAATTCTGCTTTTAGTGCTTGCAAATCTTCAGGATAAATTTCTTTTAATGTTTCTACGTAAGGTCTGTTATTATAATATCCTATGTCGTAATCATTAATAGCGGCTTCAATTAAAAGTTTCGCTTCATCAATTTTATTTTGATTTTTAAAAATTAGAGCTTTGTAGTATTTTGCATCTGCACTAAAACCTCTTGAATATTGAAGTTGCTTATCAAAATTTAAAAGCGCTTGTTCGTAATTTTCTGTTTCGAAGTAAGCAATTCCTCGATATAAAAAAGCAGTAAGCTCCACCCAATCTTCACCAGATTCTTCAATTTCAATATTGATATACTTATCAAAATATGCGATTGAGTTTTTATAATCTTTTAACCCTAAATAACAAATACCTCTCCAATAATCGACACTATGACCTTGAGGTGCATCAATAAAATTTGGTGTCAATGTATCGCTTGCATCAAAATCTGCAATGGCTTTTTTATAATCTCTATAAAACCAAAGGTAAAGATATCCTCTCCAAGGAATGCGCTGTACTGAATCAAGTAGCACAGATTTATTGTATTGTGGTTTCCATTTATGAGGTAAGCCGCGTTTTAAATAGGCTACGGAAAGTTCATAAACTGCTTGTTGGTAAGTGGAATCAATTTCAGTTGCTTTTTTAATCCCATTGATACTCATCATTGATCCTTGAGGATAATGAATGGCTCTTTTATAAACTGCTTCAGCGCGTTCTCGTTTACTATCACAAGACAGTACTGAGAAAACAACAACTATACTAAGGAATAATTTCAGTAATCTCTCCATGTTCTATTCGGTATGATACATACATATATGAATCTCTATTGTCTTCGTGTAAAAAGATTGGTTTCCATCCTTTGGCTTCTGAAGTGAGTTTAAATAATTGATTCTTTAAATTTTCACTGAATGTATTGGGTTCTAAATCTAAATTATTTTCGTGAATTACAAATCGACCAACTTCACCTTCGCAATTAATGATGAATCTTATATTTAAATATCCAGAATCTGGATAATTATCATTCACATACGCTAAATTGATATAATTTCTAAATCCATTTTTCCCATTGGGATAAGGTAATTCTTGAGTATTATAATATTGTAAAATGTAATTTTCATCACAAATATTAAATCCTTCATTTAATAAAGCTGTTTCTGGATCGATATAATGAGACGCATGCTCAAAAGGCTCGTTATCTGGCAGTAAACTCGTGTTGAACATATAATAGCCATAGGCAATAAAACAAGCAAAAGCAATAACTAATATACCAAGTACAATTCCTATATACTTTAAAATTCTTTTTGTTGCCATATATTAAATCTACTAAAAAATCCTGCAAGAAGCAGGATTTTTAATTTATGATTTTAGATTAAGTTTTAAACTCAACTCTGTTAGTTGCTCATCGTCTATTAAAGCAGGAGCATCAATCATGACATCTCGACCATTATTATTTTTAGGGAATGCAATAAAATCACGAATCGTTTCTTGTCCGCCAAGAATTGCAACCAATCTATCCAATCCAAAAGCTAATCCACCATGAGGAGGCGCTCCATATTGAAAAGCATCCATAAGAAAACCAAATTGAGCTTTAGCTTCTTCAGGCGTAAACCCTAAATAATCAAACATTAAAGCTTGTGTTTCTTTATCGTGAATACGAATCGAACCACCACCAATTTCATTTCCGTTAAGGACTAAATCGTAAGCATTAGCTTTTACATCTCCTGGATTGGTTTTCAATAATTCTAACTGTCCAGGTTTTGGAGACGTAAATGGATGGTGCATTGCATGATAACGCTCTGTATCTTCATCCCATTCTAATAATGGAAAATCCATTACCCAAAGTGGAGCGAAAGTTTTAGGATCTCTTAACCCTAAACGTTCGGCCAATTCCATACGTAAGGCACTTAATTGTGCTCTGACTTTATTTGTATTTCCTGAAAGTACACATACTAAATCTCCTGGTTTTGCTCCAGTAACTTGAGCCCATTTTGCTAAATCATCTTGATCGTAAAATTTATCTACTGAAGATTTAAAACTTCCATCATCATTACATCTACTATAAACCATTCCTAAAGCACCAACTTGCGGACGTTTTACCCAATCGATTAATTTATCTATTTCTTTTCTTGTGTAGCTATTTCCTCCAGGAACTGCAATACCAACTACTAATTCAGCAGAATTAAACACGTTAAACTCTTTATGTTGAGCAACATCATTTAACTCACCAAATTCCATTCCGAAGCGAATGTCTGGTTTGTCATTTCCGTAGAGACGCATCGCATCATCATAGAGCATTCTTGGAAATTTTTCTACTTCAACGCCATTTACTTCTTTCAATAAGTGACGCGTTAAACCTTCAAAAGCATTTAAAATATCTTCTTGCTCAATGAATGCCATTTCACAATCTATTTGCGTAAATTCAGGCTGTCTATCTGCTCGTAAATCTTCATCCCTAAAGCATTTTACAATTTGAAAATACTTATCCATTCCGCCAACCATTAGAAGTTGCTTGAACGTTTGTGGTGATTGTGGTAGTGCATAAAACTGACCTTCATTCATTCGAGAAGGCACAACGAAATCACGAGCACCTTCAGGAGTTGATTTTATTAAATAAGGTGTTTCAACTTCAATGAATCCTTCTTTAGATAAATAGTTTCTAACTTCTTGAGTTACTTTATGCCTAAAGATCAAACTATTTTTTACTGGATTACGTCTGATATCTAAGTAGCGATATTTCATACGTAGTTCTTCACCACCATCGGTTTCATCTTCAATGGTAAAAGGTGGTAATTGTGCTTCGTTTAAAACGGTTAATTCAGAAACTAGAATTTCAATATCACCAGTTGGCATATTTGGGTTCTTAGAGGCACGCTCTATCACTTTTCCTTTCACTTGAATCACAAACTCACGTCCTAAACCTTGAGCTTGTGTCATCATTTCTTTTGAAGTACGTTCTTCATCAAACACTAATTGTGTCATTCCGTAGCGATCACGCAAATCTACCCAAACGATAAATCCTTTATCTCGCGATTTTTGAACCCAACCTGAAAGGGTAACTTCTGTATTGATGTGTGATGCTCTTAATTCACCACAATTATGACTTCTGTACATAGTAAAAAATTTGAAATGCAAATTTAATGAAGTTAACGGACTATAAAAATGAAAAAGCCATAACATTACATTATGACTTTTTCTGCTATTAATCAAACCTTTCCTAATTCCCTAAAAAGGTTTTTCGCACTTTGACAAAAAATCAAAGTATGGTGTTAGAATTGAGTTTCAATTCTCTTATCTGTATCAAATATTTCTTGAGAAACAACTTCAGTAGAGGTCTTTGAACCTTTAATCCACATTTTAAATCTAGTTACTAAGAAAAACAAAATTGGTACAACAATTAATGTCAAGAAGGTTGCTATAAATAATCCGTAAATGACAGTCCAAGCCAAAGGTCCCCAAAACACTACGTTATCTCCACCCATATAAATGTTAGGATTAAAATCAGCAAACAGTGTAAAGAAATTAATATTTAAGCCTATAGCCAACGGAATTAATCCTAAAATAGTTGTGATAGCTGTTAATAACACTGGTCTCAAACGTGCTTTACCTGCCTTTACAATACTTTCAAAAAGGTCTTCTTTTGTTAGAAATTCATCTTCATCCAAATCGAGTTCATTTTTCTTTCTATCTATTAAAAGCTGAGCATAATCTAAAAGGACAACTCCATTGTTGACTACAATTCCGGCAAGTGAAATAATCCCAACCATGGTCATCATAATTACAAAGGCACTTCCTGAAAGCACAATACCGCCAAACACACCTATGAAACTTAAAAATATAGCGAGCATAATAATTGCTGGCTTAGAAACGGAATTAAATTGAAATATAAGAATGAAGAAAATTAAACCTAATCCAGTAAAAAACGCTCCCATAAGAAAAGTCATTTGCTTATTTTGCTCTTCAATTTGACCTGTATAATCTATTTTTATACCTTCAAGTAAACCCTCGTAACTTTTCATTTCATTCTGAATTTGAGTTACAATAGCTCCAGCATCAGTATAACCAGGTGCTAATGCAGAATAAACCGTTACAACTCGTCTCGTATCTTTGTGCTTAATAGCACTAAATCCAGAATTATTTTTTTGTGTTGCTACTGCAGACAATGGTATTTCTTTAATTTGTCCCGTATTATCTCTAAAGGTGATATTTTGATTAAAAAGCGCACTAGTATTGTATCTATTTGCTTCATTAAACCGTACATAGATATCAAAATCGTCACCACTTTCTTTATAAATTCCGGCTTTTGCACCAAAAATTGAATTTCGTAATTGATCTCCAATCTGTTTGGCACTTACACCTAACTCACCGGCTTTTTTTCTGTCAATTTGAACTTGCATTGTTGGTTTGTCCTTATTGACATCTATTTTAAGTTCATCAATACCAGCAACATTTTTTGAATTGATAAATTCACGCATTTTTTCTGCGGTTGAAATAAGCTCGTTATAATCATCGCCTTCAATTTCTATATTAATAGGAGAACCAGCAGGTGGACCATCTACATTTTTTTCTACAGAAATTAAAACCCCTGGATAAATCCCGACCAAAGCTTTCTGAACCTTTTGACGTAAAAGCTCACTATCTTCTCCACGACGATACTTGTATTCTCGCATTGACGCAGTTATTTTAGCTTTATGTGGCATTTCTGCAGAAGAACCAGCATCAGTTTGCGGATTCCCAGCACCTTCACCAACTTGAGAAACAGCACTTTCAACTAAAAAATTTTCACCATCAATAATGTATTTATCATCGTAAACTACATCGTAAACTCGTTTTTCAATTTGACGAGTAATCTCATTTGTTTTTTCTATTGCAGTACCTTCAGGATATTCGATATAAACAATAATTTGATTTGGTTTATTATCTGGAAAAAATTCAACTTTTGTACGTTGTGTGCCTAGCGAAATTCCGAAGGCTATAAAAGCCGCAATTAGTAATAAAAATGTACCAATACTTAAAATATAAGGTCGTTTTTTAGATAAAGCCCAACGTAGTTGACCTTCGTACCAACTTTCTAGTTTCACCAACGCTTTATTTTGGAAACTATTTGCCCATTTTCTAATGAAAAAACGATATGCCCAAAGCATAATCGCTGTAAATATCATAATGGTTCCTAAACCTCTATATGCACCACCAAATAAAAGAATAAGTGTCCCTATAACAGCAACAATCACTGTAATTTTAATAATTTGACTTATCGGCATATCTTTATCTTCGATAGTCATATACCTAGAGACTAAAACCGAATTAAAGAATATAGCTACAAATAATGAAGACCCGAGAACAATAGACAAAGTAATAGGTAAAATCTTCATAAATTCTCCCATAATCCCTGGCCAAAGACCTAATGGAACAAAGGCTGCCACAGTTGTTAACGTTGAAATAATAATTGGAAATGCAATTTCTCCAATCCCTTTTTTAGCAGCTTCAATGCGACTCATGCCTTCTTCATCCATTAATCGATAGACATTTTCAACAACGACAATTCCGTTATCTACGAGCATTCCTAGTCCCATAATTAATCCGAAAAGCACCATAGTGTTTAAACTATAACCTATAAGACTTAATACCATCAGCGACATAAACATTGACATTGGAATAGCAAATCCGACAAATAAGGCATTTTTAAATCCTAAAAAGAACATTAAAACGGTTACAACAAGGATAACACCAAAAATGATATTATTAACCAAGTCATCAACTTGACCTATCGTTTTTTCGGATTGGTCATTAGTAATTGAGACTTCTAAATCTTGCGGAAACACATTCATCGTAGCATTTTTAACAATCTCTTGAATTTGCTCAGCTGCAGCAACCATATTTTTACCTGCACGTTTTTTAACATCGAGCATGACCACAGGACTACCAGATTTTCTAGCAAACGTTGTTTTATCTTCTTCTTGAAAAGAAACTGTCGCTACGTCTTTTAAGTAAATAGCATTGCCTTTTTCAGCTTTAACTACGAAGTTTTCTAATTCTGAAGGTTTTTCAATTTCACCAATAATTCTTATCGTACGTCGTTGTCCACTTGCTTTTAAATTTCCAGCAGATTGGGTAATATTTCCATTGCCAATAGCTCCAAGAATATCACTAAAGGTCACTTTAGCTGCCATCATTTTGTAAATATCTACTGCGACTTCTACCTCTTTTTCCTGAGCACCTCTAATATCTGCTTTTTTAATTTCCTGTAAATCTTCAATTTCATCTTGAAGATATTCAGCAAAATCTTTTAATTTTTCAATTGGATAATCACCAGAAATATTAATATTTAAAATTGGCATTTCTTCAGAAAGACTTAATTCAAAAACATCTGGTTCTACTTTAGCGCCATTAAATGATGGCCAATCCTCACTTGAGGTTTCCGTATCAATCTCGTCTTTTACTTTTTGCAGAGCTCTTTCAACGGTAATATGCTCATCAAACTCAACAATCAACATCCCATAATCCTCTTGTGAAGTAGAGGTGGTTTCAACAACATTACTAACTGTTTTCAGTTTATCTTCTAAGGGATCTATTATTAGTTTTTCTATATCTTCGGCTGTGTTTCCAGGATAGATTGTACTAACATAAATTTTAGTTTCGTTAACTTCTGGAAAATTCTCTCTAGGCATGCTAAAAAACGCGGAAACACCTAAATAGAAAAAGACAGCGATAAGCACATACATCGTGGTTTTATTGTTTATTGCCCACGACGACATACCAAACTCTTTTTCGGTATTTTTCTTTTTCTTAGTTGTCATTCTCGTTTTCTTTATAGTTAATTACCTCAACTGATTGTCCGTCTTTAACACTACGTGCTCCTTCTTTAATGACTTCAACGCCTTTTTCAAGATTTTTTAAAACTTCAATCACATCGCCTTGCGTTCTTCCTGTTTCAATGATCAAACGTTTGGCAGTACCAATACTTTCTGAATTTTTATCAGTTACGATATATACATATTGTTCACCTTCTGCATTTTCAGAAATCACACTTTGTGGAATTAAAACAGCATTTTCACTTGTGTAATCGTTAATCTTTAATCGAGCAGTTAGATTCGGCTTGATATTTTTATCTTTATTGGGCACTTCAATTTCTACTTTAAATGTTCTATTAGCAGGATTTATAAAATCACTAGCCTGACGAATTTTTGTTTCTATAGTTTTCCCTAAAACAGGAAGGTCAACTAGTACTTTTTTACCTTTAACAACATTAGAAACATAGCCTTCAGGAACTTCAACTTCTATATACATATTATCAAGATTTACGATACGCATTAATTGTGATTGTCCAGCTGCAACGACGCTTCCTTGCTCTGTAATAACATCATCTATTGTTCCATTAAATGGTGCTCTTACAATTGTTTTAGCAACTTGTTGTTGTATTTGATTTACAGCTTCTTGCTGAGATTCGTAGGTTGATTTTGCTTGTAAATATTGAATTTCACTACCAATATTTTGTTCCCAAAGACGTTTTTGACGTTCGTAAGTTGTTTTAGCCAAGTCAGATTGAATACGGAGTTGTGCTATTTGTTGACTCAATCCACCATCATCAATTTTAGCAAGGACTTGTCCTTTGGTTACTTTTTGTCCTTCTTTAACGTAAACGTGAGTTAAAATTCCATTGTATTCTGGTGTTATAACTAAAAGGTTTTTTGTAGTAACGTTTCCTTGAAGTTCTAAAACGTGTTCAAATTTTTCAGTCTTGGCAGTAAACGTTGTAATTAATGGTACATGTTTAGTGGTATCAATTGCTTTGATTTTTTCATCTAACAATTTAATTTGTTCGTTAATTGCTTGTTGCTCATTAACTAATTCGCCCCGTTTTTTACGAATAGTTTCTAAACTATTACTTTCTAAAACGTTCGCTACAGAATTCTTCTTTTCGCCTCCGCAAGAAACCAAAAGAAAGGTGATAATAAATAGTGAATATATATTTTTCATGATTTGATTTATGATTGATTAGTTTAGTGTTATCGTGTTTAGTGCAGTTTCTAATTCAGCTTTGCTATTTATGACATCTAGCATGGCTTGCAATAATTCTTGTTGTGCTACATATAATTGTGTTTGTGCTTGTCTGAGCTCAAAACTTGAACCGATACCTTCAAAAAATTTAGTTTGATTTTTTTGCTCAATACGCTCTGCTAGTCCTAAATTTTCTTTCTTGTTGTCGTAATCGTCAATAGCAAATTGATAATTGCTTTTTGCTGAAGCTATTTGAAGTTTTAATTGTTGCTGAATTTCATTTAGATCTTCTTCAGATTTTTCAAGATTAATTGCTGCACGTTGCGTAGCTGCATTTCTCATACCTGAACTAAAAATTGGGATATTTAAATTAATACCAAACAACGAAGACCCAAACCACTTTTGATCATTATGAGTAAATGTAAAGCTATTACTATTACCTGAATAAGCTCCATTAATAAAGGCATTTAAAGTGGGAAGTGCTTTGCTTTTTTCTAATTTTAAAAGCAATCCTTTAGAGGTTTTATCATTTTCAGCAATTTTGTAATCTATTGTATTTTCAATATTATCTTCTACTGCTAATAGATTTAAATCCATATTTAAAGACGTTAAACGTTCAAGATTATCTGTTAGAATCGTTTGAGAATTGATGTCTAATCCTAGAGTAATATTTAACATTTGATAGGCTAACTTCTTTAATCTATTAGTGTTGTTTAAACTACTTTTAACTCCAGATAAGGTTATTTGTAACTGCTCGACACTTTCTTCTTCTTCTAGACCATTTTCAAAAATTTTATTGGTTTCGAATAGATTTTTTTCAAGCACATCTATATTGCGTTCTAATATTAAAATACTTTCTTCGGCTAAAAGCACATTTCCGTAAGCTTCAATAACTGCCTTTCTAACTTCAAGATCTGTTTTTACTTTTGCATTTTTAGATATTTCTAGAAAGACTTTTGCTGATTGCAAGCCTACTAAATATGAGCCATCAAACAATTTCTGACTTAACGTTGCTGTTGCATTAATAGATTGTTTTGCTCCATTAGGAATTGCATCAAGGTTGCCATCATTATCTATATCGAAAATAATAACCTGTTGTTTTATCCAATTGTTGTAACCAACATCTGCATTCAGTTGTGGCAAACCTGATGCAGTCGTTTCCCATTTTTGTTTTTCTGCAGCATCAATATCTCGAGTTGCGTTTTTAACTTGTCTGTTATTTTCTAAAGCAAAATCTATAGCTTGTTGGAGCGTAAAACTATTTGTACCCTCTTGTGAAAACCCAAAAGAAACTGTGATTAAACTTATAATTAATATGAGTGATTGTCTCATGATTTATGATTGGTTCTTGTTGATAAAATTATTTAATATGGTCATTCCTTTTTCAGAAACGATTGCTCTTAAATGGTACTCTAGATAACTTTCCATAAGATATTCCATCTTAAATTGTTCTGTTGGAAAAAACATATTATCCTTAATCCCTGTCATTCCTGTGAAATACATTCTAGATATAAAATCTACATCTATTGTGCTCCTAAAAACGCCTGTATCTACTCCATGTTCTAAGCTTTCTTGAACAGACTGATGCATTTTTTCAAATTGTTTGAATTTTAGCTCGTGATGAATTTTCGGGTAATATTTCTTTAATTGATATTGAGGTGATGCCTTTTCATTTTTTAAGTGTTGCATTACAAACATTTTTATAGAGTATAATTCTTCAATTGGATTTGGAGCATTATCACATATACAATCTATTCCACTACAAATGGTATCAAATAGATTAAAGGCAACAGCTTCTACAAGTTTTGTTTTATTTGGAAAATGCACATAAATGGTTTTCTTAGAAATACCCATTTCACTAGCAATATCGTCCATTGTTACGCTTTTAAACCCTAGATTTAAAAACAGTTCAGCTGACTTATGTATAATTTGTTCTCTCATAATTTGAGTGCAAATCTACAATAGGAAACTTTAAAAACAAAAAAAGTTTCCAAAGTTTTAGTGTTTTTTTAACATATAGTTAAACTGTGATTGCAGATTTAGTCAATTACATTATTTTTGTACAATGCAGAATATCCAATCCCATCATGAGGCATTTTTAAAACACCTCGACACGTTTACAAAACCCAAAGAGCCTTCTACGCTTTACGACCCGATTAATTATATTATTCAACTTGGAGGAAAACGTTTACGGCCTATTTTAACCTTAATGACTGCCGAAATATTTGGTAGTCATTACACAAAAGCACTTAATGCTGCTTTAAGTGTTGAAGTATTTCATAATTTTTCATTAGTCCATGATGATATTATGGATGATGCGCCTTTACGTCGAGGAAAAGAAACGGTTCACGAAAAATGGGATATTAACACAGGAATCCTTTCTGGTGATGCCATGCTTATTATGGCATATCAATTATTTGAAAACTACGATCCAAACACATTTCAAAATTTAGCTAAATTATTTAGTAAAACTGCGCTTGAAGTATGTGAAGGACAACAATATGATGTCGATTTTGAAACTCGTGATGATGTCACTATTTCTGAGTATTTAAAAATGATAGAATATAAAACTGCAGTATTAGTTGGAGCTGCAATGAAAATGGGTGCTATTGTTGCAAATGCTTCGGAAGATTGTCAAAATTCGATTTATGACTTTGGAAAAAATTTAGGAATTGCTTTTCAGTTACAAGATGACTATTTAGATGCATTTGGAAATCCTGAAACTTTTGGTAAACAAGTTGGAGGTGATATTATTGAAAACAAAAAAACGTATTTATATTTGAAATGCTTAGCGTTTTCAAGTCAAAATGACAGAAAACAACTAGAACATTTATACAGTGTAAACCCTTCAGATCCAAGTGAAAAAATAGAAACGGTAAAACAATTCTTCATAGCTAGCGGTTCGGCCGAAGCAACTAAAAAAGAAATTGAAAATTATACTAAAAAAGCATTTTCTGTTTTAGAAAGTATAAAAATTTCTGAAGACAATAAAAATGCATTAATAGCATTTGGAAACGATTTAATGACTAGAAATGTATAATGCAGCTACCACAAACCTTTGAAAATTTAATTTCTGAAGCTGAAAGCTTAAAGCTCTATCAAAAACTAATACAACAAATCAATAAAGATTTTTTATTATCAAATATTGACCTTGATTTTGACGAAAACATATTACCCTCAAGTTTAAAATACCTAATGCATGAGATTGTTTTTAAACTTATACAAGAAAAATTTGCTGAATACCTCAACCTACTATACATCATTGATGTTTCAGAAAACAAAATAAAGCAACTTGATGGTAGTGATACTCTAAAATTATCTGAAGACGTTACTTTTTTAATCTTACAACGTGAGTGGCAAAAAGTATGGTTCAGAAATGCATATTCTTAAAAATACACTCTAACAAAAGGAATATAAGGATCAGCATAAATACTCTTATCTTTATCATAAAGCACATCATATCTTATACCAAAAGTAACATTGTCACTTCTATAACCTATTCCCATATACAAACCTGGATACCAATAGTTTTGATTTTCATAATTTGAATCATCAAATTTACGATTAACATTAAGTTGCTCAAATTCTGTAGACAATTGTAACTCTCTTATTGGATTAAATAAACCAATAAGACTTGCTCCAAAAATAGTAGACTTAAAAAAATCATCCTGCTTGTTATAGGTTGCATTTAAACCTAATCCTGCTGCAAATTGGGAGTTAAATTCATAAATTCCACTTGGTGCAATTGTACCACTAAAAAAGCCGTCACCAAAACTTAATCCTAGACCGCCTCCAAAGCGCACATGCCTCCAAAAATCATTAGTATCGTCCTGATTTTGAGAAAAAGCTAAAAACGAGCAGATTAAACAAACAATAAGGCAAGTATTACGATGAAAAAGCGATGAAAATTTCATTATTTAAAATTTGAGTTAAATTACATCTATAAATATACCAAAAACACACCTGTTTTTACTAAAAGTTGTATTTTTGACTAAATATTGTTGAAGCGAAAACGACTTACATCAAATAATGGATAAATATTCCTTTTTAAACGCAGCACATACAGCATACTTTGCTGATTTATACGAACAATACCTAAAAAACCCTGATTCTGTTGAACCAAGTTGGAGAGCCTTTTTTCAAGGCTACGATTTTGGAAGCGAGAACTATGGAATGGATGGTGAAATTACGGAAGGTGTTACGACTCAAATTCCCGAACATGTTCAAAAAGAATTTCAAATCGTAAAGCTTATTGATGGCTACAGAAATCGAGGTCATTTATTTACTAAAACCAATCCTGTTCGAGCAAGAAGGAAATATGCACCAACACTTGAGATTGAAAATTTCGGACTCTCACAAAGTGATATGAGTACCATTTTTTCTGCTGGAGAAATTTTAGGTCTTGGTAAAGCAACACTTCAAAATATTGTTGACCATTTAGAAAAAATCTACTGTGAATCTATTGGTATTGAATACATGTACATTAGAAAACCTGAAGAAATTCAGTGGATTCAAAATAAATTAAATGTAAACGATAATCAACCACAATTTTCTCCAGAAGAAAAAAAATATATTCTAAAAAAATTAAATGAAGCTGTTTCGTTTGAAAGCTTTTTACATACAAAATACGTTGGTCAAAAACGTTTTTCTCTAGAAGGAAATGAATCTTTGATTCCTGCTCTTGATTCTCTTATTGAAGATGCTGCAAACCATGGTGTAAAAGAATTTGTCATGGGTATGGCACATCGTGGTCGTTTAAGCACACTAACAAATATTTTTGGCAAATCTGCTGAAGATATCTTTAGTGAGTTTGATGGTAAAGATTATGAACAAAAAGTATTTGATGGTGATGTAAAATATCATTTAGGATGGACGAGTAATCGTGTGACTGATGGCGGAAAGAAAATTAATTTAAATATTGCTCCAAATCCTTCTCACTTAGAAACTGTTGGTGCTGTAGTAGAAGGGATTGTTAGAGCAAAACAAGACGATAAATACAGTGAAAACCCTTCGCAAGTATTACCAATTATAGTGCATGGCGATGCTGCGATTTCTGGGCAAGGCCTTGTCTATGAATTGGTTCAAATGGCACAATTAGATGGCTACAAGACCAATGGAACAATACACATTGTAGTAAACAATCAAATTGGATTTACAACAAACTATCTTGATGGTCGTTCAAGTACCTATTGTACAGATGTTGGAAAAGTCACTTTATCACCTGTTATGCATGTTAATGCTGATGACCCAGAAGCTGTTGTTCATGCCATGTCATTTGCACTCCATTTTAGAATGAAGTTTAAACGTGATGTGTTTATTGATTTATTAGGATACAGAAAATATGGTCATAACGAAGGTGACGAACCTCGTTTCACACAACCTAAACTGTACAAAGCCATTTCAAAACATCAAAACCCAAGAGATATTTACGCTGCAAAATTGATTGCTGAAGGAGTAATTGATAATGGTTATGTTGCAAAATTAGAAAAAGCATACAAAGACAAACTAGAAGTTAAATTAGAAGACTCTAGAAAAATAGACAAAACAGTCATCACACCATTTATGGAAGATGAATGGGTAAACTATCAAACAGTTGTTGAAGATAAAATGATGCAGCCCATTGATACAACTTATCCAAAAGAAGGTCTTGCAAAAATCACAAAAGTGATTTCAAATTTACCAAAAGACAAAAAATTCATTCGTAAAATAGAACGTCTCATACAATCACGTCAAACGATGTTTGATGAAGATAAATTAGATTGGGCAATGGCTGAGCATTTAGCCTACGGAACTTTGCTAGAAGAAGGATATGATGTACGTGTTTCTGGACAGGACGTAGAACGTGGAACATTTTCTCATAGACATGCTGTAGTAAAAGTTGAAGACAGTGAAGAAGAAATTTTATTACTGAATCAAATAAGCGACAAGCAAGGTAGATTCTTTATTTACAACTCATTACTATCAGAATATGGTGTTGTAGGTTTCGATTATGGTTATGCCATGGCTAGTCCAATCACGTTAGTGATTTGGGAAGCACAATTTGGAGACTTTAGTAATGGTGCACAGATTATGCTAGATCAATACATCTCTGCTGCAGAAGATAAATGGATGCTTCAAAACGGATTGGTAATGCTATTACCTCATGGTTATGAAGGTCAAGGTGCTGAGCATTCTTCAGGTCGAATGGAACGCTATTTACAGCTATGTGCAAAGGACAATATGTTTGTTATGGACTGTACAACACCTGCAAATATGTATCATTTGTTACGTAAGCAAATGAAAGCAGAATTTAGAAAGCCTTTAATTGTCTTTACACCAAAAAGTTTATTACGTCATCCTTTAGTAGTGTCTACTGTTGATGAGTTTGCTAACGGAAGTTTCCAAATGCTCATTGATGATAGTGTGGTAAAAGCAAATAAAACCAAAACCTTAGTCTTTGTGACTGGAAAATTCTATTATGATTTATTAGAACAACGTGAAACTCTTAAAAGAGACGATGTTGCATTGGTAAGAATAGAACAATTATTCCCATTACCAGAAAAACAAATTAAAGATATTATTGCAAAATATAAAAATGCAACTGATATTGTTTGGGCTCAAGAAGAACCAAGAAACATGGGTGCATACAGCCATATGCTCATGCATTTAGACGAAGCAAAAACATTTAGAGCAGCAACACGACGACCATATGGAGCTCCTGCAGCTGGTAGTAGTGTGCGTTCTAAAATACGTCATCAAGAAGTTATCGATTTCGTATTTGACAAAACCAAAAACAACCAACGTTAGATAATGCCATTCCTTTTAAATGGAATAAAGAATATATTTAAAATAAACGCTTAAAATAAAATTACAGAACGATGATTTTAGAAATGAAAGTTCCTTCTCCAGGAGAATCAATCACAGAAGTAGAAATTGCAGAATGGTTAGTTTCTGATGGAGATTATGTTGAAAAAGATCAAGCCATAGCTGAAGTCGACAGCGATAAAGCAACTTTAGAATTACCTGCAGAAGCCAGTGGAACTATTACGCTTAAAGCTGAAGAAGGTGATGCTGTTGAAGTTGGAGCTGTTGTCTGTTTAATAGATACAAGTGCAACAAAACCCGAAAGTAGTGGTACTGTTCCTGCAAAAGAAGAGAAAAAAGAAGAAACACCTAAGACGGAAGCGCCAAAACCTGCTGCAGAATCTAAAACGTACGCTACAGGAACTGCGAGCCCAGCTGCCAAAAAGGTTTTAGCCGAAAAAGGAATGGATGCATCTTCTATTTCAGGAACAGGAAAAGATGGTCGTGTTACTAAAGATGATGCTGTAAATGCAGTACCATCTATGGGAACTCCAACAGGAGGAAATCGTGGTTCATCTCGCAGTAAAATGTCTATGCTACGTCGTAAAGTCGCTGAACGTTTAGTTGAAGCTAAAAACACAACAGCAATGTTAACGACGTTTAACGAAGTTGACATGTCACCTATTTTTGAATTACGTAAACAATATAAAGAAGACTTTAAAGCAAAGCATGGTGTAGGACTTGGGTTTATGAGTTTCTTTACACTTGCAGTAGTTCGTGCATTAAAAATGTATCCAGCTGTTAACTCAATGATAGACGGAAAAGAAATGTTAACCTATGATTTTGTTGATGTTTCTATTGCTGTTTCTGGTCCAAAAGGATTAATGGTTCCAGTAATTAGAAATGCTGAAAACTTAAGTTTTAGAGGTGTTGAAGCTGAAGTTAAACGCTTAGCTATTCGTGCTCGTGACGGACAAATAACTGTTGATGAAATGACTGGAGGAACATTTACCATTTCTAATGGTGGTGTTTTTGGAAGTATGTTATCGACACCAATTATTAATCCGCCACAAAGTGGTATTTTAGGAATGCATAATATTGTTGAACGACCAGTTGCCATTGATGGCAAAGTAGAAATTAGACCAATTATGTTTGTGGCTTTATCTTATGACCACAGAATTATTGATGGTAAAGAATCTGTAGGTTTCTTAGTGGCTGTAAAAGAAGCTTTAGAAAATCCAACAGAATTATTAATGGACAACAACATTAAGAAAGCTTTGGAAATGTAAATCATTTCACAACATATTTTAAATAAAAAAGCGCATTCCGAAGATTTGGAATGCGCTTTTTTTTTGATATAATTAATTTATAACAATTTGATGGCTTTCTGCTTGACCATTATATGTTAAAACCAAAGTATAAGTTCCTGAAACTAAACTCGAAATGTCTATAGTTGTTTGGGTTGCTACAGCATTGATGTTATATACAAGCCAACTACTGATATTATAAAGTTTAATATTTAATGTGTCTCCATTTTGTAATAAACCAACCGGTTCATTTTTAAGTTTTACTGTTAAAGACGTATCGGCAGGTACTGGATAAATTATAAAATCATCGCTAGTTATATTACCAGATTTTCCTGAGCAATTCGATGAACACTGAGTAATATCATAAGTTATATTTTGCCAAGACGACCAACCACAATTATTTCTAAAACGAACTCTAAACTCAATAGGTTCATTACACGCTGGAGTAATAATAACATATTCATCATCTTCATGACTCCATTCATAATTTGTTGTTACCTTTTCCCATTCTACTTCTAATACTTCTTGATTAGAAGGTGCTATGTTGAGTTTAAAACCAAAATCGTCACAAGAACCTATTGGAGCAATAGGATCGGTTAACCCAGTTTCTAAAGTATTTACTTCTTCGATAGATTCATAACTTGGAACACCAATATAGATATGTTTTGTTATGGTTGCATCACCACATTTAGTGCTAGTAATATCTACTACAAGAGTAACCCATCCACCTTCATTGAGCTGGCTTTTTGCGATTGTAACGCTGTTTGATGTGACTCCTGATTGAATAAAGGCTGCATTACCTTCAATTCTCCATTGATAGGTATCTCCACCGAAAGGAGCATTATATGTTCTACTACCAGAACAAAAGCGATCAGGTCCAGCAATTTCCGCTGTACTACATACGAATATACAAGATCTTGTTTCAGGAGTGTGTGATAACTCAGTCATAAGCCAGTTGCCGTTATCAAGTGTATATTGTATATGCTGTTCACTTATAGTTGGATTAGCAAAAAAGTTATCAAATGGGATGTCTTTTGGAGCAAAAGGAGGGGTAAACGGATTGTAGCTTTTTTCTAAATCTTCTTTTGTAATTATTACGTTTCCTTTGCCAACATCTAAACTACTGTAAGCAGGTATAAAATTGAATTTACGTTCAATTACAAATTGCTCAAACTCTGGAGGTAATGTTGTAAAACCTTCTAAGTCAAAAACACCACCATTAGCATTATCCAAAGGAAGCATAGAAGATGATGAGTAAACAGATTCTTCATCTATTAAGGGTTCTTCAACATCTATTAAAAACAATATTGTTTTCTCAATAAATATTTTCCCTTTATATATTCTTTTAGACTGTTGATTTGGCAGAGCTCTTAAATTGAATTGTATTTTAATGTCGGTGTCGGTTGAAAAAACAGAACTAAGGTATCTCAATGGGTTTAAAGAAAAACCATTAATTGCTGCTAGAACTATATTTGTCAGAAACGCTGGTAAATCAATACGTTCATTGATATCTACTAAAGTTGAATAGTTTGAAAACTCCAAAGGTGTACCACATTCCGAACCGTTGGTAATAGCAATATTTCGGATACCATTTTGTTGTGGATAACCCATACTACTGTATTCTGTTAAAAAACTGCTCTGTAATGTGGCATTATTTATCGACACGTTATTGCCTAAACCCTGTAATTGATAAATAAGCATTTGCTTTGCCGCAGGTGTTTGCAATAAGGATAAACCTTCTTCTAATTCAGGTGCTAGATCTACTAAATCAACAATATTGATGTCTATTAAAGAAAAAAGAACAGGTAGACTAATTTCTTCACCAACTAAATGCCTTACAAAAGCCTGATAAGCCAATGGTATATTAGCTCCTTGGTGTGGAGCATCATGGCTAATATAAAGTTTGGTGTCGTGGTTGGTGGTTGGGTCATTATCTATCTCCATGTGTCTAAGTGCATAACGTGCCACAAGGCCTCCCATACTCATACCCAAGACCACATTTTGCTCATTACCTACTTTTAGTTGGTTAATTTGGCGTATTACCTCCTCTACCATATAGGCATTACGTTGTATATGTGTGGTACTGTCCTCAAAATCTATAAAGACCAAATCGTAATCCTCGTCTTCTATGGCTTGGTTGAGGGTGTTTATATTACCTGTTGGGTCTATGTCAACAAAAATACCTCCACCATTATCAGTATTTATAAAGGTAAAATAATTAACATCATCTTCTGGATCAAAGCCCTCCACAACAATCAAGGGTTTGGTAAGCTCGGTATGGTCTGGTGCCAGTTCTATAGTCACCAAGCCTGTGGCAGAACTACCATTATAAGTAGCACCAGGTACAGGATTGTTAAACCACGTAGTACCATTCTCATTAAGAAAACCAATACCATTGTAACGTGCCTGTGCGCCACCACCAGAGGCGATATAGTCCACCGAAATCTTACTTTTACTATATAAGGTTGGCCCATTGGTATAAACAAATTTTACGGTAATATCCTTTTCACCACCAGAAGTGTAAGTCACACTTTTGGCTGTATTTAAGGAAATGGTTTGGTAACCATTGCCATCATCAAAATTGACCTGTACTTGGCTAAGGGACAAACTGGTGTTGGTGTAAATAAGTCCACTTGGCAGTTTAAAAGTAAAGGTATCACCTTGTAATTGTTTTTTAAGTGGTGCTACACCAAAAACAGTCTTGGTATCATAAGGGTTACGACCTGAGACATCAAAAATTTGGTCATTACTAATGGTAACATCGCCATTGGTATAGGCATTGGTTTTGTACTGTTGGTAATTATAGTAGAGTGCTGCCAAGAGCACATCTTCGGCGACATTATCTTGTTGGGTTTCAAGAGTGTTAAACACTACATTGGGTACTATTATACTTTGGGCTACCGTACCTACACGCATGGTGTAGAGCGAACTATAGAGCGATTGCCATTGTGTTTTATCTACAAGGTTGTTAGTACTAATGATTCCGTTATAAGCTTCCACTTCATTAAAACGGATGCCAAATTCCTTAAGAAAACCTGTGGTTACTTTGGTTTTATTGATGCTGCCAAAGACGTGCTCCATACGGTCATAATAATCGGTGTTCTGTGTATACCCTTGAAAAAAGGCAATACAAAATAGTGTAAAAACGAGTAGTTTTTTCATAAGTGATTGGTTTTTAAGATTAATAGTTAAAAAATTGTTATGGTATGTATTGTAAGTCAAAACGACCATTTGTTATGTTGATGTTTTCGCAATCATCATTGACAGTAGAAAATTCAAAAGTTCCTGAAACTATATAATTTATTTGGTCAATTTTAGTGAAAATAACGAAACCTTCATAACTGTCTTCAAATTCATAATGACAACCTACCTGAGGATTTGGGTCAACAATATACCTTGCCCTACCAACTAAATCGGCTTCAACATTTGTTGAAAAAGGTTCATTTATAATCATTGAAATACCTCCACCTCCAAACTGAAGTTGACCTTGTTGATATATTGCCACTTGGTCATTTGAATTTGTGACCACAAAAGGCTCACCATTAACCAAACAACCAAACGTATTTTCACCTGTCTGTGTAGCAGATGGTAGTTGATCTACAGGATTAGTTGGTGTGCTGCTATCGTCATCATTTTTGCAACTCGATAATAAAATTAGTAATACTAAAAAGGTTAAGTTTTTCATCATATTAGATTTAGTTTATTTATTTTAATCCAATTATAAATATACAGTAAATATTCTATGGTATGTGGTTTGAAAAGTTAAATTATTATTATTAAAATGTTTTTAAAAAAGCGCATTCCGAAGATTTGGAATGCGCTTTTTTTCCTAATAAAAATAACTACTAACTAATAACTAAAAAAAATTAACAAGAATATTTACGGCAATGATTACAACAGCACTAACAATTAAGCCGGTTATAAATAATTTGTTGGTTAGACTCGTTTTGTGTTTCATTGTATCCATTTTATTTCAATTTTAAATTGTCTTTTGCTTTTTTGATAAAGTTCTGGGATGAGGCATCCCAGAACTTTAAACCCTATAACTAATTAACTTGTTAATTAAGATTAATTAGTTGCTATTCATAATCCCTATATAAATAACATACTGTAAAACTCGGTATTTAATCAATGCAACACAATACGTAGAACTACGTATAGAGTACAATTTTATTTTTAAAACACTAATAAACAACAACTTAGTAAGTGTTAAAATTTTAAAACGCATAAAAAAAGCTCTGAGCTTTAAAACTCAGAGCCTTAATCCTTTATTTCAAAAGGAAAATTGATTAATAGCACTACAAACTTCGGTATTTAATCAATGTAGCGCAATACGTAGTTCTACGTATATTTCGATTTTTTACATAAAAAAACCTTGAATCAATGACAATTCAAGGCCTTTTGTAAAATAATTCTCCCTAAAGAATTAATAGCAAGACAAACTTCGCTATTAATTTGATACCAAACAATACGTAGAACTACGTATATTTTGATAAAAATTCTTCTTGCCCTTTAGCATAAATTGCTATACTATTTGAATTAGAAGACAATTTTAATTTAGAACGAATGTGACTTTTGTGTTTTTCAACTGTTCGATTTGAGCAACCTATAATCGCTCCAATTTCCTTAGCAGTCATATTTTCAGCAGTAAGCTGAAGAACTTTCATCTCAGTAACAGTAAGCGACTTTAACTCATCAGGTGTTTGTTTTATTTCTAAATACTCTATAAGCTCTGGACTAAAATAAGATTTCTCCTGCAAAACATTCGCAATACAATGTTCAACTTCTTCAATCGCAAATTCTTTTAAAATATACCCATAAATTCCAAGTGCCTTCGCTTCTTTATAAATGGCTTCACTTTTTTCAAAAGTAATAATTATGATTTTCGTTGTAAGACCTTCTTCTTTGCATTTTTTAGCAACTTGTAACCCTGTAAGGTAAGGCATTTGAATATCTAAAATAGCAATCTCTGGCTGATGTGCTTTAATTAGCGTAAAAGCTTCCTTTCCATTTTTTGCACTTGCAATAACATTATATTCTTTTTCAAGAAGGAAATCTTTAAGTCCTTTAAGAATTAATGGATGATCATCTGCTATTAATATTGTAGGCATTTGGATTAGTTTGAGGGATTTTTATAAAGATAAATAAAATCCTACAACTTTAGATATAAATACTTTTTTTCATAATCAATGACAGCTTTTCCCTTTTTAAGAACATCTGCTCCAATAATACCATCAACGGGTTTAGAATTATGATTTGTTAATGCCGCATTGACGTGAGTTAAATTAAACAGAATAAGTGCAACTTTATCTTTCTTCCACTTTCCTATTTTTAATTTATTTTTTTTAGAAATCTGAGTTAGCATATCTGTGGCGCCTGCACCTGCGGCTTTAATATCACTATCCTTTGCTTTAAGATTAAATGTATCTATAGCTTCAAAACCTACACAAGAACTAGAAGCTCCAGTGTCTAAAATAAACAACCCTTTTTTTCCATTTATTTTAGCTATAATTTCGAAATGGTTGGTCTTTGTTAAATGTAACTTTATTTTGGTATAGCCTTTGTTTAAAAGGTATTCCTGCAAGGTATCCATATCATTTTCTTTTTTACAAATATAGTCTTATAAAACATTTATTTTTGCATTATGATTATTACTGATACACATACTCATTTATACAGCGAAGCTTTTGATGACGATAGAAAAGATATGATTCAACGTGCTTTAGATGCTAATGTTTCTCGTTTTTTTATTCCAGCTATAGATTCGTCTCATACGGAAGCGATGTTTCAACTTGAAGCTGACTATCCAAATTACATGTATTTAATGATGGGCTTACATCCAACATCTGTAAAAGATAATTATAAAGACGAATTACAACATGTTGAAGAGATGTTAACACAACGTCAATTTTACGCTATTGGCGAAATTGGTATTGATTTATATTGGGACACTTCAACTTTAAACATCCAAAAGAAAGCATTTAAACATCAAATACAGCTAGCAAAACAGTACAAATTACCAATTGTTATACATTGTAGAGACGCTTTTGATGAAATATTTGAAATCTTAGAAACTGAAAAAGATGATGACCTTTTCGGAATTTTTCATTGTTTCACAGGAACTTTAGAACAAGCTCGAAAAGCCATATCTTATAATATGAAATTAGGTATTGGAGGTGTTGCTACATTTAAAAACGGAAAAATCGATCAGTTTTTAAATCAAATTGATTTAAAACACATTGTTTTAGAAACCGATTCGCCTTATCTCGCTCCTAAACCATACAGAGGAAAACGCAATGAAAGTTCCTATGTTACAAAGGTTTTAGAAAAATTGTCTGAAATCTATGCCGTTTCCGAAGAAAAAATTGCCGAAATTACAACACAGAACTCAAAAGAAATTTTTAGTATTTAATCATGTCGCAATCACAACCTAACATTTTATTAATTTATACAGGAGGTACCATTGGTATGATTAAAGATCCTGACACTGGAGCATTAAAAGCTTTTGATTTTGAAAATTTGTTAGATCGCATTCCTGAATTAAAATTATTAGATTGTAATATTAACACCATCTCTTTTGACGACCCAATTGATTCTAGTAATATGAGTCCTGAATATTGGATTCAGATTGCAGAAATTATCGAAAATAAATACAGCGCTTTTGATGGATTTGTAGTTTTACACGGAAGTGATACCATGAGTTATTCAGCTTCTGCTTTGAGTTTTATGTTTGAAAATTTAGCAAAGCCAATCATTTTCACAGGATCACAACTACCTATTGGAGATTTAAGAACTGATGCTAAAGAAAACTTAATCACATCCATACAAATGGCGTCGCTTCAAAAAAATGGGAAACCTGTTATTCGTGAAGTTGGGCTTTATTTTGAATACAAATTATATAGAGGCAATCGTACAACCAAACTAAATGCTGAACATTTTGAGGCCTTTGAATCTTTAAATTATCCACATTTAGCAGAATCTGGTGTGCACTTAAATGTTTCCGAAAACGCCTTATTCAAGCCAAATATTAGAAAAAAACTTATCGTTCATAAATCATTTAACACCAATATTGCTTTAATAAAATTGTTTCCTGGTATTTCTGAACCTATACTTAAAAGCATTTTAAATACAGCTAACCTAAAAGGTGTGATTTTAGAAACTTATGGCGCCGGAAACACAACCACAGGACAATGGTTTATCGCACTTTTGAAGCAAACCATAAAAAGAGGAATTCCAATTATAAATGTAACGCAATGCTCTGGCGGAAGCGTCATGATGGGACAATATGAAACCAGTTCTCAACTAAAACAAATAGGTGTGGTTTCTGGAAAAGACATCACTACTGAAGCGGCATTGACCAAATTGATGTTTATGTTAGGTGAAGACATTTCTATGAAAACGTTTAAAACTATTTTTGAAACGTCTTTACGTGGCGAAATGAATTAATAAATTTTAAGCTTTAAAAAATTTTATAGTTCTTTGCACTCACAACATTAAAGAGAGAGGTGGCCGAGTGGCTTAAGGCGCACGCTTGGAAAGCGTGTATACGGCAACGTATCGAGGGTTCGAATCCCTTCCTCTCTGCGAATAGATTAAAATGCACAACCAAATTTGTCGAAGCAAGCTTCAGCAAATTTGGTTGTGTATTTTAATTAACAAACGTTAGTTTGTGATTATCATGTATTGCCAGCATAACCTTCTGGGAACAGCGAAGCTAATCCCTAAATAATTTAACATGTCAATACCTACAAGGTATCAAAAACCTTGCAGGATACTATAACTATATTAGTCGAGCCCAGTTATAAAGTTAATTACTCCAAACTTTAACATTCCTATTATAAAAACAGAACTCAAAGGAAACGTTTTTATCTTATCTTTATATCATGTTCGCACTTGTAGATTGTAATAATTTTTATGCGTCATGTGAACGCGTTTTTCAACCACAATACAACAATAAACCCGTTGCCATTTTATCTAATAATGATGGTTGTGTGATTTCGCGTAGCGATGAAGCCAAAGCATTGGATTTGCCAATGGGAGCTCCTGCATTCAAATATGAAAGTTTTTTTAAAGCACATAATATTCGTGTGTTTTCATCAAATTACCCGTTATATGGCGACATGAGTAGTCGTGTGATGTCTATTTTAGAACAATTTACACCAGACATAGAAGTATATAGTATTGATGAAGCATTTTTACAGTTTAGAGGATTCGATAATTATGATTTCAACGATTATGGGCTTCAGATTCGACAACGTGTTTTGAAATGGACAGGCATTCCAACATCTGTAGGTATTGCTTCAACTAAAACCTTATCTAAAGTTGCCAATAAAATTGCTAGGAAATTTCAGAAGCAAACCAATGGCGTATACGTTATAGATTCTGAAGACAAACGAATCAAAGCATTAAAGTGGATGAAAATAGAATCTGTTTGGGGAATTGGTCGAGGTTTACAAAAACGATTAAAATCTAGAAATTGTATTAATGCTTATGATTTCACACAACTTAGTGATGAATGGGTAAAAACAAATATGGCAATTGTCGGTTTACGTTTAAAAAAAGAACTCTTAGGCATTTCTACATTAACATTAGAAGAACCTATTCGACAAAAAAAAGCGATTGCTACAACACGTAGTTTTGAACATACGTATTCTGATCTTGACAATTTAAAAGAACGTATCTCAACATTTGCAACCAGTTGTGCCGAAAAATTACGCAAGCAACATTCATGCTGTAATATGATTTATGTATTTATCAAAAATAACAGGCATAACAAAATTGGTGAACGCTATGAATCTTTCAGTACTATTGTAAATTTACCTTATTCAACAGACTCAAGTTTAATTATTAGTAAATATGCTACTGAAGCCATGAAGGATATTTATAAAAAAGGCTTACATTACAAAAAAGCTGGAGTAGTATTAATGGGTTTGGTTCCAAAAAACGAACGACAGCTTAACTTATTTGTAACTGAAAACCCAAAACACCAACCATTAATGAGAACTATTGATAGTCTTAATGAAAAATATGAATCTCATAAAATAAAATTGGGTAGTCAAGATTTAAAACGCACATGGAAAATGCGCCAAGAACGATTATCACTAAAATATACAACTAATATTAACGAAATACTTAAAGTAAAATGTCTTTAAAATTTTTAACACCAAAAAATGCGCTTGAGTTTTACACTCCAGATGACACACAATCTCTAGAAATTGTTTTAGCTCAAACAGGTATTTCGGCTGGCTTCCCTTCTCCTGCTGAAGATTTTAAAGAAAACAAAATTAGTTTAGACAAAACTCTGGTCAAAAATAAAGAGGCTACATTTTATGCTCGAGTTAGCGGACAATCAATGATTGGAGCTGGACTCGATGATGGCGATTTACTCGTTGTTGATAAAAGTTTAGAGCCTACGCATAACAAAATTGCAGTGTGTTTTATTGATGGTGAGTTTACTGTAAAACGTTTAAAAGTAACTTCTGAAGGCGTATATCTACAACCTGAAAATCCAGTTTACGACCCTATTTTAGTGACCGAAAGCAATGATTTTCAAATTTGGGGAATTGTGACTCATGTGATTAAGAAGATGTAAAAAACAAAAAGCTTCAAGTAAAACCTGAAGCTTTTAAGTACTCAAGGTGGGAATCGAACCCACACGTCTTGCGACATTGGATTTTGAATCCAACGTGTCTACCAATTCCACCACTTGAGCAATTTTGGACTGCAAAAATAGAAAAATATTTTGGGCAATCAATTAAAAATAGTGGGATTTATAATTTTTTGAAGGAAAATAATTTTCTAAATTTGAACTTTGAACTAAATCAACCAACAAGAGACTAAACCACTGAAAACAAATGTCATACGAAAATACTGAAGCCAAAATATTTACTTGTACTCAAAGCCGCGACTTAGCAGAACAAATCGCTAAAGCTTATGGAGTTAAATTAGGTAACGTTATCACATCAACATATAGCGATGGTGAATTTCAACCATCTTACGAAGAATCTATAAGAGGAACTCGTGTTTTTATTATTGGTTCTACACATCCTGGACCAGAAAATTTAATGGAAATGCTATTAATGATTGATGCAGCAAAACGTGCTTCAGCAAGACATATTACAGCTGTGCTTCCTTATTTTGGTTGGGCAAGACAAGACAGAAAAGACAAACCAAGAGTTCCAATTGCAGCAAAATTAGTTGCAAAAATGCTAGAAGCAGCTGGAGCTACTCGTATTATTACAATGGATTTACACGCAGATCAAATTCAAGGTTTTTTTGAAAAACCAGTGGATCATTTGTTTGCATCTACTATATTTTTGCCTTATTTAAAAGAACTTAATTTAGATAATCTAACCATTGCTTCTCCAGATATGGGTGGATCTAAAAGAGCTTACGCGTATTCAAAAGCATTGGCAAGTGATGTTGTTATCTGCTATAAGCAACGTGCAAAAGCCAATGTGATTTCACATATGGAACTCATTGGAGACGTTACAGGAAAAAACGTAGTATTGGTCGATGATATGGTAGACACGGCAGGAACGTTAACAAAAGCCGCCGATTTAATGATAGAAAAAGGAGCTCTAAGTGTCAGAGCAATCTGTACACACCCTATTTTGTCTGGTGACGCTTATAAAAAGTTAAACAACTCTAAATTAGAAGAATTAATAGTCACAGATTCGATTCCTCTAAAAGAGCAAAATAAAAAAATTAAGGTTTTAAGTTGTGCCGAACTTTTTGCAGACGTAATGCACAATGTACATTATAACAAATCAATTAGCTCTAAATTTGTCATGTAATTCTACGACAAAAACCTTTTCTTGCTTAAGGTGACTACAAAGCAATTCTATGTGCAAAATTTATGCCTTTTTAAAAATTGCAGTAAAAGGTGGTGCTTTTCAATATATATTACTAAATTTGCAGCCCTCAAAACGAGGGATTTACTAAATATTAAATTAAAATTTCAATAATGAAATCAATTACAATCAATGGATCTCAAAGAGAAAGCGTAGGCAAAAAAGCAACAAAAGCCTTACGTAATGCTGGTCAGGTTCCTTGCGTATTATACGGAGGAAACGAAACAGTGCATTTCTCAGCAGCTGAATTAGCATTCTCTAAACTTGTATACACGCCTAATGCGCATACAGTTGTGATTGCCTTAGACAATGGTACTACATTTGATGCCGTATTACAAGACATTCAATTTCATCCAGTAACCGATAAAATCTTACATGTAGATTTTTACCGTTTATTCGAAGACAAAGAAATTGCAATGAATATTCCAGTACATGTTATTGGAACATCTAAAGGTGTTTTAAATGGAGGTATTCTTCGTAAGAACAGACGTAAATTAAGAGTAAAAGCTTTACCTAAAAATTTACCTGATTTCTTAGAAGCAGATATTACACCATTAAAAATTGGAAGTAAATTATATGTTGCCGCACTTGAAGGTGAAGGATACTCAATATTACATTCTGAGAATACTGTTGTTGTTCAAATCAAGACTGCTAGAACAGCTGTTGTTGATGACGATGATGAAGAAGAATTAGAAGAAGGAGCAGAAGCAACTACTGAAGGAGGAGAAACTCCAGCAGCAGAAGCATCTGAAGCTCAAGAATAAAACTTACTTATTCTATATATATAAAAAGCATTCTATTATATTAGAATGCTTTTTTATTTTTACAAAAACTTTGTGTTATCTGGACGTTTATTAAAAACCTGTTTACATGGAATTCGACTCCTTTAGACATCGAAGACACTAATCTTATGAAAAAATTTCTAATTGTTGGACTCGGTAATATTGGAAGTCAATATGCAAACACCAGACATAATATTGGCTTTAAGGTTTTAGATGCCTTAGCAGAAAAAGAAGATCTCGTATTTGAAACACAAAAATTAGGTGATTTAACTACGTATAAATTTAAGGGAAGAACGTTTATACTCTTAAAACCAAGTACGTTTATGAATTTAAGCGGAAAATCAGTACTCTATTGGTTAACAAAAGAGAAAATCCCTTTAGAGAATTTGCTTATTATAACTGATGATCTTAATCTTCCATTTGGTAGTCTTCGTTTAAAAATCAAAGGAAGTGATGGTGGTCATAACGGATTAAAAGACATACAAGACAAATTACAAACCAATAAATACAACAGATTTAGGTTTGGCATTAGTGATAAGTTTGGCAAAGGAAGACAAGTAGATTATGTGTTAGGCGAATGGTCAAATGAAGAGTCAGAGAAACTCACAGAACGATTAGAAAAGTCGATAGAACTCATAAAATCTTTTGGTACAGCAGGCATTAATAATACCATGAACACATTCAATGGTAAATAAAAAGAGAGACTAATTAGCCTCTCTTTTTAAGTTTAAATTATGTACTTTAAATACCTAATCGATTATAACTCGTTTAGTAACTTTATTTGTTCCGTTTTCTACAGTAACTAGATACACTCCAGATTGTGCATTCTCTAAGCTTACCGATTGATTAAATGTTGGAGATCCATCATAAATATTATTGAAAATTTGTCTTCCTCTAATATCAAATACTGAAATTTTTACGTTATCAGAATTAGAATTATTAAATACCACATTAAAGGTTCCTTTATTTGGATTAGGGTAAATTACAAAGTCTGAAAGACTACTATTTTCTTCGCCAACTGAAAGCGTTCCTTCTAAACATAAATAAAGACTAAAACTATTAAAAGTTCCTCCATCTTGATTAGCATCATCAACAATAGTCAATACCCAATCTCCTCCTGAAGTTTCACCATAAATTGTTGACAAGTCACCTTCTGGAAGGAAACTTCCTGTAAAAGGTGGAGAAGCTCCTGTTATAGGACCATCTACACCTTCTTGATCAAATGTTGTATTTATTAAATCATCTCCATCATCACCTTCATCAAATATTAAATCTACAACTGTACCTGAAGGACTTGTAAGCGTAATCTCTAAATCGTCAGTCCAAGTATGTGTTATATTAACTGTGACATTAACATCTGTAACAAGAAGGTCTTGACCTATATTTATAGTTGAAACAACTGTGTTTCCAGAACCAAATTCGGATATGTTTTGTGGTACATCATCCAAAAAACTATTACATGATATATTAGCTGTAGTAAAACTAAAGACAGAAGACACAGGAGCAGTATCACATAAATTAGAAGCAGTAACTCTCCAATAATATGTTGAGTTAGTATTCAAATCACCTACTGTATATGCTAATGATTGAGTTGTTCCACTATCTACAATATTTGTGAAATTAATATCTGTAGCTACTTCAACTAAATAATCTTGCACATTGTCACTTCCTGTCCACATCAATTCTGGTGCTGTACTTTGATTAGCAGCTCCATTATTTGGAGACGTAAGAATTGCTGTATTAACTGAATCACTATACACATTCATTATCAAATCTACATCTTGCGAAGCAGTTCCAGAAGTGCCATCAAATGTAAATGGATAACTTCCAACAGTTAAACTTCCTGTTCCGTTTATTGTAATTGTTCCTAGTGTACCATCAGCAGTAGCAGAAGTTGGATTTATAACTGCAGAAGCTCCAGCAGGTAATCCTGTCACCGAAAAATTAGTTGTATTACTAAAACCTAAAAAAGTATTGTAAGTAAAATTATACACTAAACTATTTGGTTGGCATATATCTAATTCAGTAGTATCTACAGTTAAAATAAATTCAGAAGCTTGAATACTAAAATTAGAAGAGTTCACAGCATAAAATATATTGTCACTCCCTTCAACTATTACTCTTGCCATTGATGTATCACCTCCAGTAAATGGTACAGTAACATCATGAGAACCATCATTAGGAACATTAGTAGCCATTGTAAATGGAAATGTTTGACCTCCATCTACTGATAATAAAATATTTACTGTTGGTGTATTTACGTTTCCTGTGTCTGTTCCAGCAACGTCCCAAGTTATGGTTTGTGAAGTTCCTGCATCCCAACTTTCATTAGTCGTTTGAGAAGTCACTACAAAAGGACCACTAGTATTATCAACGGTAACCGTCATGGTATCATAATTAGATTGTGGTGTCTGTCCTATTCCTCCAGCTTCAGAACGATCTCTAACCGTTAAGGCGAAATTTAAATCTCGACCAACAGTAGAAACGGTTTCCCAAGAACTATTATCGACAGTCTCAACAGGGTTTGTTTCTGTAAGCTCTCCATTTAATACACGTTCAAAAATTGGCATATATCTATCTGGCGACGTACTTGGTGGTCTTGATCTCCATAATGCTCCTGAAGTCTTTGTTGGTCCGAAATTATTATCAGTGGTAACACCATCATCTATTTGTTCCCAGCAATAGGTTAATACATCTGAACCATTAGCATCAGTTGCGCTTCCTTTAAGAACAAAAGCTGTTCCATTAGGAATTGTATAATCTATACCTGCATCTGCATCTGGTGGACTATTAGTAATACTTGTCGTTGTTGCGCAATTATTTGGTGAAGAAGCAACATTTCCTAAAATTTGAAAAATACTATAGTAATGAAAATAGGGATCGGAATGATCTTGCACATCATCAGATCCTGTTATTCCTGCATAACCCATAATAGATGTTCCACTTCCAGGTTCGGCATTAACTCCAGTGCCTTCAGATCCAAATGACCATGTGTGATTGGCTCCCATTTGATGCCCCATTTCATGTGGAACATAATCAATATCAAAAAAATCAGCCATAAATGGTCCACCATCATTATCTTCAAACAAGTGAGAAGAAAATCCACTCCCTTTTTCTCCATTTTCACAAACACATCCTATACAACCAGCATTTCCGTTATTATCATCGTAATGAAATAAGTGACCAATATCGTAATCCAATTCACCAACTTCATCTGTTAAATTATCTTGTAAGTCACCATTTAAATCATTACCGTAAGGATCAGTTCCAGAATACACTAAATCTATTGCTAAATCGTTAGCGGTATTAACTAATTGAAAGGTAATAGCCATATCAACTTCAAAAACTTCATTTACTCTATTTAATGTTGAAATCATTTGAGCCAAAGCATCTTCTTGAGCGTTTCCATTTCCTGCATTTCCATCATTCCAGAAAGCTGTATACTGAGACGTTGTAGAGATCGCTATTCTAAATGTTCTTAGAAGCTGATCATTTGCATCTCTTTCTAAAGGTGTACTTGTAGTTCTTGAAAGCACTTCCAAATCTTCTGTTAAACATTCAAAGGTTTCAGAAGAATCAACTTTTGCAGCTCTATTATAAATCAAATATTGACCATTAGATACTTTAGTTACAGGTTGAATGTAAAATGGGTCTTTACCAGGTTCTGAAATCATTGCTTTCAATCCTAAAGGTGTGACGCTAAATCTTAAACGAGTTCCTGAATTGTCAATTCTAGAACCCAAATATGTTTTGATATTTGGAAAGGCATTCGCTCCATATTCAGAAGAAAATATTGCAGTTTCAACTACTCGGTATGATTCTAATTCTCCTTTAAAATTAGGAAACTGAACAATAGTGTTTGATTGTCCATTGGAATCTTTTCGGTGTGGTGCATTAAGCAATTGTTGTTTTAAGTTCTCAATGTTTAATTGAAAAACCATGTAATTTTTAGAATCTAAATGTTCTAAAGTAACATCATTAGTTCCATTTCTGAATTCTGAAATTTCCCAAGTATTCTCTTGCGCAAACATCGAAAATGTTCCTAAAAAGAACAATAAAACCTTGGTTAAGTGGAGAGTAATTTTCATGTGAATTTTTTAAATTTATTTTTTAAAGATACTATAAATTTTCAAAAACTTTTACGCACTAAAAAAGAGGCTAAAAAGCCTCTTTTTTAAAGTATATTCACTAAAAAATTATTCTACGATAATTCGTTTTGTAATTTCATTATTTCCATCATTAACAGTCACTAAATACATTCCAGATTGAACGCTATTTAGATTAACTGTTTCACTAAAATCACCTGTATTTGCATATATATTATTAAAGATTCTTCGACCTCTAATATCAAACACATCTACTTTAATATCATTCCCAGAGTTAGAATTCAATTTAATTGTGAATTCTCCATTATTAGGATTAGGGAAAATAGCAAAGCTATCTAACGAGAATTTATCAACACTTAGCTGTTGTTCGCTACAAATTGATAATGTCAAACTATTTAACTGACCAATATCTCCCTCAAATACATCTGCAACGAATAGCGTCCAATCTCCTTGAGCATCTAAACCATCAAAAGTGCTTAACGGATCAGAAGGCGCATAAGTTCCTGATGGAATAATATCGTTATCTCCACCTGGACAAGTAATAGTACTTCCTTCATCGTCAAAAGTTATTAAAGTATTATTCAAATTCTCAGATCCACAATCCTGGCCTAAAAGATTTACAAATGTTGCACCATCAGGATGTAATAATTGTAGAATTAAATCTTGAGTATACGTATGTGTAAGATCGACACTAACGGTCATACCATCAATGATAGACGAGTTTGGAACATTAATCGTTAATTGAGCTAATGGCTGTCCTACACCTCCACCTGCTAGACCATCTGTAATACTAAGAGGAAAATTCATAGGGTCTGGTGTAAATGGTATACAATCAATTTCTGTACAGTTATTATTGAGCACAACATCTACAGTTTCTACTACAGAGTTTGAAGTACCAGTAACTGTAATCGTATACACACCTAATGCAGTAGCACCTATACCTCCTACAGTCATCACAAAATCCCCATCATTACTTAACGATGAAGGCGTGAAATTCACTGTAGCATTAGCAGGCAATCCTGTTGCTGAAAAAGTGGTCGTTTCATTAAAGTCTAAAATTGTCGTATAACTAAGATTAAAAACAGCCTCAGTATCTATATCGGGACAACTGTAAACAGGACTATCGTTAGCTGTTAATGCAAATCCAGGATTAGCAGCTCCACAAACATTAGGTTTAAAAGCGCTAGCCAAAACACCTGCAATATAAGCATCAACTTGATTTGCTTGTCCAGGTGTAAACATGTACATACATGCATCATTTACATAATCCATATAATTCATAGTTAACCGTCTTTCTGGTGCATTACATGCAAATGGTGTTGGATTAGAAGGACAACCATAAGTTGCGCTGGCAACTTCAGGAGTATCTGCAATGCCGTCTCCAGTACCACTTCCGCAAACTGCATTAGGATCACCTTGTGTAGCATCACCATTAAAAGTATGACGCAAACTATAAAAATGGCCTAATTCGTGAGTCGTTGTTCTACCAAGATTGTATGGTGAACTAGGAGCAATTCCATTAGCACATCCACCGCCAGTTCCAAAAGTACTTGGATCAATAACTACAGCTGCACCATTTGCAACACTACCTCCTAATGGCGAGTAACCTAATAACCCATTAAGTGGCTTTACAACAAAGTTCATGTAACCTTGAAAATTAACATCTGTTTCGGGAAATCCACTACCATTTGCAAAATTATATCCAATTGTTACAGCAGGTTGCCCTTCCACTAATTGAGGTACAGCAGCAGGGTGATTAGATGTAGCTAAACAAAATGTGATATTAGCCACTCCAGGAGCATCTAAACCAACGTAATTATCAGCGATAGCATTCCAAGTTGAAATATCAGTATTTGAAGCGCTATAATCTGCATTTAAAACATCGATTTGTCTTTGTGCTAAAGCTTCTAAACAAGCTCTATCATTAGTGTTTCCAGTCATAAAATGCACCGCAACTGGGATTTCGATTGTAGCCCCTCCTCTTGCCTGAAAATCAGAACGTAATCGTTTAGCCAATTCAGCTTTAAATTTTCTCTGGTTTTCTTGATATTCTTTTAATAAAACTGGATCTTTTTTCATTTCTTCCATGTACTCCATCATTCCACAAGTACGATCTTGGGAATAACTAGTCACAGCAAGCATCAGTGCTAAAACTGTAAAAATTGATTTTAAAGTAAAGTTCTTCATGGGTAAATATTATTAGTTAAAAATTTTTCTCTTCACTACATTTTTATAAATAGTGCCTCCAAATCTAATGAAATCATATGGTTTTTTTATGTTTTTTTTAACAAAAAACAAGGTTTTAACAGTTGGCACCATGTTTTTATTGACTTTTAATTTTAAGTACAATATCCTTTTCCTTTCAAAATATTACGTCTTTTTAATAAAATTAAAATAATCAATGTAGAAACTAATATTTCTTAGGTTTTAGGTTTATGATTATTTTTACCAAAATATTTTTCTGATTTGAAACTTTATAATTCTCAAAATACATATCCCAAAAAACCTTCAGTGATTACAATTGGAACATTTGATGGTGTTCATATTGGTCATCAAAAAATAATTGAGCGATTAGTTAAAGTTAGTCAGAATAAAACCATTGAATCTGTCGTTTTAACGTTCTTTCCTCACCCAAGAATGGTGCTTCAAAAAGAATCTTCTATTAAGCTTTTAAATACTATTGACGAACGTAAAGATTTACTTTCAAAGCTAAGTCTAGATGCACTTGTAATTAAAATGTTTGATAAAGATTTCGCAAATCTTTCAGCTAGAGATTATGTGAAAAGTATTTTAGTAGATGAGCTTAATGCAAAACATATTATTATTGGTTATGACCATCGATTTGGCAAAAACCGAAGTGCAAATATTGATGATTTAAAAGTCTTTGGAATTGAGTTCGGATTTGAAGTTGAAGAAATTTCTGCTCAAGATATTAAAGACGTTGCTGTAAGTTCAACAAAAATCAGAAATGCCATCTCAGATGGAGATCTACAAACTGCAAATTCGTACTTAGGCGCTCCTTATTTTCTAACTGGAACTGTCATTAAAGGAAAAGGTCTTGGCAAACAAATTCAATTTCCAACAGCAAACATTCAAATCAAGGAAGATTATAAACTCATCCCCAAAAACGGAGTCTATGTTGTGCATTCAATAATTAATAATACAACGGTTTACGGCATGATGAATATTGGCACAAATCCTACTGTTAATGGCACAAAGCAATCGATTGAAGTTCATTTTTTTAATTTAGATAAAAACCTTTATGACGATACCATTAAGGTCAATATTTTAAATCGCTTAAGAAACGAACATAAATTTGAATCTCTTACCTTACTTCAAAAACAACTTAAATTAGATCAAGTACACGCCTTAAAGTTTATTCATAAATATGAATAAACTTTTATTTAAACATATAGATAATACTGCATTAATTACATTTAGAATGCTTTTTGGAGCTTTTTTAGCACTAGAAAGCTTTGGAGCTATTGCAACTGGCTGGATTAAGCGAACGCTTGTTGATCCTCAGTTTACATTTAATTTTATTGGTTTTGATTGGCTGCAACCTTTACCAGGACCTTGGATGTATATCTATTATGCTGTAATGGGAATCTTTGGAATTTTCGTAATGATTGGCTATAAGTATAGGCTAAGTATCTTAAGCTTTACATTGCTTTGGGCTGGCGTTTATTTTATGCAAAAATCGTCATACAATAATCATTATTATTTTTTAATGATTTTAAGTGCTGCGATGATTGTTATGCCTGCACATCGATTTGCTTCTATAGATGCTAAACTAAATCCAAGTATAAAAAGCATTTCAATGCCTCAATGGTGCAAATTGTATTTCGTTTTTCAATTATTCATTTTATATACATACGCATCTATAGCTAAATTATATCCTGATTGGTTAGATCTTACGTTTCCAGAGTTATTAATGCAAAGTAAACAGCATTATTATTTAATTGGTGACCTTCTTCAACATAAAGCTGTCCATTATTTTGTTGCTTATGGTGGAATTTTATTTGACGGACTTATAATTCCATTGTTATTATGGAAACCATCTCGTAAAATTGCTTTTTTTGTTTCTGTGTTTTTTCACCTCTTTAACTCCATCATTTTTCAGGTTGGAATTTTTCCGTATTTGTCATTAGCCTTTGCTGTATTCTTTTTTGAACCTAAATTTATTCAGAATTTCTTCTTGAAGAAAAAACCACTTTATGAAGCATCTGAAATTATAATACCACGTTATGCTCCAATTTTTAAAACGATTTTTATTCTCTATTTTATAGTGCAAATCGCGCTTCCTTTAAGGCACCATTTTATTAAAGGTGATGTTCTTTGGACCGAAGAAGGACATAGAATGTCATGGCGAATGATGCTGCGTTCAAAAAATAGTAATACAACTTTTACAGTAATAGATAAAGCAACAGGCAATTCGACACGTATTAATTTTGATGATTATCTTTCAAAAAAACAACGTAGATCAGTTAGCACAAAACCTGATGTTATGTGGCAGTTTGCTCAACATTTAAAACAGGAATATTCTAAAAAAGGAATTGACATTGAAGTGTATGTGAATGCATTACTAAGTGTCAATGGGAAACCGAGACAACAGCTAATTGACCCTAAAGTGGACTTAGCGAGAGAGAAATGGAATCCTTTTAAACATCAAGAGTGGATTTTACCTTCAAAACAAGACGAGAATAACTGACAATTTATTAAATTTGCTGCTTAAATTTTTTACTCATGTTACAAGTTGCTTTTATTAGAGAACACAAAGAGGACGTCATTAAAAGATTGGCAAAACGAAATATTGATGCCACTAAAATGATTGAAGACGTAATCGCTTTAGATGAAAACCGAAGAGCTTTACAAACTCAATTGGACAACACTTTAGCGGAATCTAATACCATTTCAAAAGAAATAGGCGATTTGTTTAAATCTGGAAAAGCTGCTGAAGCAAACCTATTAAAAGAAAAAACGGTACAACTTAAAGAAGATAAAGTCACTTTAAGTGGTCAACTAGATACCACAGCCGAAGAACTTACAGCATTACTTTATAAAATACCCAATGTACCTCATGAAAGTGTGCCTTCTGGAAACACAGATGAAGACAATGAAGAAATATTTTACGAAGGTGATATTCCAAAACTTCATGATAATGCACTTCCACACTGGGAGCTTGCAAAAAAATACGACATCATCGATTTTGAATTAGGGAATAAAATATCTGGAGCTGGATTTCCTGTTTACAAAGGAAAAGGTGCCAAATTACAACGTGCATTAATTGCCTATTTTTTAGATAAAAATACTTCTGCTGGCTATACCGAATACCAATTACCACATTTAGTAAATGAGGCGTCTTGTTATGGTACAGGTCAATTACCAGATAAAGAAGGACAAATGTATCACGACTCTCGTGATGATTTATATTTAATACCTACAGCAGAAGTTCCAGGAACTAATGTGTTTAGAGATGTTTTATTAGCTGAAAGTGAGTTACCCATTGGAATTACAGGCTATACACCTTGTTTTAGAAGAGAAGCTGGTAGTTATGGCGCTCACGTAAGAGGATTAAATAGACTACATCAATTTGATAAAGTTGAAATCATACGTGTTGAGCATCCTGACAATTCTTACAAGGCATTTGAAGGTATGATTAATCATGTAAAAGGCATTTTACGTGAGCTAAAATTACCATATAGAATTTTACGTTTGTGTGGTGGAGATACTGGTTTTCCTTCTGCGATGACTTATGATTTTGAAGTGTTTTCTACGGCTCAAGATCGTTGGTTAGAGATTTCAAGTGTTTCAAATTTTGAATCTTATCAAGCGAATCGTTTACGCTTACGTTTTAAAAACAGTAATGGTAAAAACGAATTAGCACATACATTAAACGGAAGTTCACTTGCCTTACCAAGAGTGCTAGCTGGTATTTTAGAGAATTATCAAACTGAAGATGGCATCCAAATCCCTGAGGTTTTGATTCCTTATACAGGATTCGATAAAATTTAATTTTGTAAGAATAATCACACATCCAATCGTTTAAATGCTAAAAAAAGACGTTGTTCAACGAATAATTGTCAATTTCTTTTGATTTTTCAAGAATAATAAAGAAGTTAGTATTCCCAAATCACGAATACCTACTTATTATGAAAAATATCAAACGCATCGTACTTCTTGTAAGTTTAATTGTTATGGCCAGCAAAGTATTACTGTAATAGTCGCATTACTTTATTAGATAATCCCCAAAAATAGCCACAGCAGAATAATTGAATCATTTTTATTTAGTGATTAATAGCACATTTATTTTGGTTGGTAATGCCTAAACTCATGTTTGGGCATTTTTTATAAAAACATTCACAATATGTAAGCACTGCATACCTTATTTTTACATAAATTAGTGGCATGAAGCAGTTTTTACTTATAATCTTACTTTTAAGTTGTGTATTTGGTTTTTCACAAAATGAACAACTAGCAGATAACTATTTCAAACGTGGTGAGTTTGAAAAGGCTCTTATTTCCTACCAAAAATTATACGAAAAAAATCAAGGTAACTACAAATACATTTATAAACTTGTTGAAACGTATCAACAACTTGAACAATATGATAATGCTCAAATTCTTTTATTACAACGGATTTCAAAAAGTAATAATCCGTCACTTCTAGTCGAATTAGGTTATAATTATCAATTAAAAGGCAATCTCGATATTTCAGAAACTTATTATACAGATGCTCTAATTGCAATTGACGAAAATCCTGCTTTTTCATATGGTGTAGCCAAACGACTTCAAGACCATAGTCTTTTAGAAAAAGCAATTATAGCTTACAAAAAAGGAATGGCACTCAACCCAAAACAAAACTTTAATGTTCAACTTGCACGTATTTATGGTGAATTAGGAAATATTGAACAAATGTTTTCCAATTACATCGATTATATTGAATCAAAACCCACATATCTTAATAATGGTAAGCGAGCTTTTAGTGACTTTATTTCCGAAAACAGCGACAATGAAAATAATGTTTCTCTAAGAAAACTGTTACTTAAAAAGATTCAGGCACAACCAGACCAAATCTGGTATGACATGCTAAGTTGGCTTTATATACAGGAGAAAGCATACAACAAAGCCTTTATACAAGAAAAAGCGTTATACAAACGAAATCCTGAAAGCTTATCACGTATTACAGATTTGGCACTTACGGCCATCAACGAAAAAGACTATGACACTGCTAATTCTATATTCAATTATATCTTAGAGAATTCACAAGACATTGAAACTCGCCTTACAGCACATCAATACCTTTTAGATATTGAAATTACAAATGCTAGCAAAAAAGAACTAAAAGACATACAAGATAAATATCAAACCCTTTTTAAACAATATGGCACTTACGAACAAACTATTGCGCTTCAAATTGCCTATGGTGATTTTCTAGCGTTCAATCTTCATGAACCTGAAAACGCTAGTTTATTTTTAAAAGAAAGTCTTGAATTAGAATTATCATCATTTCAAGAAGCTACTGTAAAATTAAAACTGGGAGACATTTTAGTCTTTCAAGAAAAATTTAATGAAGCCTTAATTTACTATTCACAAATTCAAGCAAACTTAAAAAATAGCACCATTTCACAACAAGCAAGATATAAGGTAGCAAAAACAAGTTATTATAAAGGTGATTTTAAATGGGCAGAATCGCAACTTAAAATTTTAAAATCATCTACATCTCAACTAATTGCAAACGATGCTTTGGATTTAAAGCTTTTAATTTCAGATAATATTCAAGAAGATTCATTGCATACAGCACTTCGTTTATACTCCAAAGCCGATTTATTTGCATTTCAGAATAAAAACGAAGAAGCTATTTCTCTTTTAGGTAAAATCTTAACAGAACACAAAGGTGAAACCATAGAAGATCAAGCGTTGTTTATGCAAGCCAAATTATTTGAAAATACTAAGCAATTTGATAAGGCTGTTGCCAATTACGAATATATTATTGCCAATTACAGAGATGAAATTTTAGCTGATGATGCGCATTTCTATTTAGCACAATTATACCAGACTCAACTTGGTGAGCCAGAAAAAGCAAAACCTCTTTATGAGAATATTATTTTTAATCATGAAGATAGTATCTATTTCATTGAAGCAAGAAAACGCTTCAGAATGTTACGTGGTGACGCTATAAATTAAGTCTGTTTTTATCAAAAATTTATGATCATAGCCGAAACTAACAGATTAATTCTTTCAAAAATCACAGTTGAGGATGCATCTTTTCTTTTAGAATTGATGAATACTCCAGGTTGGCTTAAATATAATGGCGATCGCAATGTAAAAAATCTTGAACAGGCTATAACTCATGTCAAAAACAACCAACTCAAATGCTATGAAAATCATGGTTTTGGTTATTATAAGATTCAATTAAAAGACGAAGATTTAAAAACTATAGGTACTAGTGGTTTATTAAAACGGGATAATTTAGAACATGTTGATATTGGTTTTTCATTGCTTCCAGAATACCATAGTAAAGGCTATGGTTTTGAAACAGCTACTGAAATTATGAACCTCGCAAAAAACACGTTCAATTTAAAAACCATAAGTGCTATTACGCTTCCAATTAATCAACCTTCCATTAATCTGTTGGAAAAATTAGGCTTATCTTACCAAAAAACAATAAAACCCTTTGAAGACAATAAAGAACTTCTGTTATTTGCAAAAGATTTATAATTAAAAACACATGTACATATATAACGTAACTGTTAATGTTGAAGACAGTATACATGACGAATGGCTGCTTTGGATAAAAGAACACATTCCTCAAGTACTTTCTACAGGGAAATTTGAAAAAGCTACTTTAACAAAAGTTTTGGTTGAAGAAGAATTGGGTGGACAAACCTACTCTATTCAATACCGTTCGTATTCAAGAGAAGCACTTGATGCCTATTACAGAGAAGATGCCGATAAATTACGTCAAGAAGGCTTGAAACGATTTGCAGGAAAATCATTAGCCTTTAGAACAGAGCTTCAAGTTGTAGATGAATATTCAGTGAAGTTTACGTGAATTAGTGTTTGGTGTTTGGTGTTTGGTGTTTGGTGTTTGGTGTTTGGTGTTTGGTGAAATATTCAATTTCAATCAACTCAACAACTTTACTATATAAACATCTTCCCGAAAAAATCTTTCATATCTTCGTGCTAATAAGCTTATCGTTTACAAACTAACTATAAAAACTATCAATTAACTACTACATGTCAGTAAGAGCAAAAAAACATTTAGGTCAGCACTTTTTAACCGACGAAACTATTGCAGAAAAAATAGCAAATAGCTTAAGTTTTGATGGCTATAAGCATGTGTTAGAAATTGGTCCAGGAATGGGTGTGCTCACCAAATATTTGCTAAAAAAAGACATCAAAACACATGTCATAGAAATTGATCCAGAATCTGTAGAATACCTCAAAGCAAATTATCTCAACTTAGCAGATCGCGTCTATGAAAAGGATTTTTTGAAATATGATTTAACTGAGATCTTTAAAGATGAACCTTTTGCAATCATTGGTAATTTCCCTTATAATATTTCTACACAAATTGTATTTAAAACTTTAGAGATGCGTGAGCAAATCCCTGAGTTTTCTGGTATGTTTCAAAAAGAAGTCGCAGCACGAATTTGTTCAAAAGAAGGCAGTAAAGTTTATGGTATTCTTTCGGTTTTAACACAAGCATTCTATGAGGCAGAATATTTATTTACGGTTCCACCAACGGTTTTTAATCCACCACCAAAAATCGATTCAGGCGTTTTACGTTTGAAACGCAAAGAAAATTTTAGCTTAAATTGTGATGAAAAACTATTTTTTAGAGTCGTAAAAACAGCCTTTCAACAGCGTAGAAAAACACTTCGCAATAGTTTAAAAACATTCAATCTTTCAGATAATTTAAAAGCAAATGTTATATTTGACAAACGTCCTGAACAACTCAGTGTAGATTCGTTTTTAGAATTAACACAACACATTGAAAACGACAATACTTAGAACGTCACTTCGAGTCATTTTATGATTTTGAAATCATTCAGAATCTATAAAATTGTATCGAGAAGCATTACATCTAATGGTAGAAGACAAAGAAAATATCCAATTTGAACTTACCGATGAACTCATTGAAAAAGTAGAACTTTTGGTTTCCAATGCTGAAGACAAAAAGTTAAAATCGCTTTTAAATGAATTTCACTTTGCAGATGTTGCCGAAATTTTAGATGAATTAGATTTAGATGATTCGGTTTACGTTATCAAATTATTAGATTCTGAAACGACTGCTGATATTCTAACAGAACTTGATGAAGATACCAGAGAGAAAGTCCTCGAAAATCTTTCAGCAAAAGAAATTGCAGAAGAAGTTGAAGAATTAGATACTGATGATGCTGCAGATATTATTTCCGAATTACCTGAAGAACGTCAAGCTGAAGTAATCTCAAGGATTGAAGATGATGAGCATAGAGAGGAAATTACCGAACTTTTAGCTTATGATGAAGATACTGCAGGTGGTCTCATGGCTAAAGAACTGGTAAAAGTTTATGAAACATGGACCGTTGCTGGATGCTTACGGCGAATTAGAGGACAAGCAGCCGAAGTCACTAGAGTGCACTCGATATATGTGGTCAATAAAGAAGAAAAACTAATTGGTCGCTTATCTCTTAAAGATTTAATTGTTGCCAAAAGCGAACAAAAAATTGCTGACATTGCTAAAGATAATGTAGATTGGGTTAACGTAAATGATGATGTAGAGGATGTTGCTAAAGTCATGTCTAAATATGATTTAGAAGCCATTCCAGTCGTAGATAACAACCAAAAATTATTAGGTAGAATTACCATTGATGATATTGTAGATGTTTTAAAAGAAGAAGCCGAAAAAGATTACCAAATGGCAGCAGGTATTACAGGTGATGTTGAAGCAGATGATAGTATTTTAGAACTCACCAGAGCACGATTGCCTTGGCTATTTCTAGGCCTTGTTGGTGGTGTTGGTGCTTTTATTATCATGTATTTCTTCGAAGAGAACTTACCCAAAGAAGCTATCATCTTATTTCTATTTACACCATTAATTGCTGCAATGGCAGGTAATGTAGGTGTTCAATCTAGTGCAATTATTGTACAAGGTTTAGCTAATGATGATGTAAAAGGAAGCATTAATAGCCGACTTATAAAAGAAATGTTATTGGCTACACTTAATGGTTTCATTTTGTCACTCTTTTTATTTCTTTTTGTTTTTGCTTGGGAACAAGATTTTAAACTAGCTCTTGCCATTTCAATATCACTCGTAGCTGTAATTATTATTGCAGGTTTAATTGGCACATTTATTCCATTATTTTTAGACAAACGAGGTATTGATCCTGCTATCGCGACAGGACCATTTATTACAACAAGTAATGATATCTTGGGTATTTTAATTTATTTCTGGATTGCTAAATTGATTTTAGGTATATAATTTGGGCGTTCCCTTTCAGGTCGTGCTTTCCGTTACAATCTTTTGCTATGACAAAAGGATTTCCACTACAATCACTAACGCAAAACTTCGTAACTTTAAACACACAAAGTCATTTCATTATGAAACCAATTAATATTAAAGAAAAACACACGTTATTTTCCAAACAATGGCATCCACATCGTATTGCAACTGTAGATAATATGCAAGTGATTTTAGCCAAAATAAAAGGCGAATTTGTTTGGCATAGTCACGACGATGAAGACGAACTGTTCCAAGTCATTAAAGGCACACTTTACATGCAATTTAGAGATCGAACAGAAGTGGTTAACGAAGGTGAGATTATTGTTGTTCCAAAAGGTGTAGAACATAATCCGCGTACAAAAGATGATGAAGAAGTTCATCTGCTTTTATTTGAAAAATTAAGTACTGCACATACAGGAAAAGTTATTGCAGAAAAAACGCAAACCGAATATCCTGAAATTTGAAAATACTCCACTTAGATAACAATCATAAACTCCTCATTGAACAACTCAATGCATTAGGATTTACAAATCATGAAGATTATACATCTTCAAAAGAGGACATTCAAAATGTTATTCATCAATATGATGGTTTTATCATTCGTAGCCGATTTAAAATCGATAAACAATTCCTAGATGCCACCCAAAATCTAAAATTTATAGGTCGTGTTGGAGCAGGATTAGAAAATATCGATTGTGAATATGCAGAGCAAAAAGACATCAAACTCATTGCTGCTCCAGAAGGTAATCGTAATGCTGTAGGTGAACATAGTTTAGCCATGTTATTATCTCTTTTTAATAAACTCAATAAAGCAGATCGTGAGGTTCGTAATGGCAAATGGCTTCGTGAAGACAATCGTGGATTAGAACTTGACGGAAAAACCATTGGGCTCATTGGCTATGGAAATATGGGAAAAGCCTTTGCTAAAAAACTGAGCGGTTTTGACGTAGAAGTTTTATGCTATGATCTAAAAACCAATGTTAGTGATCAAAATGCAAAGCAAGTTAGTTTAGAGGAGCTACAACAAAAAGCAGATGTATTAAGCTTACATACTCCAGAGACATGCTCAACTATTAACATGGTTAATACAGAATTCATCGATGCATTTCAAAAGCCTTTTTGGCTAATTAATACGGCTCGTGGAAAAAGTGTAGTAACCGAAGATTTAGTTTCAGGGTTACAAACGGGTAAAATTTTAGGAGCAGGATTAGATGTTCTTGAATATGAAAAATCGTCGTTTGAAAATTTATTTAAGCCTTCTATCACATCGAGCACAGTCGAGATACCAGAAGCTTTTAAATATCTCATTTTAGCAGAAAATGTATTGCTTTCTCCACATGTTGCAGGATGGACTATCGAAAGTAAGGAAAAATTAGCGCAAACAATTGTAGACAAGATTAAAGCAGAATTTTGCTAAATTTAAAACATGAAAAAAATCATTCTTGTTTTTGGATTACTCATTCTTGCTCTGCTTTTACTATTTCAGTTTAGTAAATATGCAGTAATTTCTGGCGATTTAAATTCAGAATTTGCAATTGCCATCATTGCTATTGTCTTCTTTTTTGTTGGTGTGTATTTGAACAAAAAAAGCCTTCACAAACGTGCAACTATTTCAGAAGATATTGATCATAAAAAAATAGAAGATTTAGAAATCAGCAAACGCGAATATGAAGTCCTTTTAGGCATTTCCGAAGGACTTTCAAATAAAGAAATTGGAGCGAAGCTTTTTATTTCAGAAAGCACCATAAAAACTCATGTTTCAAATCTTCTTTCAAAACTTAATGCCAAACGTAGAACACAAGCCTTGCAAATCGCAAAAAACTTCAATATTATATAAAAAGCCTACTTTTATACTAAAGCATGAGTAGTTTGGTACTTTAGTATGAACTGTTTTTCATGGGCTTCTCATAGTTTTGTGTTGTATTAATCTAAAACCAATATTTATGAAATTAGGTGCGTTTTCTGTGAGTTTGAATGTGAAAGATATTCATGCTTCAAAAATATTTTATGAAACTTTAGGCTTTTCAGTATTTGCAGGAGATCTTGAACGCAATTACTTAATTATGAAAAATGGCGACTCCATTATTGGTCTTTTTCAAGGCATGTTTGAGAACAATATTTTAACTTTTAATCCTGGTTGGGACCAAAACGCAAATACCTTAGAATCTTATGACGATGTTAGAGCAATACAAAAACATCTTAAATCTAAAGCTGTGAAACTAGAAAATGAAACAGATGAAAGTACATCTGGTCCAGCAAGTATTGTGTTTTATGATCCTGACGGGAATACTATTCTCATAGATCAACATGTTTAAACATTAGCAATAATTTAAAACCATCCTATTATGAAACAAACAGTTCTCAAATACGGTCTTTATGGATTACTTACAGGCTTCATTATTTTTACCATACACTTAATTTTTGGTATTGAAAATCTAGACTATTCTACAAATGAAGTGTTAGGTTATGTGTCTATTTTCTTATCGCTTTCATTTATCTTTTTTGGTATCAAACATTATAGAGACCATATTAACAATGGTGTGATTTCATTTGGAAAAGCAATTGTAATAGGCATTCTCATTTCAGTTTTAGTTGGAATTGGAATTTCAATTGCAGATTTCATATATACTAAATTTATTGATCCATCTTTTTTTAGCAACTATGAACAACAACTTATCGAAAAAGGTAGAGAAAATGAAATCATCAAAATGACTAGCACAACTGCAGCATTATTTATGCTTGTACTTGTTACTATTATCGGATTTATTATATCTTTAATTTCAGGATTAATACTTCAACGTAAATAAAATATTATGCAATACAAAGCTGATTCTCCAGAAGACTACATTCTTCAATTACCAGAAGACAGAAAGGCTCCAATTACAAAATTAAACAACCTTATTAAAAAACATATGCCTAAAGACTTAGAAGCTGGAATGGGTTATGGCATGTTAGCATACTATGTTCCAAAATCAATATATCCAAACGGATACCACTGTAAACCATTTCCTCCTTTACCTTTTATAAACCTGGCTTCACAAAAGAATTTTATTGCCTTATATCATTCTGGCATGTATGCCAAAAAAGAATTATACGACTGGTTTGTATCAGAATATCCAAAACACTGCAAATATAAATTAGATATGGGCAAAAGTTGTGTTCGCTTCAAAAAAATGGATGATATTCCTTATGACTTAATAGAGCAACTTTTAGGAAAAATGTCTGTAGAAGAATGGATTGATATTTATGAAACAGCAATAAATAAATAAATAAATAAAAAATAATGAAGAATAGAGTAACAGGAATAGGTGGATTATTTTTTAAAAGTAAAGACCCTAAAGCTTCAAAAGATTGGTATCGGAAACATTTAGGTTTTAATACAGACGACTATGGTTGTACATTTTGGTGGAAAGACAAAAAAGGAAAAGAATGCTCAACACAATGGAGCACGTTTCCAAAAGACACTAAATACTTTGAACCTTCAAAAAAAGAGTTCATGTTTAACTATCGTGTTGAAAACTTAAAAGAATTATTAGCAGCTTTAAAAGAAGAAGGTGTTACAATCGTAGGTGAAATGCAAGAGTATGACTATGGTAAATTTGGTTGGATTCTTGACAATGATGGTAATAAAATCGAATTATGGGAACCTATAGACAAAGCCTTTATGTAACAATTGATTTCAATTATAGACTAATATCTTGAACAAATTTGTTAAATTTATAACCTAACCAATTTAAAATCATAAATCTATGTCTGACGATAACAAAAATTTAAGTGACGATCTTAACGATATGTTAGGAGATGCAAAAGAAGGTGCAAAAAAAGCAGCGGATAAAGCAAGTGAACTTGCTGGTGAAGCAAAAGAGAAAGCTAGTGAATTTGCAGATGACGCTAAAGAATTTGCTGGTGATGCAAAAGAAAAAGCATCTGAGTTTGCAAACGATGTTAAAGACACTTTAAGTGATGGTAAAAATGTTGCCATAATTGCTCATATTACCATTATTGGATGGATTATAGCCTTAGTAATGAATAGTGGAGATAAAAAGTCAGAATATGGATCTTTTTATATTAGACAAATGCTAGGATTAGCACTTTGTGGTTTGGTATTAAGCTTTATTCCTATGGTAGGATGGTTATTAAATTTAGGAATATTTGTTTTATGGATCATGAGTTTAATTGGCTCGCTAAGTGGAGAAAAAAAATTAGTACCTGCTTTAGGATCACTCTTTCAAGATTGGTTTAAATCATTATAAACTAAAAAGGCCAGAACTTATAATCTGGCTTTTCTTAGATATTTATAATCGTAATATTGCAATATTACTATATCATGTATATTTGTATTATAATTTTAAATAATGGGTGTTACTAAACGATTTATTTTTACAGATCAAATTAACGATATTGCAAATTTCGCCAAAGTATTTGCACATCCTGCACGTGTTGCAATTTTAAAATATATAAGCGAACAAGAAGGCTGTATATGCAATGACTTAGTAAATGAAATTGGATTATCTCAAGCAACAATATCGCAACATTTAACAGTTATTGGTAATGCAGGATTTCTACAAGGGCGTTTTGAAGGGAAGAAAAAATACTATTGCTTAAATATTAATCGCTTTGAAGAAGCTCAAATGGTATTAAATTCCTTTTTAAAAAAGACAGCTAGCAACTGTTGTTAAATATATTTCTTCAAGTCATTAGACTTCGGAAGTCATTTAGATCAATAGATTGAATCCATATACAACTTTGAGGAAGGTCTCTTACCGCAACCTTTAAAATGAAACATCTGACTGAATATTAGCTGTTTTAATTGAAGTAGACGAAATGAAAACCCAAAATATCTGAATGTACATCACAACAAACCAAAGTTTACAAAAAGCTATAGAAATGAAGTATCTGTTTTCTAGTTTGAATTAAAATTTTATTTATCTACAGGTAAATTATAATCAAAAGGTAATAAATCACCAACGCGTTGATTTCCCATATCGCCTCCAAAAAGTATGGTAAGTGGTGAATAACTTCCATAAGGATCTATAATAAAACCTTTAACTCTCTACACCATAGCTGATTGTCACTTTCTTTTATATAAAATATTAAGTGGTTTTAACAAACTCACATTTACATAACCAGGATGATCTTCTAAATTTCTAAGAAAAATATAATTAATTGGCTTAACTCGAAATCCACTACTATATATTTCAAAACCCTCTTCTTCAATCCGTTCTTGAGATAATGCTCTCATAAAATGCAAAACAGATCCTTTGTAAGCCGTTGCTCTTTTTTGTCTACTTTTTTATCATTTTTATGAGTTTGAGATTCATAAAAAGTTGTACCTGTATAAGAAACTCCCTTAATCTTAAATGTTTTATTTTCTATTTAAACAAAGTTATATTCAATGACAAAAGATTTAATATCAAAACAAACTAAATATTGTAATTCTTCATTCTGAATTATAATAGGAGACTTTGCAGTAGCTATTAACTCTTTACTACTCTTTTTATACCGAAGAATCACATCATATTCATTTAAGATTTTACAGGATTTCGCAAATTTTGAAAACCCAAGAAACTGCTTTCTAAACTGTTCTAATTTAATTTCTCTAGGCATGCCATCATTTGTCGAAATAACAATCTCGTCTAGCGAATCAATAGATTCATTGAGCAAAATGTCATAAAACTCATTCGAATCATACGTGTCAATTACTACTTTTTCATATCCTAAAAATGAAACTACCAAAGCAGATGAAATCCCTTCTCTTTGTTTAATCTCAAACGCTCCTTTGTTATTAGTTGAAGTACCAATAGAGGTATTATCAAAATATATTGAAGCACTTTCTATAGGTAGATTGGTTTTAGCATCAAGAACAATTCCTTTGATACTTTGGGCTGTTAAAGCATACTAAAATAAAATTATCGTGGTGTAAACAAATGATCTAAATTTCATCATTTGTTCCATTAGAAAATTTACGCTCCAACTCGGCTTGAAATTCTTCCATTACGGGTTTAACCGTACTCTCTGGTAAGTCAGCAATTTTAATATACATCAATCCATCAACAGAATTATTGAATAAAGGATCGACATTAAATGCCACTAATCTTGCATTCTGTTTGATGTATTTTTTGAGTAAAACGGGTAATCGCAATGCTCCTGGTTCAACTTCATCAATAATCTTATCAAACTTATTTAAATCGGCTTCGGTTTCATCAAAAACAAAATCTTTATCTGCATCTTTTAGTATCACCTTAAATTCTTTTTTAGGATGTACATATTGTGCTACATAAGGATCGTAATAATGAGATTTCATAAATTCAATCATCAACGATTTTGAGAAGTTAGAGAACTGATTACTTATACTCACACCACCAATTAGGTATTTATGTTCTGGATAACGCAACGTTGTATGAACAATCCCTTTCCAAAGTAAGAACAAAGGCATTGGTTTTTGTTGATATTCTTTAATGATAAAAGCACGACCCATTTCGATAGATTGACTCATCATTTTATACAATTCTGGTTCAAAACGGAATAAATCCTGTAAATAAAATCCGTCAATACCATACTTTTCAAAAATCTGAGAACCCAATCCCATTCTGTAGGCTCCAGCTAATCTATTGGTGTCAGTATCCCATAAAAACATGTGATGATAATACGTATCAAAATCATCTAAATCAATAGCTTCATTTGTGCCTTCTCCTATAGCTCTAAATGTGATTTCACGTAAACGACCAATTTCACGTAATATATTTGGAATCTGTTTTGCGCTGCTTAAAAATACTTCGTAATTTTTACTTTGCAGTAGTCTACAATCCTTTTTTCTTAATGCTTCAACTTCAGAAATCATGACATCCTGACTAACAGATCCAACAATACGCTTTGGAGATTTTGGAGGTGTTTTTAAAGTATTAGAAAGATGATCTAAACGTTTAGGTTTGTCTTCAAAAGCATTTGATAATATGTATGTTTTTCGTCTTAAAAATTCTGAAAAACTAGCAAGTGAACTGTGTTCTTTTTGATCATTAACAGAAATTGGACGACCTATTCTTACTTTAATAATTCTATGTTTTTGAGTCAAAAGTTCTGATGGCAATTTTGCGGTTCTAAACGTATCACTAATTTTTGAAAGTTTATAAAACAATTTACTATTCTTAGCATGAAAGTAAATAGGTACCACAGGAACTTCAGCCTTTTTAATGAGCTTCATTGCAGCTTCTTCCCAAGGTTTATCAACTACAAGTTTTCCATCTCTATATGTAGACACTTCTCCTGCTGGAAAAATACCCAAAGGATGACCTTCTCTTAAATGTAATAATGAGTTTTTAAAACCAGTAATACTCGACTTCACATCCTTTCGGTCTTCAAAAGGGTTAACAGGCATTATATAAGGCTTTAATGGCTCTATTCTATGCAATAAAAAATTAGCTATAATTTTAAAATCTTTACGTTGTTCTATCATTAGCTTTAATAATAGAATGCCATCTATTCCTCCTAAAGGATGATTAGAAACCGTAATGTATGCACCATCTTTTGGAAGACGTTTTAAATCGGCTTCTGGAATTTCGAATTTAATTTGAAAGTCATCTAGAATTCCATCTAAAAAAGCACCATCACTTAAATGTTTATTGCGCATATAGATTTTATTAAGTGTAGATATCTTGAGAACTTTCATCAATACCCAACCAACAAAAGTTCCAATAAATCCATACTTGTCAACATGAATGGCTTTTGCAACTTCTTTTGCGGTAACTAATCCTATGTCTGGTTGTTTGGTCATGACTGTAAATGTACTAAATTGTTATTTAGTTACGATCTGAATTGTTTCTTGTGTTAATTGTTTTAATAACAAGGTTTTACCCTTCTCTATAGACGTTATCGCTTGTTCATTATAATGTCTCACAGTATAAAGACTGACATTTTCATTCAATGTTACTTTAAATTTTGCTTTTAAATGCTGAAGCAATCGCTCAAGATTATTATATGAATTTTCAAAACACACCGAAAAACTAATTGCTGAATTTTGTATGACATCAACTTTCATCTTATAATAATGTAATAACTTAAAAATCTCACTTATATTTTCTTCAACGATATAACTAAAATCTAAGGATGATAATGATACTAAAACTTGATTTTTCTTAACGATGAAGCATGGTATATTAGGTGTTATTCCAATGTCTTTACAGACTTTTGTGCCTTCGTCTCTAGGGCTTAAAAATGATTTCACAAATAAAGGAATTTCTTTTTGTTGTAAAGGTTGTAATGTTTTTGGATGAATAACAGATGCTCCATAAAATGCCAACTCGATAGCTTCTCGATAAGAAATACTATGAAGTAATTGGGCATTTTCAAAATAACGTGGATCTGCATTTAATATTCCTGGTACATCTTTCCAAATTGTTGCACTTTGAGCATTTAAACAATACGCAAAAATTGCAGCAGTATAATCACTTCCTTCTCGTCCTAAAGTGGTCGTAAAATTATTAGAGTCACTTCCTAAAAAGCCTTGAGTAATATTTAATAACTTTTTATCAAAATTGTTCCTAATAGCTACTTGAGTTTGCTCCCAATTCACGTTTGCTCTTCTGTAATAGTTATCTGTTTTAATAAAATCTCGAACATCTTTCCAATTATTTTTGATGCCTATAGAATTTAAATATTCACTAATAATTATAGTAGAAAGCAATTCACCAAAACCTATCGTTTGATCATACACAAAATTGTAATCTGGAGATTTATTATGTTTTAAAAAATGATCTAAATCTTCAAAAACAGAAGCTACTTTTTTAAATATTGGATGCTGAGTATTATCAAAAAGATCTAATAAAATTTCGTTGTGATATTTTTTTACATCTTGAATCGAGCTTTGCAATTCGGTTTTATTATCAAAATAATTTTTAATAACTAATTCAAGAGCATTAGTCATTTTTCCCATTGCAGAAACGACAACTAATGTGTTTTCAAAACCTACCTGATTTAAAACGGAAGCCAAATTTTTTACGCCATCGGCATCTTTAACCGAAGCACCTCCAAACTTAAATACTTGCATACTATATTTTTGATAAATAATTTTTAATTCCTTCTTCATCTAATTGCACCACATCCCAATCTCTCATCACGTTAGCTCCTTTTTTTTCATAAAAAGCAATTGCAGGTTCGTTCCAATCTATCACTTCCCAACTCACACGCTTAACTCCTAAATCTTCAGCATATTTTACAACGGTATCTAATAGCTTTGTTCCTAATCCTAGTCCTCTTTTATTCTGACTTACAATTAAATCTTCAAGATGCAACACAACACCACTCCATGTTGAAAAACGTGAATACACCAATGCTATTCCTTCAATTTCATTATTAACTTCAGCAACAAAACAATGAAATTTCGGGTCGATTCCAAATCCAAAAACCTCCAAGTCTTCAGCAGTTATTTTCACAGCATCTGGCTCCTTTTCAAAAACAGCAAGTTCTGTAATCAATTCGTGAACTCTTGGCATATCACCTTTGACTGCATCTCTAATGTTTAAATCCATTTATTGTGCATTAATTTAGGTAAAGATAGTTTAAAAGTTAAGTTTAATAAAACATTAAAAGATAACGAAAACGTTATAGTTTATTAAAATATACGATATTTGTAAAAACCAATTATTCAAAGTAAATGTCTAAGAAAAATCAAACACTTGGTGAGTTTATCATCGAAAATCAATCGTCTTTTAAATATACATCTGGAGAATTATCTAGACTTATAAATTCTATTCGATTGGCTGCAAAAGTAGTTAATCACGAAGTAAACAAAGCTGGTTTGGTTGATATTATTGGCACTGCTGGTGACACAAATATACAAGGTGAAGATCAACAAAAACTTGATGTTTATGCTAATGATAAGTTTATTCAAACGATGACTAAACGAAATATTGTTTGCGGAATTGCAAGTGAGGAAGAAGACGATTTTATATCAATCAATAGTCAAGATGAAAACCACCAAAATAAATATATTGTTCTAATTGACCCTTTAGATGGTTCGTCTAACATTGATGTAAATGTTTCTGTAGGAACTATTTTTTCAATTTACAGACGTGTAACTCCAGTAGGAACTCCTGTTACAATTGAAGATTTTCTTCAAAAAGGAAATCAGCAAGTAGCTGCTGGATATGTGGTTTACGGAACCTCAACGATGTTAGTTTACACAACTGGTCATGGTGTAAACGGATTTACATTGAATCCTGCAATTGGAACATTCTATCTATCACATCCTGATATGCAATTCCCAGAAGATGGGAAAATTTATTCAGTAAATGAAGGAAATTACATCCACTTTCCGCAAGGCATTAAGAATTACATCAAATACTGCCAACAAGAAGAAGGAGACAGACCTTATACAAGTAGATATATTGGATCACTAGTTTCTGATTTTCATAGAAACATGATTAAAGGTGGTATTTATATGTATCCTAAAAGCTCGATGAATTCTAATGGTAAATTACGTTTACTTTACGAATGTAATCCGATGGCTTTCTTAGCAGAACAAGCTAATGGTAAAGCTAGTGATGGATTTACGAGAATCATGGATATTAAACCTACCGAACTCCACCAACGTGTTCCTTTTATTTGTGGAAGTAAAAACATGGTTTCAAAAGCCGAAGAATTTATGCGTAATGCATAAAAAAAGCAACCTAATATAGGTTGCCTTTTCAATTTTTTATGAGTAATAAACTATTACTTATTCATGTTTTTCATTTCTTCAATAAACGTATCAGCATCTACTTTTTCATATGCAAGTGCTAGAGCTTTGTCTGCAATATACTTTACATTTTGAGCATGAAATCCTAAACCAACACAAAGCTTTTCTAAAAGCCAATGCTGATTTGGTCCTTCAAGGTCATCTGCCCAAACCATACGTGATAAATCATATAAACGCTCTAATCTATGATCGTAAGAATGAGGTGCATTTATTGGATGATTTTGATAGTCTTTTAATATTTCTTTATAATCGTGTTCTGTAATATCTAATCGTGTAGCTAAACGATCTAAAAAAGCTTTTTCAGCATCAGTTATAACACCATCGCTCATAGCAACTCTAACAATTGCTGCGAAATGATCCTCATTACGCTTCTTAAATCCGCTTTCAAATAATTCTGAAAATGACATAGGTTTTGATTTTTAGTGGCACAAAGATAGTTTTATTAAAACATTTTAACAATACTAGATGATACAAAAATTTTATATTTGCATAAAATAAAATGTCTTGAGTAAAACCATTCTCTCGCAAACGTATGCACAGGCTTTGCAAATGCAAAATCTGCAGACTACTATTGTTCAAACTGGAGCAAAATCACACATAAAAGGTTTAGTTGGCTCCTCATTATCCTTAGTTATTAGTGAAGCATTTAAAGCTTGTGACCTTCCTTTTTTATTGATATTTAATGATAAAGAAGAAGCAGCTTTTTATCTCAATGATTTAGAAATGCTACTTAATGATAAGGATGTCCTATTTTATCCTGGAAGTTATCGAAGACCATATCAAATTGAAGAAACCGATAATGCAAATGTCTTATTAAGAGCAGAAGTTTTAAACCGAATTAACTCTCGTAAAAAACCAGCGATTATTGTCACTTATCCTGATGCGCTGTTCGAAAAAGTAGTTACGCGTCGTGAACTGGAAAAGAATACTTTAAAGATTTCTGTTGGTGATGAGTTATCTCTCGATTTTGTTAATGAAGTCTTATTTGAATACAAATTTAAACGTGTTGATTTTGTAACCGAACCTGGAGAATTTTCTGTTCGTGGTGGTATTGTTGATGTCTTCTCATTTTCTCATGATGAACCTTATCGTATCGAGTTTTTTGGTGATGAAGTAGATAGCATTAGAACCTTCGATGTAGAAACACAACTCTCTACAGAACAAATCAAAAAAATTGGCATCATTCCTAATGTTGCAAATAAATTTTTAGAAGAAAACAGACAAAGTTTCCTGAAATATATCGCACAAAAAACTGTAGTATTTTCAAAAAATACTGACTTACTCTTTTCCAGAATTGATGCGTTCTTCGGAAAAGCAGAAGACACTTTCAAAGCGCTATCATCAGAATTAAAACATTCAGAACCTGAAGAGCTATTTTGTAATTCAGAATTACTGAAACGTCAACTTATCGATTTTAGTTTGGTTGAATTTGGTCCTTCGACTTCGTTCAGCAATCAAGCTTCAAAATTAATTGAGTTTAAAACCTCCCCTCAACCATCATTTAACAAACAATTCAATTTATTAATTGAAGACCTTAACAATAATCATGATAAGGGATATACAAACTACATAGCTTGCGTAAGCGAACAACAAGCAAAACGATTTCATGATATTTTTGAAGATGTTGAAGAAGATGTACATTACAAAACAGTTGTGCTATCCTTATATCAAGGATTCATAGATCATGATCAAAAAATTACATGCTACACAGATCATCAAATCTTTGAACGTTACCATAAATTTCATCTTAAAAATGGCTACGCCAAAAAGCAAGCCATTACACTTAAAGAACTCACCAATTTAGATATTGGAGATTATGTAACACATATCGATCATGGAATTGGAAAATTTGGTGGACTTCAAAAAATTGATGTAGAAGGCAAAAAACAAGAAGCTATTAAATTAGTATATGGTGAGCGTGACGTGTTGTATTTAAGCATTCATTCGCTACATAAAATCACCAAGTTTAATGGTAAAGATGGTAAGCCTCCAAAAGTGTATAAACTTGGAAGCAAGGCTTGGAAAACCCTTAAGCAAAAAACAAAGTCTAGAGTTAAGGAAATTGCTTTCAATCTTATTAAAGTCTATGCAAAACGCAAACTAGAAAAAGGCTATCAATACAAACCTGATAGTTATCTACAGCATGAGTTAGAAGCGTCTTTTATTTATGAAGATACTCCAGATCAAATCACATCTACTGCAGATATTAAAGCAGATATGGAAAGTGAACGTCCTATGGATCGCCTCGTTTGTGGTGATGTAGGTTTTGGTAAAACTGAAGTCGCTATTCGTGCAGCTTTTAAAGCCGTAGACAACGGAAAACAAGTAGCAATTTTAGTACCTACGACAATTCTTGCGTATCAACACAACAAAACAATTAGCGAACGACTCAAAGATTTTCCAGTTACTGTTGATTATCTCAACCGTTTTAGAACCGCTAAAGAAAAAAGAGAAACAATTGAGAAACTAGAAAAAGGTCATGTGGATATCATCATTGGAACACATCAACTAGTCAATAAAAAAGTGAAATTCAAGGATTTAGGCTTGCTAATTGTTGATGAAGAACAAAAGTTTGGTGTCGCAGTTAAAGAAAAACTAAAAACGCTAAAAGATAATGTGGATGTCTTGACATTGACTGCTACTCCAATTCCAAGAACGCTTCAATTTAGTTTAATGGCTGCTCGAGATTTATCAGTAATTACAACTGCTCCACCTAATCGCTATCCTATTGAAAGCAATGTGATTCGTTTTAGTGAAGAAACCATTAGAGATGCTGTGACTTATGAAATTCAACGTGGTGGTCAAATTTTCTTTATTCATAACCGAATTGAAAATATTAAGGAGGTTGCTGGAATGATTCAGCGTTTAGTTCCTGATGCCAAAATTGGTATTGGTCATGGACAAATGGAAGGCAAAAAACTAGAACATTTGATGTTAGCCTTTATGAATGGTGAGTTTGATGTTTTAGTAAGTACTACAATTGTTGAAAGTGGTCTTGATGTTCCAAATGCCAATACTATTTTTATTAATAATGCGAATAATTTTGGATTGAGCGACTTGCACCAAATGCGTGGTCGTGTTGGTAGAAGTAACAAAAAGGCCTTTTGTTATTTTATCACTCCCGAATATTCGGCAATGACTAATGATGCACGAAAACGAATTACTGCTCTTGAACAATTTACTGAGCTAGGAAGCGGTTTCAATATCGCGATGAAAGATTTGGAAATTCGTGGTGCAGGTGATTTATTAGGAGGAGAACAAAGTGGATTTATCAATGATATTGGTTTTGATACGTATCAGAAAATACTAAATGAAGCCATTGAAGAACTGAAAGAAAACGAGTTTAAAGACTTATATCAAGACGACGGAAAAGAGAAAGATTACGTTAAAGATATTACAATTGATACGGATTTCGAATTACTATTTCCAGATAACTATGTCAATAATATTACTGAACGTTTGAATCTTTACACCAAACTCAACACACTTAAAACCGAAGCAGAGTTGAAAGTTTTTGAAACCGAAATTATTGATCGCTTTGGAGAACTGCCAATTCAGGTGATAGATTTATTAAACAGTGTTCGTGTAAAATGGATTGCTACAAAAATCGGATTAGAAAAAATCATTATGAAAAAAGGCCGCTTAGTTGGTTATTTTATCAACGATCAACAAAGTCCGTTTTACCAAAGTGCCAACTTTACAAAAGTCTTAGCGTATGTTCAAACAAGACCAAAAGATTGTAAAATGAAAGAAAAACAAACTAGAAATGGTTTGCGTTTACTATTAACTTTTGAACAGATAAAATCGGTTAAGCAAGCGTTAAGCAGACTTCAAGACATATGAAAAATGCACATCTAAATCATGTGCTCTGGTTAACTGTAGCTACTATCTTTATTAGTACATCTGGAGCTTTAGGAAAATATATAGATATGCCAATTCCAGTAATTATTTGGTGGAGATGTGCTTTAGCTTCCGTTTTTATATTTGTGTTTTGTAAATACAAAAAGATTAAACTCAAGATCTATACTGGTTCTGATACACTCACTTTTATTATTTCTGCTGTTTTTTTAGGTGGCCATTGGATTACTTATTTCTATGCCTTAAAAGTGTCAAATGTGGCTATTGGGATGTTATCATTATTTACATTTCCTTTGATAACTGCTTTTTTAGAACCATTATTTTCAAAAGTGAAGTTTGACCCAATTCACATTTTACTTGGTGGTTTAGTATTGCTTGGAATTTACTTTTTAGCACCAGAATTTAATTTGGAAAGCACATCGTTACAAGGCATTTTATTCGGAATACTTTCAGCAGTTTGTTATGCCATTAGAACCTTAATGTTGAAACAACAAGTGCCAAAATATAATGGTAGCATGTTGATGTTTTACCAGGTATTAATTCTGTCTGTTATTTTGGTGCCATTCTTATATATAATGGATACTTCTGCCATTGAAACTCAATATCCTTATGTTTTAATTTTAGCCTTACTAACAACAGCCATAGGTCACACTTTATTTGTGAATAGTTTAAACTATTTTAAAGCCAGTACAGCTAGTATTATTTCAAGTACGCAACCTGTTTTCGGAATCATAATTGCATTTTTGTTTCTTAATGAAATTCCTTCGTGGAATACTTTTATTGGTGGAACACTCATAATTTCAACAGTAGTCATTGAAAGTATCCGGTCAAAAAACAAATCGAAACAATAAAATTCAGATATTTGGCTTAATATTTGAATTCATAATGCTTGTGAAATAGGAATTGTTTCACTTTAATTAAATGATAACTATGAGATATTTATATGTATTCTTTTTATTAATTCCATTAAGCATGTTTTCTCAACATAGCATCAATGGTACATTTGAGCCAGCATCAGATTATACGTATGCCTTTTTATATCATGCAACTCCAAGTGGTTCAAATTATGTAGATAGAGCAAAAATTGAAGAGAATGGCAAGTTTACAATAGCATTAGATTCTTCAATAACTTCAGGAATTTATAAAATTGTTTATGCACTTCCACCAGAAGAAAATAATTTTAATCTTATTTATAATGGTAAAGAAAGTGTCTCATTTACATTCAGCATTGAAAAAGGTTTGGAATTTACCGACAGTAATGAGAATAAATTATGGTCGTCATATACAAACAGTATGGAAATGGTGAATAGAACCATTAGCAATTATTACACACAAAAAAACATTGACAAAAAAGGGTTTCACGATATTTTTAAAACTTTAAAAGACACACAAATTGCTTTTGAAGAGGCTTCAGAAGGAACATTGGCTTCTACATTTATTAAAGCAAATACACCTTATATTCCAGAAGTTTATGAAGATGTATCCACATACTCTTCAAACTTAAAACACACTTTTTTATCTCATGTCGATTTTAGTGATGAATTACTACAAAGTTCAGATTTTCTTGTCGATCGTGTATTAGCATACATTTTCGGAATGTCTCCAAATACTACAAATGACACATATAAAGCAAATGTAGATTATGTGGTAACTAAAATTAGCGAAGGCGATTTAAACATAAAAACAATGCTTCTAGAAATGGTTTGGAGTCGTTTTAAAGACATAGACAATCCTGAAGTAGCAAATTATATTTCTGATACGTACTTAATGGAATTGTCTAAAATTGGGAACTATATAAGTCTTACTGAAGGGATTGAAACATACCAAAAGAATCAGATTGGTAGAAAAGCTCAAAACTTTGATTTGGCCATTAGTAAAAATGATGAAACGATAGCAACAACACTTCACGATTTAGAAATTGCTGAGCAATACTTAGTGATTTTTTGGAGTAGTACTTGCGGACATTGTCTTGACGAATTACCAAAAGTAAAAATGATTCTAGCTTCAAACCCAAACTTAAAAGTGGTTGCTATTGGTCTTGAGGACGAAGCAGAAAGTTGGCAAAAATCCATTTCTGAATATCCCGATTTTATACATGTTCTAGGGTTAGAAAAATGGGATAATCCGATCTCAAATGCTTATGGCGTTGAAGCTACACCAACTTATGTGTTGTTAGATAAAAACAAAACTATACTAGCAAAACCTTATGATTTTGAAGCTTTAGAAAAGGTTTTAAAGAAAAAGTGAAGTAAAGAATTTAGCTAGATTTCTTGGCTATACTCGAAATGATATTCAAGAAACAAAAAAAGCGCAACTAATAGTTGCGCTTTTTTATTTTATTCATGTTATGAATTCAAATGTGGAATACGTAGTACTTGACCAGGATAAATTTTATCAGGATCTGTAAGCATTGGCTTATTAGCTTCAAAAATTACAGGGTATTTCATAGCATTACCATAATAGTTTTTTGCTATTTTACCTAATGTATCACCACTTGCAACAGTATGAAATTGAGCTTCAGGTTCTGTGTGCTCAACGGTCATTTGATCGTCAACTGTAGCTATTCCTAATGTGTTTCCAACAACTAAAATAACTTTTTCTCTTGTAGCTTGATTGTAAGCCATTCCAGAAATCCTAGCCATATCATCGTCAACAAATATTCTTAATCCTTCAACTTGTAATTGTAAATCGTTAATTGTTCCTTCAAGATTTCTAGCTGCTGCTTCCTCTATTCTTAATTCTTCAACTGCTGCTTTAGCATTTGCTGCTGCTCTAGCTTCTGCTGCCTCTTCTTCTGTAGTTTTACCAATTCCGAAAACTTTAGCTCCAGCGTTTTTAATAAATGAAAATAATCCCATAATGTGATATTGTTTTAATGTTAATAGTTAATTATCAAAGATAAAGATATCTTTTATATCTATTCTTTAGACACCTTCATTTTTAAAAAGTCACAAAAAGAAAACGCCCAACTCAAATAAATGAGGTGGACGTTTCTGGGCTAAATAACCAACCAAAATTTAGCTCCTTTTGTTTACCCTTGGGTTATCTTTTTTAGCGGTTTTCTGCTTACGCTTTTTAAGTTCTTTTTTCCCTTCAATTTTTCTTCCTTCGGCATCAGTCTCACGTAAAAATTGTATGTATCCTCTTCCTGTAAATTCATAAACAGTATTAGATGTTGGGTGGTACAATTCTATTCTTTGGTCATTTATAACGCTCAATTCGAAGAATTCATTGTCAAAAAAGTCATAATCTAATGTTAATGTTTTTAAGTACATATTATTACTCATATTTCCAACGCCATAAATCCCTGAATAATCCCAGTAAATATTATCTGGATTTCCAATGTTTGCGTCTTGAGAACTTCTAAATTCAGAATCATTTCCTCCAGCTAAAAACTGCAAATAATTTTCATTGTCAAATTCATTTAGCATTCCCATTTGACTTGTATATGTTTTATCCCAAGCTTCATATTCTTGAAGGAAATAATGAATGTTATCATAAAACACATAATCATAATCAAAATTGCTTCTTTGGTAGCCATTTAAAAAATAAGATGTGTCATTAAAAGGGTTATATAATTCAATTGTGTTATTGTCTATTTGATAGACATCAAAAGTTTCATAACCATCGATGTCATGATTAATATCTAAAATCATATTATATGCATCGTAAGTCCCAACATCAATACCATATCCATTTCCTTGATTTCCAAACCCTACCAAATTATTATTCGCATACACCAATCCGTTTCTAAATGATACCGTAAATGCAATTTGTAGAAAAGGGGTTTCTCCTGGTCCTAGTGTTTGATTGACATCTACATACCAAAGTTCATAGGAGCTCAATAACTGATGTAAAGAAATACCAGGTTGATTATCAAAATCGTTAACAATTACCTCTTCGGTATAACAAGACGTAAAAAGTGTTGCGCTAAGCACAAAGCCTAAAAGTATTTTTATCGTTTTCATAATCTTTAGTTTTTTGGTTTACTATATCAAGTAATCCAAAACGCGTGCCAAAAATAAAAGTCTCTATATTTTGTGTATTTTTGAATAACTAAAAATTTGACGATCCGTTTATGAATCAACCTTTAAAATATGCCGTTTTTGGGGCAGGAAGTTGGGCAACAGCTATTGTAAAGATGCTTTGTGAAAATTTAGATGAAGTTGGTTGGTATATGCGAAGCGTGTATACTAAAGAGCATTTACTAAAAGAACAACACAATCCTAGTTATTTAAGTTCGGTAGAATTTAAAATTGATCAACTCAAATTAAGCAATGACATTAATGAATTGGCTGAATGGGCAGATGTTTTGATTTTTGTAATTCCTTCTGCTTTTATGCATTCAGAATTAGAAAAACTCAAGGTAGATATTTCTCAAAAAACTATAGTTTCAGCTGTTAAAGGAATTATGCCACAATCTGGATTATTGGTTGGTGAACATTTTCATGACATTTATAAGATTCCATTTGAAAATATTGCTGTTATTGCAGGACCATGTCATGCTGAAGAGGTCGCACTTGAACGTTTATCTTATTTAACCATTTCTTGTGCAGATGCTGAAAAAGCACAAGCTATTGCAGATGTATTATCTAGTGATTATATCAAAACAAAAATCAGTGATGATATTATTGGTACTGAATATGCTGTAATGTTAAAAAACATTTATGCTATTGCAGCAGGCATGGCTCATGGATTGGGCTATGGAGATAATTTTCAAAGCGTATTGATGAGTAATGCCATTCGTGAGATGAAGCGTTTTATTAAAAAGATGCATAAGATGAAACGAAATATTAATAATTCAGCTTATCTAGGTGATTTATTAGTAACTGGATATTCTACATTTTCACGTAATCGTATGTTTGGAAATATGATAGGCAAAGGCTACACTGTTAAATCTGCTCAAATGGAAATGAGTATGGTTGCTGAAGGCTATTATGCAACAAAAAGTGCCCATGAAATCAATCTTAAAAATGCAAAAAAGACAAGATTGCCAATCATTGAAGCAGTTTACGCTATTTTATATGAAAATAAAGATCCTAAACAAGTATTTAAAAAACTGACGGATAAGTTGGATTAATTATTAGCTTTTAGCTCTTTGCCTTTCGCTATTAGCAAAAGGCAAAGAGCTAACGACTACTATTTCACTAAAACACCTTTCAACTGCATTAAAGGAATGCTTTGTAACGCTTTAGTATTAATAGTATTCTTTCGGAATAGATATGACTTATCCAACATTTGATTGCCTTCAAAAAAAGTGACTTTAAACTCGTTGTTAAGTTCTAAAACATCATTCTGCATAAACTCTATTTTTGCATAGCTTCTTGCAGGTAATAACTTTATAGTATGACGCATGGTTGGCGTAATCTTTTTTTCAGAATAGCCATTTGAAACAATTAAAACGGTGTCTAGATCAACATCTTTATTATTAATGATATACGCGTTCCAATCATCAGTTTTGTATTCTGGATGCTGCTCTTGAACTACTGCTACAAAAACGTCTTTAACCTCAGGGATTTCAATATCTTTTCTCATCTCATTTCGTACTTATTATGAAATACTTTAACTTAGGGCAAAAATAACCCATTTAATATTCTCCAATGAAATTACCCTCAATTTTCCTACTACTTTTAATTACAAAATTAAGTTTTGCTCAGGTTCAAAACGATTCAAAACTTACCATAGATCAAATCATGCAAGGTGAAGACTTTGTTGGTTATTTACCTACTGATGTAAGTTGGTCTGATGATAGTAAAGACATTTATTTCAGTTGGAACCCAAACAAGGATACTATTCGTTCTACTTATCGCGTTGATATTGTTTCTAAAAAAACAAGCAAACTGACTTTTGATGATCTCAAACAAAAAACAAATGCTGGTATATATTCTAAAGACAAGCAGTGGATGGTTTACCAAAAAGAAGGGGATTTGTTTTTAATGAATACAACTAACTACAGCAAAAAACGAATTACCAATACTAATGCTAGAGAGTCTAACCCTGTGTTTTCTGGTGATCAAAAATCTATTATTTATGAACTAGATAATAATTTATACCAATGGCATATTAATGAAGGTACAACAACACAGCTTACTAATTTTAAAAGTGGAAAAGATAAATCTGAAGCAAAACTGAATGCACAAGACCAATGGTTAGAAGACGACCAATTACAATATTTTAATATTCTTGAAAAACGTAAAAACGAAACTGAAGCTCAAAAGTACAGAAAAGAGCAAACGACTTTAGAGCGTCCTGAAACGGTATATTTAGGTGACAAAAACTTATTTGATTTAAATATTTCAGCAGATTTAAAATATGTTATTTACGGTTTGTATACTTCACCAAAAAATAAAAATACAACTGTACCTGATTATGTTACCGAAAGTGGTTACATAAAAGATTTAAATGCAAGACCAAAAGTCGGAAGCGACCAATACACTTATGAATCTTGGATTTTAAATTTGAAAACTGGTGAGACTTATCAAATAAAAACGAATGCTATTGAGGGCATTAAAGACAAACCTAACTACTTAAAGGAATACGCCAAAAACCCTTCAGATTATAAGGACACTTACGATAAGCCTAGAGCAGTAAACATTGATAGTCCAATATTTTCTGGTGATGGAAAAGCGATCGTAAACATTACATCTC